>CAVVNJ010000008.1:0-265352 GCA_963749595.1 Candidatus Woesebacteria bacterium
GTGCCGGCAAGCGGACGGCGAAGGCGTTAAGGCCGAAAACCGCGATCGAGGGGACGAGGGTATAAAAATAGAGCGACGGTTTGTAATCGCCAAAGGAGGGAAAGGCAACTAGCGGTAATAGATTGCCATGATGGTCGCGGGCGGTTTGGAGAATTGAGTAGGCGTCATAACCTAGAGCCGTTTCCTCCCAGTAGGGGCTGGGCGGCGCAATGGTATTGCCAGCAATGCGTAAACCCAAAGCGAGCAGGAATAAGATTAAGGGCAGCCAGCGTTTCATTTGGACCCCACCGCGAAGATTTCCCAAGCCGGTTGACCGAAGCGGTCATTAATCACTTCCAGCGCTTGCAGGTCCGGACCGTTTCGTTTGTCCTGGGAGACTTCGGCCGGCCGCAAGAAAACAATGATTATTTTCTGGGCCTGTCGCAGTAATTCATCCCAGACAATAGATTCGAAATAAATATTGTCGATCCGGCGGACATGGATGAAACCCTCGCTTATCGGCCGGGTAACGTTCGATGTCCGCACGCGCGGGATCGCCGGGGTTGGCCAGCAGATAAAAGATGTAAGGCGAAGAGCTGGGCGATTGTGTGATCAATTGATCGGCTTGGGAACGATATTTGACTAAAGCTTTGGCTAACAGGGACCACTTTTCCTCGCTGAAGTCCTGGTCCCGTTGCGGGGCCAGGATTAAATAATTTATCCGGTAGCGCACAATGGAGAAACTGATCGTCGTGATTAAACCCAAGATCACTAACTTGCCGCCAGCGGATCGATTCTATTGTGGCAATCGATGAAACGGCCCAACGCTCCGATCATTTCTAGTAGTGGAAAGATCGACGAGATTCGGACGGTGTGTTGCGGGGCGATGGTTAAGGATGGGGCGATCGATTCCGGCGAGCAGCCAGAGCCCCATTAGCTGGCTGGATTTTTCCCGCCGCCTGGTCCAGAGCGTGGCCAAACCGATTAAGATGAGCGGGGCCAGAAATAAATGTAGGTTGCCAATGCCTGATTGGTTATGGGCGTGATTGTCGGCAGTTGTGGTGAACAGAAAATCGCTGGATAGACTTTCGGTCAGATTTTTGGCCAGGATCGACGCTTTTTCGGTGACGGCGTTGGCTAAGAAGCGTTCAAAAATTGAATTACCAGGCAGCGTGGCGCGGTAGGCAACGAACCTTCGTTCGATAACTTCCCGGGCAAAGGGATCAATTCCGCCCAACTTAGTCTGGTTGGCCGACCAGACACCGCCGAAGAACATCAGTAGAATCGTGCCGAGTCCGATAATTGAACCGATACTGGTTCCCAGCCGATCAAGCGGTAATATTTCCCGGCGATAAATGATCGCTAACCCGATCAAAGTTAAAGGAACGACGATGTGGTAGGCGTGGTAGGTTAGGAGCGTGATGGAAAAACCAATCGCTGCCCCGATCAGCCACCAACGTTGGTTTTTCTTTGATCGAACCGCTTCCAACCAGGCTACCAGAGCAAACAGAAAAAATGCCATGGCGAGATGAGCCTCATAGGCCACGCGCGAAAAATGATTGCCCCAGGGACTAATCGCGACCAAAAACATTGCTAGAAAAGGCAGGGTCGAGAGTTGATGGAATTTATTTTTGGGTTCGTATAACAGCCAAGTTAATCTTCCAACCAAAATAATCACTACCAGCCCAGCCAGGAATGACGGCAAGCGAATGGCTGTCGGGTTGGTCCCTAAAATCTTGACGAAAGGAATCAAAGTATAGACGTAGCCAGGAAGTTTTTGATCCCCGAAGGAAGTGATTGAGATGGGAAAACGAGCGCCGTACTCGTCACGGCCGGTTTCTCCAATTGAGTAAGCGTTGAAGCCCAAAGCGGCCTCATCGCGATTAAGACCAGTTGGTACCGAGCCGAATTGCGGCCAGCGTAGAAATAAGGCCAGAAGAAAAATGCCGACAATTGCCGCGATTCTAAAGTTTTTCATAGATGAGAAAAGCCGTGTTGCCATCAAGACGCTGAATTTTGTAAGCCGGAATGAAGAGTGGTGCTTCGCGCGGTTCGGTAACCACAACATCATAGCGGGAAAAATCATCCGGGCTAATTGGACCAAAGTCGACGCCTTCAATCCGAACCGCGCGATATTCCGCGGTCGGAATTTTTAGCCAGAAGCCGAAATAAATCTCCGGCTGACCGTAATGATTGGTAAATTTGATCGAACGGCCTTCGCTGCGATATTTATTGGCAATCTGAACGGCTTCGGTGTAACCCTGCAACCAATCGGTACTGGAATGGATCCGGTAAGGACCGAAATAAAATCGCCAAAATGCGCAAAACTCGAGGGTTGCCAACAGGATTCCCAGGCCAGCAATCAAGGAGAAATGAATTTCCGATAAACTGTGCCGCAGTTCGGCGATGGCCAAAGTTAGAAGCATGACGATTGGCACTACCACTAGCAAGGCTCGGTTAGCATGTGGTAGTTCAAAACCGATCGCCGCCGGTAAAATACCAATCAACAAGAGCAGTAGCCAGATCCAAGGTTGGACCGAAATGTCAGCACTATCCCGGCGGAATTTTCGGCTTAGCCACTCCAGCCAAGACTGCTGATCGATCATCCGGCCGATGGCGTAGGCAATTCCGACCAGCAAAAAGAGCAATTGCATCACTCCCAATTGCCCCCACATTCCCGTGCCATGGCGCAGAACATCGGTTTGGCCGAAGATTAAAAATTGCAACGAAAGATGGGCGAGCAATCCTCCCGCCAAAGCTTGAAGAGTTCCGCCCAGTCCCAAACCCTGGTTAAAAATTAGGGTCTGAGCGGCTCGTTCACCGCCCTTACCCAGAATTAAAGTCGAAAGTAAGGGCAGAAGCAGAATTATGGTCACCAAACCGGTTAGCCCGAGTGTCGATCGATAGCCCTTTAGCCAATTCTGGTGGTACCGCCATTCGTGGCCGACGATTGCCAGTAAAGCCAGGGGAATGACTACTTTGGCCGAGTGGTAGACATATAAGGATCCAGTGATTCCAATGACGGCGGTAACCAAATAGCGCCAATCGCGTTTAGTCTGCGATCGTAATTCGAGCCAGGATACCAACAATAAAAGGTAGAAAAACAAGGCTAATCCAGACTCGAAAGCGACCCGCGAAAAAAGTAAGTGCCAGGGCATAATCGTCAGCCACCAGCCAGATAACAATCCCAGCCAGCGGTTTTTAAAAACTATACTGCCCAGTCGGGTCATCAGCCAGACCGATCCGATTCCGGCCAGAGCATAGGGCAGCCGGACTACCCAGGGGTGAAGTCCGAAAATAGTCGTAAAGATTCCGGTTAAATAAATTGCCAACGGGGCTTTGTAATCACCGAAGGACTCAAAAACGCGTGGCAGCAGACGCCCGTATTCGTCGCGGCCGGAGGTGATGACCATTTTGCCGATATACCCGAGGTACGCTTCGTCCCAAGACAATCCGACCGGCATTTTGCCGAGTTGATACAAACGGGTGAAAGCGGCAAAAAACAACAAAAAACCCAAAGCGACCAACCAGAGGTTGCGGGGTTTGGTGAACATCTGTTTATCTTGGCATAAGGGTGGGTTTTTGTCATTAACGGAGACGATTACACGAAGAAAAACCGTAGTAGAATAGCGGAATGGCAGAGGAAGCTCCAAGAAGCTTGGTGAAACTTCACAAAAAACACATCCGGGGCTCAAAACAGGGCGCCCTAGTCAAAGAATACACGATTCACATCTGTAGCCTTACTAACGCTGTCTCAAGCGGTTGTTCAATTCCCAGAGCCAAGGTGTATGCAACGTCCCGAATGTTAAAACATTTGTATGACAAACGCCCGGGCTCCGAATATGATTTTCTCATATACCATCTTCCGCAAATAGTTAAGTTTGCCGACCGGGTTCTAAGGAATAGTTCCGCCAAGAGAGGCAGTTTCATTTTTGTTAAACAAATCGAGGACACTCTGTATATGGCTTCACTTGAAGAATCGGAGATCAATGGCGAATATTGCCTGATGGTTGCTACGGCGTATCACGTTGAGGAAATCTATCTGGAAAAGTTTTCTATTTTGTGGAGTTGGGGGGACGGCAGTTCCCCATCGTAATGCTTTCGATACTAGATTACTCTAGTCTAATCACATCCCGCAGTAGAGCCTTTCTGCATTTCAGCCCCACAAAATAGTGGCGCAATTATATAGTCAGTTTACCGAATTTGTCAAACTTTCGGTGTTATTATTGTTCTATGAAAGCCCTCTTTCTGGATCGAGATGGAACATTGGTTAAGGATTATCCGGACGATTCCTGGAGGACAATCAACCGTCTTGAAATTTTTACTGATACTATTCCTGCCTTATTACGGCTTCAGGAGAAGTTCTCTCTGTTCATTATCACCAATCAATATTTGATTCAGGAGGGAATAATTTCCGAGGAACGATTTCGTTTGACTCACCGAGAGTTCCTTCGGGAGTTAGCCGCTGCCGGCGTCAAGATCGAGCAAACCTATTATTGTCCGCACCCTCGATCGATCAATTGTGGTTGTCGCAAACCGGATCGGGGGATGATTGACCAGTGTTTGTTAAATTACGATATTGATTTGGAAAATTCGTATCTGGTTGGTGATTCCCCCGTCGATATTAAGTTGGGAAAATCGGTCGGTTGCCACACGGTGGCCGTTGGCGATTATCTCGGTCGGGAACAACCGATTTATCGGGCAGAAAATATGCGAATAGCCACTGACTTAATTTTGGGGTGATAAGTAGCACTTCATCAATACGCTCTGGTAATTATCAATACCGAATAATCGATGA
The DNA here is from genome assembly GCA_963749595.1 of Candidatus Woesebacteria bacterium. Lineage (GTDB taxonomy): Bacteria > Patescibacteriota > Microgenomatia > UBA1400 > UBA1396 > CAVVNJ01. The sequence continues at coordinate 4,778 of CAVVNJ010000008.1, forward strand.
GGCAACGATAAAGCAACCTGGACAAATCCCATTTTTTCATGAAAATTCAGGCTGGCCTGATTCTCTACCGGTCCGGTGGTGATGATTGAATAAAGTGTTGAATATCTTTGATCCAGTTGGCTGATTGATTCTCGCAGAAGTAGAGAGCCGATGCCTTGACCCCGATTTCGATCGTCCACTACCATCGCCCCGATTTCGGCGTGTGGTTGGACATAATATTGCTCGCGTTCGACCGCATTGGACCACTTTTTATACTGGTTATCGCGGAAATTTGCCTGATGTTCGATCCGAAGATAGCCGACAATCTGATTCTCCACCTCAGCTACCAGAAAAATCTCTTGTTGATCTTGTTTGAATTCAGTTTGCGAATAATCACCAATTAAAAATCCGCTCGCCTGGACTTTTTGGCGATATTGTTCATCTGCTAGTCGATTAAGATCGATCTGATGGCCGGACTGGAGCCGGCGAATTTGCTCCCAATCATTGTTTTGGGCCGACCTGATCTGAACCGGTTGACTAGGGGCGGTTTGAACCATACTCGCTTAATATTTTCCGATCAGTTTTTTTCCAAAGTCTGCGAGTGTTTTTTCTTGCCGACATAACTTCGTCCATTTGTTGCACGGCTCTCAGGAAGCCCAGTAATGAAGCACCCTTGGTTCGCCAAGCGGTTAGGGTCAAGTGGTATGGTAGCCAGACTAAATGTTGAGCCAGTAATGACCAGTCGGTGATATTTTTCCAAACGATCAGGAATTGATTTTTCCAACTAACAATTTCCACCTTCCGCCGACCAAAAACGCTGAGATTGGTTGTCTCATGTTGGTGCAATACGACCGCTTTCGGTTCGAAGGCGATTTTCCAGCCGTGTTTGAGGGCGCGGTAGGAGAGATCGCGATCTTCTTCATAGGCCGGATAAAACAACGTGTCCATTCCGCCGATTTCCCTAAATTTTGCCCGGTCAAAAAACATACTGCCGCCCGCCGTCCACAGCGTTTTAGTCGACGACTGGTCCGGATCATACCAATGGGTCAACAGACCGCGTTCAAAATTGCCGGTGCCGCGACCCGCGACCTGGGCGCCTGGCTTGTCTTCGGTCACCTCCGCACACCCCACGGCAAACATCTCCGGATCGTCAAACCAGCCGAGCAGGAGCGAGCGAACATCTTCAGTGAGCGGCGAGACATCATTATTTAGCAGGAAGATATAGGAATGTCCGGCAGCCGCGACCCCGGAATTTACCGCAGCCGCAAAGCGTTGATTGTTTTTATGTTCCACGAGCCGCATGACGATTTGTTTTTCGGCATAAGCCGGAATCATGGTGCGGACTAGGTTAGCCGTATCATCGGTCGAAGCATCGTCAACGATGACAATTTCATCGCCTGGTTCGAGAACTTTCGCCACGTCCGGCAGGTGTTTGGCCAAGAGAGCTTGAGCGTTGTAGGTAGGAATGACGACGGAGATGGGAACTTGGGCGCGCGGCATCAGGCCTCCAGCATTTGGTCGATAATTTGACAAAATTTTTCCAAGGAAAACTCTTCCGCTTTGGCCCGAGCCGCGCGCCCAATTTTATGGCGAAGTTTCGCGCCCCCGTGCCAGATGGTATCGGTTATTTTTTGCAAATCGTCAATCGTCTCAAAACGGTAGCCAGTAATTCCGGCTGTCACGCTTTCCTTCAGACCGCCCTTATTTACCACCACCGGCACGCAACCATGGGCCATGGCTTCAATGGTGCTCATGCCGAAATGTTCGACGCGTTGCGGTTCGCGCTCTTCATCAACCCCAAAACCGGCCGCATGCCAGAATACCGCGCTTTCATCATAGAGGCGGTGAAGTTGGTCGTAGGAAATGTCATGACGGAACGTGACCGGATATCCTTTGGCCCGTTGCTTGAGTTTGCGAACAAAATCCGCATGGATACCTTCTGGCTCGATCCCGCCAACCAGAAGCAGGTTCACTTTTCGCTTGTCCCAGCCGTATTTTTCATAACCCGTCAAAAAAGCTTCCAGCAACACATCCTGACGTTTAGCATGGACGTCGGTATGTTGCGGATCGAAAAATCGGCCCACGGCGATGATTTGATTTTTCTTTTTATCCAGATCGGGCATTGGTAATCGATTAGTGTCAACGAAGGGATAATGAACGAATGGGATTTTAATCTGCCAGGCTTGCTCAACGACTTGACGCGTAAATTCGGAATTGGCGTTCCGAACTTTCCAGGAGGCCAATTTCTGACGCGCAAACCAACCGGCGTGATGGTTAGTAAAAGGGATCTGGATATGCAGTATGCTTTTTGGTGCGCCGCACCAAAACAGACTGCCGTCGGTGGCGTACCAAAAGGCGTCGTACCGTTTGGTTTCTTGCCAGCGAGTGATCGGATTACCGCGACCCGAAGCGAGCGGCGACCGCCGCCACTGGATTCGCGACAGATCGAGGTTAAATAAACGTTCATAGTCCCTGATCCGATCAGTTAAATTGGCCGTGTTGTCAGGAATTAAAACCGATACTTCATGCCGCTGCGACAAATACCAGGCCGTGGTAAGGAAATGTTTTTCGCCGCCGCCGGCATGTTTTGGCAAGTAGGGCGAATAGAAGCCGATTTTCATGGCTGCCGCCACTGTTTTTGTATTTCTTCCTCAATGCGGTCGTAGCGCTTTTCCAAGGGGGGTTTTTGTTGCAATTCCCAGAGGCGGACGTAAACTAGGAAGCGGTTCATAGTTTGGATCATCGCCTCAATCACTCCCTCCGGACCATCTTTCCAAGCCAATCTTAGTATCAAGCGGTTAAGAAAATCAAAAACCACGATTTTAAATAACCGGAGCGGCGAGACTTTGGGGTGATTGGCAGCTAGGAGGAGCTGAGCTTCGGTATCGGTCCAGTCAATTGATTTCCGCAATCCATCGAATAGATTCCGGTGGGTAAGGTGCACTAGAGGTTCTTCAATTTCACCGATACGACCAGTAATTTCTGCGTGTTCATGTACTTCTCCCACCCAATTTTTCAAACGGTCGCGGCGCATGAGTCGGAGCAAGATATCGGTTTGCCAACCGCCATGCTGCATCCACTTGCCGTAATGAATGTTGTTGCGTTTGACGGTGTAGGCGTCAAAATCCGGACGGCGGATTCGACTTTGGATGGCTTTTGTCAGGGCAGGGGTGACTCGTTCGTCGGCGTCCAGGTAAAACAACCACGCGCCGGCGGCGTGCTTGGCCGCTTCGTTGCGCCACTGCGCGAAATTTTTTCCTTCAGCCTGAATGACCTCGACGCCGGCGCGCCTGGCCAAACCTTTGGTCCGATCAGTGGACCCTGTATCCAACAAAATGATTTGATCGGCCCACTTTAGGGTGTCTAGGCAATTAATAATCATCCGTTCCTCGTTCCGGGCGATAATGATCGCGGTTAACGAGTGAGGCGACTCAAGCTTGGTGGTAATCGGATCGTTTTCCATAACGCTGGCGAATGAAGTCAAGTATACCGCGTCGAACAGCCTGGTTACCAGAGCGGAACTGCTGGAACAACTGTTTGGCGAGAAATATTTTGGTGCGCAGGGGGGCGAAACGGAAGCCGAATAAGTAGCGATTCCTGGCTTGGTAGTATTGGTGCAGCGCTGATCCGGAACCGGAGGAGCCGGCATTTTTATGCCAGATCCAGGCTTGGGGTTGGTAAATCGTTTGGTATCCCGTGGCTTGAATGCGTTGCGAGAGATCCATGTCCTCCAAGTACAAAAAGTATCGTTCGTCAAATCCTTTGAGTTTTTGCCATAGCTTGGGCCGGATAGCGATACAACAACCGGTGGCGAATGGCGTTGGTTCCAGCTGATCATACTGACCCCGGTCGACTTCATCGACGCCACGATGGAAGCCCACCACTTCGGTCCAATCAATTTGCCCGCCAGCGTACCATAAAACTCTGCCGCGTTCCTCGTTTTGATAGCCTTTGTGGAATTCGCAACCCGGAGAAAAATAAATCTTGGGGACCACGGCGCCATAACGCTCATGCTCGTGGAGGGTTTGATCGAGTGTCTGAATTGCGGTAACGTCAACCGTGGTGTCGTCGTTGAGGAGAACGATGGTTCGTGGCGTCAGTTGCTCGTTGGCAAATTTCACGCCCGCATTGTTGCCGCCGGCAAAACCCTGATTTTCCGGCAAACGTAAGACATAGATCCAGTCCGGAAATTCGTTGAGTAAGATCTCCGCCGATTCGGCAGCGGCATTATCGACAATGATCGGAATGATTTCCTGGCCGTTTGCCGATTTTTTTAACGACTGCAAACACTCGCGCACGTTGGCTAACGAGCGGTAGTGAATAATGATGACCGCGATTGGTGCTTTCATTTTTTGATTGCCATTCGCATTCGCCAGTACCAGCGAGCCAGACCGTGACTTTTTTCCCGTTGGATTTTTGCTTCCCACCAGTGTGCATCGCTGGCAACTTGAGTCAAAATTTGCGATAAGAGCGGATTTCTTTTTTTGGCGGGAAAAACTTGCAGTTCCCAAATTTTAGCGGTCTCGATTACCCGCACCGCGGCCTGTAACAGGCTGAGAAACTCGCCGTGCCTGCCAGCAGAAAAACCGTCACCGGCATAATAACGGGTCAGCAATTCGTCAAAAAACACGGTCAGTGGATCCGGCACCGGTTGCTCCTGATGTTGCTGCGCAATGTAGTTGGCGTAACGTTGGCCTCGATCGATAAATTCGTCGATCGTGGCGTAGTTATAATGAAGAAAGGAAAATTCTGGTTTAGCGGGTAAATAAATAGTTTTGCCGGTGACCTGAGCAACGCCATGGACTTCTGGCGGCCAGTTGACCGTACCCCGGCGAAAAAGACGTAGCTGATAATCCGGCCACCAGCCCGCACTGGCCACCTGGCCAAAAATGAGATTTTGCCGCGGTAAGAAATAGCCGTTAACGGTAGTGTCGGCCAATAGATCGGGAAGTTTCTCTCGCAGCGGATTAGGAATTTCTTCGTCGGCATCAACCACCAGAATCCAGTCCTGGGTAGCTTTGGCCAAGGCGGCGTTACGGGCCGGATCAGCATAACCAGCATCTTCATGATGGTAAACTTTTGCCGAAAATTTCTCCGCGATGGCCAGGGTGGCATCGGTGCTATTCATATCCATGACGATAATTTCGGCGGCCAGAAATTTGACGCTCTTGAGACAACGCTCAAGCATGGAGGCGGCGTTTTTGGTATTGATTACCACGGAAAGCGAAAGGCTCATGACAATACTCCTAAGGAATGCAGCTCTTGTTTGAGGCTATTCCAGCCTACCAAAAGGAAGGTGGAAATGTATACCACCGAGACGAGCAGCATGCCGCCAAAGAGGTATAGGAGTGAATCAGACCAAAAGCGATAGCCCAACACTCCGACCATAATCATCATCGTTGCCGCAAGTAATTGCCGCCAAACCTGGGGCAGGACCCGGATTGGAATGACCTGCCGGACCAGATAAACGGTAACAATTGAGGAAAAACCAATAACTGCCGAGGCCAAAGCGACGCCCTGATAGCCGACCAAGAAAACTGCCGCGGGGGTGATGGTCCAGGTTAATACTGTCCACATAATCATCAGCTTAAGTGTCTTATTGATCTGGCCGACCGCGTTCAGGGTATTAGTCAAAGGCGTGGAGATGGCGCTCCAGGCAATATTAATGGCAAATAAAACGAAAGAAAGCACCGCGGGGGTCCATTTGGTGTATTGCGGCACCAACTGAAGAATTGGCCAGAGGAAAAGCGACATGCCTGCCAGCATGGGAAAAATCAACAAAGCAATGAAATAAATCGTTTTATGAATGGCTTTGGCCAACCGCTCGGGGTCGTGTTGCAGTCGTGCAAAGGTTGGGAAAGTTACGGCCATGACGTTGTTGACGCTAAATTGTTGCGGAAAGGTTACCCAGCGCCGTGCCCAGGCAATATATCCCAGTTCCCTAAACGGCAAGAATCCCCCCAAAACCACGATGAATAAATCGTCCTTAATTCGGGCTAAGAGGTCGTTCAGCTGGAATTTGGCGCCAAAATGTAGAAGATGACGAAGGGCTGGGCGCGACAGGGCCAAACCAAATGGCCAGCGTTTGATCCCATACATTACCGCGACGCCGGCAAATCCTCGTAAAATAATGGCGACGGTATAACTGGTTAGCCCAAATCCGGACCAGGCCAAAAGGATTGTGGTGCCATGGAAAAGAGTGTTTTCGACGATGGTTGGAATGACCAAACGGTCAAATTGCAGCTCCCGTTCCAATAAAATCGAGGGAATGGTTTTCAGCGAGGCTAAAAAGAATGATCCGGCCAAAGCATAAAGCAGAGCCAGTTCCCGGGGGCCAAAACCGCGCGTTTGCCAGTAGGGTGTCAGGGCGACCATGATTATCGCGATCAGAATGGATAAGAGCAGCTGAACCGTGAAGGTCGTCCGCATTTCCTCAACCGTGGGACTGGATTTTTTTTGCACCAGGGCAGCGGCTAGACCAACGTCGGAGAGAAAAGTAAACAAGCCGATCGTGGAAGTAACCAAAAAGTAAATTCCGAATTCTTCCTGGGAGAGGAAAGCACTTAAAATCGCCATGGCCAACAGTGACATGCCATACATGAGGAACGAGCGGAGAGAATAGCTAATCACTCCCCGGACTGAGCGTTTTTTGACTTGTTGAAGCGATTCGGCGGTCAGCTCAGAAATTTCCTGTTCATTATCGATTTCATCGGCCGAGATGACGTTTTTCAGATCAGTCATGCTTCCTTCCGTTATTTAGCAGTAGAGCGGCAAAAATAACCCATCCGAAAAAGCTAACCGCCAAAGTGATCGATCTTAAAGGTGTTGGAGAGAATCTGGCCCCGATCGATTTAATTGGCTCGGTCGCCAAATATTGTCGGCGGCCATCTGGTAGTAAAGTAGGGTGGACTTCGCGATCGTCAACGTAGTACTGCCAGCCGGCAAAGTCGGCAATGTTCCAAGTAATGGTTGTAGGAGAGGTAGTTTCCGCAATCAGGAGCAATTCTTGGGCTCGATTTAATTCCCAACTACTGGCTTCAGGTGCCGGTTCAATGACAATGCGCTGATCAGGATCGACGGGGGGCAATTTACGGTCAAAACTATTAGGCAAATAATCCATCAGAATGTCGCTCATTTGCGTTCGGATTAACTGACCATCGGTGTAGTAAAAGTCCTGATCCCGGCTTAAGAATTTTTCAGGTTGGTGATATTTAATCTGTCCGACCAAAATTGAAATCAAGATGATTAGGGTTAGTGCGTAACGTTGTTGATGGTTTTTCACCAGGGTCACTCCTAGTCCGGCCGCGGCGGAGAGTAATACGATGGCCAAACCCAACCAGCGCCAGGGAAATTGAATAAATGGCAGCAGTGGAATAATCTCCCACAAAGGTTGGGAGTGAGTCAGGGTCAAAAACAACGATCCAACTCCTGCCACGAGCAGTAATCCAATGGCCAGATCTTTTTCCGAGACTTTTTTCCGGCGGAGGTTGCGGTTGCGCCAAATCCAAACCATGGTGGTGAGAATCAACAAGATCAGAAGCGGCCAGCCAAGGTGAAAACTAATGCCATCGTTTGGACCATATTCCGAACCACCGTAACCCCACCGCGGCCAGATTAACTGACGGATGTATAAAAAGTGCAGATGATAATCGAAGTAGCCGGAGAGAATTTCCCCGACAATCGTTCCGTTTTTTTCCAAAAAGGCTGGGATAGCATAGAACGCGCTGAGGGCCAAACCGAATAGACCCGCGGCGGTTAGTTGTGCCAGCCGGTACCCGCGCTGTTCCCGTTGCCAGAGAATTCTGAGAGCGGCAATCAGGTAGAGAACCGGTAAAGCCATCAACGCGGTTAAGTTGTGAGTTAACACGAGGAGTGCGGTCCAGAAAGCCGACTGGAGGAACCCGGAGCGGGGCTGGTCCGAGATTTTCCAGAGAGAATATAGAATCCAGGGCAAAAGGCCAATCGCCAAGGCTTCATTTAGGGCGCCGCGCACAAAGAGATCCACCGCACGGTATGGGGCAGCTAATACCAGCGCGGCGCCCACAATGGCGGCCGTCCGGCCCCAACGACGCAACAACACGAACATTCCGGTAGCGGCCAGTACGCCAGATAAGGCAAACATTGATTTGACCGCCCACAGTGGCGACCAACCAAAATAAGTCAGCGCCGCCCCGAAGTAGGACGGTAAAGGACCGTAGAAAAGAAAGAGTGGCATGCCATAGCCATAGCCAAAATTTTGCGACCAGTGTACTGGAAACTCACCAGCATCCAGAGTGTGGCGCAGCTCGACTAGTCTAGCCACGTGCGTGAAATCATGAACGCGGAAAAAATGAGGCTGAAAAAAAGCCCAGCTAAAAGCTACCAACAGTGCGAGCAGAATTAAGTGGGCGGCGAGAGTGCGAATTAATCTCATAAAATTGGTTTTACTCGGTATACTCTTAATTCGGGAGCGCCATAGGGCCGTTCGTATCGGGCCAGAAGTTCAACTTCGTCAGTGGGTACCTCCATTCGGTCTTGATTCACCACCAACCAGGTTTCATGCTGCTTGGCTTCCTCCTTAACCCAGGTTGGTAAGAACTTGACCGGGTATTGGTCTAAACCCTCAATACGGAGGTATTTTATTTCCGGAGCGCGGTCAAAATACATCAATAAACCATCGGGCAGAGTGCCAAATGATCCTTCAGTAACCACTGTTGTCCGTTCGCCACGTCGCGCTCGTTCGAGGAGGGCGTGCCTGACCTCTGGCAGACCATGGCCGGATGCCCAGGTGGTGAGGTATTGCTCTCGATCTTCCAAAACAAACGGTATTTGACTGGGAGAAAAGATGTTCAGCAGGGCAAAACGGAGGCTGCCAACGGTAAAGAAAGCAACCAATACCATGAAAACGGTTTGGAAAATTGAATCTTTAGCGCGTTGCACCATCTCCCAGGCTTCTTCGGTGAAAAGACCAGCGCTGAGCGTTAAGAAAGGGGCCATTGGCAGAAAGTAGCGGGGATGAAGCGTACGTCCATAAAGCACAAGCGGGGCAGCGAAAATAACCGCTCCAAGCCACCAGAACCAGTGACGTTTGTGATGGTGGGAGACGACCAGAGCTATGACGCTGAGGGACAATAATTCGGGCCGCAAGTATGCGCTTAACCAACGGACTAAACGGGAAATATTATCGACCGAAACCTGCCAACTGCCGGATAGGAGTTCGCTCGTGGTGAAGGTAAAGTCACCGGAGCGAGAAAATAATGAGCCGAAAGTCGGTTGTGAGCGGAGCAGGCCGAAAATTACCAAGCCCAATAAACCCGCTGCAGCGAACCAAGCAACTCTTTTTAGCCAGGCGAGAATTGTCAGAGACGAGATTGGTTTTTGGTCCAGCATAATTGGCCCGCCAAAAGCAAAAAGAACAAAAATGGGCGCAAAAAATAGGGCCGGCGTTTTCGTCCAGAGAGCCAATCCCCAGCCTATTCCAGTCAGAATTAAGCCGCCAATTCCTGGTCGAAAATGAAGCTTGGTCAGTCCAACGAGCGAGAGGGTTAAGCCTAAGGTTAATAGCCCGTCCACCAGGGCCATGCGGTGATGAAAAAACCAAAATGGGGCGATGATAATAGTTAGCGCCGCTGCCAGACGCGCGAGCGGTCCGCCTCGGAATTGGCGAATCAGCCAGTCGGAGAGAAATAGTTGTCCCAGGCCAATTAGGGCGCTAACCGCTCGCGCGGCCCAAAGTGGATCACTGATTACCGACAATGCTGGGAGAAGGCTCCAGATGAAAAGCGGCGGTTTGCCGTCATTGAGTGAAAAAAAGGCGTAGCGAGAGGGTTCATGCACGATTAGTTGCGCCCAGCGGATGTAGATGGCTTCGTCGGCGAAAACTGGCAGACTGGTTAAGCCGGAAAAACGGGAAGCAAGATACGCTCCCACCAGCAGCCAACCGACAATCGTCGGCTTGGACCAGAATCGCGGTTGAAAGAGCATGTTGTCATTGTAGCTTAGTCCTCGGTGTCTCAGCCAAGGAGAAAGTTATTCTGGCCGTCGTGCCTATCCCCGGTTGCGAATAAAATTTGCAGGTCCCGCCAAATCTTTGCGGTAATATGTCGCGGATGAAAGCGATGCCTAAACCGGAACCATGGCGCTTGCTGGAATAAAAACGTCGGCCCAAAAGTCTAATTTGTTCAGCATTCATTCCCGGTCCGTTGTCGATAATTTCGACAATGGCTTGACGCTGTTCGATTTTTCCTTGCAGGGTGATTAGGCCGGAAGCCGCTTCGCCGATTGCCTCGATGCTATTTTGGACCAAGTTGAGCAATATTTGTCGCAGCAATACTGAGTCACCCTGGACCATTAAGTTTTCGTCGCAAATAATTTGAATCCTGAGTCCGCGCGCCAGAGCGAGATTGCGGACTAAGTCCTTAGTTTCTCGCATGATTTCCGCTACCCGGACCGTTTCCCACAACACGGTCTCTTGTCGTAAATTCTGGCGGGCGTGTCGCACAACGGATAAAACATAATGCACTGAGGCGTTGAAGTCGCAGTATTGTTGGTTTGACAATTGAGGACGAACCTCGCTAAGAAGAGCCGCCAAAGTTGACAGAGGTCCGGAAATGTTATGTAGTACGGCAGCGGTGAAAAAACCCAGCGACTGGAGGACAGCCGCAGTTTGCCATTGCTGAGTAATTTGTATGGCTTGATCTTCACGCTCGTTAGTCAATCGACGAACCAGTGACTGGAGTAGAAAAATTCGGGAACGGTAATGCTGCCTGAGCCGCAATTGACTGACTGCCTGGAGCCAGCTGGTGAGGATTAGTAAGCTGCCAGCAAAATAAAACCTGGGGTCTGGATTGGCTAACCACCAAAATATAATGACCCACATTGAAGTTATAAACAGCACTGGCGTCAGCCAAGTAGAAAATGGCGGTCGGACACGGGGCAGCCCAACAATTGACCAATGATGAAGGTCCATGCAGTTTTCGAAAAAACTGGGTTAAAGTATATCATAAGCGAAAAGAGGATTTTGGAAACGTATAGCCAGGCTTACCAGCGGCTCAATCCGGAGCAAAAAATGGCGGTCGACTCGATCGAAGGGCCAGTGTTGGTCTTAGCCGGCCCCGGAACGGGAAAGACCCAGATACTTTCTACCCGCATTGCCCGCATATTGGACGCGACTGATGTCGAGCCTCACAATATTTTGGCTCTGACTTTCACTAATTCCGGCGCCAAAAATATGCAGCAACGGCTAGTCTCCCTGATTGGTGCTACCGGGTATGGGGTCAAATGTTCAACTTTTCACAGTTTTTGCGAAGATGTGATTTCTTCCCATGGTGATGCTTTTCCCGTTTTACCCTCGTCCTTGGATCGGGCGGCGGAGGTCGACCGTTACGAAATTGTAGAAAATATTTTACGAGCGAGCGATTTTCCGCTGCTTAAATCACCCTACGATCCTTTTGCGAATGTCAGGTCGATTCTATCGCTGATCTCCAACTACAAGCGCGAGGGGCAAGATATTGGTTCACTCCGGGTTTTGGCGGAGAACGAGTTGGTCCTGGTCGATTCCGGAGAGCTAAAAAAAACGGCGGCTACCCAGCGGCGCAAAATAGCGGAAAAAAACCTGGAATTTTTACAGATTTTTGCCGAATACGAACGAATGATGCGCGAGAAAGGTCTCTTTGATTTCGACGATATCATTTTATGGGTGCGGGACGCTTTTCGTCGTAATCACGAACTGGTGGCGGAATATCAGGAGCGGTATCAATACTTTTTGATTGATGAATTCCAAGATACCAATCAGGCTCAACTGCAAGTAGTTCAAGAATTAAGTGCTTTTTGGGGTGAGCAGGCCAACGTCTTTGCGGTCGGGGATCCGAACCAATCGATTTATCGGTTTCAGGGAGCATCGCTGGCCAACACGCTGAGTTTTTTGACGCTATACCCAAAGGCACAGGTAATAGTATTACGAACTGGTTATCGTTGCGGCCAACCAATTTACGATGCCGCCGCTCAGTTAATCAAAAATAATCAGTTAGTGTTAAACGACGAACGGTTGTCCGATCTTTATGAGCCTTTGCGTCATTACCTTAATCACTCCGCCAAGCTACAACAGCATCAGGCAGCCAATACTCTGACGGAGTGTTTGTGGATTGCTGAGGAAATCACCAAGTTGAAGGAATCTGGCGTATCACTGGACGAGATAGCGGTTTTGTACCGCAATCATAAGCACGTTCGCCTTTTGGAAGCGGTGTTGGAAAAAGCCGGTCTGCCTTTTGAAATCGACGACGGGGCCAGTATTTTGGACCATCCGTTTATCGGGCAAATTGTTAAATTGTTAACACTGCTGGTTCAATTGCGGCGGGGTGATGAGGCGCCGAAGATCCTGCCAGTATTGCAACAACCTTGGTTTGATCTGGACGCTCAGGATGTGCTGGAGGTGGCGCGAGCGGCGCAAACGGCGCGGACTGGTGAAAGTCCATGGCAGGTTCTCAGTGACGATCAGCGACTAGGCACGATCACTTTGCGTAAACCCGCGCCTTTGCGCCGCCTGCGAGACAACCTGATCCGGTGGCAACATCGTGATGGGCAGGTTCCAGTGAACACCCTAGTGGAAGAAGTCTTGCGCGAGTCGGGGATATTTTCCGCTGCCCTGGCAGGCGATCTACCGCTGGTTAATCTGAACGCTCTCACCAGCTGGTTGCGCGCGGCTCAGGATTGGTCACGACAAAATCCGACCGGTCAGTTAGCCGACTGGTTGGAGCGCTTGGAGCGGATGCGTCGTCATGGATTGGGGATTGCCGAAAATGATCTCGATTTACGCCAGCAGGCGATTCATTTATCCTCGGTCCACAAGGCCAAGGGTCAGGAATGGGATCAGGTTTTCTTGCTCCATGCTCAGGATGGGTATTGGGGTAATCGGCGGGCCAAAAATGAAATTAAACCCCTTCCCGGTACGGTTCCTTACGCGGAGCTCGATAAACAAGAGCACAACGAGGACGAGCGACGTTTGTTCTACGTTGCTTTAACCCGGGCCAAAAAAACACTGAGCGTCTGTTGGAGCCAAAGAGCGGCGGAGGGAGACCGAATCAAGGAACTCCAGCCGACCCAGTTTTTGGCCGAAACGGCCAGCGAGCCCTGGCAGAGTTTACCGGGTTTGGCGTCAGAACTGGTTCGGGATCGTTTGGCTACTTATTTGAATACCAGCTCCAACCAGTGGTTATCCACCCAGGTTGATCGTGACTGGATTAAATCCTTGCTCAGCAACTTTTCTTTGTCGGCGAGCGCCCTAGATGCATATGAGGAATGTCCGGCCAATTTTCTTTTTTCGCGCGTGATCCGCATCCCCTTACCACCAAGTGCTCCAATGGCCGTTGGCAACGGGGCGCACGCGGCCATGGAGCAGATTTATCGACGTCTAGCCGAGGGTTCTTTGCCCCCGTTAGAAACGGTCCTGAAAAAAGTCGATTCGGAAATTGCGAAACATCCTTTTCCGGTCGCGCAGTTGCCAATCTTGGCGGCCGAGGCTAAGACCTTGATCACTGATTATTTTCACGCTTTTTCTGATACTTTTTTGCCGGCGCTAGAGGTTGAAAAAAGCCTCGGCCGCACGCCACCCATCGTCTTTGCCGATTTACCTTTGGTCGGCAAAATTGACCGGATTGATTTGCTCAGCGGAGTCGATCGGACGGTTCGCGTGATCGACTACAAAACCGCGAAACCCAAAACCCGCCAGACTCTGCTCGGCCAAAATCAGGAAAAAAATACCTATCTCCGGCAGCTTTCTTTCTACGCTCTGCTGGCGGAGTTGGATCCGAGTTTTCCCTACCGGGTTACGGAGGGCGAAATTGTTTTCTTGCGTCATAAGGATAATGGGAAATATAGTTCCGAGGCTTTCGAAATCCTGCCGGAACGAATTGAAGAACTGAAGCAACTTTTGCGGACGATCAAACAAGAATTGGATTCATTGGCTTTTCTCGATCGGCCTCCCTGTGGCACTTGCGAAGTTTGTGTTCATCTGGGCTTGGTCGGCTCGGAACTAGACCACTGGTCGCGAGTGGACGAGGAAAATTTCAACGCCAGCTAGGTAAGAGGAAAAATATTTTCCCCCAAACTTCCGCCACCGGCAGGGCAGTCCAGTTTGGCAAGAAAACCACAAATGCCAGAGCGGCCAAGCTTACATAACTAATCGCCAGCCAACGACCTGGTTTGCCAGACCGGCTGAGTAATCGCAGCTGCCCAGCCAAGAGCAGACAAAGGAACGGCACCGCCGGCAGATAGTGGTAGAAGAACATAATTCGCGGCGAAGCCAGCCAAGGTACCCAGGGAAGTAAATAAGCCAGCAGCAAAAAGCGGTACTGCTCGGATTCTAATTTTAACGGGGTGGATAATTTGCGCCGACGGAGAAATCGGAGGGCTAGAACCAGGCTGCTAAGGGCCGCAACTGCCCCGCCCCAAAAAACCAGTGGATTGCCAAGCATATACATGTTTTGCAGTTTGCTAGGTTCGTCATAATTGGCGTAGGTGTAAACCGGGCGGAGGTCTAAAACCCATTGCAGCGGAGTCGATTGGTAGGGATGCGTGGCCTTGAGATTGGTTTGATACCACCAAATTTGACGGTGCAGCTCGCGAAAATGATCCCAAGTTTTTCCCTGGGCGAACATTTGGCTGTAACTCAACAAATAGATACTAGGTACTAAAATTACTAATGTGCCTAGTAGTGACAGAAAAGCGGGTAGGTGTTGACGCCAGTGTTTATTTTTTATCACCAAGTCGACGAGCTGATCGCCAACCAAAATGGCGCTGATAAAGATTCCCGACCATTTGCTGGCGGCGGCCAATCCGGCCGCCGCCGCGACGAGCAGGGTTCGGATTTCGGACGGCCGTTTTTTCCAGCGCTGGTAGAGCCAAGCCGTCAGCACGAAAAAGAAACTGACATGAGCATCGTTCATAGCAATACGCGAAGTAGTTAGCGCCAGGCCGTCCAATGAGAGCAATCCCATGGCCAACAGGGCGACCGAGGTCGGCAAGCCTAGCTCAATCGCCAGGAAGTAAGTCACGATGACAGTTCCGGTGCCAAAGATCGCCGAACTAATTCGCCAACCAAAACTGTTTTCGCCAAAAATCTTCATTCCGACCGCCTGCGTCAACTTGGCAAACGGTGGGTGTAGCCAGTCCACGGCGGTGTTGGGTTCAGGCGGAGGATTAGTCCATTCATAGGCCCGCGGATCGTTATGCAAAATCAACTTGGCTGTGACCGCGTGATAGACCTCATCAAAATAGTATTCCGGTGGGAAGCCGAGCCGCCAGACCCGGGTGATCAGGGCAAACAGGAGGATGAAAGCAAAAAGAAAGTGAGTTGGTTTCCAACGTTTTGACATGCTGATAGCATACCGCACCGGAAACCGTACAATAAGGACGTGACTATTCGAACGTGGTTTCAGCATAATCCTTGGCGGATCGCTTTGTTGGCAACTTGGGGCGCCTGGTTTGTCGGACTTTGGCCGCGCTGGTTTGTAGTTAATGAAGCGGGAATTTGGTCTGGACAGCCGTTCATTTGGGCGGACTGGAGCGTTCATTTAACCTATTTGTCCCATTTTCGCTACACTCCTTGGTACCAGTGGTTTAGCCATCACCCCGTTTTTTCTCTGGAGCACTCAACTTACCCGCCACTGCCAAATCTTCTCTCGTCCGGACTGACTTGGCTCGGAGTTCCCTTGGGTCCGGCGATGTTGATTCCGGTGATTATTGCCACCGCTGCTTTGCTCTGGCTTTTATACGAGTGGTTCTTGCGCCAGCATTTGTCGGAGCGGGCCAGTTTTACCGGGGTGACGCTTTTCCTTCTTTCCGGATCCTGGGGTTGGCTTACCTGGCTGCAGGCAGTTCAACGCAATGGCATCAGCGAAATTCAATTTCCCAGTCGTCTCTATACCCAGATTCTTGAACAACATTTAGTTTGGTTGAATCCAATCGCTGGCATGGTTCTGCCCCAACGCTCCTTTTTACTCGGTTTTCCGATTTTGCTCTGGTTGCTAATTAAGCTGCGACAGATCTGCTTAGGGAGCGCTAGCACTCGACTTGAACCGGTTCGTCTGGCTTTTATTACGGCGATTTTATTTCTGACCCACACTCATAGTTTTTTGGCACTGGGCTTGCTCTGCGCATTCTGGTTTTTGGTTTTCCCTAACCGCTGGCGATTCTGGATTCGCTATGGCTTGGCTACCGCACTGTTTATTTTCCCCTGGTACTGGTTAGTTTTGCGCGGCTCGGGTGCCATTGATGCCTTTGCGATCGATCTGGGATGGATGAGCAGGGAGCCTTTTTCGTTGGTTAATTGGCTGGTTTTTTGGCTGAAAAATTGGGGATTCACCCTGCCCCTGGCGCTGTTGGGATGGTGGCATTCGTCACGGCGCGAACGGTTGTGGTCAGCGGCTTTCTTTGGTCTATTTTTGTTCGCGAATATTGTTCGGACGCAAAACTATGACTGGGACAATGGAAAATTACTAATTGTGTCCTTGGTTGGGCTATTGCCACTGATGTTGCGCGAACTACGAACTTGGTTGCACTGGAGTGCACCTAGGCTTGGAGCGCTTTCATTAGTAGTAGTGGTACTGTTAAGCATTTGGTCAGGTTCGCTGGAAGCGATCAGAGTTTCGCAACCACAACGGACTTTTTGGATTATGGCCGGGCCCAGAGAAATTGAGTTTGCCCGACGTGTACGGGAAATTGTTCCGCCCAACGAGATTGTTTTAACTTCTGACTCGCATAATCATCCGGTGCCAATGCTGGCCGGTCGGCCGGTTTTGCTGGGCTATATTGGTTGGGTTTGGAGTTATGGTTTTGATTACGGACAAGTCGAGGCTGACGTGAAGACGATGTTTACCGATACGGCTAGATCGAGATTTTTACGCCGGCAATATGGGATTCGTTATGTAGCGGTCGGGCCTTCGGAACGGGAGAAATTTGACGGTACAATTTTTCCGCAGCGGGAATGTCAGGAAAAAGTTCGAGTTGAGAGCTATACCTTGCTTGAGTGTGATTAGAGCCAGCGATGCGCAGTTCACCTTCACAGGTTGCTTTTTTGGTAAATATGTGATTAATTATCACTTGGTGGCGATCCAAACTTGCTGCTAAACAGCACGGAATTTCGACCCCTCTCAAATCGAGAGAGGTCATTTTTTTGTAATAATTTTGAAGGATTAAATCACAACCTCGCAAACTCCACCGGATCCAAACTAGCTTTGCCGACTAGTACTCCGTCGATCGAGTCTTGATGCAAGTACGTCAGCGAATTTTCGTGGTCCACACTGCCGCCATATAAAATCGGGGTTTCAGCCCGGAAGATTTGTCGCAATTTCTTGATATGCTCCATGGTTACCGGAAGCGGATCCTCGTGACCCCCGAATGTGCTGATGGCGTGAACCGGTTCGTAAGCAATAATGAGGTTTTTCAAATGCTCATGACTGAGCTGTTTCATTTGTTCTTTCGCCTCGTCCATATCAATGCAGATGATCGGGGTAATTTCGTAGGAAAGCGCTTCGTCCGCTTTTTGCGCCACCAAACGCGAGGTTTCCCCTAAGTACTTGCGGCGCTCGGAGTGGCCGAGAATGACATATTCCACCTTGAGACCTTGTAAAGAATAACCCGCCACCTCCCCCGTATAAGCGCCGGCGTCAAAAGGGCTGATGTTTTGAACACCAACCAAGTAGAGACCGCGCGACAGTTCGCTAATGACCGGCACGAGCGGCAACGGGGGACAAACCACGTACTTGGCGTATTTTTGTCGTTCTTGTTGGCGAAAAGTCTCAGCCCAGCGCCGAGCCTCACTCACGGTCTTGTTGGATTTCCAGTTGGCAACGATCAACTTTTTCTGCGGCATATTGACTCTTACTCTAACAAAAAATCCGGCGGGAATCGAGCATTCCCTGGTTATCTTCGGCGTGGAGATAGGTTAAAATAACCCCTCATGGATTATTTGCAGGGTCTCAACGACCAGCAGCGGTCGGCTGTTTTGCATGGCTCCGGACCAGCGATGGTTTTAGCGGGGGCTGGTTCAGGCAAGACCCGAGTGCTGACTACCCGCGTGGCCCACTTGATTTCCGGGGAGGGAGTTTCTCCGGCTAACATTGTTTTGCTGACCTTCACTAACAAGGCAGCTGGTGAAATGACCGAGCGGGTGGAGCGCTTAACTGGGCACCGCTTGCCCTATTCCGGTACTTTTCACCGTCTATGCGCCCGTTTGCTGCGGGCACATGGCCCCAAGGTTGGTTTGCCGCAAGGTTACGCGATTTATGATTCTGACGACTCCCTTTCTCTGGTGAAATTGATTGCCAAGGAACTAGACATTGATCCCAAACAATACCACCCCCGGGCTTTGCTTTCCGGAATCAGTGATGCCAAGCAGCAGTTATTATCGCCGGAAGATTACGCCCAATTTGCCCGCGGTGGATATCAGGATATCGTGGCCCGGGTTTATAAAATTTATGAACATCGCTTGGGTCTGGCCGGAGCGGTTGATTTCGACAATTTACTGATCAAAATGGTTGAATTATTGCGGCGCCATGAAGATGTTCGGCAGTATTTTCAGCAGCAGTTTCAACACGTCTTAATCGATGAGTATCAGGATACCAACCAAGTGCAGTATGTTCTGACCAAATTGCTGGCCTTTCCGCAAAACAACCTGTATGTGGTGGGCGATGCCAGCCAAGCGATTTATGGTTGGCGGGGGGCCGATTATCGTAATTTACTTAAGCTGAAGAATGATTTTGCCAACATTGCCGAGTACCGCCTGGAAAGGAACTATCGTTCCACGCCCAGTATTTTGGAAGCCGCTTCGGGCGTGATCAGGCACAATACCATGCATCCGGTTCTAGAATTGTGGACCGACAATCATGATCAAGCCAAAATTGCCGTTTTGGAAAACATCGACGGTTCGGAAGAAGCGCGGCGCATTGTCGATAAAATCACCGATCTTGGTCAGGAGGAAGAGCTGTCGGAGATCGCGGTGTTATATCGCACCAACGCCCAAAGCCGCGAGTTTGAAGAGCATTTGCTGCGCTCGGGTGTGCCTTATCGACTAGTAGGTGGAGTCGAGTTCTACGCGCGCAAGGAAGTGAAAGATGTTTTAGCCATGTTGTCGCTGCTTTTTTTGCCGACCAACGAGATGGCACAAGTCCGTTTAACCAAGCGTGGCAAGCGCAAGTTTGCCCAGCTGAGTGCCTGGATTGAGGAGAAGCGGGCGGAGGAAGGTTATCTGGCCAAACCGACGTTGGAATTAATGGACGGTGTCCTTGAGGCCAGCGGCTATCTAACTTCGCTGGATCCAAAAGACCCGGTGGATTTGACGCGCATTGAAAACATTCAGGAATTGCGGTCGGTGGCCAGCCAGATTCCGGAGCTATTAACTTTTCTGGAGCAGGTGGCGTTGGTGGAAAACGATTCGGTTGGAAAACAGGGTAATCCGGATGGTCCCGCGGTGACACTGATGTCTCTGCACGCTGCTAAAGGTTTGGAGTTTAACGTGGTTTTTCTGGCCGGAATGGAAGAGGGGTTGTTTCCCCACTCTCGATCATTGCTGGACAAAGAGCAAATGGAGGAAGAGCGTCGACTTTGTTACGTCGGCATCACCCGGGCCAAGAAGCGGCTGTTTTTATCCTGGGCCAAGTCACGTCTGATGTATGGTTCTTATAAATCCCAATTACCAGCTCGATTTTTGAAGGAAATTCCGGAAAATGTTCTTGACCAAATTGGTTTGGATGGGCGGAAGAAAAAAGCGGCCGATTTAAGCGATCCGGATTTAACGGCGGTTCTCTACGACGATATGGCGATCGATGAGTGGCTCCGCCGCTGAAGGTCTGACCTTCCAGGCGTAAGATCCACGAAGGTCAGACCTTCCGGGCGTGGACATGTTACTATAGACCCATGATCATCCGTGCCGTCGACAGTACCGAACAGAAGCAATTCGACGCCGTTGCCACCCACCCGTTACAATCCTGGGCTTGGGGTGAATTTCGTTTAGCCAGCGGGGTTGATATTGATCGTTTGGGCGTGTTTGACGAATCCGGGAAACTAATGGAGGCGATTACCGCCACTTTTCACAAGGTTCCGCTTCTTGGCGGCAAAGCCGGATACTTTCCGAAGGGTACCCAGCCAACCGAGGCCACTCTTAACGCCCTGAAAAAATTGGGTCGCGAAAACAACGCCATTTTTATCAAACTTGAACCCAATCTTAATTTTGTTGCCGGATCGACTGAGTACTACAAGGATGTCATTGGCCTGATCGAAAGCAAAGGCGGCGTGCTGGGACAAGCCTTATTTACGCCCTACACATATATTTTGGATCTCACTCCTTCCGCCGAAGATATCTTTAACAACTGTAAATCCAAAACTCGCTACAACATTCGCCTATCCAAAAAGAAAGGCGTGCAAATTACCGAGGATACTTCTGAGCAGGGAATGGAGGACTATCTCAAGTTGTTGAGTGAAACGACCGAGCGTCAGGGTTTTTATGCCCATGGACCCGAATATTTCCGCACCATGTGGAAGACGATCGGCCAAAGCGGTTTGCTGCGGATTTTAAAAGCGACTTACGAGGGCAAGGTAATTACTTGCTGGATTATTTTTCTTTTCAATGGCGTTGGCTATTACCCTTACGGCGCCAGCTCGCGCGAACACCGTGATGTAATGGCCAATAATCTGATGATGTGGGAAGCCCTAATGATGGCCAAGCGCGAGGGTTGTACCAGTTTTGATATGTGGGGCGCTCTAGGACCCGATCCCGATCCGAAGCACAAATGGTATGGTTTTCATCGCTTTAAAGAAGGTTATGGCGCGACCTTGATGCAGTCGATCGGCACTTACGATTTGGTAATTAATCCGCCGTTGTATCAACTTTTCCGGCTCGGCAATGCTCTCCGGTGGGCTTGGCTCCGGTTTAGGGCTCAGTAAATGATTTGGTGGGAAAAGCTGCGGCCTTGGGTTAAGGGTTTTTCACTGGGCGTGTTTCTAGTTGGTTTATTCTTGTTATTCCTGACTGAAATATTGGTTAGTTCAGTTTTGGCTCGTTTGCGGGTGGCGGACCGTTTGTTCACGGACGCGGCTGGCCGCAGTGCGTTGACAATTCTGCCGGAAATAATGCTGGGTTATTTTACCGGAACGGCTCAACCAATCGCGGCCAGCCGCTGGTTGGTATTGGGTAAGGACGAAGTTGCAGGCAGTGGTCGTCAAGTAGTATTGACCGATACGATGCTAGTGGCTACGTACCGTCCGGCTGAAGGAAAGGCGGTTTTGCTGCCTCTGCCCCGTGATTGGTACCATCCGGAGCTGGCGACCAAAATTAATGCCTTACTGACTTATGGCATGGAGCAAAATCCCCGGCAACCAACGCAACTTGTGCGTACCACGATTGAGCAATTGCTGGGCATTCCAATCGATCATATCGTGGAACTTTCCTTGGCTGACGTCAGCACGGTGATTGATGTCATCGGCGGTCTGGAAATAGAAGTCCGGCGGTCTTTTTCCGACGATCGTTTTCCGCGAACGGACGTGGACGTCACTAGCGTTAACGATCCAGAATTGCTTTATGAAACAATTAGCTTTCAATCCGGTCGTCAAAAAATGGACGGAATGACGGCTCTGAAATTTATGCGTTCCCGCTATAGTTCGGATCCGGAAGAGGGCAACGATGAGGCGCGTATTCGGCGCCAACAGCAAGTAATTGAGGCCTTGGTCGACTCGGTGCAGAGCTCACGAGTGGTTGGTAATCCGGAAATCTTGGGGAAACTATATCGTTGGTACGCCGATCGGTTCCAGAAAGAATTTTCGCTATTCGAGTTAGGTCGATTGGCGGGATCCCTGGCCAGCAGCAAACAAGTTCCGGCGTTGGTGAAGTTGGAATTGCCGGTCACTAATCAGGCAGTGGCGACCGACAGTGCTACGCTGCTAGTCCACCCGCCGACGCAAAAATACGGGCAGTGGGTTTATGAGGCGGAGGATCCGAGTTTTGCGGAGGCGCACCAGTTTGCGGCTGCGAATGACCTTTAGTCTTGACAAACTTGACAAAGGGTTCAATTTTAGCTATAAATATTGTTGCCAAGTCTAACCTGTCTATCGATTAGCACAGTTAAGCAATTAATCCCTCTCACAGAGGGATTTTTTGTGGTTATTGTAACTATTTGGTAAGGATTGTTTGTTATAACCAGAACGTGGCTGGGCCCGGCTAACGGTAGCGAGTTAGACTTGGCATCTTAACTGTGGGGGTTCGATACCCCTCGGGTCCACCGCAATTATCCATGTCTGGAGCATTAAATACCTAAAAGTAATTGAACCGCCCAAATAACCTGTAAACTGCTGGCCATCAGGAACAAGGTCAACGTCCAGACTCGATACCAGAAACTCGACTCAATCGATTCGGACCGAGTGGCGAACCAAGCGAGCGGGACGAACGCCAGCAATAACAGAAACTTTCTGGCCAAGGATCCCAAGTCGAAAACATTTTGCATTAACACCAGAACGCTCGGCGTCAACAAAATCGACCACGCGAATTTTCCGTTGAAAAATTCCCGCCAAACGTAGGTTAGTCCCAATGCCACCCAGGGAAAAATCAAATATTTATACCAGCCATACATTTCCACCGGGGCAACAGCCAGTAATAAGCCGGTAATGATAATCAACGGCACCGTGAGAAAAACCTGATTTTTAATTTGTTTTACGGCTACCGCGAAAGATCCAATCAGTCCCAGAATGAACAACGGGTCTGGCACCGAAAAGTTGCCTAAATCGATTTGGTTAAAAAGGCTGAAAAAATTCCAGAAAGTTTGCGGACGTTGAGAATGCTGCGCCATTATCTGCCAAAAAAGGGTACCGTCAAAGAGATAACCGTAGCCGATGATTACTGCCAGCGAAAGCAATAGACCGCCGGCGATCACCATGGTTGGCCGATATTGACGGCGAGAAAAAAATATCAGCATGGCGCACAATGGTACCGCAATGCCGGTCAGTTTTAGCAGCGGGGCCATGAAACCGAGGATTAATAACCCCAGTAACGACCAATTCTTTCGTTTGTTTTCCAGATAATTCCCGGTCAAGAGCAACGAAGCGATGAGTAGCAGAGCGATCGCGGATTCGGCGGCAACGTATCGCGAAGCCAGGATGTGAGTCGGTAAAATCGCGAGAGATAATCCGGCCAGAAGCCGATCGCGTTGATCAAAGATTCTCGCGGCTAAAAGAGCGGTAAGAAAAATGGTGACTCCAGCGATGGCTAGCATTGGTAATCTAACCAGCTGCCAGTTGAAAGATTCCTTGATGCCAACTACTTTGGTCCAAGCGCCAATCAGTACCGAAAAAAGTGGCGGGTGGTCCAGGAAAGGCTCCACGACCGCCTCGTACCCGCCACCGATCGGATAAAAGTCGGCCGCCGGATAGGTTTCCCAGAACATGGTCCAAGATCGTGGCCGACCGGTTTCCAATATTGATACACCGTTAATGATCCAACCTTTTTCATCGAGTTCGATCAGACTGGGTTGACTGAGATTAAGGACGCGGAGAAAAAGGGCGAAAATAATAATCGCGGCCAAAAATATGTTTGATAAGTGACGGGTGACGAAGGCGATCATGGGGACTCGGCAAGTTTTAGTTGGGGATTACGGTCAAGACTTTGAGGATCAGATAGAATTTTTCCTTCCAGATATTTGAAAGAACCAACTAAGGCTACCATAGCACCGTTATCCGAACAGAGTTTTTTGTTGGCTGGAACCAAGACCCGGGCCCCAAAAAGGCGAGCCACGCGACGCACTTCTGTTCGGAGAAGTGAATTGGCCGCCGAGCCACCACCGATCAGAATTTGCCGCGCCGGATATTTTTCCAAGGCCTTGCGAATTTTGTGCACTAATGTTTCAACGGCGGTTCGTTCAAAAACGGCCGCAATGTCTAGGGTTTGTTGGCGATCCAGCAATTCTGGCTGGCCATGGGAGATCTCCATAATCAAACGACGGGCGGCGGTTTTTAGACCGGAATAACTGACGTTTAGATCGCCCGAGCCGCGCATCGGTGTTGGCAAGCGATAAGCCGAAGCATTGCCCTGTTGCGCTAATTTGGCTAGGATGGCGCCACCGGGAAAACCAAGACCGAGAAGTCGCGCAACTTTATCAAAAGCCTCGCCGATGGCGTCATCCACTGTTTCGCCAATAACCCGATATTTCTCCCAGTTCTCAATCAGAATTATTTCGGTGTGGCCACCGGAAACCAGAATCCCCAGGACGGGGAACTTTAGTTCATTTTGATTAATAGTGGCTTTTCCGGCCCGGTTGGCAGCCAGTGGCGAAAGCAGATGAGCCTCCAGGTGATTGATCGCGATGAGGGGCAAGTGATGGGTTTCGGCAAGCTGCCTGGCTTGTTCAATCCCGACTTCCAAGCTGACGGCCAGACCCGGACCGTAAGTAACGGCGATGGCGTCAAGATCGGTTGGTTTAATCTTGGCTCGCTTCAATGCCAAGGCTAGGACGCGGGGAAAATTTTCCTGGTGGGCACGGCGCGCCAGGTTGGGAACTACGCCGCCCCAATCACGGTGGATATCGTCCTGGGAGGCAATGATGTTGGCCAGCACCCGCGCGCCGCGCACAATGCCAACCGAGGTGTCATCGCAGGAAGTATCAATACCGAGAATTAGTGGTTCTTTGGTCATACAAATTTAGGACGATCGCTCCAGCTGATTTCCCGTTCGTCGACACTGCCACCGTAGGTAAATTTTATCCAAATGATTCTGGCTTCTTCCTGAAATTGCTGCAAAAAATCGACTTCGCTGTCGGCCCATTCCAGAGCAACAACTGCTTTTCGGCTGATGAAATCAGAGAAACCCAATTGTTGGAGCTCATCGGCTTTTTCAAGGCGCCAGGCATCGATATGGATTAGCGGCAGATTCTTTCCTTCCGCTTGAAAAACGTATTCGTGAACTAGCGTGTAGCTTGGCGATTTAACCAGATCCACGACCCCTAAACCAGCCGCCAAGCCTTTGGTGAACTGAGTTTTGCCGGTGCCCATTTCGCCTTCCAGGGCAAAAATTACTGGCCGGTGGCCATAATCATTGCGATATTTTCGGGCCAACTCGTAGCCCAAGGCTTGAGTTTCAGTTTCCGAATGAGAATTAAGCTTAGTGGTTTGGGCAAATTCAACCCGACCCTGACGCAGGACGCGATAAGTGTCCAGAGTGGTATCGATCACCGTGGACGGCTCATTGGGCGGCAACTCATCAGCATCGATAATCAGATCAAGCAATTCTCTTTGCCGCTGCGAACAGCGTTCCAGAATATCTTCGACGCTATAGGGGCGTTTTTCACCGGAAGGATTAGCGCTGGTGGCAGTGAAAGGTCGGCCCAGGGCGGCGGCGATTTCGCGAACTAATTTGTAGCTGGAAATTCTGATTCCCAGAGTACCGGCCGATGATTCAACCTCCGGGGCAACCCGGTGCCGACCGACCGAAACGACGGTCACTGGCCCAGGTAAGAATTTGTCATAAATACTTCTGGCGGTATCGTTAAGCTCAACGTACTCTTCGGCCATAGTTTGATCCGCCGCCATGATCGACAGGGCTTTGCCGGAACGCTTTGTTTTATAGTCGAGCAACTTTTGGATTGCCTGAGGATTGGTTGCGTCCGCGCCAAGTCCGTAAGTGGTTTCGGTGGGATAAATTACTAATCCGCCATTGCCTAAAACCTCGATCACTCTGGCGATTATTGCTTGATTCGACAGCTGATTCAGCGAAAGTCTGATCATGAGGCTCAATTATAGCAGCGGGCAGCTTCAATCTGACTGGTATAATCAGCCTATGCGCCGGTTGCTGCAGGTGATTTGTGACTATCAAGGTTCTTCCCAGGAATTCGGCGAAATTCTGCAACGTTTATACGCCCAAAACCAAGATTTAGATTTGGCGATTATCCCGACTTCCGTGCCGTCTTTTGATACTCTGGCCACTGGCTTTTTGCTTTCCCAATATGCCTTGGGTGAGCACCCGGAGGGCATGGTGCTTTACGTTAATACCGCCCCCCGTAAAGAAAAAAAACAGGCGATGGAAAATAATGCCGGTGAAAAATTAGTCTACGCTCGCTTATTAAATGGGGTCGAAATCGTGGCGGTGAATTCCGGCTATTCACTATCTTTGGTCAAGGATCAAATTAAAGAACTGCGGTTGTTGGCGGTCGAAGACCGTGGTTCGCAATTCCGTTCCCGGGATTTTTTCCCACCGGTAGTATCCGACATTCTCCATGGCCGGTACGAATCACGGTGGCAGGAAGAAGTTGACCCGGCCCAATTACGCTCGGTTCCTCTAAACGCGGTGCTATGGGTTGATGGTTTCGGCAACATCAAGACCACGACCAGGCGCTCACAACACGATTTTTCACCCGGCAGAAAAGTACTAGCCACCATCAATGGCGTTCAACGCGCCGCCCTGGTAACCGGCGGTAGTTTTTCGGTCGCGGAAGGGGAGTTGGCTTTTTCGGCGGGCAGCTCCGGATACGACGATCCTTTTATGGAGCTGTTTTTACGCGGTGGTTCGGCCCATGAATTATTCAAACGGCCGTTGGCTGGTTCAACCATCACTTTTGCGGGGGAAGATGAAGTTTAAGACCGCGCTCTCCCAAGCCCAGGAGATTACCCACGCTCAAGTTTTGCTGTTTTTTTCGGAATACTTACCTCGTTTGGCTACTGTCGATCCCTGGATTAATCGCGTCGGAGAACGGCTGCAAGAATACTGTTTGCGGCCAGGAAAAGCGGCCCGACCCCTGTTAGTGGCTTGTGGAGCGGCGCTATCGATGGATCAACCGCTGGATAAAGTGTTAGCTGATGTCCGGGTTCAGCGGTTGATGCTGGTTAGTCAATTAATCCACAAGCGTTTGATCCTGGCGGATGACGTGGCCGACCGTGACGAACTGCGTAACGACAAACCAGCTTTCCACGTTGGTTGGGAACAAGACTTGGCAGAGGATCCGAAGTATCGGCAACTCGCTGTGTCTTTTCGCCAGCACGTGGCCCGTTCCTATACGGAAATCGCCGGTATTTTGCTGCAGCGGATGAGTGATTTTGCTTGGGATAATAATGGCTTATTTGCGGAAGAACACAATCGGATAAACCAAATTTTACTAGAGTATATTTATGAGAAAACTCCTGCTGGTTGGTATTTGCTGTTCGATCAGAATTTTGAAACTTTGAATGACGAAACCTCGGAAGAAGTTTTGCTGAAAGGTCTCGAATTAGTGACTGGCGGCTATACTTTTCAGGGACCACTCTTGTTAGGCGCGACTCTGGGGTCTAAATTTGACGTTTACGCAAAAATCCTGATCGAAATTGGTGCTGCCGCCGGAGTTTTGTATCAGCTGACGGATGATGTGATCGGCTTGTTTGGCGAGCCGGAAGTGACCGGCAAACCGGTTGGCGGCGATATTCGCGAGGGAAAGAAAACGTTGTTGATGCAGTATGCTTATCGATTGGGAAGCGCACGGGACCGGAAGCAGTTGCAAAAATTATTGGGAAAACCAGATATCACGGCTGCGGAAGTAGAGGTGGTCAGAGAAATTGTCCACCGCAGTGGGGCGTTTGATCAGAACCAGTCCAAGATTAAAGAGTACCAGCAATTCTGCGCAAGCCTGTTAGAACAATTACCAGCTGGTGAAGTTGCGGATCTGCTGAGTGATCTGATCAATTTTGTTGCCTTCAGAAAAGCTTAGGCAATTTTAGTCCTGGTAATATTTATTATCAGTTGTATAACGACCCAATCGTCCTTCTGAAGTAGGCTTTTACATTGCGTAATTGATAGCCTTCAGTTATTAAGGAGAGATCGTGAACAGTGACGAATCAACAGGAGAACCGAGAGTTCGACAATGCGGCCAACGCCGCGGGGATTCGGGGTACGGATTGGAAAAATGATTCCGCCCTGGATAATTTTTCGGAGTACTTTCACAACACCTACGATAAGTGGGAGCGCGATCGCTTCAGCTTCGGCGAGATCAAGGAGATTGCCGAAGCTTGGTGGTCCGTGAATCGTGACAAGTATATCCAACTGTAAGCAATCGTCGGCTGTTTATCACAACAGACCGGGCATTATGCCCGGTCTTTTGGTATATTAACTATCATGGTGCTAGAAGAAAAAGAGATCGATATTCAAGGGGCTGTTCAAGTACTGAGACATTTGGATGAGAAAGAAATAATCTCCGTTATTCATCCAGCTGATGCGTTGTTGATTTTTAAATTTGGATCACTGATTGGCAAAGAAGATGGCAGGAATATCTATCGATACTCCTTGTTCATATGGGGCAAATGGATTTTTTGCAAAGATAGACTTCTTTTGAATAGCTGGCCAATCTCTTCTGAAGACAAGGGTTTTTTCATGCGAATGGAAGATTTTGCTGATAATTTTGCCGCTCACCAGATTATTAATATTGCTATCAATGATGATGGTCAAGGCGTAACGCTGCTATTTAATGATCGGTCGAACTTAACTATGTGGCCGGGGGGAGCAGGCTTTTTTAATTATTACGAATACCTTCAGGATCGGCTAGAAGAATCCACTGAGTCAATTGGTATTAGGACTGATGAAGTATCCCAGAAACTAATGTTCTTTCGGGCGGACAATCGACGTCCGAAAAAATAGTGAAGCCCCGGAAGGACGGGGCTCCACTAAGTTCAGCGTGGTCTGTTTTATCGGCCGAACTTCTCCGGAAATTGCTGAATGATGCCGCCGGACAGGGCGTCAGCCATCATCAGCGCTTGGTTGTGAATGGCATCAAAGGCGATGACGTCAGCGGGATAATCCCGATTCAGCCCGGCCACCACTTCCGCTTTGGTATGGTTGAGATGATCGTAGAGCATATTCTTCACGGCGTCTTGCGGCCAGTAGCTGGGATTGGCGGTGGAGAGAAAGGCCGCAATTTCATCCGCATTACTGAACCACGCCTGTTCAGCCGCGGTCTGTTTGGTCGCATTTTTGGCTTTGGCCGCGTCGATGATGGCCACCGCGCCTAGAATATGATCTTTTAGCAATGAAGTCAGCTTATTTCCGGATTCCTCACCATAGTAGGGCTTGATGGCATTACCAATGTCTTCCTGGTTTTTTAACAGGCGAGTAGCTGCCTCATCAGAATCCTGAGCGTTGGCTACTGTCGCGACCACATAGCTGCGGGTCCAAATGACGTGGTCCTCCCATAGCTGGCGCATGTTTTGGCGCAACTGGGCTTCCGGAAGCGTCCAAACCTCCAGAGTTTGGTCGGAAATCTGTTTAGACAGTCTCTTTTCGTGCCAATATTTGCCAACGCCGATACCCAAAACAAAAACGATCAGGATGGTAATAATTAAACCCAAGGGCAGATTACCCATTCCTCCTCGCCCAGTTTTGCGAGCGGCCATATTTCACCTTTCGTCACGTAATTAAGTGACTTAAATGATGTTATGATTTATAAAAGTGGAGCGTCAAGGAGGAGTTTATGCCCTACAAAAATACCACCGATCTTCCTGATGCCGTGCGCGAGCACCTGCCCGATCATGCTCAAGACATTTATAAAGATGCGTTTAATAACGCCTGGGATCAGTACGCCAATCCTCGGGACCGTCGGGATGGCGGGACCAGAGAAGAGACCGCCCACCGCGTGGCCTGGGCTGCGGTGAAGCGCGAGTATGCCAAAGATCAGTCTACCGGCCGGTGGCAACCCAAACCCTAAACTTCGAGCAAAGCGGCGGTTAATACCTCGCTGACGTGATCGACGGGACGAATTTCAATATCTTGTTTGACTTTGGCTGGGATGTCGACCAGATCCTTGGTGTTCTGTCGGGGAATAAAGACCAACTTGACGCCGGCGCGGTGGGCAGCGATCAGTTTTTCTTTCAAACCACCGATGGGTAGCACCCGGCCGCGTAGAGTTACCTCTCCCGTCATAGCGATATCGCTGCGCACCGCGCGTCCGGTATAGACCGAGGCCAAAACTGTAGTCATGGCGACGCCGGCTGAAGGTCCGTCTTTGGGCACGGCGCCTTCCGGGGCATGGATATGGACGTGGTTTTTGGCGATTCGCTCCAAGTCGATCGCCAGTTCTTTGGACCGCGAGCGAACGTAAGTAAAAGCCGCCTTGGCTGATTCCTGCATTACTTCTCCCAGCTGACCGGTGAGTGTAATTCCTTCTTTACCGGGCGTAAGCGCGGCTTCGATTGGCAATAACTCGCCACCCACACTGGTCCAAGCGAGTCCATTGACCAAGCCGATTTCCGGTTTCTGCTCCTGAATTGAGTCAAGGAATTTATAGGGACCCAGTAGTTCGGCCAAATTATTGGTCGTCACCGTGACCGTTTTCTTTTTTCCTTCCGCCAGCAAGCGGGCGGCCTTGCGGGCCAGAGAGGACAGCTCGCGCTTCAGGGTTCGGACGCCGGCTTCGCGGGTGTAGTAGCGGATTAAGGCTCGCAAGGCCGCGTCGGCAATAGAAAACTTACCGGTCTTAAGCCCTGCACCTTGCTCGACTTGGTTTAGCAAATAACGTTTGGCAATATGAAATTTTTCTTCTTCGGTATAACCGGAGTATTCCACGACCTCCAAGCGATCGCGCAACGCTGGCGGGATCGTGTGCAGAACATTAGCGGTGGTGATAAAAATTACTTCCGACAAGTCAAACGGCAGGCCTAGATAGTGATCGGAAAATTCGTGATTTTGCTCCGGATCCAAAGCTTCCAGTAGCGCCGCGGAAGGATCACCGCGGAAATCCTGGCCCAGTTTGTCGATTTCATCCAGCATGAAGACCGGATTTTTGGTTTTCGCCGTGGCAATGCCTTGCATGATGCGGCCCGGCATGGCACCCACATAAGTGCGGCGGTGGCCGCGTATTTCGGCCTCGTCGTGAATGCCACCCAAGGAAACTTTGATAAATTCCCGACCCAATGCCTCGGCAATGGACCGGCCAATGGAGGTTTTACCCACGCCAGGCGGCCCGACAAAACACAAGATGGTGGCCAAAGCGCTATTTTTCTTGGCGGCCCGGGCGGCTTTCTTTTTTTCTTCCTTTTCATTTTGTTGCCGCAGTTGCAGCACGGCGAGGTATTCCAAAATTCGCTCTTTGACCTTTTCCAGACCATAGTGGTGCTTTTCCAGCACCTGTTGGGCAGTTTTCAGCGAGGTTCGGCCGCGGGAACGTTTATTCCAGGGTAGGGTCAAGATGGTATCGACCCAAGTATGCAGGTAGGCGTACTCGGAGTGCATCGGCGACATCTGGTTGAGGCGGCGCAGCTCCTTATTGATTTTCTCGAAAATTTCCTTGGGCAGGTTGGCCTTTTCCAATTTTTCGGCCAGCTCGTCCAGTTCGGCCGTTTCTTCATCGAACTCGCCGAGCTCTTTTTGAATCGCCTGCATTCTTTCGCGCAGAATATTTTCCCGCATTCTTTCGTCAAGACTTTTTTTCGTTTCGCTACTGATTTTTTGTTCGATGTCCAAAATATGCTGTTCTCGGGAGAGGTAATCGATTACCCGACCGATGCGCACGTTAACGTTCAATTCTTCTAAGAGCGACTGCTTGTCCTGCACCGGCAAGTCGAGCGTAGAGGCAACGTGGTCCACCAATTCCGTCGGTTTGACTCCGCCCATCAGCTTCATGAAGTTGAAAAACTCGACCGGTTTGCCTTGTTGAATCGTTTTTTTAAAAAGATTGGTCAGGTGATTAACCTGAGCCTGGAACTCATCCGTTTCGGTGATTTGCTCCGCTACTTCCGCGGCCGTGACCGTGAAAAAGGGATTGGCTTGTTGAATTTTCGTGATCCGGACGCGTTTAACGCCATGTAGCATGGCGTGCAGTTCGTTTTCGTGCAGTAGAGTGCGCTCCACTTTCGCCAGGGTTCCGAAGCGACGGATGTCACGCGGCCCGAGGTCGTCTTTGCCAGGTTTATTTTGGGCGACCACCACGACAAAGCCGTGAGTTTTTTCGGCTTCACGGATTGCCTGTTGGGATTGTGGCCGGCCAAAAACGAGGACGGTATCAGCGTGAGGAAAAACTACGGTATCCCGCAGCGCTACCAGAGGAAAGTAAACCGGCTCGTTTTTGGCCGGCGAATCAGTTTTCACTAACCCGGAAGTCGAATTTTCGGGTGGGGTGGTTGATTTCTTATTGATGATCAAAGCCATGTTTTTCCTTGTTTTCGGTGTCGGATTGGCATTTTAAGTAAAAGAGTGCTAAATGTCTAGGGTTGAACCACGATCATCTGCCAGCTCAAGAGGATGGTAGCGACTAGCGTCAGCCAGAAAACCAGGAAAAAGAGATGAAAGGAGAAGTCGCGTCGTTTTAGCTCCGCTGGTAGCTCTGGCAGCTGAATCTCACCGGCATTTTCCGGGGGAGGCAGGTCGCTCGACGGCTCGGGCGCCAGGCGTTTGGGGCGGAAGGAAGTCAATACCATGGCCAAATCATTGTACACTGCGGTATAATACTTTGAGAACATTAGTACCATGCGCAAACAACTCGGTATGTTATTACTAGCTAAACTTCCACCGGATTCCCAACGGGAACAAACCGGCACTTGGTTGTACCGCTAAGCTGATTTTGTTTGTGGCATGGTGAAAAGGAGAACCATGTCTATTTTTAAATCTTTCTCGCAAGTTTTACGAGTTAAAGAAGGTGTCCGGCCGGCCAAACCTCAGGCGATTGTTGCCGGTCAGTCTGCTGTTCAGTCTAAAGATCCGGTTGCGGCGCCGCCGGCGCGGGGTTCCTACCTTCGCCGAGACAAGCGTCCCCAGCCCAAAGCTCAGTCCATTCCGGCTGCTGGCGTTCCCGCTCCGGCGGCGCCGAACGTTTCACCTCAGTTAACCAACCAATTGGCGGAAGTGGAAGAAAAACTCCGGTCGGCCGAATCCCGGGCGCGGGAAGTGCTGATCGAAGCCAAGTCCGAGGCGCTGAAAATTCGGGAAAAGGCCGAGCAGGACTCACGGACTTTACAAACGGCTTTAGTGGAACAGCAAAAGACGCTGGATCGCCAACTGTCCAACCTCAATCTTCGCTTGGAGCAGATCGATCGCCGGGAAGAGTCGGCGGATACCAAGTTGGCTCAATTGGATCGCCAGCGTCAGGAGTTGGAACAGAAGCAAGTGGAATTGATCCGTGAGCTGGAATCGGTCAGCGGTTTGACCCGCGATCAGGCGCGGCAAGAAATTCTTGACCGTTTAGAGCGCTCGGTTGACCGCCAGGCAGCCCAGATGATCCAACAAAAATTGTCGGTGGCTCAGGAAGAAGCGGACGATAAGGCCAAGGAATTGTTGGTGGAGGCCATGAAGCACGGCGCTACCGACTACGTTGCCGAGTACACTATTTCGGCGGTCAAGTTAGCCGATCCGGAAATGAAGGGCCGGATTATCGGCAAAGATGGCCGCAACATTCGGGCCTTTGAACGCGCTACCGGTGTGGATGTCGACTTGGACGAAACCCCGGACGAAGTGCGAATTTCATCTTTTGATCCCGTCCGCCGCGAGATTGCCCGCATTACCTTGGAACGCCTGCTCAAGGACGGTCGGATTCAGCCGGCTCGTATCGAAGAGGTGGTACAAAAGGTTACCAGCGAACTCAACAAAATCATGTTCGAAGAGGGTAAAAAACTCTGCCACCAGGTGGGGGTCTTCAATTTGCCCCACGACATCATTCAATTGTTGGGTCGGTTCAAATACCGCTTCTCTTACGGCCAAAACCTGATTCAGCACACCCTGGAAGAAACCCAGATCGGCATCAAGATCGCCAACGAACTCGGTTTGGATGCCCGGGTGGTGACCTTGGGCTGTTTGCTGCATGACATCGGCAAAATTGTCGAAGGTGAAGGCAATCATATCGAGCTTGGTGTTCAGTTGTTGAAAAAGTATAACTTTGAGCAACGGGTGATCGATTGTGTGGCTCAACACCACGAAGACGAACCGTTCACGTCACTAGAATCATACGTGGTTTATATTTCCGACGCGATTTCCGGTTCCCGTCCAGGCGCCCGGAGCGAAAACCATGAGGAATACGTCAAACGCTTGAACAAACTGGAAGAGATAGCCAACTCCTATGAAGGGGTGCAGAAATCCTACGCGATTCAAGCTGGTCGGGAGGTTCGCGTACTTCTGATTCCGGAAAAAACTTCCGATCGAGACGCCACGGTGCTGGCCCAAAAGATCGCCGAACGCTACGAACAAGAAGTGACCTACCCCGGAACGGTGACGGTTTCGGTGATCCGCGAAGTGCGCGGCGCCGCCACGGCAAAGTAAGACTAGAAAAAAGGCGGAAGATGCGTACAATAGGGGTCTCTGCCTAGGTAAAAAACGTAAGGGGATTTTTCCCAAAGGGAAGAATCCCCGCTACTATAGAAGGAGAATTGCTATGACGAAGTCACAGCTCATCGCGGTTATCGCAAAAAAGGCCAACCTCACTCAGAAGGCAGCCACCGAAGCGGTGGAGACTTTTCTTGAGGAGACCACTCGCGCCCTGGCTAAAGGCGACAAGGTTCTTTGGTCCGGTTTCGGTACCTTTGACGTTCGCAAAGTCGCTGACAAGCGCGTTGTGCCTTTTGGCAAGACCGAGCTGACTCGCGTCATCAAGAGCCACCGCGTCGTCAACTTCAAGGCCGGTAAGCCAATGAAGGAAGCGATCAAGTAAGGTAGTAAGGTCAGACCTTCCAGAGGAAACTTTGGCTAAGGTCAGACCCTGATCTGAAAATAAGGCGCCGGGGCAACCCGGCGCTTTTGGTATTATCTGTTGTAGAATGATAGCTAGGAGGAGAGCGAAAATGACTCGGCACGATTTAGAGATTTATCTGGCTCAGCAATTGTCCCCGAAAGCGGACTATCGGGATCTGGCACTCGCGGCCAGTCCGGTCGAGTCTAGTCAGAAAATTGCTCGGTTAGTGAAAGAACAAGTAGCCGAGGCGGTTCGAGTCCTCAATGTCTTCCCCGATAACCTTTCCTGCTTGCAGATAATCAGCGCCCTGCAGGCAATGTTGTCGCGGACGGCCCTTGCCCCCTATGTGTCAATTTATCAAGTTCATTATATTGATTTTGAGGCAACCAAGATTCAACGTCGGTTTGGGGTCGTGATCGATTCTGGAGTGAGTGAAAAAGGACCGCCTTATGTGGATGTCATGGTCGGACATCTACCTGACTCACCGATAAATCGTTAACGTCAATTTAACCAGCTTGTTGAGCTTCTTTTTTACCAGGAAATCTCGCGGAAAGTTTGTCCCGCTTGAATCGCTTCCAATACTTGGCGGATGTAATCGATCGTATTATTCGGCAGCTGATTCATAGCGAACCAACTCAAATCATCACACTTATCCGGCTCCATAATCTTTGGTTCACTGCGCCATTGCTTCACCCGGAAAAAGATATTCAAATACTCTTTGTCCGACTTATTGTGGGACAAAAGACAAAATTCTAAATCATCAGGATTGACCTCAACGCCGACTTCTTCTTTTAATTCGCGCACTGTTGCTGCAGTCAATGGTTCATTGCCATCGATATGCCCCGCTGGCAGACCATAGTTGCCGTCTTCGTGGCCGGTATTAAAGCGGCGGCTCAATAAAATTTGGCCGTCTTTTTCGAGAATGCCGAAAACGGCGACCGGGATTTGAAAACGTTGTGGTTTAACCATACTATTTTTTCTTCCCGCCCCTCTTAACCCAACTTCTCATGTTTTGAATCAACTCTGGAATCGACATTTTATCAATCTCTCCCTTACTATAGCCTTCTTTTTCATAGAGGTCCGAATAAAAAATGGCATAAGAGTCCCAGGCGATTCGATAATGGATTTTGGCGGCTTTAGGCTCGATAGATACTAGCCAATCTCGGACAATCCGGACCAATTTCTTTGGATCGTTGTTGTGTCTCTCCGGATCACAACCAGCAAAATCGGATAGGGCTTTTGATGCGACTCCGTATCTAGACTCGAGCACTAAAAACTTTTTTCTCTTCTCGATAAAATGCCTATATCCCCAATCAATTCCGAGTTCGAATGGCATATTAAGTCGGAAGTATTCATTTTTCCTCTTCGACCTGACTCGAGAAAGGTCATGAATGCTATATCTGGTACTTGTAATTAGTTTTAATATTTTGGCAATTCGGACATCACCCGAATCTGTTTTCTCTGAGGATATCCGTGGGTTGAAACCATAGAGGAGGATGGTAAACAGCAGAGGATAAAGCAAGGTTCTGTATTTCGAATCGAATGGGCAATTGATAAAAATGGATCGAGAGCTATCGGTCTCTCGCTTGTTTCCAGGCACTAATGGTCCCATCTGCTTTATGAAAAACGATGTCCGAATGATCATTAAATTGTTTTACGAAGTTATTTGCGCCGCGCGATGTTTCAAAGACCCGCGTAGCCTTAGAGGCACCTTCTCTTCTAACGGCCCATTGATTGCCCCGATTGATCACGTGGTAACGATCTTGACTCATTTGAACAAATATATCACAAGTTGCGTCAATTCCTTTTCTGGAGAGTGTCAGAGGTGGGAGTTGGACCCACGACCTGCGGTTTATGAATCCGCCGCTCTAACCAACTGAGCTACTCTGACAATAGGGATATATTATAACAGTTGGATGTTAGAATGACCCATGGCAGCCGAGAAAACCCTAAAACTAGTTTGGCGCAGTTACAGCTTCGCCTTTTTGCGTGGTTTTTCTTTTTTTTCGGCCGTTTTAGTGCCTTTTTTCACCGATTGGGGTGGCATCTCGCTTACTCAAGCCCAACTCCTTCAATCCTGGTTTATGCTCTGGATCTTTTTGCTGGAGGTGCCAACCGGAGCCGTGGCCGATTTTTTGGGCCGGAAACATTCCCTCACTTTGGGGGCTATCGTGGCCACCCTCGGTCCCCTGATTTATGGTAGTTTTCCCCGTTTTGAATTTTTTCTAATCGGTGAATTTTTGTTTGCGTTGGGATGGGCACTCAGTTCCGGAGCCGATAGCGCCCTGCTTTACGACACGCTGAAAGAAGCGGGTCAAGAAGAGAAGAGCAAGCAGATTTTTGGCCGGGTCCACACTTTTCACTTACTGGGCATCTTTTTGGCCGCGCCAATCGGTGGTTGGCTGGCCGGACGATTTGGGCTAAACGTACCGATGCTGCTGACCGCCGTGCCTAATCTGATCGCGATCTTCATTGCTTGGGGAATGCACGAGCCCAAGATTCAAGATCAAACCTCGGAAAGTAAGCGCTATCTGGTGATTGCTCGCCAAGGACTTAGTTACTTCCGGCATCACCGGGTCTTGCGCCGCTTGGCTTTGGACGCAATTTTAGTTGCTTCAGCCGCCTATTTTGTAATCTGGCTTTATCAACCGCTGCTGAGTCGCTTAAACGTTTCGGTGGCCTATTTCGGTTGGTTCCACGCTCTGCTTGTGGCGGTAGAGATGTTGATCGCCAGCAACTTTGAGTTTCTGGAAAAATTATTTGGTTCGGAAAAAGCCTATTTGCGTTTTAGCGCCGTCATTACTAGCGTGGCCTTTTTAATTGCCGCGGCGGTCCCAAATCTGATCACTGCCGTGGCTTTTATCGTACTGGCGGGCGGATTTGGTTTAACCAGGATCGAGTTGATGTCGGCCTATATGAATCGCCTGATTCCCTCCGGACAAAGAGCGACAATCTTGTCCTCAGTTTCAATGTTCCGGCGGTTGGCGCTGGTGTTCCTCAATCCGCTGATCGGTTTTACGGCGGATAATTCGTTGCGTTTGGCGATGGTGACGGCTGGCGTGCTACCGCTGTTGGTGTTTCTTTTTTCGCCAATCGAGCAGGAATTATTCGAGACTAATGAATAAAGAGTGCTATAATACCCGCCAGAAACAACTTTACCGCTCGGCACAAAGCTGGACGGCTAAGGGAGGATACAACTATGGCTCTCGATCCACAGATCAAAGCCCAAATCATTAAAGATTTCTCGCAAGGCGAAGGCGACACCGGTTCCCCGGAGGTCCAGGTTGCCCTGTTAACTAACCAAATCACCTCGTTGACCGGTCACTTGAAGACTCACAAAAAGGATAACCACTCCCGCCGCGGTTTGCTCAAGATGGTGGCCAAGCGCCGCCGCTTGTTGAACTTCCTGCTCCGTAAAGACGAAGCTCGCTATAAGAAGCTGATTGAGCGTCTGGGCCTGAACAAGTAACCCTGCTACAATGTAAAAAGCGTAAGAGGATTTTCCCCAGAGGGGATAATCCTCGCTACAAAAGTATGGGGAAAAACCCCAAAAATATGAAAGGAAGGGCAACGGAGTCCCCGAGTTTTCACAGCTGCTCTCGCTAACGTGGGCAAGTGCGAGAACTTGCGTTCCGTTCCCTTAAAACAGATATGTCTAATATCTATACCCGAACCGTAATGGTGGGCGACAAGTCCATCAAGCTGGAGGTCGGGAGATTTTCCGAACAAGCCGAAGCGGCGGTTCTGGCAACTTGCGGCGGCACGGTCGTGCACGCCACTATCGGGTTGGGTGGTGAGTCCAGCCTGGATTACTTCCCGTTGTCGGTCGACTACGCGGAAAAACTTTATGCTGGTGGCCGGATCAAGGGCAGCCGTTGGGTTAAGCGTGAAGGCCGTCCCACTGATGGGGCGATTTTGGCCGGACGCGTGATTGACCGTTCCATCCGTCCCTTATTTGCGGAAGGCCTGAAGCGCGAAGTCCAGGTCATCACCACTATTCTTTCGGTTGATCACCAAAATAATCCGGATATGTTGGCCCTTTTGGCTACCGCAGCGGCCATCGAGATTTCCTCGATTCCTTTTGACGGTCCGTTGGCCGGACTGCGTGTTGGTTACTTCGCGGACGAAGACCGCTTTGTTTTTAACCCCACCTTTGAAGAGCAGGATAAGTCTCAACTCGACCTAATCCTGGCCGGTACTAAAGACGCCGTCGTGATGGTTGAAGCCGGCGCGAACGAAGTGACCGAAGCCGTGATGCTCCGGGCATTTGCGGAAGGTCATCAAGTAATTGCTCAGCTGGCTGATGAAATCGTCCAAATGCGCAACGAGATCGGCAAGCCCAAATTCGAGTTTAATCCTCCGCAATTTGATCAAACCCTGATGGAAACTCTGGCTTCCCGCTTTGCTGCGGAAATCAAGGAAGCCGTTCATTTGCGCGCCACCTTGGCCAAAGACGACGGACTCAAGGCGATCATTGCGACTTTGATCGCTGAAGACGAAACGCTCCGTTTGCAACCGTTGGGCGAAATGCTCAACAAACTGGTCAAAAAGGAAGCCCGCCGCGGCACCCTGGAAGAGGGAATCCGTCCCGACGGCCGCAAGACCGACGAAATCCGGGAAATCACCTGCGAAATTGACGTTTTGCCGATGACTCACGGTTCAGCCGTGTTCAAGCGCGGTTCAACTCAAGTTTTGAGCGTTACCACGTTGGCGTCCCCGGCTTTGGCCCAGTTGATTGAGGACATGGAAGGCGAACACGAACGCCGCTATATCCACCACTACAACATGCCGCCTTACGCCTCTGGTGAAGCTGGTCGGTTCGGCGCTCCTAAGCGTCGTGAAATTGGCCACGGTGCTTTGGCTGAGCGCGCTTTGCTCCCGGTTATTCCGGAGCAGGAGAAGTTCCCCTATACCATTCAGGTGGTTTCGGAGGTCATGAGCTCTAATGGTTCGACTTCCCAGGGTTCGGTTTGTGGCAGCACCTTGGCCTTGATGGCCGCTGGTGTTCCGATTCGTAAGCCGGTGTCAGGTATCGCCATGGGATTGCTTAAACAGGGTGATCAGCACGTGGTCCTGTCCGACATTCAGGGTTTGGAAGATTTTACCGGCGACATGGATTTCAAGGTGGCCGGTACTAAAGATGGTATTACCGCCATGCAGATGGATATCAAGATTAAGGGTATTCCGATGGAAGTGATGACCCAGGCGCTAGAACAAGCCCGGGTTGGCCGTCTCTTCATTATGGATAAAATGTTGGCCGCCATTGCCGAGCCTCGTCCGGAATTATCGCCCGTACGCCCCCAAGGTGGAAAGCGTCATGATTCCGGTTAGTCGGATTGGTGAGCTGATTGGTCCTGGTGGCAAAACCATCAAGGCCATCAAGGAACGGACTGGTGCCGATATTGATGTCGAAGACAGCGGTATGGTCAGTGTCAGTGCAGTCGACATAGCGGCCATTAAGGAAGCGGTCAAGATTATTCAAGACATGATGCTGGAGATCGTGCCCGGCATGGAGTTTGACGGCCGCGTGGTCCGGATTGAAGATTACGGTGCTTTCGTAGAATTGGTGCCTGGACAAACTGGACTGGCCCACGTTTCGATGATGGCTCCCGGCTATGTCAAGGACCCGCGTGAAATTGTTAATCTGGACGATATTGTGCACGTTCGCGTTGCCGACGTTGAAGGTGACCGAATCCGTCTGAGCTTCTTAACCGCCGAACAAGAGGCCGAGGCGGCCGCCAACCGACCCCCGCGCGAACCCCGTGAAGGGGGAGATCGCCGAGGTGGTGGTGGCAGATTCGGTGGTCGGGATGATCGCGGCGGTGATCGCGGCGGACGCAGTTTTGGCGGCCGCGGTGGTGATCGAGGCGGCGACCGAGGCGGTGACCGCGGTGGTCGGCGCTTCTAACGGGTAAATCCGGTCGGGATAAATACGCGTTCGGCTAATTGTCGGGTGTAGGATGGCAGTACCGCACGTCGTTCCGTCAGCGATTCCAGATAGAGACCATGAAAATAGGCCGCCCGATCTTCTTGACCGATTTGTCGCGCCTGTTTCGATAATAGACGAAGGGCATGTCTGGCGGCGGTCACTTCCGTCAGCATATAGTTGTATGATTCCGGATCATATTCCCCTGATTTGTCGCTGATGTGTGATTTGTAATTATCTCGCCAATAGTATTGACGGTTTTCATTCTTGGACCTCAGGAACACTTGGGCGTGGTTTAGTTCCTCAATGATTAGCCAGCTGATGATTTCCCGTTCAGAGTTCAGTGCGGCCAGCAATTCTCCGTCAGGACTTCTTTTTGTTTCGGCCCAGCGGTTGTTTGTTCCGGTGCCACCCCAAGTTGTTTGGTGATAAAAGAGTTCACGCGACCGGTTCAGCACGACGTGGCAGCATCGGTATTTCCCCCGGGTATTCAATTCAGGCAGACAATAAGCGTGACAGAGAAATGGCTGACCACTAACCTTTAAGCACAAATGATCGGCCAGATGGATGCGGATTTTTGTGGCTTCAGTCGCCGAAATACCGAGTGCAAGAGCCTGTTTGGTGATGAGTTCCGAGAGATCTTCTGGCTTAAAACTCCCGAACGTTAAGGGTTCGGCGCTCCAATGGTAGGAGATCTGTAGATCTTGTTTTGTGGCTAGCTCGTTTTCTTTTTGATGTAAGTTGCGCATTGGAGTCTACCGTGCAGAGCTTAAGGTCGATCGAGTGGGAATAAACACCTGCTCGGCCAAGGTATCGGAAACTACCGGAATGACGGCTTGCTGTTGTTGGAATGACTGCTGATATAACTGTCGAAAATAGCTTTTCCGATCTTCTTGGTGCGTTAGTTCAGCCAATAGGCGGAGAACGTTCCAAGAGCCGACTACTTCAACTAGGTCAAAATTGGCTGATCTGTCCGGTTTATATCCCTTTTCGATCAGGTCCTGCCGAAATTCCCTTTGCAGGAGCTGAAGATCCACAATATTTCCAATACTGAGGTCGATTTGGGCGTGATTAAGCTCTTCGATGAGTAACCAGTGCAAGACCTCCCATGGTGACCGAAGATTGGCGAAGATTGGTTTGGCGGTGTCCGATTCTTGCCTGGCCGATTCTGAACCGCGTCGAAATAGTTCCAACGAGCGATTTAGGATAATGGTGCAGTGAACAATTTGGCCGGATTCGTCCCAAAATGGTTCACAGCGCGCGATGCGGTCGCCATCCCGATCCATCAAGAGTAAATTGATCTGCGTAGCCTGTTCAGTCGTGACGCCCAATTTTCCACCGACAATACGAGCTCGTTCTTCGACTTCGTCGGGATCATAACCACAAAAAATTAACGGCTCTTCCCAGTTGTAGGAAGCCTTGATCGGGTGGCCGGGATCTGGTTCGCCTTCTTTTCGGTTTCTCACGGGAAATATTGTACCATCCGGAAGGTCTGACCTTCACGAAAATCACCTCTGGAAGGTCAGACCTTCCGCAGTGTACGATAAGAATATGGCTGATCTGCCCCAAAACGAGCCGGCTCAAGTACAGCCAGACCACGGTGCAGGTTCCGTTGGACTCCCTGATCCAGGAGGAAGTCAACCGAGCTTCGTTCGCAGATCGAACGGTCCAAATTGCCGGCTGATCTTAAATTTAAGATCGAGCGGATGATGCGCCATCTGGAACGCGCGGCGCGACTCCAGGCCTACTCAGAGGAGTTCGAGCGGGTTTCCAAGTACATTGAGTGGTGTTCGCACAGGTACCTTGGGATACCGTCACCGAGGACGTGCTGGACATTGATAATGCCAAAAAGATTTTGGATTCACATCATTACGGCATGCGGGAAATTAAGGACCGTATTCTGGAGTATGTGGCGATCTTGAATTTTCAGCACCGGCAACGTCCGGAAGATCGCAGCGCGATTCGCGCGCCGATCCTCCTGATGGTGGGCTTGGTTGGTACCGGTAAAACGACTTTTGCTTATTCGATTGCCGAGGCCTTAGGGCGCAAGATGGTGCGGATTCCTTTTGGCGGCATGGGCTCGGCTCGGGATTTGCGCGGCGAATCGCGCCTGCACTTGGAGGCTGAACCAGGCCTGGTGGTCAAAGGCTTGGTCCAGGCTGGAACCCGGAATCCAGTCATGCTGCTTGATGAAATCGATCGCGTGGCGGGAGAAACGCGCATGGATATCATGGGCGTGCTGGTCGAGTTGCTCGATCCTTCGCAGAATAACCGCTTTACCGATCACTACTTGGATTATCCAGTCGACTTGTCGCAAGTGCTGTTCATTGCTACCGGCAACAACACTCGGGATATCGCGACGGCGGTCTACGACCGTATGGAGCATCTGGACATGCCCTCCTACACCGACGAGGAGAAAATTCGGATCGCTAAGGACTACACCATGCCCAAATTGCTGGCGGAATCCGGAATGCCGAAAGAGGCGATTGTCATCTCTGAGGACATCTGGATTCGGATGGTGCGTCCGTTAGGTTTTGATGCCGGTATCCGCACGCTGGAGCGGACGCTGAAAAACGTCGTTTCCAAATCGGCACGCCTGATGGTGGAGCGAAATATTCCCCAGGTGGTGATCACCCAAGAGAACGTCAAATATTTTGTGCCGGTCTATTAACATGATCTCGATCGTCATACCGGCTTACAACGAAGAAAAAGTTATTGCTCAGACTTTGGCGGCGGTGGCCGAGCTCTGTTCGCCCGAGCCTTGGGAAGTAATTATAGTGGACAATGCCTCGACCGATCGCACGGTGGAGTTGGCCAAGCGCTGGGAAGACAAAATGGCGCTGCGGATTGTGCGGGAATCAAAGAAAGTCGGGGTGCGGCGCGGGCTAAGGGTTTCGCCGAAGCGCGCGGGCGGATCATTTTATCAACCGATGCGGACACTCAAGCCACCGCCGGACTGGATCGAGAAGATGCTCATACCGTTTGCGGGCGTCGGATGTGGTGGCGGCAGTTTGCCAACCCTACATTGACGACGGCAGTTGGCTGCACCAACTTTATTTTCAACAACTTCGGTTATCTTTACTTTTTGGTCTATCGATTATTCTGGCGCAGAATAATCCCCTGGTCGGATTTGGTTTTGCCGTGCGCCGGGATAGCTATCACCAGGCGGGCGGTTTTAATACCCGGTTGCGGGCGGAGGAGGATCTTGATTTGGGGTTGCGACTGGCCAAGCTGAGGCAGAATTTCTTTTGTGCCGGACGTGCGGGTTCATACTTCCGGTCGCCGGTGGCAAAATGGGGTTTTGTCCGGAATGTGGCCGTACGTGAAAACCAGCTATCGTGCGCCTTCGCCAACAGCATGAGCTGGATTT
The DNA here is from genome assembly GCA_963749595.1 of Candidatus Woesebacteria bacterium. Taxonomy (GTDB): domain Bacteria; phylum Patescibacteriota; class Microgenomatia; order UBA1400; family UBA1396; genus CAVVNJ01. Next base: position 48,672 of record CAVVNJ010000008.1, read on the forward strand.
AGATGACGTGCGCTGAGGTTCTTGCCTGGAGGGTTTGACCCTCCAGGGGTGAGTTCGCGGAGGGTTAGACCCTGGCCTGGTACAATGGGACCGTGGATAAGATCGACGCGTCACCAAGCGATTCTAGAAAGAAATGGAAAGCCACTGCGCGGCATTGCCATTGTGTCAACCAGCCAACCGACGTGGTGATCGGCCACGGCAACCTGGACGCGGAAATCATGTTTATCGGCGAGGCACCCGGCGAGAACGAAGCCATCCAGCGCGTGCCGTTCGTCGGGCGGGCGGGCCAGTTGCTCAATAAAACCTTGGCCGAAATCGGTATCCCGCGGGAAGAAGTCTACGTCTCCAATATCGTCAAGGCCCGCCCGCCCGGCAATCGCGACCCCTTGCCGGACGAAATCGCCGCTTATTTGCCCTATCTGCTCGAAGAAATCGAGTTGATCCAACCGCAAACTTTTTGTTTCGCTCGGCCGTTTTGCCCTCAATTTTTTCCTGCCCGACGTCAAAATTAGCGCGGTCCATGGCGTTCTCCAGCGGTTCTGGTGGCAGGGTCATATTACTTATCTTTTGCCTCAATACCATCCGGCGGCCGCCCTGCGCGGCAACAGCCATGATGGCCGCTTTCCGGGCCGACATGGCCAAACTACCCAAGGCGGTTGACTTACGTCCGGAAGCAAGCGGCCAGTGACGAAGAAGTAGAGAATATAAAAAATGCGTTGCTGTAATATGAAGTCAGGCAACTAAAGGAGTTTATGTTAAAGATTTTTCCCATGGGCGGGATCGGTGGCGTCACCAAGAACATGTTCTCTGTACGAACTCGACCAGGACTCTGTTGGTCGTCGACGTGCGGCATCGGTTTTCCTGACGCCACGATGCCCGGTGTCGAGTTCCTGATTCCGGATACTCAGTATCTACAGGATCGGATCAAGCAAGGCGCAACTCTTCACGGCATTGTTCTCACTCATGGCCATGACGACCATATTGCGGCGCTACCCTACGTTCTGCGCGAAATGGGCGCGGAAAATGTCCCGATCTACGGCTCACCGCTGACCGCCGAGTTCGCCATGAGCCGGATGATCGATCAGGGTGTGGACAAAACCATCGAGCATTTTGACGAGGGGCGGATTAAAGTCGGACCCTTTGAGAGTCGAGACCGTGCGGGTGACCCACTCGGTGCCGGATGCCCGGCACTTTGTCATCCGCACTCCGGAAGGAGTGATTTACCACGGCTCGGATTTTAAAATCGATTTAACGCCGGTGGACGGGGTAAATATGGACCTGCAGCGTATTGCCGAAATCGGTCGCGAGGGGGTTCTTTGCGCTTTGATCGACTCGCTGCGGATTGAGCGGGAAACTCCCGGCCAATCGGAAGCGGTGGTCGGCCCCGCCCTGCGCCGCGAAATGTACGGCGTGGAGGGCAAGGTTTTTGTTACCCTGATGAGTTCCAGCATTCATCGAATCCAGCAAGTGATTGATGTAGCCGCGGAATTCGGACGAAAAGTAACCTTCATTGGCCGCTCGGTCGAGCAGAACGTCAACACCGCCATGAATCTGGACATGCTCAATTTCCCGGCCAACAGCAAGCTCAATAAACGCAATCTGGACAAAGTCGCCGACAGCGAGCTCTGCGTGATTATCGCCGGTAGCCAGGGTCAGCCGGGATCGTCCCTGGTTCGGGCGGTCAGCGGCGAGCACCGCTACATCACGATGGCCAAAGGCGACAAGGTAGTCTTTTCTTCCGAGCCGATCCCAGGCAGTGAAACCGACGTCTACCGCACTATCGACGAAATTGCCGCCCGCGGCGTCGAGGTTGTTTATTCCGACATTGAGGATGATTTGCACGTTTCCGGTCACGCCGGGGCGTACGAGCAGATGTTGATGATTCATCTGTCTGCGGCCCAAGTTTGTGTTCCCGGTTGGTAGTGAAGAGCGTCACCGCGTGCGTTTCACCAAAGTGATTGGGCGCCATGGTTACCAGCCCGAACCAGATTGTTTTGCCCGATTACGGGGTGATCGTTGAGCTGGATCAGAAAGGTTTCCGCTACGGCGAGAAGGTTAAGCTGCGCGAACGAACAGTTAGCGGCGAAGGCGTCAGCGATGTGCTGGCCTCGGCGATCAGCGAACGGCAGCGGTTGGGCGCGCAAGGAGTGATGGTGGTGTCTTTGGTGGAAAAAGTTGGCCAGGTCGAAGAGGAGGAGATTGGGGTTTCCACCCGTGGTTTCCAGCTGGGCGAAGAATACGCCGCTGAGGAATTTGCCCGAGCCGTCAAAGCGGAGGTGATGCGGATCGTTAATGCTTTCTCCGGGCCCGGCGATCAGTTGCGCGCGGAACTGGAAAAGGCGCTGCAGCGGTACCTGATGAAGGAAATCGGCCGATCGCCATTGGTGGTCGTTTCGATTACGTCACTTTAAAAAATATCTTTCACGATAAACTTCACGCGGTGAGGGAGATAGGTATTAATTTCTGGATTTTCAACATGGTCCGTCTTGTACAAGATGTTGTACAAGTTGCCACTAGTTGAAAATGGGCCAAAGCGGATGTATCTCCCCAAACTCGTGGAATTGCGTGAAAATTTAACCCAGGATTATTTCCGGGGTTCGGCAGAGATGCCCGTGCCGCTTGAGCCAACCGCGATGGATCAGGTGTTCACTATCAAACCGATTAACCAGTTCCCAGAAAGACGACGGAGTGGTTCAGGTGCACTCGGTGGGCCAATTCATGAATGACCACGTAGCGCATTACCGGCAAAGGCGTATGGACCAGGCGCCAATTCAGGGTGATCGCCCCGTGGTGCGTGCAGCTGCCCCAGCGCGAAGTAGTATCGCGGAAGCGCAGCGCCGGTACCTCCACGCCCATTTTGTCGGCGTACTCGATCAGCAACGGCGTCGTAAATTCGCTCGCTTGTGATTTTAGCCAGCGTTCGAGTTGTTGGAAAGCGGAGTCGGCCGTGAAACTGACCGGATGAATCAGGATCCGGCGATCCTCGGTCGGGACTACCCGATTAGTAGTCATCTCGATCGAGTCGCGCAGTTCCAGTTGATGTTTTTCTCCCAGGTACAACATCGTGTTAGGCGGCAGATCGCCATGGCGTCCCAATTGAGCCTGGATCCAAGGCGCCTGTTGCCGTAAAAAGGACTCGATCACCGACCGGCGGACATAGCGCGGCGTAGTCAGACGCAAACCGTTACGGGTCAAACTCAGGCGGATATTGCGGGCAATCGGGGAGACGACCCACTCGATTTCCCGACTGGTGCCGTCCGGCAGCTTTAGTTGCATGGGTTCAGTTTTGGCCATGGGTGGGAACAATAGTAACACATGCTGGATCCTGCCAGATATCAGATATAATATGGTCTGGACCAGGAGGTGTCGCCTAGTGGCCGATGGCAGCGGGTTGCTAACCCGCGACTCGAAAGGGTCACGTGAGTTCGAATCTCACCACCTCCGCATCAGTTGAAAAGTTCTGATAGACCCGTCTAATACCGCTGAATGGGCTGATGGTGCCGACGAATATTTCCTCAAGGGCGAACTTCTTGAAACCACAGCCGTGTAAGTATCAAATTCCCCTGGTATAAGACGATCAAACCGCCTCGATAGTGTGGTTATTTCCCGATTTTGTTGTGCCGTGGCTGAAGGCGACGAATCTCGGTTGCTTCAAAAGTTTCGGCTTCGGCAATCGTGGCGCAAGCGCAGTAGCCAAAATGCGTTACTCCTTCGAAGAAATCCTCACGCAAATGTTGGAGCAGTCGCCCGCGCATACCTTCTTGACCAGTGGCCTTCCCCACATACAAAACATCAAGATTTCCATTTGCGGCAATGCAGCCGCAGTAATACACACCGATAGCCGAAGACTTCCAGCCTCCGACGACTCCTTGGCTATAGTTATAATGTCCTTGGTAGTTTTGTACCATAGTGCCTCCTTAAGGCTAGTTTGTATTTCCGAAGGTTGAAAATCGTTTCGATTGCCTTTGGTTATCAATACGATACAACGCTCCAAGGGTTGCTGTCAACTGGTTGATCGTGGTAAAGTATCAATATGATTTATGAAGAAATTGGCGCCAAGATAAAAAAACTTCGTGAAGACAGAGGGTTGACCAAACAAGCGCTGGCGCAAGAGCTGGGTTATGAGTCTGACACAGCAATTCATCTCATTGAGGCTGGCAAGCGGAAGATTTCACTTGAGAGGCTCAAAATCATCGCCAACTATTTTAAAGTCTCTATCTCAGATTTTGTTTCTGAAGATGTAGGGAAAGAAGACTTAGACATCATGACTGCGCTTCGATCAGACGAACAGCTTGACGAACGCGATGTGGCCCAAATCTCAACTTTTATTGACTTCATTAAACAGCAAGGTAAATAAGATGGATGACGACTCAACTGACATTGAGGCCGATGAGATCATAAAAGACCACAAGTCCAAAATCCTCTACATCAAAAAAAGAGCTCGAAAGTTGATTGATGACTCGAAGGCGACTGTTCCTGTTCAAATTCATACTATTGTCCAGTATCTGACCCAGGATCAGTCGTATAAAATCTTTCCCAAGGCGATGGATCTGAAAGAAAAATTCTCAGGACAAATTGTAAGAAGTGGTAATGCGGCGGGGATCATTTATAACTCAACTCATTCAGTTGTTCGGCAGCGATTCACATTTGCTCACGAGCTGGGCCACCTCATCCTTGAGCATGATTTGAGGGTGCAAACATACAATGAAATGATCAACCTTAAGACAAAATCGCCGATCGAACGTGAAGCGAATCTCTTTGCAGCAGAACTGCTGATGCCCAAAACTCTCGTGAGTGATTACCTCAAAAAACACCAGGTAAAAACCGTTAAGGAATTGGCAGAGATATTTAATGTAAGTGAAGAAGCGATGTGGTACAAAATCACAGACGAAAATCTGATTCGCTATATGTGATTGGTTATCAACTGTTTTGCTCTCAAGATAAACTTCGTTCTCACCATCCCCAACACCTGCTGTCGATCCTCCGCTGATCCAGTTTTCAGAATGTGTTTGAGATATTCTCTTGCCATGGAGTCATCGTTAGGTTGTACGGCAGAAAGTTCCATTTCAGTGAGATTTCCTGAAAGATATTCTTGGTGAAGTACTTGTGACCTCAACTTGTGGAACCGCTCGATGTCTGCCCTGATGTGTTTGGTGAGCAGACCTTGGTTAATTTTAATCTCACTGATGTGTGCGAGAAGTTGCTGGATCAGATCGGCTTCCGTGATGTAGGGTTCGTCACAATCGTAGTCCACCGATCTCGCGCAGTGGTAGTAGATATGTTTGGTGAACCCACCACCCTTCAGCTTTTTGTATTTTTCTTCTGCCGTCACCCCTCCGCCACAGGAACCACAGATACAAAGCGTCTTGAATGGGAATTGTTGTTTGTGCCAGTTTTTTGGTGGAACGAGCAATTGCTTTTGGACTTTATCAAAAAGTTCTTTTGTAACGAGGGGTTCATGTGTGCCTTTGTACCATTCATCGCCATACTGGAACTGGCCGTAATAAAACGGATTTTTGAGCGTGGCATAGATGCGACTTAGTGATAACCGTTTACCACTTTTCGTAGTGAAATCTACGGTTTCTAGCCACTTCTTTAGTGTCCTGCCGCTGTGCCCTTGCTCGGCTACTCTGCGGAATAACTCCTTTACGACCAGCGAACGATCAGGATCGGGGACTACCTCACTAATACGGTTGTTGCGCAGAACATTGAGGTAACCAAGCGGTGCCACCCCCGGCCGAACCCCCATTTCACACTTTGCCCTGAGGCCTCGTTTGACGTTCACACCTCGGTTATCGTTCTCCAGCTTGGCTTGTGAGCAGAGAATCATGAGAAGAAACTTTTCATTAGGACTGTTAGCGAAGCTTTGCGAATAGGTTTGGATCTTTAGGAGTTTGCCCTGATCCATGAGGTCAACCAGCGACCCTAAGTCTCCAGCATTGCGACTCAGTCTATCAGGAGCCCAGGTCAGGATGGCATTAAACTTGTCACCCCTAATTTCATTAAGTATTTCTACAAACATAGGTCGTGATCCAGAAGCTTTAGCAGAGTGGCTTTCCCGTTTCGTTTCTACGATGGCTATATGTTCACGCTCCGCCAGCGTCAGCATTTCTTTAATTTGCGAGTCAATGGACATGGTTTGGCGTTCGTCAGACTCAGAAGATTTGCGGGCATAGAGGCAGTAACGAAGCTCGTTCACTCTGTACCTCCTTTGACTTCTTTAATGAGGAGGTAGAGCGAATGAACTGTCTTTTCCAATTCGGCTAAGCAGTGTGATTTTCGAGTACTTTGGTAGAACTTGAGTGCCAGTTGGCATTGGTCGAGAAGGTTGCTTGCTTGGTTAATATGGTGGGCGGCACCCGGTGTTTCTTTCATCAAGGACACAAGGTACCGCCACGTTTTTAGAAGTCTAGCCGCAGTTTGCTACCACAGCCGATTCCATGGCCCATGATCAAATTCGCTCGCTAGTCCTCGATCAAAAATATCCTGACCGCCAACAAAGAAGATACGCGGCATCTGCTTGTTTTCCTTCATAATTTGGTTAATGAGGATGGAGAAGGCATCAGCGAGGTCGTCGTGTTTTTCTATACCCAGACCCACCATTTGCTCAATAAGCTGTTCACAGCCCTTCCTAGGAAAAAGAATGCTGCCACTGCGAATGAGGTGGGTGGTTAAAGCCAAACGCGTTCGTTTATCCGTCGAACCGATCTTAACTCCCTCTACATCAATATCTTCATGCTTGAGCCACTGGATAAGTGCATCCTGGTATCCCACGCTTTCAATGTAAACCGTGGCATCGTGGCCACCATTGAGTGATCCAATCGCCGCTTTCACCGTTTCCACGGTCGTCGGGAAATCCATCTTCACGTTGATGAGATTTGGGAGGATATAGATTTTCTGTTTGTCTTCGTGGTCAAAGATGAGAGCGCCCACCATGGCTGTGTAGTCAGCGGATGCTTTTTCACTGATCGCCAAGTCCACTCCGAGGGCGGCGTAGACAAAATGACTACCTCGACCTGTTGGTGGCACGGCTTCATAGTATTGAATCCAATCGCGCTGCACCACGCGGTCGGCATCCGCAATGATACGCAGGAGATACTCGCGATACCACGCCGCTTCGTTGCCTATCGCTTGTTTTTGTCGCTCGATGGCTTCCAGATCAGGGTACTTTCCCGGCCAAGCAATTTGATTCTCTTCGGACAGAAGTGGTACAGCCAAGAAGCGACCATTCATTTTGCCTTCTTCAAAGAGTTGCTTAACGCGCATAAGCAGGCAATCTTCGTGCAGGAGGTTGCCGACAATGACAACCTTTGTGCTGTCATCCCCAATTGGGAGCACTTCACCCGTTAACCACGAGAAAGTGCGATCCCGACCTTCACGGGTTTTGACTGAGTTCAGATCTTCTACGTCATCGCAGATGATGAGATCGGGGCGGTATCTGCCGTGCTTAATACCACGGATGCTTTGTTCCGTAGATGCGGCAACTATCCGGGCACCATAGTTTTTAAGCACGATGGAGTTGGCGGCCCATTCGTCGGAAAATTCCTCAAAGGGCCCGATGTCTTCTTTTAAGAGCTCATTGTTCTCCAATTCGCGTTTGATGTTGGTAAGATGCAGTCTCGCTTGTTGCTGAGTTTGACTCAGGATTAACACAAACTTCTTTTGCATCATCCCCGTGATCGCCCAGATGGGAAACGAGGTGGTCATGATCGTGGTTTTTGCTGAACCTCTAAAGGCCACGGCGGCGCTAATCCGCGTTGCTTGATCCTGGGTGATCGCGAACATCTCATGGTGAAATGGCGCGAAGGGATACTGGATATATTCGCCCAGATAGAGCGAGAAAAACCAGTAATGGCTTTGGTTCGCTAGAGATACCCGCATACTGCGGTTATCCTTAATAAGTTGTAATTCTTGGGGTGTGAGTGTTTGACTCATACGTCCTCCTTTATATTTTGTACTTCCTCAGTTGAGACATTTTGGGTGGGAATTAAGGCAGCCAGTTCCAAAGCTTTCATGACCACAGCTTCTTGTTCTGTGGTCAGCTCTTCCGGTGCACGTTTGAGTTGTGCCGTCACCTCCACGCGAGTGGCGTAGCGGGCATGGTGATGTTTGAGCCAAAAGATAATGGCAGTGAGATTTTTGTCACGAATGGCAGAAAGAAGTTGGGATTCCGCCATATCATTAACCAGTTGCTCACCAGCAAATACTGCGTCGTCCACTGCTTTAGCAAATTCACTATCTTGCTTCTTCCAGCGGTAGAAGGTAGCTCGAGCCAAACCAACTTTTTCGCATGCCACCTGAATAATAGGAACCTTACGCAGGTGCTCAATAATGGTATTTTTGGTGGCGGCTGGACTAACCTTGCTCATAGCTTGACCGCCTTTTGTCCGGTCAACTTCTCCCATCGTTTTTTAATCACTTCTGCGTATACAGGTGATTTCTCCATGCCAAAGCAGCGACGTTTCATCTTGGTACAGGCGATAAGGGTTGATCCACTTCCCGAAAATGGTTCGACCACAAGATCACCACGTTTTGTGAGCATCTTGATATACGGGATGAGAATCTCAATTGGCTTCGTGCCAAAAATGACACCTTGTCCCGAATGCTTTTCATCACTGGCGTTGTACTCTATGAAGTCAGTCGGTTGGTTCTTCTTACCATGCTTGTATCCTTCCCACTGTGGTTTGCCGGAGATGGCATAGAGTGCTGTTTCATATTCTTCCTGCAAACCATCAACCTCAGATTCTAGGTTGTTAGGTACATCTGTATTTGGTGAAGCTCCGACCATCGCAATGTCATGCTTGCTAAAGAATTTGTATTTAGCACTAAATCCTTGATGGCGATTGGGCAAATGCCAAACAATCATGTTTTTGACCTTCCAATGTTTCTCCATTTCACCCCAGATGGTGCGAATGTTCTTCCAGTTTTCGTAGACAATGATCGAGAAGCTGTCTTTTTGGCAGGTGGCGATATTGGCCATCCATTTTTCGGTGAAGTCGGGCGGTAAAACATCCGTTTCCAAATACCTTCGATCTCGTTTGGCACCAAATCCCGTAGTAGGTTTGCCGTTACGGGATTTACCGTGAAGGTAGTCCAAGATGTAGGGTGGGTCGGTCAGACACATATCAGCCTGCTGACCATCCATGAGTTTGGTAAAGTCTTCTGGAATTGTTGAATCGCCACACATGAGTCGACTATCACCTAACGCATACACATCACCTTTTTGGACTTCGACCTTATGAATATCGAGCTTCTCGAGTTCTTTTTGAAGATCAAACTGCTCTGGTGTATCGAGATCAAGGTCAAAGATGATATCGAGTTCTTCACTAGAGAACCCGACGTCCGAAAGCATGTCAGTGCCAAAATCCTTGAGGAGTGTCCAATCAAACTCACCAACATTTCTGTTGAGACGCAAGTTAAGCTCTTTTTCTTTTTCCAAATCTGGAATGATTAGGTACACAGCGGGGACTTCGGTCAGGCCGAGTTTTTTGGCCGCTTCCAGTCGCATGTGGCCACCAATGACCACATTCTCGCGACCTGGTGCGCTATTAAGGATAATGGGGTCGACCAAGCCAAAGCGCTTGATGCTCTCAATGAGCTGACTCAAGGCATCCTCGCTCCAAGTACGCGGGTTGTATGGAGAGGGATTGAGTTTCCCGATCTCGACTTGTTGAATGGATAGTTGTTGTGACATATGCGTCCTCCTACAAGGAGAACGCGCTCACAGATTAGCTAATAGGGTTTAGGAGATAAATTGAAGTGCGGGTGCAGAGAAACCAGTCTGAAGTTTCTGATCAAGAATAGCAGCCAACTGTTCGAGATGATCTTGGGTGTAGATCACTTTTCTGCCTTGGCGGTTGGGAGTGATAAGGTCACGTTTTTCCCAGAACTTGAGTGTACTTTCTGGTACCCCGCTAGCTGCAGCAGCTTCTTGGCGATTCATAAAGCCAAGGACAGAGCGTTTACTTTTTCGCTCAGGGATATTTTGTAACTTTTCCAGACGTTTTTGCGTTTCTGTGGTTAGTGGAATATGCCAGGAATCCCGAGTAACACCAGAGATGAGAGTATACGGGAGCTTAATCGCTCCCTCTATGAGTCCGTTCTGTGCCCAACGTCGCAATCTGTTTTCTTTCACATCAAGGGTGACGGCAAGACTGGGGGTGAGGACATAGCGAATGCCACTATGGATGATGACCGCGGCATGCAATCCGTCGCGATTAAGACGATCAAAGTGGCGGTCGCGGGCAATATCACCGAATATATCTTCAAGTACATAAAAGAGTCTTTCAAGGAAAGTAAAAAGAGTATCGATTGCTTGCTCTTCCAGATCCTGAAATTTTTCCAATAAATTTATGAACTTCATCACGACCATATTTGCAAATTCTTCAGCCGACCATTCACCTTTATGGAGTTGTTTGTAGTGACGAAACTGGATAGGAAAGAGGCGAGGTATTTCCTTATACGCTTTGAGATCATTTTTGCTTGCACGTTTCAATACTTCATACTACATGGAATTTCTTACTAACATATTCAATTCCCTTTACCCATTCAGAGATTCCCTCCAAAAATCTCAGACGCAAATTTTCTCCAAAAGTGCGTGCAAGACGCAACATATTCTCTTGGGCTTGTTTTATCATCTCTTGATATGACTTCGAGGAGGCCATCAGCCGTTCGAGCTATTTCTAGAACTGGTTCGATAAAGTTTTGTTGTATTTTCGCCACAACATCGAATAGACCAGCAAAAGGATTAAATACAGGCGGAGAAAAAGAGTGCGCTAAGCTCGTGGCACATTCAACCAGATTCTGTTGCGCAGCCCCAGCTACTTGCGATATGACGGACACAGAAATGTGTTCTTTTGGTGTGACTTGATCCATTAACAATCACAATATCATATTTGCTATATACCCAAAAGAAGCACAAACACACGCCCTTTCGAGCGTATGCGTTAACGAATGACTTTTGAGTTTGTCGTCGTTAGTTTTCGAGTTTGATTTCAGTCGCTGTGGCGAAAAGTCCGCCTCGCACTTCCAGGACCAATCCTGTTGCATCCTTAGGGTATGTCGAAGACGATCTCTCCGTGACGCTTAGACTTGGTTGTACTTGCTGGAGGAAGAGGTCAACTTGTCCTTGAGCCAGTCCTTTGGCGATTTGGCCGTCACTGCTCCGCTCGAAAGTTCTCCCTTGATTGTCTCGGAGTTTAATCATTGAGGAGTCGATGGTTTTGGTCTCTTTACCAGTGTTCTCAATCTTGAGTGTAACTACCTTGAAGACTACCTTGGGCATCTTTGCGGGTGTAGGAGTTCCCCAGGCTCTTATATTCTTTTACGCCAGTTACGGTGAAGGCGAGGTCACTACTTTGCGCTACTTCACCGATCTTGGCAGTGACTTTCTCATCCTTTTTACCCTGTTCCTGGTTTTGGCCTCCTGAGGATGAAGTAGAGGTGGATGATTTACTCCCTCCTGATCCTCCAATGACCATAATGAGCACGATGACGACCAAGATTCCGGTAATAACCTTGTGTCGCATGAACCAATTGCCTTTTTTCTCCTTTTGTTCGGACATATTCCTCCTTTTAGTTTGTAACTGTCAAGACTATACCGCTGCTCTGATTATAAAGCTACAAGGAGAAGCTGTATAGACCGAGGGAATCCCTAGACAATTCCCTCATGGGAACTTCTCTTAAAACCACCGATTTACACCGAGATTTTGGCAAACGCATTCAAGAACTGCGAAAAGAGCGCGGTATGACACAAGAGGATCTTGCAGGAGATGTTGGAGTAGACCGCAGCTACATGGGTTTTTTGGAAAGAGGTGAGAAAAATGCCACTCTAGACAAAATTGGGAAAATTGCTAAAGCACTACATATTAGGCTCAAAGAGTTGTTTGACTTCTAAAGTTTGGTGCTTGCCACCGTATTTATTGTCTGCAGTTTGAATTCAGTTATTCCTCTCGGGTTGTCACCTGTTTACAGGGTGAGGCTATATTGCCCTAATCAACAAGGCGCAGATTTTTACTTCCAAAAAGCAGCTAAGCCAACTATGGTGCAAAAAACATCCAGGATTGCTTGACACTCTTTTTGCATGGAAGCGAGAACCTTAATGTCGCATGACATTTGCAACGACTTGGTATGGTGTTTGTAATTTAATCCCCAAGTGGATTCTTTGGTAGTTGTAATAATGGAGCCAGGAAGAAAATAGATTCCGCAGCTCGTCGTAATGTTCCGGCTGCTTTTCCAGACGGAAGAAAAACTCCTCTTCATCCGTCCTGAACGATCTTTCGATAACCGCATTTTCGTTAGGAGTGCTTTTGTGAATAAAGTGGTGCCTCAGGCCCAAAGCCTCGACATGGGAGATGAATCTTCCCTGAAATTCCAAACCATTGTCCGTCTGAACAAGCAGGGGTTTAAAGGGAAATTTTGGCAGGATTTCGAGTAGGGCGGCAATAGCCCCGTCCTGATCCAGGTGGTTAAGGATTACTGCTTCTTTATATCTGGAATAAATGTCAATGATGGCATATTCGAAACAAGTCCATGGCAGGCCGGATAATTCCGGTATTATGTATTTAACATCCATCTGCAAATAACCTACGCCCAGCGTGTTTTTAACGTTCATATGCACCGTGTTTTGGAATTTTGGTCTTCATTTTCTCACGATCGCCTTTTTTAGAAGGAAACGATGGATAGTGGAATGATGAGCCGATAATCTAAGGACTTGCCTGATTTTAATGGCACACTGTCCGGTTTTAAGGCGGAATTGCTCAATTTCCAGCCTTTGGGATGAAGAAAGGACTGAAGCATAGATAGTTTTGGGACGGGTAGATTTTCTTTTGATTTTTCTGGAACTAATTGATCCATTTGGTTGTCTGGCTCGCTTAACCCAGCGAGAAACGGTGCTTTTATGGATTCCCAGGTTTCTAGCTACAGCTGAGCAATTCCCGGTTTTCTTGAAGGCGATGATTATGTCTTTTGGTTTAATCCGCATAGCAACAGTCTATTTTTGACCGTTGCAAATGTCCTGCTACATTACGGAGAACTTCAACTTTTAACCAGATTGAGTTACAATAGGCAAATCTTAAAAGGGATCAAAATATATCAAAAATATCTAAAAGCTTAAAAATTATGAAAGAGTCATTACAACGCGGTGCTAGTTTCAGACAATATGATAAAGGGCTGAATCAAGTTTCGCATGCCTCACGTATTGTTGAAGAAAGATTGTCTGCTCTTGATATTGAGCAAAATGAGAAATTAGGTCAACACTTTCTTATCGATGATAATACCTTAAACAAGATGGCTCAAGAAGTTGAGTCCGGAGCCAACGTTATTGAGATTGGAGCTGGTGTTGGACAACTCACGGAACTTCTCGCCCTACATGCAAATAAAGTTACGTCTATCGAAATTGATAGAAGGTATGAAGAAGTACTTAGACAGTTGCAAGAAAGATGCCCTAATGTTGAAATTGTTTATGGTGACGCCCTCTCCATCAAATTAGGCCATTTAGTGCATAAATTAGAGGCAGGTGAGCACACTGTCCAGATCGTAGCAAATCTTCCATACCATATTACCGAACCTTTTATGCATCTGGTTGCTGAACTTCGTATACCAATGAGCTTAATGGTTGGCGAAAAATTTGCTCAGGCCTCCCTTGCTGGGGATCCAAACGATCCAAATTTTACTACTCTTTCAATGCTTTGTCAGTCTTTTTTTGAAATTGATCGGGTCTTAGATGTTCCCAGGGAAGCGTTTTTACCCGAACCTAGAACCAAATCGGCAATTATGCGTTTTACTCCCAAAGGAGAAGCTAAACAATTATCAAGAGCCGATTTCGTAACACAACAGCTTTTTATTTCAATGAATAAAAGTCCTCTTGTAAAGAACGTGATCAAAGAGGCTTTAATTAAATATTCTGAAGTTTCTCTATATGGAACAAGAACAAAAACTGAGTCAAGTAGGTTTAGTCGTAGAACGACTAAACAAGAACTGAGACAAACGCTCAAACAATACCAATTTGGAACCGACGACGAGGAATCAGGTGATATCTCAGATGAAGCTGGAATGACACAGAATCAAGCAAGAGGTATTATTCAAAAACTAGGTGCTCCAGATTCTATCCTTGGTAAGCCATTTTCGCAGTTGAATAATAGCGAAATTAGAGTCTTGGCAATGAGCCTGAGATAGCACTTTGGCCTGTTGGATTCAAATAATATTTTTTTATGAATCTCAAAAAATTAATGGTATAATAATTAACCAAATGAGTAAATTAGACAATGTAAAACAAGCATATTTAACAATTCTTCAGGAATTTGGCATTACAAACGATGAAGTTCTCCAAAACACGCCAGAAAGAGCGGCAGAGGCGCTGCATGAACTGTTGGATGGGAAAAATGAGCTCAATCAGATTGGATGGAAAACATTTGAGATTCATGAACCAGGAGAACTGGTTCTGATCAAAGGGATCGCTTTCCAGTCACTCTGTGAGCACCATGTCTTACCTTTCGTTGGCACAGTCTCCGTTGCTTACATTCCTAGCAAAAAAGTTGTTGGACTTAGCAAAATTCCCAGACTAGTTAAAGCGGTCAGCCATCAATTGCAATTGCAAGAAAGGATGACTAACGAAATAGCAGACATTTTGCAGGAAAAGCTAGAACCTAGGGGGATTGCAGTCTATATAAAAGCAGAACATGCTTGCATGTACATGCGAGGAATTTGTTCTAATTCTGAAACGATTACATACACCCTGAGGAATGAATTAAAAGACAATCTTTTGCTGAGGAATGAATTTTTTCATTGCATAGAAAGTGAGCGAAAATGACCACAGTAATGAAGCAATTTACCTTTGACTCATCACACCAACTCAAAGACTATGATGGACCCTGTGCAAACCTGCATGGTCATACGTATAAGCTAGAGGTTTATGTGACAGGGCCTCTGTCAAAACAGGGGTTAGTTGTTGATTTTGCCATTTTGAAAAAGATCGTTCAAGAAAAGGCATTACAGTACCTCGACCATAAACATCTTAACAGCATTATTGAACAGCCAAGCGCGGAGTACATTGCTCAGTGGATCTGGGATCAAATTGAAAGACCCGTTAATTCTCTCGGTAAGGAATTAGGTCTGTCGAAAATTATTTTGTGGGAAACTCCAACAAGTTGTGCAATTCTCGAAAAATAAAGTCTTTGTAAACCTAAGTTCTTCGAGAAGTAATCCCTAATATTACTTCTATGTTTTTGTGCATAATATCAATAGACCTTTTTATTTCTTTTGATAAACTCAGAGGCTGATCATCAATATTGGCACCTCTTTTTAAATACTCGTTGATTAACCAAAGAGTTCTTCTAACGATACCGTAGCGAATAAAAAGCGGCAGTTGGGTGATATCATATTGCTCTATATTGGCATTCTTTCGATATCCGTCCAGTGCTAATTTCCCATACTCATCTCCAAGTCTCATGCTCTCTGAAATTAGACGTTCGATATCATCAATTCGTCTACCGTACCTCAGTCTATCAAAATCTAATATATAAGGTTTACCATCCGGGCTGAAAAACCAGTGTCCAATCCACAAGTCATTGTGTACGATGCCCTTCGAAAGCTTGTTTTCGACTTGGGTAAGTTCGCTTAGATTACTCATAACATCGATAATGGGCTTGCACTCAAGTAAAAATTGTTTTATCACTGAAAGAAGATATGTTTCCCCAAAAAGATTATTTTCTTCCTCGGCGATATTTCTTGCCTTTTCAAATCTTTCAATCATTTCTGGTACCCAGGAGCCACTCATTGTCTCGTCTATAAGGGTATTTTTATCAGGGGCAGTTAAATCAAGTGTCGCGTGAAATTGAGCGACTTTTTCTGCCAAATCTCTGACCTTTCTTTTTTTAGAATCTGAGGGTTCACGATCACTAATCGGTCCTCCGTCTATCCACGCAGATAGAACGCCAAAACTACCGCCACTGGTTTTTACATAATATTCACCATTTAAAGTTGGAATAACTTTTGGGAAATTCGTGAAATTGTTACTTTCTAACTGAACCAATGTGTTAGTAATAAACCTAGATTGTATCTCTGAGTTCGTCGGAAATAACTTATATGCATAAGACGTTTTTCCACAAATTACTTTTACTACTCCACCGTAATAACCCTTGTTGCCGTAATCTTCCATCCCAAGAATAGGAGTAATTCCCCATGTTTTCTCAATAAATATTCCTGTTTCTTCAAACTCAGCTTCCTGATTTATCTCAACGGATTTCATATTATTTAAAGTGTTCTAGACAAATTATAAGCTTTTCTTTTGACTTCTCAACTCGTCTGAGATATTTCTGTTTGTGATACCACTCCATGTTTTCCAAGCAAATTCTTATCTTCATAAAATGAAGTAAATCGTCAAATCCATCGTTGAAAACACCCTTACTGATATAACCTTCTTGTAGCCATGGCAATGGGAAGCGATCACCGACCCAGTAATCCCAATTAGCAAAGTCATAGACCGGAGAATCACCTCTGATCTCTCCCCAATCAAGGATCCCAATAATTTCTTCACCATCGATCATGAAGTGCTTTGGAAAGTAGTCGCCATGATTGAGGCAAGGTTCAGAGCTCGAAAGTTGTTTCTTATATTTATTACATATCTTATACGCAAAATCCATCGTTGTTCCGTCCAATCCCACTTCAGTGGCTAATTTTTCGTAAGATTTCCAATCTTTTAACCACTCGTCCCACATCTGAAGAGCATCTGAATATGGCGTCCTGCCTTCTCCAACAATCTGTCCCCATCCAGTAACTCCAACATTGTGAATTTTGGATAATATTTCTCCAGCTTGATTTGCATACTGCTTGAGCTTATCTTGACCTATTGTGTCAATTTTGATTGACCCTCTCTCTAATAATTCACCTCTGGATTTTTCCATGAGACAAAATCCACGTTCCGAACCATTGATTTTATGATACTGAATTTGTAATATTTTTGGGATGGGAACACCTACCTTCTGACAAAGACCGATTGCCCATTGTTCTTGTTGGAATTCGGGTCTTCCTCGTTGTGAAATTCTTAGTATAACTATTGAATTATCCTCAAGTATGATTTCATAAACTTCGTTAACTTCACCAGCAATTATACGAGTTTTAGAAACAACGTTCTTTCGAGTATTTTCTAATACGAACTTAAAAATGAGATCATCTGAAACCTCAGATTTTTCGCTTATCGATTCTAGATATTTTTTCAAGTCTTCTGTTGGCATGTTTATTTTTTAGTATTTTGAAGTTTTTGGAGATGATAATTACCCTGGGGATTCGTGCTAACATAATCTTTGTAGACTTTGTGCTTCTTGAGCTCCTCAACTGTTGTCTCAAGAATTTTAATATAAGGATCATATATGAGTCTCACTGCATCTTCAGCGATTGGGTATGCCAGATTGCGGTCGCCCGTAATCATGGTGGAGTAATCAATTAAATTCATCTTAAGACTGTGGTAGTGGTAGTAAACAAGTGGCCATACGTTATTGATTAGCACTTCACCGTCTTTTGTAGAGAAATCGAATTTCTGCACATTCCACGGAGCCACATTCGTGCCTGGATTAGTAACTTCTCTGACGTGTTCAAAACGCCTTCTCCAGTCATCAAGATACATCTGGTCTCCAAATTTACCCTTCTCTCCTGTATGCGAGCACCACTCTAGGCATTTCCCATACCAGTAGTCAAGAATTTTCTTACCGTTTTCGTTATTGCGAAAGCATTGAAAGGAACTGCAGTAATATCCATAACGCGCAAAATCATTGTCGTAAATTTGTGAAAAGTTGTTGGGTTGGATGATTGCGTCAGCTTCATCAAACTCTCTAAAAATGATCTCGGGCGATTGAAAAAACATCAAATCGCAATCGGATAGGGTCACAAAATCACAATTTTGCTCAAGAATCACTTTTCTGGCGATGTAAGGATTTAGTGCCCAATAGTACTCATACAGTCTATCTTTCGTTTTTTTCAGATTAAGGATTTCGTTAGTCTCAAATTCAGTAGGGTGATATAGAATGATATTCTTATATCTAAATTCATTTAGTACGCTAAAAGTGACTTCATCGAAACAAAAGAGGTGTAGGATAAAGTTGTTATGGTGTAACGATAGTGATTTGTAAAATACAACGGCTTTATGTAAATAGTTTGCATCTACACCAATAACAATGTGTCTTTCGGGTTTTGAATTAGCATCTTTCATATTAGATTCCACCTATTTCTCGATATGTTTTTAGAATTGAGGTTGCAAAGTATTGTATATCCTCTGTGTCCAATCCTGGATTCACATACAGGTTGAAAACTCTCTTCGAAATATCATGTGAATTTGGGGTATTTGATTCACATTCAAGATCAAGTGCTTTGTAAATTGTTGTTTCTGGGAGAATTACAGGGTACTGCTTTTTGATTGGTATGTGCATATCAATCAGTTTAGATATGAATTCATCTCGTTTGCCGGTCATCTCTTTTGGTAATAAACCAGTTAGGTAACAGTAGACGTTGTATGAGTTTTTGTCATCGCTCTGGAATTTAATACTTGTGCCCTTAAAAAAATTTCTATATAGGTCTGCATGTTTTCTGCGTATTTGATTCAACTTGGACAGACGTTCAAGTTGTCGTAAACCCAAGGCAGCCTGGATTTCGGTCATTTGATAGTTAAATCCAAGATGATCGAAGTCGTAGTCTTCTAAGTTGGCCCTGTTTATCCCGTTATTTAAAATTGAGCGTAAAATCTCGGCGTATTTGTTTGAGTTCGTGGCAACCATGCCACCCTCACCGGTTACTAAGTGTTTAGTCTGATAGAAGCTAAAACAGCTAAAGTCACCAAAAGATCCTACCACGGTTCCTTTGTACTTTGCGCCAATGGCTTGAGCACAATCTTCAATCAGAACTAAGCCGTTCTCTCGGGCAATCGTAACTAATTCATCCATTTTCGCTGGTTTGCCATAGAGATGAACAACTATTAGAGCTTTAGTTTTTTTTGTAATCTTTCTTCTAACATCATCAGGGTCAAGGTTAAAGTCGTCAGGTGATACGTCCACAAATACAGGTTTTGCTTGTTGTTGTATGACAACTGAAGCGTCAGCGATAAAAGTTAAAGCAGGCATTAGGACCTCGTCGTCCTTATTTAATCCCAAGCATGCAACAGCTGCGTGAAGGGCCGATGTGCCTGAATTTGTGGTAAAACAGTGCTGTTTGTTAATTAATTTAGAGATTTTACCTTGAAATCTTTTTACAAACACTCCACCCTCTGGCTTTGATAGAAATCCAGACTTTAGAACTTTCAGGACGTTTTTCATCCCTTGTTCGTCAACGATTTGTTTATTAATTTTGTCAATTGGATTTGTTTTTCGGCGTGTGGTCATAATTATTTTAAAGAACCTAATACCTTGTCTAAATCATAGATTGAACTAATTTTACCAGAAAGAATACTAATGAAATAGGGAGCTCTAGAATGTGTAGTAATCACCGTAGGCCTTGAGTCATCTTCCTCAGAAGCTACGAGAATAGGCTTTATTTCAAATAAAGAGTTGCCATATTCGAGACTAATGTTCTTGTTAAAATATTCTTGTGCCAGTAGAGCCATTGATTTTGCATTTGAATTTTTAGCTGCTTCGCTCTTTATTCTACGTAAATTATCATATTCGAATGTTTGAGGACCGTTGTAATTGGTTTGGAGCGGGGTATGACTTACTGACGACAGTGTAAAATTACTGCCATCTTCAAAAGGCATAAGAGATAGAAATGGTCCATCAACCACAGTTAAGCCTGTTTGTGAAAATCCGTTGTTAGCCTGACAAAGTACGAGCTCACACAACTCATATTTAATGTCATAACCTGAGAACCCAAAAATCTTATTAACCTCATTAACACCGCTGTATGTCGCATTAATTATCACAGGGGCTATCAATTGTTCTGATGAATTGTTCAGAGATACAACATAGTCGTTTCCCTTGGTCTCAGCCGATACAGTATGTGTGTTATTGAATATCTTGACCCCATTCAGATTTCGGAATTTATTTAAGTAATAATCTTTTATTTTTGAGTGGTTAAAACAAGCCTCATCTGTTTCAAATGTGACAGTGACCTTATCCGGATTAAAAAATTGCGACGAATCAACTTCTTTGAGAGGGATGCCTAATGTTTTACAATACTGAAAATATTCATTTGGAGTAACTTTTGAATCTTCACTTGAAACAGCATAATATTGCTTAAATCCTTTGATTAATGAAAAATCAAAATCGCTACAAAAACGTTCATAATATGCAGAGACTTTTCTGCCCGTTTCAAGGCTGCGTGGATAGTGATACCCCCTGTGTACTCTTGACTGATTTACTTTGCTCGCCCGACTGAAAATCGAAGATTCTTTCTCTAAAACCGCCACTCTTGCGCCTTTATTGGACATCAACGAAGCTGCGTAAAGACCGAAGATCCCTCCACCTATTACTATGCAATCAAATTTCTGATAAAAGCCACTCATTTTGCGCCTCTCACTCGTTTCTGAGATAGGCGCATCTCACTTAACGTGCTTTTACACAATTGCCATGTTTCTTCCAATGGTTTTTTGAAGGATTCTTCAAATTTGATTTCGAAATCTCCAGGGTCAGTGAGTGATTTGATGAATTCAATGGTTCTGTTTTTACTATAAGTCTTAAAAATATATGACAGAAACATATAGAACGTTAGATAGTGCATTAGGGGCAGTTTATTTTTCATCTCTTTAAAGTTGGGAGTTGAATTTATTATGTCAGGAATTGAATACCTTAGCATTAGTTTTTCAAAAGCTCTTTTTTTATTCCCTTTATTTTCATCAGAAATCAGTACCGCAAGTCCTTCTTCGAACCATGTCGGTGACTTTATTTTATTGGCGAACATAAACAAATGAACAAGTTCGTGAATCAAACTAGGTCTCAAATCAGAGAGATTGTGACCAGTGGTATTTCTTCGCCACAAAAATGGATTGTACAGATAAATAGTTCCGCTCTTATGGGTTGTCACGCCCCAAGGTGGCCTACAAGTATTCAAGATTTCGTCATACTGGTGTTTATCTTTAGCAACAACGACATTAACTTCAGAAAAAGAATCATCGAACATTTTTTCAACAACAGATATGGAGACAAGAAGATCCTGTTGAATTCTGGCGAGGACCTTTTCTCCTTCGAGATTGTAATTAATGTTTAGTTTTTCCATCTTATATTTTCTCTATATTTCTTATGTAATTTATTCTTCTCGAAATATCTTTTTCGTAATTTGGATAATTTTCACTGACAAATTCTTGTAAAAATTGTGGCAATGCTTCCTTGTTCACCATCAGAGCATAGAGAAAGTCTAGTTTTCGTTCTTTTTTTAAGCTCGAGAATCTTTTGACATATGAATTCTCAATTAATTTATCTGAATCTGCATATGGATTTACCTGGAAGTTTTCAGCTGTAACCCCTGCACATGTGAAAGCGATTGCTCTGTTTAGGCACGCTTTACATGTACCACAATTATTTCCAAAATAGCAGCTAACTGTATCTTCAACATTTAACCCATATTTCTGTACCCAATTCTTGTTCCAGTAGCTTACGATTTCTGGTTTAGTTATCTTTTTAAAAGGCGTAAACACTGTGATCTCTTTCTTGTAGTATTCAGAAAATATCTTGGAACTGGAGCCAAAAAATCTACTACTCTTATCAGTGTTGATTGGATTTATTTCTTCCTTGTGAGCACAGATCCATATTTGACGCGCCTCAGGAGATCTGGACAGCATCGATGCGGCGAAGGAAGCAAATAGGTAATTTCTTGCTGGGATAATTCCTAATTTCCATCTACTCCAGTCATGATCTATGTATTTATCAATATTTATTTTGATGACTATTAGTTCGATATTTAATTTTTTTAAAATGTTTCTGACGGTGGCGATTTCTTCTTTTTCGTTTTTTTGCCCGAAGCATATAAATACCGGCTTAACCTTAAGTTTCCGATCTAGTGCGTGCAACAGTCCGGCGGTGCTATCTACGCCCCCACTAAATGACAGTAACACTTCGTAGTTATTATCATCATTCGGTTTTTCTCTCTCAACTGTAGTCTTGTTGAAATCAATTTGTAAATTAAAAGTTCTTGGAGCAGCCCTAGAATCATTTAAAATGTAGCTTAGGAAATTATTCAAATAGCGAGGGTTTTTTACCTGGTCACCGTTGACAGTAATCTTGTCATTTTCAAGATATCCCGCAATTGTGGTTAGTAATGCTAATTTTACAGATGAATCAACATAACCTGGAAGAACCCCTGTTATCGAAACATCATCAATTGGTTCATTTCCGATTTTTCCAAGTAACATATTCACATACTCCAATTAATGCGAAACTAGACCTATACACCTCTTTTAGCTCCCCATATTTCATTCTGTAATCTTCCTAGTAAGCGATACCCCTTCCTCTTAGCATATTCGACTACTCTCTGTGCGTTATGCCTCACTTCATCAGCGGTTACTCCTTGTGGCATGAGGATTACCATCTCAGCAGGGATACCCATGCCTTTTACCCAGTCTTCTTCAATTTCGTCCAAGTCATCATTGTGCATTACAACAAATTTAAATACAGTATTCACTTTAGATAAGACGTTGATAACCTCAGGATGTTTTCGAGCATTATCGTTATTCTGGCTGTTTCTTAATTTAGGGCTACAGTTAAACTGACATCTTGCTAATTGCATCTCTGTGGGCAAGACTGTTCCATTAGTTTCGATTTCAATAATCCATTCTTTACCAAGCTTTTCTATTAGTTGGTCAATTTGATCTTTCTGTAGAAGGGGCTCACCACCTGTGATGACAAGGCGTTTTTGTATTTCGGGGTTTTCCGCCCCCCATTCTTGACTAACTCGTTCGACAGCCTGTTCTATCGTCCATTGCTTGCTTTCTGTCCAAAATTCTTTGCTTTTTGGATTCCAGGTGTACCAAGCATCACACCATACGCAACGAAGGTTGCAAATATGAAGCCTAAGAAAAACGGTAGGCTCACCCATACTAGGGCCTTCACCCTGAATGGTATAGAAAACACCATCTCCGCTTACTCTAAGATAATCTTTTGCAAGTCTGACATTCTCTGGAATTCTCAATGAAGGGTCTACTTCATTATCATCAAACTCGAACGCCCTCTTTAAATCTTCGTCAAGACTCTGTTCGATGCCATCCCCAAGAAATTTTTTGATTCGTTCTGAAGTTGAAGTCATTGTTAGCTATTCCCAAATTTCTTCTAAATTAGGAGCATTATACCACTCTTACTCAAGGCGCTGAAAGGAATTAAGATAGCGAAGCTGATGCAGCTACCTAGCTGGAAGATTCCAGTCTGGATTTCCTAGAGCAGGTCTTACTAATGCTTATGCTAGGGAGTTGGCAAACTGATGTCAATTTTACGCACTTCAAGTTTTATGATTTTATTTTCATCACTAGCAATATTAATTGCTTTTATTACTTCAGTTTCCTGTAAATCTGAGCAACTAAATATATCAAAATAAATAAGTTTGTATTCCGGCCAAGTATGAATTGTAAAATGTGATTGCGAGAGAATATATGTGTATGTCACTCCAATAGGTTGAAATTTGTATGCAACTTGCTCAACTACAGTAAATTTTAGTGAGGAAATTATCGATTTTCCAACGCTAGACAGATATTCAAGAGTGTCCGGAAAAGCATCTTCGTATGTGACACAAACCACAAAGTGATTAATTGTTTGTATAAATGTTTCCATTGTATTTTCCTTTTATTTTTGCAATAGTCTTGGGGGTAATATCACACACAAAAAGAGTACTAGAGCAACCTATTGAGTCTGCACCACGATATCTATTGAATTTATCAATAACCCACCTCATCATTAACCCCATCTCAACAACTTGTTTATAAATTAATAAAAATCTTTCCTTAGCCATATCACTATTCCCGTAACAGAAGTAGATTCTAGCAGAAAGATTTTTCTTATCGAGCGCCTGTATCGCTCTTGATAAAAACAAGGCGATTCCTTCTTCCGTATATGGGGGATCAGTAAAAACAACGTCATATTGTTCTCTATGCTCCTCTGGAAAAACATCAAAAGTATTATATTCTGATGTTGAAATTAACAATGATTCCTCCCGAGCTATTTTTTCAATTCCAGAAAGTATTTGAACATCAATGTCAAGAACCTGAATTTTGAGTGCTTCTTTTACTAAAGCAGTTGCAACAGAAACTCGATCGTCGTCACCCAGAAACAGCATTCTTTTACCCTTAATGTCCGCTAAATCGTTCATTAATCGGACTCTTCGCGCAACTGTTTCATGGGTTGCGGTGAACTGGTCTAAATTTCTTTTGGGTTTTGGAAAAAAATGGTTGTACTTCTCGAGGACAGAATCGATGCTTTGTACCTGTCTATCATCAATTTTCGGAAAAAAACCGTCGTTCACAACGAATTTATCCAATCCTTCCACTGCGCGTCTGCCATATTCTGACAGTGATGTAAACGGCGATGAGGGTTCAAATAAATTTGCGAGGTCTTTTTTTATTTTATTAAGGCAATGCCTCGAAGCTCCTGTTTTTTGTACCAGTTCAGCATTCTCAATTTTTCCATTTTTCATGAGTAAGCTAAACAACGTAAGAACGTTGTTCATCGGCAAACCCGTAGAAAAGGATGCTTCGAGCAAAATGTTGTAATTTTCATCGGTCATATCATTAAATGGTTGTAAATATAAGACCTATTGTACCAGGAATATACATTTCCTGGAGGCAGAGCTAATCTAAAAGAGGCATGAGATAAATATATCAAAACATATCATCAAAATCTAAGACACCCCTTTTTATACTGTCTCAAATGTCTCATTTAGCCTGAAGAAGATCCAAAAGTGAGACACAACCAACAGTGGGTTATAATGACGCATGGGTTCCAGACCCGGGTGCTCCGCCATAGCTATAGCTGCCAATTAGTTGAGAGGATTTAATTTGAGAACAGAAGAGTTTATGGCTGAGTCGATAATCAAATTTAATCTATGGAGCAATTTGGAGCCTAAATCGCAGACTGAACTTTCTCCTTCCTTTAATTTGCGCAAGATTGATGATTTAACACCTGAAGAAAAAAATAAGTTATGGAGATATCTGAAAAGGTTTTTCTATAAATCGATGTCGGAATATTTCGACTATGGCCAGGACGTAAAGATAAAAGATTTGGTTTTGCACAGTGTAATGGAATTGAATGAGAAATATAAATACCGCTCTTATGGCAAAGAATTATTACAGTCTACCGAGGACGGTAGAACATTTTTCTGGCGGCAAAAAGAGATTTCGAGGGAATATATTTTTATCATCCAGACAATGTAGTCCTGGAACTATTTTCTTTATATTTCTTTCTCTTATTACAAAACTTCGATTACTATTCTCAAAGGAACACAAAAAAAAATGACGGAGAGATGGCGGCTGATTTTGAGATTAGGAGGGAGTCCGAGGTACTAAAGTCATTTGAGAGCACTATCGAAGAATTTAACGATGTCCTTGCACAATTTTCGCTTGATTATATTTTAACGGTTAATGGATTTTCTTTCAGACAGGATGAGCGGATAAATCGGGAAATAATTACGCCTGTTTTGTCTATCCTGGCAGGTAGCAGGTGGAAGCCTGTGAATCTTCTTCTTCAGCAATCTTTTGCTGATTATCGGGAACAAACTCCAGTTGGTTACACCAACTCGATTACAAATGCGGTATCCGCGCTTGAAGCTTTTTTACAAATCTCTTTATACGATGAGATTGGAAAAGGAACGTTGGGAAGTTTGGTTTCAGAAGGTATAAAGCTGGGCAAGATACCTGATGATAATTTTTCAAAATCTGTTATTCAACAACTAACAAGTTTTTTGGCAAAGGAGAGAAAAGAAACTGGCACGCCACATCCAAAGGTTGAATTTTCAACTGAGAAAAACTGTCGATTGCTAATCAATGTCGTAATGATATTTATTCAACATGCAATTCAGTAGGTCAGCTTTTTTTGTGGACTTTCGAGCTTCATATATTTAGGTTTATACGGAACTTCCCGCTTAAACGCCTGCCCCTCGATCGTGTCCACCACGCGTTTTACATCTTCCGTCGACGCCCCATCGATCCGAATATCCCCAGCCCTTTTCTTCCGATCCACATACTGCTCCATCACCCGATCCGCTAATTCATACGAAAACCCCATCTGTCCCTCATCCGTCTGACCTTCCCACAAGCCCGCGCTCGGTGCCTTTTCCAGGATCGACTTCGGCATTTTTAGAAACCCCGCCAACTGCCTAACCTGCGTTTTATAAAGGTGCGCGATCGGCTCAATATCCGACGCCGCGTCCCCAAACCGCGTAAAGTAACCCAGGTAATGTTCCGACTTATTTTCCGTCCCCACCACCATTCCCGGCAGCTTCTTCGCCAGATCATAATTAATAATCATCCTGGTCCGGGCCATCACGTTGCCGCGGCGG
Source organism: Candidatus Woesebacteria bacterium (assembly GCA_963749595.1). Lineage (GTDB taxonomy): Bacteria > Patescibacteriota > Microgenomatia > UBA1400 > UBA1396 > CAVVNJ01. The sequence continues at coordinate 75,120 of CAVVNJ010000008.1, forward strand.
ACTACCTCGTCTGCCGGAATGTCGAGTTGCCTGATTGCCGTATCGACCATCGGTCCAATATCGATCGTAGCCCACTGATTTTTCGGAATCTTATTCCACTCCAATATCGCCTCCGCGTCGGTTATCGACTGATCATAATAGGGCAACAAAACTGGATGAATCGATGTTATTGGGAGAGCCTTAGCCAGCAACGTCACCACCAAAGCCGAATCAATCCCGCCCGAAACCGCGATGACCGCATGTCCAATCTTTTGCTGAGCGAAAGTTTGTTTCAGGAAAGAAACCGCTTTATTTATTTCTTTTTGGGGGTCTTCAATAATTAGTGACATCTTTAACCTCGTTGATAAAGTCGATGTTCTTGAATATACAACTCGATCGCTGACGGCACCAGAGCATCAATCGTCCGTCCGGTGGCAACTCGATCGCGAACTTCGGTCGATGAAACCTCGACCGGCGGCAGACCGGCTAGCAACTCCATGCCCGACTCCAGTTTTTCCAAGGAATATCCTGCCCGCGGGTAGACATAAACCTTAAAACTTGCGAGCAATTTCTGGTATTCATGCCACCGGTCGAACACCGCGACTTGGTCCGCGCCGATCAGCCAGGAATAAGTATTGGCCGGATCGGTTTGAGAAAAATAACTCAGGGTATCGAAAGAATAACTTTTTCCCGGTTGGTCGATTTCATACAACGAGATTGACGTCTGGGATAGTTCAAACATTTTCAGCATCGCAATACGGTCAATTGCTGGTGACATTTGTTTATCAAACGGATGGTCCTTACAGGGAATGAAAATCAATTGATCAGCGATCCCTCGCTCAATAATATGCTGGGCAATTTGAACGTGACCAATGTGGGGCGGATCAAAACTCCCGCCGAATAAAATGATCCGCATGGGTTCATACTATACAACCTTTTGTGGTATGCTCGCCCCATCAAGCAGGAGGAGCAATGAGCCGATTAAGTCGTGAATATTTTCAACCCAACTGGTGGCCTGGTAAAGCCGATTGGTGCGAGGAAGATGCGCCAGAGCCACCGCTAACCAACCAAGAAATTCAGGCAATCGAGGATCGGGCCAAGGAGAGGGCACTCCAATTGGTCGAGTTGCAAAAACAGTTGAAGGCGGGATTGATTGATCGGCAAACTTACCGCCGGAAATTTTACGAGCTACATCCACCCGTTTATGGCGACGTCGAAGAGATCCTAGCCGCCTATCAGCGTGCCGACGAGGAACAGGAAAAAGCTCAACGTTAAGTTACGATACAACCTGGTGCTATACTCTCCCCACCAGCAGGAGGAACAATGAGTCCACTGAATAAAGAGTTTCCTCAGCCGTATCGTTGGTCAGGTCAGGCTGATGGGCGCGAAGAATATTCACCGGAACCGCCTTTAACCCCCGAAGAATTGCAGGCCATGGAGGATCAATTCAATGAGCGGAAGAGTCGATTAGCCGAGTTAATCCAACAATTAAGGGCGGGATTAATTGATCAGCGGACCTATCGTCAGAAATTTAATCAGTTGGGTCTACCGATCTGCGTGGAGCTGGAGTTGGTTATAGAGGCCAATAAACAGGCCGCAGAAGACCAAAAGAAATTGAATCGGTAGTTATGGACTTGGTCGATTTAATCAAGCAGTTTGCCGCGATCAATAAATATTTTGACCGGACTTATCCGCATTTGCGTCGGGAGTTTCGGATTCTGGCCCGTCTGGGAAAAATTTCCGAGGAACTCGGCGAGTTAAACAGCGCGATTCACGGCGAGCTAAAACTACATCGTCCAGAGAAACAAGCGGCGCATAAAACGGAAGACGTTGCCAAGGAATGGGCCGATGTTTTTAATACGGTGGTGCTCTGTGGTTTGGCGTTAGGACTCGATTTGCCGAAAGCAATTTCCGAGCGGCTACAGGAAATAAGCGCCCGTTTAAAGATTGATTTGCCCGGTCCGTTAACCACGAAAGCACTTTTTTCCGTCGGGGTCATAGTCACGATCTATAACGACCAGGGCCAGGTATTAATCGCCAAGCGCTCCCCGCACAAAGCTCATGCCGCCGGCAGCTGGGAAAATATTTCTGGAGCAGTTGAGGCGGGGGAACAGCCGATCGACGCCCTTCGCCGAGAACTGGCTGAAGAATTGGGTGAGTCGATCGAGTATGAGGTCGGAGAGATCTACAACTCCTTTCATTCCGTATTGGATAATGGCCGGAAAATAATTGGAATCTCGTATTTGTGTCATTATTTTGGCGGGGAAATAACGCTCAACGATGAACATACCGAATATGCTTGGGTTACTTTAGCGGAAGCAATCAGGCGCACCAAGACGTTAGGATTGAAAAAAGAATTGGCGGCACTCGGTAAAAAATTTCCGGAAAAATTTCGCAAATCGTGAAAGCACGGTTGCATCGGCGCGAATAATAGACATTCACCTCAAGTAGGGGTATACTGTTGTCACATATCTTCCTTTATAGGCTCGTATGTCCTTATGACCAATCTTGACGTGCTCGTGGTTTATTCTTCGGATCTGGCGCAGAGCGCGTCGCTTTCCGGAGCCCGTAATACTAATCCTTTCTCATTAAGCGCCGGTCAGAATCACTATCAGCTCAGCTACGCCCATTTTTTACGGACTTGCCGCGATCAGTCCCTTTCCGCCGGTTTTACCACCTCGGCCGACATTATTGCCCCTGGCACTTGCAGCAATTACTGGAAATTTCGCGCCGGCGAGTGGATTAAAGTTCAAAAAGAAGCCCACTCCCAACAGATCTTTGACAAAATCTCTCCCAACAGCCCGCAGCGAGCGGCGGAACGGTCGATTTTGCTGGCCGATGATTCTATCCAGACTTTTAATGACCGCGAGCTCCATCGGCTCTTTTTCGATAAGCTGATTACCCATCGACAACTACTGGAATACACTGTCCCGACCGTGGCGGTTCAGTCTGCCGATGTGGCGGCCATCAATCGGGCGCTTAAAAAGCTAAATCTTCAGTTAAGTGCCCAATCTCCCAACCCGGATTTCGCCCGCAAATATGTCCTCAAAGACCGTTATGGAGCGGGCGGCGACCATGTCTATGAAATTAAAGTTCCGTTTGCCCGGAATATTGGCCGGATCATGCGGGACAATCCGGCGATCCAGTTCGTGCTCCAGCCGTTCGTGTTATTTGATCAAGGTTTTGCTTACCAGAGCCGAGCCACCGCGACGGATATTCGCCTCATCTTCAACCGGAATGTACTAATCCAATGTTATCTGCGTCTGGCTAAACCGGATGAATTTCGCTGTAACGAACATAAGGGCGGCGAGTTGATCTATGTCGACAAAGCCGACATCCCTGAAAAAATATTACTGTTGGCCAATAAAATGGTCAAGCAGATCGACAAACCCCGTTCGCTTTATGCTTTGGACTTTGTGGTTGGCAACTCCGGCCGCCCATACTGCATTGAAGGCAACACCGGGCCCGGTCTGGATTGGGATATTAAGAAGAAGGTCAACGAAAAAATGTCCAAGCAGTTGATCCAGAATATTGTCGATGAGTTTGGTTTGCGGATTAAAATCAGCGTCCGGTCGCGAGTGATAACTGCGGTATAATTTCGGCATGGCTGAACTTCATTCCCTGGCAACCGAAGTCAACAACGGCTTTAACAAACTGAAATCAGAATTAACCGAAACTACACCCTTACCCTACCTATGGTGGTACGTGGTTGCCGAAAATCCTTATTTATTTTACGATTTTGCGGGAGTACAAATAAAAGTGATGACTTATCATGACGGGGTGGTAATCTTGGAAAAAGAGAAACATCGAGGCGGTGTTTATCAGGTTCTCAAGCCGCCGGCTGAACAACTGGACAAGCCCACCAGGGAAGCCTGTACTCTGTATCTGTCCAGTTTGGTTCTGGCCTTGAGGCAATTCTGGGAGTGATTTACTAAGCGCGTAAAAGAGGAAGGCACAATATGAACAGAGAAGAACGAGAATCATTTCAACTTTATTCCCCGACGATGAGGACGGAAGAATGGCTGGAAATTTTAGAGTATTTTCAGAACTATAAACCTTCAACCGAAGCGGAACTCCCTCGCGAAGAAAGGCAAGCCATACTCAAAAAACTGCTTCGCGTCCACTTTGGCAAGAAAAAGGAGAACCGATGACCGAACATTCAAGCGCTTACGAACGCCTGAAAGTAATGGCTCGTGACAATGACAAGATCGACGCCAGCGTGATGCATTTCCTGTCTTCAGTCTTCGAATTTCCCCACCCCGATGAAACATTAGTAGCGATGTTAATGACAGTCGATCCTAACAGCGCTACGAACTGGAAGAAATATGCCCTGGTTGGTCCCCGAACCGGTGACATAATTTCGGTCTTTGCTACTCCTGTTCAGATAATCGAGTTATTAAAATTGCCGGATGTCTGGCATTTGACCAGATAAAAGAAAGGAATGCTATGACCGAACAACTAAGTGCTTACGAACGTTTACAGCAACTAACCGAGGGCAAGCATACCAAGATTGATTCCTCGATCCTGAACCTTTTATGGGCGTGGTCTATGCAAGTCGAGAATATTGATGAATGCCGGGTGCCGATGTTGGCGCGGGTTCGCCCTGACAGCAAAGTTAATTGGCGCCAATACGCTGAAATCGGCGCAAATTTCGGTACAATTCTTACCATGCAGGCTACTCCGGAACAACTGATTAAATTGCTTGAATTGGATGACGTGACCAAGCTTGAGCTTTCTGGATCTGGCGGTCCATTCGACTCCAGTTTCCGAACCCGCTAGTCTATTTTCGGCACCAACGGCTGAACGATTTCATGATAGATTAATCGAGTCATGAAATTGATCCTCACCGGCTCGCTCTCCATAGACCAGATCATGAACTTCGACGGTACTTTCGAGGAAATGATTCAGCCGGATAAATTACACATTCTTTCCTTGTCGGTACTGATTAAAGAATTATGCCGCACTCGGGGCGGAATTGCTGGTAATTTGGCTTATTCCTTGGCTTTACTGGGTGAAGAGCCGATTCTGCTGGCTTCGATTGGACAAGAGCAGCGCGAGTATATGGCTGATCTGGCCGAGCTCAACGTCGATATCAGCCACGTCCATTATTCTTCCCTGCCGACCTCCACCTTCAGTGTCATTACCGACCGCAATGATTGCCAAGTCGGCGGATTTTATCCCGGTGCGATGGGCGACTGGGCGGACTTGAAGCTCGACCACTTCGATCCGTCAGAAGCATTTCTGGTTATTTCGGCCAATGATCCGCAGTTTATGGCCAAGCTGATTGAGGACGCGCGGCGCTTAAAAATGCGCACCTTTTTTGACGTTGGCCAGCAAGTGATCATGCTGCCGCCAGAAGTGTTGCGAGACGGTATCGCGGCCGCAGAACTGCTGATTCTCAATGACTATGAAATGGGCGTACTCTGCCGGCGCTCGGGACTTTCCCAAGCAGAAGTGATTCGGCAAGTCGATGTTTGCGTGGTGACCTTGGGCGAAAAAGGTTCCTTGGTTTACGATCGGCGGAGCGATTGGCAGGAACAGGCAGTTGAATCGGTCAAGGTTAAGAGTCCGGTCGATCCCACCGGAGCAGGCGATGCTTTCCGGTCGGGTTTCCTCTATGGCTATGTCCGAGGTTGGAAGACCGTCGACTGCGCTCGCCTTGGTTCGACCGTGGCGGCCTACGCGGTGGAGCAGCGGGGGACGCAGGAACATCGTTTTGACCTGGCCCAGTTGAAGAAGCGCTATCGGCAGCAATATAAATTACCATTATCGATGGAGAGGAAAAAATGAAAAACGCCAAAACTAAAACCGATTTCAAAGTTAAAGATATCAAGCTGGTCGAATGGGGCCGCCAGGAAATTACCCTGGCCGAAAACGAAATGCCCGGTCTGATGGCCTTGCGCCGCGAATACGGAAAAACCAAACCGCTCAAAGGCGCGCGTATTGCCGGATCTTTACACATGACGATCCAAACCGCGGTGCTGATTGAAACCCTGGTCGAGTTGGGGGCGCAAGTTCGTTGGGCGTCCTGCAATATCTTTTCCACTCAGGACCACGCCGCCGCCGCGATCGCCGCCCAAGGGATTCCGGTTTTTGCCTGGAAAGGGGAAACGGAAAAGGAATACTGGTGGTGTACCGAGCAGACCCTGAAATTTACCGACAAAAAAGGTGTGGAAATCGGTCCGAATATGCTGCTGGATGATGGCGGCGATTTAACCGCTTGGGTGCATACCAAGCAGCCAAACTTGTTGCCGGGCATCAAAGGCGTCTCCGAAGAAACTACCACCGGCGTCCATCATTTGTACAAACTGCTACAGGATGGCGCCCTGAAGATTCCGGCCATCAATATCAATGATTCGGTTACTAAATCCAAATTCGATAATCTTTACGGTTGCCGCGAGTCGTTGGTTGATGGCATCCGCCGCGCCACCGATGTGATGCTGGCGGGCAAGGTTGCTTTCGTGGCTGGTTTTGGCGACGTGGGCAAGGGTAGCGCTCAATCACTGCGCAACAACGGTGCACGGGTGATTGTCTCAGAAGTCGATCCGATCTGTGCCCTGCAGGCGGCCATGGAGGGTTACGAAGTTAAGCGTATTGAGGATGTGATCAAGGAAGTGGACGTTTTCGTCACGGCCACCGGTTGTAAAGATATTATCCGGATCGAGCATTTGGAAAAAATGAAAGATACGGCGATTGTCTGTAACATCGGCCATTTTGACGTTGAGATCCAGGTCGCTCAGTTAAATGCCTACCCCAAGATTAAAAAAGAAACGATTAAACCGCAAGTCGACCAATATACGTTTCCCGATGGGCACCGGATCATTCTCTTGGCTGAGGGAAGGTTGGTAAACCTAGGTTGCGCCATGGGCCATCCTTCCTTCGTGATGTCGAACTCTTTCACCAACCAGGTGTTGGCTCAAATCGAGTTATACACCAAGAATTATGAAGTTGGCGTTTACGTCCTGCCGAAACATTTGGACGAAAAAGTTGCGGCTTTGCATCTGGATCACGTGGGCGTCAAGCTGACCAAACTGACTACGGAACAAGCCGATTACCTGAACGTCAGGCGCTCCGGACCATACAAAGCCGATCACTATCGTTACTAAACCGGTGTAGAATAGGGGTATGAGTTATCTGCAGAAATCGGCGGACAAGAAGCATAAAAAGGCTAAGGCGGCGGATTCAGTGGTGAAGATGCAGGAAGCAATTCATTCCAAGATCAATCCGGCGGCCAGCAATGCCTCGGTTGCTCAGAAGTCGACCTTTGGGCGGCGCAGCGGAACCCGCTAGTACGAAAATTCAGCGAGCCGAATCTTCGGCCAGAAAATAACGACTTATTTTGTAGGGACTATTGGTGGCACAGTCTGGATCGATAATGCGGCCAATAACACACTTGCTCCAAAAATCGATTAATATTCCAACCGTGCCATCTTTTTCCGGTTGGCCAAAAAACACCGGCATCAGGCGGCTTCTCGGTGGTAATTGACCTTCAACCGCATAAGTGCCGACATCTCGTTCCGGCAGAATGACCATAGGGTATTGTGACCCAATCGAGCAAGTGTTTCGTTCAATCTTGATTGATTCAATGATCGGGATTGAATCGAGCGTCAGCAGAGGCGCCTCGTTACATTCCTCAAGATTGGCGTACCCAGTGTGTTTATTTACGGCAACCAGATAGACCATCTGTTTGCCAAAGACGCAAGTTAAGCCACTTTTTTGTTGATCCGACATGACTTTTAGATTGTAAGTGAAGTATTTTCCATGACGATTAAAAATTACTTTAACTACCCGCCAATTGGTGGTGTCACCCTGCTTTTCCAGTTTTATAAAAACCGGTTCAAAATCATAGGGATGATCATTAATTTTTAGCTTCGCCTGTTTGGTAAGAAAGCCCAGAACATTTTCTGGTCCGGAAATATTAACCGTATCTCCCAGTTTAACCCTGATGCCATCGGCACCGTAGTCAAAAGGATAAACGTTGGTGAAGGTCACGACCATAGTTGTTTTGTCCTCGTTGAACTCAACATTCCAATAGTTGAGGACCTGATTGTTGGCCGGAGTGGAGATTTCTTGGCGGGCAAAAACCTGCATGAAAGCCAGGTTCTCGGCGATATTTAATCGATCGTCGAGATCAGGAAAGGAATAAGTCCAAGGATGCTCGGTCGAGTCGCAGGGAGTGGCTTCAGGTAGCGTGCGATAGGTGCGGTTGTCGATTTCAACTTTACAACTCCCCAGGCTAAGTAGAGCGATAGCGATGAAGGTTGAGATTCGCTTGTGCTTTTTCAACCACTCCCGTACCCCGCCTCTGGCTTTTTTGGTTTCAGTCGCGTTCTCTGGCCGGCTTTTTCGCCTCATTGTCCCGATCTCGATTAGGGTATGATATTTTTGGGCAGCCAATATGAGATTGGATAATTCTATATATACTATCTTGCGTCGCCTTTCCCTGCTACTGGTAGTTGCGGCCATTCTGTTCATCCGTTTTTTTCGGCTAAATACTATTCCGACCGCCGTTTCGCATGACGAGATGATTTATTCGCTGAACGCACAGAGCCTGGCGTTTACCGGGACCAACCTTACCGGGGAGTGGAACCCTTTGAGTCTCACTCCGATTGACGAAAACTTTGCCGAGCTGCCAACCCTTTTTATGGCACCGTTCTACCGCTTGCCTTTGCCGCCGCTAGTGGCGAACCGCTTGCCTTACGTGATGATTAGTCTGCTTTTACCCTTGATCATCGGGGGGATCGCCACGCAGCTAAGCGGTTCGCGTCAGGTGGGCTGGTGGACCGCTTTGCTAGCCGCCTTTAATCCCTGGATCTGGCAGTTTGGCCGGATGAGTTTTGATCCTTCGTGGAGTTTGCTGTTTCAACTACTGGGCGGATGGTTATTTTTGGCTTTACCCGACTGGAAAAAACTTTGGTCGTTGCCGGTCTTTTTTCTGGGTTTTTACCAGTACCAGGGTCATAAGTTGGTATTTTTGCCCTGGATTATATTACTAATGGTTTGGCAGATTTATCGGCTTAGACCAGAGATATTCTCGGTGGCTATCGTGCGGCAGTGGCGGAAAATAAAGTGGCGCCCAATCTATCCGATCCTGGCAGTAGCCATCGTGGCGGCGTTACTTTTCCTTTTTTACGTTGCCTGGCAGTTGCCGCGCCAAACTAGCCTGATCAGGGTTAGTCGCATTGTCACCCCGGATTTCCCATCAATTCGCCAGGCGGTTGACGGCGAGCGGCGCATCGCTCTGCTCAGTCCTTTCGCTCCGCTGGTAATTAACAAATATTCCCTGTGGGCCCGCCATCTTTCGACTCGTTTGCTGTCAATCTATAACCCGATCTACTGGTTTGTCGAAGGGCAGGGTAATCTGGCGGTGTTTTCGGTGTGGAGTCAGGGTCAGTTTTATTTGATCGATCTGTTTTTGTTATTAGTTGGTCTCGCCGCTCTGGCCCGCCGCCGCCCTGCACTGCTGGTACTGCTCGCCGCCGGATTTATTTTTGCCCCGCTGCCGGCCTTGATTACTCCCGAACTTTGGTTGACCTTCCGCGCCTCATTTGCCATACCCTTTTTTCTAATTTTGATGGGTGCCGGAGCGGCCGAAATTTGGCAACGATGGCCGAGGGGCTTAACTTTCGCCCTCGTCGGTTTGTACGTCGTTTTTATCGCTCAATTTGCCTACGTTTATTTTGTTCGCTACCCGGTTTATTCTTCCGCCAAGATTTATTATTTAGACAAAGTTCTGGTAAATTATGTTGACCGCCTGCAAGACCGTCCGTCGGTCCGAGTTCTCACTAACGAACCAATGTTTTTGTTTCGGACGTTGGCTTATTACCAAGAATTGTTTAAGACCGATCGGGCAAAGGAACTACAAAGAATTTTTCGCACCAACGATTTTCGGATACAAAATCTTGAACTTACCCGGGACTGTTTTCACCCGGCAGAAGTAGCAACTAGTTCGGCCGTCTGGATAATGCGGACCGATGCGCCGGTTTGTCCGGAAGACCAAGACCCAATCTCCGATGACCACCTCTCGATTTCGGCGATCGACGATAGCGGCGAATACTACTTTATTTATCACGATCCGCTTTGCCAGAATCAGAACTTAACAACGTTTGTACAAATTTCCTCCCTCAGACAGTTCGATTTGGAGAATTTGACCGATGAAGAGTTTTGCCAGACCTGGATCAAGGATCTCCGGCCCCTGAAGCAACCAGCGGCGGCAAAAGATTCTCCCTGATTTATTTCCACTGTCTTCCGGTCGATTTATTCTTTTGGCTGCTCGATCCGCTTCTGAATTTTATCGAGCGTATAGATGATTCGTTCGTGGAGATTGATATTTTTTGCCCGCGCAAAACGCAGAATGGTTACTAAGAGGTCACCCAGTTCCTGTTCGTAAGTTTCATCCCGCTGGGCGGCTAAATTAAGGCGCTTGCGGCCATGTTCGGCCAGATAGGCGCGGGACATTTCACCGACTTCTTCGACCAGCTGCAGAATTAGAATCGAGCCAAATTCATGGCTGTAACGTTTGCCCCGGTCAATGTCGCTGAGTTGATTAAAATACTGGCTGAACGGCGACTGGTGAAAAGTCTGCTTGGTTTGTTTTTTGGTAGGGGTATCGGCCATTAGCCCATTGTACTACTATTTTCTGAGGGTTTTTTCGGCGATGACCAGGAGATTGTTAGGCGGTCGAAAGGGCAGGATCGTGTTGAGGAGATGCTTGAGTCGGAATAGCGACGGGAAAGCACTGGCGCGGTAGACCTTTTCAACCATAAAACCGGCCTGTTCTAATTCAAATCTCAGTAGGGGCTCATTATAGAGGCGCATGTGGGAATTGGGATTGGTGGGCAGCATTTTTTCCAAGCCTTCGTTGATTGGAACGCTCAGGATCAATTTGCCGCCTGGTTTCAGGATCCGGTGAATTTCCCCCAAGATGGCGAACGTGTATTTGGGAATCACGTGTTCCAGCACTTCCAGCAAAACTACTTGATCGAAAGAATTATTTTTCAAGTTAAGTTCGGTTAAGGAGTTCTGGAAGATAAATTTGAATTGGGGAAATCTTTTACGGAGTTGGCTGAGCAATTTTTTAGTGAAGTCCACGCCTATTAGGTGGACTGATTGTGTCGGCAGGCTTGCGATTCGGGCCTCAAGTTTGCCGTCGCCCACGCCGAGGTTGAGGATGGTGCGTGACAGATCGAGTTCACTCAGGACGCGATCGAGTTTCCAAGTTTCCATGGGATACTCGATTTGGTGTTCCGGCTGGTGATAATAATGATCCCAAAACTGACCGGTGTTTTCGTCCGGCAGAAAATCGGTTTGCTGTTCGTAAGTGCGGCGGGCGGCAGCGAGTTTGCCTTGAGCAATTAGTTGTTTGCGCTTGGACTCAAATTTCAGGGCAAGCTTGATCCCAGGAGATAGACGAGACATGTTGCTATGATACCAGTAGTATGGTCAATGAATTCCCCCTTAAACTCTTCCCGCGTTTCGCCTTTGGTCAATTCGTGAAGCCGCAGTATGGTTCCTATAATTTTGGCAATCTCCACCCGACGATACTCAAGCTTTTTGGTCTCGATGCGGGCGGAACATTATTGCCAAAGGATTGTTTTGGCACCGAGTACCCGCAACCAAGAGTAGTGGTTTTATTTTTCATTGATGCTCTGGGTTGGCGGTTTTGGCAGTCGGCGGATCCTGACTTGTCAGCCTGGCAGCGAATCAAAGATGAGGGTCGGGTAACGCCGCTGACTACGCTTTTTCCTTCAACTACCGCGGCCTCGGTGACCACTTTTCACACGGGCGTTTTGCCGGCCCGACATGCTTTATTTGAGTGGAATTTGTTTATTCCGGAATATGATGACGTGATCCAAACTTTGGTTTTTGCGCCGCTTGGTGAGAAGATTCAGGACCGCTGCCGGGATTTAGGGTATGATCCGGAGCAATTATTTAATCAGTCCGATACTTTGGTCGGGAAGTTGGAACGCCGAGGGATAAAGACGATCCAGTTCCTGCCAAGTAGCTATACGACTTCGGGATATAACAACCAAATCGGTCGCGGCGGATCTTCACCACAAGCTTACCGCAGTACCAGTGAGGCGTTGGCCCAAATTAAGGAAAGTCTGCAACGAACCGCTGGGTCAACTTTTCTTTACTTCTATTTTCCGGAAATTGATGGCGTGATGCATAGTTTTGGACCGGATTCACCTGAGGCCAAACAAAGCATTGCCGGATTCTGGCAAGCGTACGCCGAGGTTTTTGGTCGCTATGAAAAACCGGAAGATGTTCTGTTTTTGTTCACCGCAGATCACGGGCAAATCGGCGGTGATCCAGAAAAGGCCATTTATTTGAATCAACTGGTGCCCGAGTTGACGGGTTGGCTAAAAATCCATCGTAACGGTCGGCCGATCGTGACCACCGGCTCGTCCCGCGACGTCTTCCTCCATGTTAAGGCGGAATTTGTTGAGCCGGCCTTAATGGTTTTGCGCGAACGGCTGGATCTCAAGGCCCTAGTGATGACGACGCAAGATGCGCTGAATCAGGGTTTGTTTGGTCCGCCACCCTTTAACCAAAGATTTTTGGATCGGTTAGGACAAATTCTGGTGCTGCCCTACGAAAATCGGCAGATCTGGTGGTACGATCCGCCGCGCCTGTATGCTAAACATCGCGGTCTACATGGTGGACTTTCACCGGAAGAGGCGATTACCGTTTTGGCTACTTGGTAGTTGTGGGAGTCCTGGCTTTTCACGATAAACTTCACGCATTTGGGAAGATAGGTATCAATTTCCGGATTTTCTGCTTGGTCCAACTTGTACAACATCTTGTACAAGTAGGGGCAAGCTGGAATTGGCCAAAAGAAGATATATGTCCCCAAACTCGTGAAGCGAATTGTGAAAACTAAGACCAGTGGAGAACTTAAGGACGGCGGAGAACTATTTTTTTCCTTCAAGTAGGGTCAGAAAATTACCCTTGGTCCAACCCTGGTCATGCTTATGGGAAAAGCGATCCATAAAGTGGCGGCTGCGCTGGGATTTCTCCAAAATAAACGAAGAAAAAACCAACGAGCCAAAGGCCGAGAAAACCGTCCAATAAACCACAAAACTCGCACCAAATTTCGGGTCAAGGATAAAATTGGCCAGCACTAAGATCGAAAAGAGAGTCGCAAAAATCAATTTCATTAATTTCATAAATTTATATTCCGTGAAGTTCGAAAGATAAACGGCGGCGAAACCGACAAAACCCACCAGGCCGCCCAGAGTCAAGATTACGTAAAAGACCGGTTTATCCAAAACCAGATTTAGAGGCAGAAAAAGGTTGGTCAGGGCCAAAAGGGTAACTAAAATCATGAGAAGAGAATACATAAAAGTATGAGAAATCCAGAGGTGGAAAGACTCGCTGTCGGCTAAAACGTCATAGAGCGGGTCGCGGTGGCGCTTCATTTCAAAACTCTTCGTCAGCGAATGGATAACCACGAATGCGTAAAAAAATAAAAACCCGACCGAAAAAGTGGTGTCGATGGCAAAAAGTTCGGTCTGAGAGAGATTGGGGTTGACCTCATTTTTGGCAAAATACAGGAGGAAACTCTTCAGCCAAATAAAAGTCAAAGGACTGAGGACGAAAGCATAAATAAACTGAACGGCGTCCAGTTTTAGGAACTCCCGCTTGCCGACCTGCTGGTAAAGCAAAAATCCGGCCAGGGCGGTGAAGATTGGAATCAAGATTAAAGCGAAGAACATGAGAAAAATTATACCTTTTGAGCGGTACAATAGCACTATGGAAGGTGTGGTTCTAAAACCGGGCAAAGATAAAGCGGTGCGTCAGCGGCATCACTGGATTTTTTCCGGGGCGATCGCCAGTTACCCAAAAAAATTTTCCAACGGTTCGGTCGTGCCGGTATTCGATTCTGGTGGCGAGTTGTTGGGCCGCGGCTATTTTAATAAACAGCTTTCTTTGGCCGGGCGGATGCTTTGTTTTGACGACCGGCCGCTAGATCAGGTCTTGGCCGATTCTTTGCGGCAAGCAATAAAATTGCGCGAACAATTATTTTCCGGCGGGGAGACAACCGCTTACCGCTTGGTAAACGGCGAGGGAGATAACCTACCCGGGCTCATCGTTGACCGCTATGGCGACATTTTCGTCCTGCAGATCGGGACCCTGGGCATGGAGCGCTTGGAAGCCAAGATCGTGGAGCTGTTGCGCCGCGAACTGCGACCCCAGGCAATTTATGAAAAATCTGATTCCCCCAGTCGCGACCAAGAGGGGTTGGAGGCCGACGAAGGCTGGTTGTACAACTCGGCCCCTCCACGGGTAGAGATCAAGGAAAATGGCCTCTCCTATCTCGTTGACTTGGTTGATTCGCAGAAAACTGGTTTCTTTTTAGACCAGCGCGAGATGCGTCAGTGGGTTCGGGAGCTGGCGCGCGGCCGGCGAGTGCTGAACTGTTTTTCCTACACCGGCGGTTTTTCCGTGGCCGCTCTTGCCGGCGGGGCCGCGCGCGCCGACTCGGTCGACATCTCAGCCAGCGCGATCAAATTGGCGCAAGAAAACGTCGCCTTGAACGGTTTTTCCCGCGAACAAGCCGGTTTTTTCACCGAGGACGTTTTCACTTTCCTTCGGGAACAGACCCTGCCTTATGACTTGGTGATTCTCGACCCGCCCGCGTTTGCTAAAAAGAAAGACGATGTCCCCAATGCCCTGCGCGGCTACCGCGACATCAACCGGTTGGCGATCAGCAAGCTGCCACCGCGATCGTTGTTACTAACGTCTTCCTGTTCTTACCACGTTGACGAGCGCCTGTTCCAAAAGGTCCTTTTTCAGGCTGCTCTCCAAGCTGGCCGAGCGGTGCGAATCATCGGGCGCCATCGCCAGGCACCGGACCATCCAATTAACATTTATCATCCCGAAGGCGACTATCTAAAAAGCTTATTGCTATACGTGGAGTAAAATGCCAAATTATTTTTCCCTTATCGCCAAATATTTTCCGGTCGATTCGCTGGCTTATTCGATTTATGTGCCTCACGTTATTCTGGTTACCGCGAAGGCTCTGCGGATTGCCAGACACCTTAAATTGTCTGATAAATCAATCGAATTTATTGAAGTGGCCGGAATGTTGCATGATATCGGCATCGTCCGGGTCAGCGATACCGAGATCGGCTGCAATGGTGATCTGCCTTATGTCAGTCATGGTGTTGAGGGTCGGAAAATTCTGGAATCCGAGGGTCTGCCAGTCGAGATCGCCTTGGTAGCGGAGCGGCATACCGGCGTCGGAATTTCGCGGGAGGATATTCGACGGCAGAATTTACCATTGCCTGACCGAGATCTATTGCCGGAAACCGTCGAGGAGCAAATTATCGCTTATGCCGACAAGTTTTTCACTAAAGATCCGAGTCGATTATGGGAAGAAAAGACCATCGAACAGGCGCGAGGCTCGCTTGCCAAGTTTGGGGCGGAAAAGGTGCAGATATTTGACGATTGGCAAGAACGATTCATCTAGCGGCCGGTGACCAGCACCGAAAAACCCGAATTGGCGGCAGCACAAGCTTTCGGGAACTCGCGGCTTTGAATTAGCGCCTGGTGGCCCAAACTCTGATCCCAACCCCACTCGACCGTCTGCACGGCAGTTTGGTAGCCGGCGGCGATATTTTCATTGATCGCCGTCCAACCGGTATGTTCCTCAAAGAATTCGTTCGACAGCGGTTGGAAACCGGCGTGATTGTCCAGTTTGCCCAACTCGAGTAACTGATTGACGCGGATGCTGGCGACGGTACATAGTTCGGTCGACATAGCGAATAGTGGTAATTGGTGCGCCTGGCGGTAGTTTTGCACGGCAGTCCATAGGTCTTGGCCGGTGAAAGTTGGCCGCGACGGCGCGCGCGGCGGGGGAGAAGCGACCGTGCTGGAAAACGAAGTTGACATGGCCAATACCAATATTGTACCGGTTTGGCCGCGTAGTTGTGCGCTGCGCGTGGCGGCACCATAATGACGGATTGACCGGTCCAGGACAGCGCTAATGCTGCTAACCTGTTCTCTGAAGTCGATCGTCGCTCCGGACGGAACAAACCAAAAATTAGTTTCAATCCGCCGTGGCTGGTTGGGAGTCAGAGTCTTTAGCAACTCGGCCGTATTTCCTGGGGACTGAAGTTCGCCAAAATCTTCGATTTCTAAGGCTAAAAGACGGGTCAGTTTTTGCAAGGTTATATTCTCTACCATGGTGGGGAGATCACTTTCTTGGCGAACTACGCTCAGGGCGGCATAAATTTCGGCGACAGTTGGGGCCGGTACCTTGGGCATCGGTCGGGGAATAATTTGGGTCAACGGTTGGGATTCCAAAGATTCCAAGAGTTGACCGAGCCAGATTTTGAGCGGTAATTGCCGCATCAGGATGATCGAAAGCAATATTAATAACAGGGTCAAGGGCAGCTTTAGTCTTTGGGCAAGGGTGATCTGCTTCATTCCATCATGGCTTTTTTCAGTTTTTCACTTGATAGGATCAACGAGGGTTGATAGGGCCGAGTCGTCGTTCGGTTGTAATCCGTGACGCTGGAAGACAGTAATTCACCGCTCAAACCGAGAGACTGTTGGATTTCCCGAGCTAGGGAGAGGTCGGTGTAGACCTGGTCGGTAGTGGCGTGGTAGATTCCGGCGGGCCGTTTTTTGAGGACCCAGCGCATTATCTCTGCCAGCCACTCAATCGGGGTCAGGGTGAAGTAATGGTCCGCAAAAAACGGCCCGCGCTTTCCCTCCTTTAACCCATCCGCGATTTTGTGCCAGATGTCCCGTTTGGCGAATTCATCGGTTCGGTAGGGAAAATTAATGCGCAAAATCGCGGCGTCTGGAGTGACTTCCGTTACCACCTCCTCGGCAACCGACTTAGTCACGCTGTACCAATCGGTCGGATTCTTGGGGTCTTCCTCCAGGTATGGGGCATTTTTTTGTCCGTCGAAGACATAGCCGGTGGATAGATGAACCAAGTGTTTCTGATATTTGGCGCAAACCTGAGCCACATTACGCGTACCCTCAACGTTAACCTGGTAGCAGGATCCACTTTTATCGCCATTTTGTTGTTGCGCGGCGTTAACGTCGGTAAAGGCGGCCAGGTGCAGCAGGGATTTGGCATCCGAGCCGGCCACGACCCGCTCGATTGTCTCCGGATTGAGGATATCGACGCCGTTAGTAAGATCCAGATTGGTAAACTCGTACTCGTCGGAGAGTAGTTCTACTAGTCGTGACCCGACCAAACCGGAAAGGCCGGTACCTAACACCGCCACTTGCATTAGACTTTCCCTTGATATTGTTTTTGATAATAATCCTGATAAGTTCCAGACTTTACTCGTTCCCACCAGGCACGGTTGTTCTGGTACCACTCGATGGTGCGGCGCAATCCTTCTTCCAGAGTCACGGTTGGCTCCCAATCGAGTTCGCGGTTGATTTTACTCCAGTCGATTGCGTAACGCCGGTCATGGCCAGGCCGATCGGGAACGAACTCAATCATTGACTCATCTTGTTTCATCAGCTTGAGAATCAGCCTCACCAATTCAAGGTTAGAAACGTCGTCTTTTAATCCGCCAACTAGATATGTCTCGCCGATTTGGCCTTGCAACAGAACTTTTTCAATGGCCCGGCAATGATCTTCCACGTAAAGCCAATCCCTGACGTTGAGCCCATCACCATAAATGGGAACCTTTTTGCCTTCCAACAAATTGGTTATCGCGAGTGGGATCATTTTTTCAGGAAAGTGGAAAGGTCCATAATTATTGGTGCAGTTGGTCAGGGTGTAGGGCAGACCGAACGTGTCGCCATAGGCGCGCACTAAATGGTCGGATCCCGCTTTGGAAGCCGCGTAGGGGCTGTGCGGGTTATAGTTGGTGTGCTCGTTAAATCTTTCCTTGGAACCCAGTTCCAGCGAGCCAAAAACCTCGTCGGTGGAAATGTGATGAAAACGTTGGACTTTATTTTGTCGGGCCGCATCTAACATGACCTGGGTGCCAACAACATTAGTGGTGACAAAAGAAGCTGGGTCCATGATTGAGCGATCCACATGGCTTTCGGCGGCAAAATGAACCACCGTTTCGGCCCCGTCCATGGCTTGGTTTACCGCAGCCGGATCACGAATGTCGCCTTGAACGAAATGATAGTTGGGCTGTTTGGCCACCGAAGCCAGGTTGTCCTGATTGCCGGCGTAAGTCAGGGCGTCAAAATTAATAATTTCATCAGCGGGATGCTGCTGGAGCCAGTAGAGAATAAAATTTGAACCAATAAACCCGGCGCCGCCGGTGACCATGAGTTTCATATCACTCCTTGCTTACTCTTCGAGGAGTATAACAGTTTTCTCATTCGAGCGGTCCCCTCGGGAAATGAGCAGGCGCGAAACCGGCACACCCAGATGCTTGGCGAGATGTTTCAACATTTCTTTATTGGCTTTGCCCTTGATGGCGGACTGGGTTACGTGTACTTTATAGGCATCGGGCCCCGTGGTCTCAACGTCGTTACGTGAAGACAATGGGATAACTACTACTTTAAGAATTTGCATGGCTCTATTATGACAAACAAAAATATAAAATCAGCTGCTCTTCCGCGGGTAGCGGTGGCGATTGTTTCCTACAACACTTCCGCCTTAACGGCCAGAGCTATCCAGACTGTCCTGGATTCAGCGGGCGTGCAGTTGGATATTCACGTAGTTGATAATCATTCTACCGATCGTACTCTCTCTACTTTGCGCCGTCGTTTTCAGGTGGCGCCAAATCAAATGGCTACTACCATCGACTCCATTTCCGCGACCGAAACCGCCCAAATTGGAAATCATCAACTGACGGTTTGGTTGGCGGACGCCAATCTTGGTTTTGGTCGGGCCAATAATCTGGTGATTGACCAGACGGACGCGGAATATTTGCTTTTTCTAAACAGTGACACCGAAGTTAAGCCCGATACGATCGTCAATCTAGTCCGTCAATTTGAACGTCTCCAACAACAACCGGTGGAAACGGCGGTCCTGGCCCGTTGGCAGCGGCGGATTGAAAATCCGGGTATTATCGCCGCCCAACTGCTCAATCCCGACGGCTCGGTTCAGCGTCAGGGCGGCGCCTTACCAACGTTGGGAAACATTTTTCGTTGGATTTCTTTCGTCGATGATCTGCCTGGCCTTAGTCGTTTGTTCTCTTCCTATCAGCATCAGGAGGCGGAGATGCGCTCAATTTCCCGACGCATTGTTACCAAGGTCGGGTGGGTGGGCGGCACGGCGATGATGATCTCGCGGCCATGTCTGTCCGAAATTGGGGGATTTGATCCGAAAATCTTCATGTATGGCGAAGACGTCGATCTTTGCTGGCGGGCGACAGAGCGTCATTGGGATGTGGTCATTACCTCGACAGCGGAAGTGATTCATCTTGGCTCAGCGAGTAGTTCCAAGAAAAACGCGATTTTAGGCGAAATTTCCGGATTGGTTTATTTATGGGAAAAACACCACAATCTCAGCGAATTTCGACTGCTGAAATTCGTTCTTCGCTGGGGACTCCGTTGGCGGAGCTTTATTTTTGGTATACTGCACCGATATGGCCAACAACGGATTTATCGCGAAGCTTTGGCACTGGTTTGACGAATCATTTTTGCTCTGGGCGACCGGTCTACTCTTAATTCTGATCCCTCTCTACCCCAAGATTCCCCTCGGGGAAATTATCCCAGGCTACATTGTTCGGGTTCGCCTGGAGGATCTAATCATTGGTCCGATATTTTTTTGGTGGTTGATTCAATTGTTTCGCCGCAGAGTTGAATGGCGAACCCCTTTGAGCCTGAGCATTCTGGCTTACCTATTGGTTGGTTTGGTTTCCAATATCCTCGGTGTGGTGCTGACTAAAACCATTCCGGTCGTTCCGCTGCACATTGGCAAGTCAATGCTGCACTGGGCGCGCCATATTGAGTATTTTTCCCTATTCTTTGTCGCTTATAACGCTATCAAGACCAAAAAACAGGGTTTTGTTCTACTTTTAGTGACCATGTTTACACTGATCGCGGTGGCGATCTATGGTTACGGCCAAAAATATTTTTATTGGCCGGTTTACTCAACAATGAATCGTGAATTCAGCAAAGGCCTGCGCTTGTATTTGACTGAGTTTGCCCGGGTGCAGAGTACTTTCGCCGGACATTATGACCTGGGCGCTTACCTGGTCATCATTTTGCCGTTGATGCTGGCGCTCTATTTTGCATTGGGAGTCAATACGGCTTGGCGGGAGTGGTTCGGGGAGCGGGTTAGAAAGATCTTGCGCCTACTGTTTTTGATTTCCTGGTTGGCCGGATTATGGCTTTTGGCCGTTTCGGCTTCGCGAGCCTCGTTTGTGGCGTACATTATTGCTTTGGCGATAGTGATTACTTTATTTACCTTTCGCCGATCTTGGCGTTGGGGCTTGTCGCGCGGTTTTTCGACCTTATTTGCCAGTCTGCTAATCATCTTGGTAGTCGGTGAGTTGCCATCCCGCTTTGCTCAGCTGATTGACCAAAATAAACATCCGCAAATTTTTTCGGCCTACCACACCTTTAACGATTACTTAACGCACCCGGGCAAGTTGGTTGGTATGACCTACGGGAACAAAAAACCTGAGGGTGGTTTAAGTCTGGAGGATTATGAGAAGCAATTGGCCGAAGTTGGATTGACCCGCAGTGATACTCAGCCTGCTCCGCGACCGCAGGACGTGGTCGGCAATATACCGGAAAGAATCTTTGAGCTGGGAGATCCTCAGGCTAGCTTAGCGGGGAACTTAGTTCAGCAAGGGGACAAGTTAATTCAGGAGCGGACTTATTCCGATTGCGCACTGGAACGGAGTCTGTCCTTGTGCATTCGCTTTGAGACCCTTTGGCCGCGGGCGATTCGGGGTTTCTTAAACAATCCGCTGTTTGGTTCCGGTTATGCCACTTTGACTAAGGAAACGGTTGAACAATTTACCGAGGCGGAGAGTACCGACAATAATTTCTTACGCACTTTGGGAGAAAACGGGATCTTGGGCTTTTTCTTCTACTACAGCGCGATCGGCTTATCCCTCTGGTATGCTTTCCATGCATATCGAAAGACATGGGATCCATTGCTATCCGCGTTGGCAATCGGCATCATTGCCGGAGGTTTTGGATTGTTGCTGAATGCGACTTACATGGACGTTCTAGTCGCTTCCAAAGTGGCCTACGTGTTCTGGTTGATCCAGGGAATAGCGCTGGCAATGTTTGTGCGGGAGGGCGTGGCCGCCGAGCAATTCGCTTTCTGGCGGGTTAAGCAAAATAAAGAGGTATCCGAACTGTCGCGCTTGCTAGCCCAAGCGGAGAAAAAACAACTAGCCAGAAGTCCGGAGCAAGCTTACTTGTCGGTGAAAAAACGGAGAATTCGCAGCACGAAAGCCAAGCGCTCGGTGCGGCGTGGATAATTGTTATGGCGCAAAAAAAACGGCCAGCCCTTTTTCGCCCTATTTGGGTTGAAGCGGTTATTTTAGCCATAATTATTGGCCTATCGCTTTTGGTACGAACTTATCGCCTGACTTTTCCTTTAGCGGACTGGCATTCTTTCCGGCAGGTTGATACGGCTTCGGTGACGCGGGAATTTGTTAAACACGGAATCGATTTACTCCACCCGCAATATCATGATTTATCCAATATCCAGTCCGGAAAAGACAATCTGGCCGGCTGGCGGATGGTGGAATTTCCCCTGGTCAATGGTTTGATTGCCGGACTATTGCGTTTCCAGCCGGGTTGGGATCTAGTGATTGTCAGTCGGATTTCTTCCATCGGTGCTTCGTTGATTTCTCTCGTAGCGCTGTATTGGTTGGCTCGTCGATTCTACGGTCGTCCGGTCGGGTTGGTGGCCGCGGCGGCGTTTGGCCTGATGCCCTATTCGGTTTATTATTCGCGTACCGTTTTGCCGGAGCCATTTACCGTGATGTTTTCCCTCCTCGCCGCCGCGGCGGTACGACTCTGGACCGAGCGCCAGCAAGATCGTTGGTTAGTCTTGGCAGGATTTAGTTTCTCCCTCGCACTATTAACTAAGCCGATGGCAATTTTCTTTGTCCCATTATTGCTTGGGGTTTGGTGGCGGCAGCGAGTGTGGCGAGTCAGGCCGATTCTCAAGGCTATTCTGGTGGGGGCCCTGGCCTTTTTGCCGCTGTGGTGGTGGCGACGGTGGATTCTACAATTTCCCAGCGGCATTGCTGCTTCCGATTGGCTGTATAACGGGAACGGAATTCGACTTCGACCGGCGTGGTGGCGTTGGATTTTTGCCGACCGCTTGGGCAGAATAATGTTTGGTCACTGGGGAGGGGCGATCTTGTTTCTAGGAATACCAGCCGGTTGTGACCCAAGTTTTCGTTGGCCCGCAACAAAAAATTGGTTGCAGTGGATTCGAGAATTTCTCCAAACCATTGACCGCTATCTACAGCGTGAAGGATTATTGGTTTTAGGGTCCCTGGGGATGTTGGCCTATCTGGTTATTTTTGCGACCGGCAATGTTCAGCATGATTACTACCAGGTTTTGTTGGTACCCATTCTGGCTTTGCTTTGGGCGCGGGGCGCGGTCTGGCTGGTTTCGGTCGGTCGGGGTTGGCAGCGGTGGTGTTTAGCGGCAGTGGTAGGGATTGTTGCCGGATTCTCCCTAATATTTGCTTGGTCAGAAGTCAGCGGCAACTTTAACGTGAATAACTGGAGCTATCGTGCGGCCGGGCAGGCGGTTGATCGCTTAACTCCGGCTGACGCGTTAGTAATTGCGCCAGGTTTTGGTGATACTACTTTATTGTTTCAGACCAACCGCCGCGGTTGGCCGATCGGCTTTGAGATTCCGGATAAAATTGCTAAGGGCGCGCAGTTTTATATCACGACTGCTCAAGACGATGAGGCCAATGACTTAATGCGCCAATATCCAGTGATTGAGCAAACGAAAGATTATATTTTAATTGATCTGCGTCACCCATTGCCCTCAGTTGAGAAGCCGGTACAGTAGAGCTATGCGCATTTTCATGCTCACGCCCTATTTGCCTTATCCGCTGGTTAGTGGTGGTCAGGTTCGCACCTACAATTTGCTCAAACATCTTTCGCGTCAACATGAGGTTACGCTTTTCGCTTTAATTAAAAATGATGACGAGCGAGAACATATCGACGAGCTACGAAAATACTGTCAACATATTCGAGTTTTCCAGCGCACCTCTAATCCCTGGCATCCGCGCAATATTTTAATGGCCGGGGTTAGCCCCTATCCCTTTGTGGTGACACGCAACATGGTGCTTTCCCTAAAGAAAGCGATTGCCGAAGAATTAGCCGCCCGCCAATATGATCGCATTCACGTTGAAACCTTTTACATGATGCCGAACATTCCGCGCACGACCGTGCCGGTGATTCTGGTGGAACAAACGATCGAATATCTTGGCTATGAGAGTTTTGCCAAAACGATTACTCGCCGTTTTCCGATAGCCAAACCATTGCTGGCGCTGGATATTGCCAAAATTAAATATTGGGAGCGTCATTATTGGCGCTCCTGCAACGCCTTGATTACGGTGTCGGAAGATGACAAGCATTTCATTCAGCGCACCGAACCAAAAATTCAAACAATCGATGTGGTTTCCAACGGCGTGGACATGGATTATTTTTCCCGCGTAAAAAAAAGGTTGGAGAAATCTCCAGTTATTCTCTTCGTGGGTACTTTTAATTGGTTGCCTAACGTGGAGGCCGTCGAATTCTTGGCCGATCAGGTTTGGCCGATTCTGCGGAATAAATTTCCGGAAGCCCGGTTGCGGATCGTCGGCAGTTCGCCAACCAAAAAAATTCAAGCTTACGCGCGACAGGACAAGAATATTGAAGTCACGGGACGAGTTCCGGATGTTCGCGAGGAATATGCCCGGGCCAATGTTCTGGTGGCGCCGGTGTTTAGCGGCAAAGGAACGCGGTATAAAGTTTTAGAGGCTATGGCCACTCGAACGCCAGTGGTCGGGACTGGAATCGCAATGGAAGGTATCGGGGCGACTGATGGGCGGGAGTTTCTGCGCGCCGACACGGCTGAAGAGATTGCTGACGAAACCGGACGTTTGCTGGCTGATCCCCAGCTGCAAAATCAATTAGCCGATGCCGGTCAAAAATTCGTGGCTAAGCATTTTAGTTGGGATCACATCGCGGAGAAGTTGTTGCACGTTTATGAAAGGACGGCGCAATGAAACCGGAGATCACGATTGTTTTGGTGAATTACAACGGTTGGTACTGGTTGGAAAAATGCCTTGGCTCATTTTCCAGCGTCCAGCATTGGTCGCCGGATCCGGAAAAGTCCTGGATCAAAACAATCGTGGTTGATAACGGTTCGAATGATGATTCAGTCCGAAAAATTAAGCATAATTTCCCCTGGGTAAAAGTATTGGCTCTGCCGAAAAATCTGGGTTTTTCCGGCGGCAACAACGTGGGAATCCAAGCCGTTGATACCAGCTACGTGATGTTACTAAATACTG
The DNA here is from genome assembly GCA_963749595.1 of Candidatus Woesebacteria bacterium. GTDB lineage: Bacteria > Patescibacteriota > Microgenomatia > UBA1400 > UBA1396 > CAVVNJ01. The sequence continues at coordinate 99,533 of CAVVNJ010000008.1, forward strand.
ATACGGAATTTTTTCCCGGTACTGATTTGTGGGAACTAATTGAAGTTTTTAACCGCGAAGGACGGGTCGGAATAGTTTCGCCAAAAGTCGTACTTGATTCGGGTGAGTTGGACCACGCTTGCCATCGTGGTTTTCCGACCCCCTGGAATGCCCTGACTTATTTCAGTGGTTTGTCCCGCCGTTTTCCCAAAGCAAAGTGGTTGACCGGGTACGAAATGTCCTGGGCCGATCTTAAAACACGGCATGAGATAGATTGTTGCACCGGTGCCGCGATGTTGGTAAAAAAAGGCGCGATCGATGAAGTAGGATTGCTTGACGAATCCTATTTTATGTATGGCGAGGACATCGACTGGTGTTACCGATTTAGGGAAAAGGGATGGAAAATTATCTATGATCCGGCGGTTATCGTTCGGCATCACAAACACAAATCAGGTTTAGGTAAAGAAGGCGAATGGGAGACAAAACTCCGTACCACTGAGGCATTTTTTGAGGCAATGAAGCAATTCATCCGCAAATTTTATAGCCAACGTTATCCCGTATTTATCCGATTGGCTATTTTCGCGGTGATTGATACAATGAAGAAGCGAAAGATCTATAGAGAAAGGAAAAGATATGTATCGAAATGATCTCACTGGTCGTATAGCTGCGGAGCAGCGAGAGAAAATGGTTTCTGCCGTTGAATCGGCAGCCGTGACTCTGTTTGGTGTGGTGACCGCCGCTTTGTTACCCCAACTGTTGTACCAGTATTTGATGACGGGTGGGCAATTGGTTGAGCCCCCGGTGTTTGTCCAATACATTCCCCATGTTGGCTATGGTCTGGCGGCGCTAGTCTTTATCAATATGGTGGCACGCAACTACCTACGCTCTCGCCGGATTAAACTGTATTCCCAAGAGCTGCAGATGATGTCCTACATGGATGACGATTGTTGTGGGGAGTGCGCTCCGGAAATGGAAAAAACCGAAGATAGCACTGAGGCCTTAGCCGAGGCTATGACCAAGACCGAAACAAAAGGTAAAAAGCGTGGCCGCAAGCCTGGTTCCAAAAAAGCCACCACAAAAAAAGCGGCGAAAAAAACCGCGTAAAGCAGTAACATAGCAGCAGGTATGAAAAATCACCTGCGGATAGGTATCGATGCCCGCCTGGCTGGACCAGCTCACGCGGGCATCGGTCGTTATGAGGAAGAATTACTGCGCCATCTGTTAGCGGTGGATTCGGTTCAAGGTCGCGCCATCGGATGGGTGGTTTGGGTTTCTCCCAAGCATGATCTGTCTTGGCTGGCTGAGTTGGCGACCAGTGGTCGGGTAGAGCTACGCCAAACGACGATCCCCCACTATGGCTTGTTGGAGCAAACCCTGTGGGTGAAGGAATTGATCGCGGCCCGTCTTGATTTGCTGCACGTGCCTCATTTTAATGTTCCCCTGGCTTATTCGGGACGCCTGGTGGTGACGATTCATGATTTGCTTTGGCATGACCAACGCGATTCCCGGGCCACTACTTTGGCTCCAATTTGGCACCGACTGAAGTATTGGGGATACCGGTTAGTTTCCGAATCGGCAATCAAGCGGGCGGGGGCGATTTTGGTTCCTTCGCGCGTGGTGGCCGACGAGTTGGCTAGACTAACCGGTCGGGTGGATCAAGTTTTTGTCACTCCGGAGGGTATTCCCGATCTTTACCGGGAAAGCCCGACCGGAGTGGTTAAGCGCGAGTCGTTCGTGATATACACCGGAAGCCTTTACCCCCACAAAAATTTAGAAGTGTTGCTGCAGTCGCTGACTAGGCTTCCAGACTTGAACTTAAAAGTGGCTAGTACGCGCTCTGTTTTTACCGACCGGTTGAAGCAGCGCGCGCGGGCGCTGGGAGTGGAAAAGCAGGTGGAGTGGTTAGGCTATGTGCCGGATGAGGCGTTAATTGATCTTTACCACCGCGCCCGCGCGCTAATCCAACCGTCCAAGTCCGAAGGTTTTGGTCTTACGGGTCTAGAGGCCATGGCCGCCGGATGTCCGGTTCTGGCCTCGGATATTCCGATTTTTCGCGAAGTTTATGGCGAGCATGCTCATTTTTTCAATCCTGATGATTCGGCGGAGTTGGCCCGCAACTTGCGACAACCGTTTCCGACCGCGGATAAATTGTCGACCGCCCGTGATTATGCGCGGAGTTTCTCCTGGCAGCGCCTGGCTGCACAAACGCTGGACGTGTACAATACGGTCCTGGCCAGCCCGCTGCGTTCATGAAATCGGCTCAGTCTGTTTTTCGCACTGCCCTTATCTACGACCGCGTCAACTCTTGGGGTGGCGCGGAAAAAGTTTTGTTGGCTCTACACCGCCTTTATCCCGATGCGCCGCTCTATACTTCGGTCTATGAGCCGGAATTAGCGCCTTGGGCCAATGACTGGGAGATCAGGACGAGTTGGTTGCAGCGGATTCCCTGGGCACGCCGTCGGCATCGGATGTTTGGTTGGTTGATGCCCTGGTTATTTGCCGGTTTTGATTTGCGGGATTTTGACCTAATTATTTCCGTGACGTCAGAAGCGGCGAAAACGGTGCGGACGGGTCCAAATCAGATTCATCTTTGTTATTTATTAACCCCAACTCGATATCTTTGGTCACATCAAGCCGAATATCTCGAAAAAATCCCGGCCAGTTTCCGACCGTTAGCCAAACTGGTTAGCGCCGGTCTTCGTCAGCTGGATCGGCAAGCGGCCCAGCGTCCAAGCCTGATGATCCCGATCTCAAAGCGGGTTGGCCTGCGGGCAAGGCGTTTTTACCAACGCTCAATCGAGCGACCGGTTTACCCACCCTTAACCGGATTGGGCCATGAACGTCCGCCGAAATATCAACCAAAACGCTGGTTCGTTTTTACCTGGGGTCGTCAGGTAGCCTACAAACGTTTTGATCTGGTAATCCGGGCGTGTTTGGCCGCGCGGGTCCCGTTGGTTTTGGCCGGATCAGGCCCGGAGGCGGATAATCTGCAAAAACTGGTTCAACTGCACGACCCGCGCGGCCGCCTGATCCATCTGGTCGGTTCGCTTAGCGACGGCGAACTGCAATGGTATCTGAAACGGGCCGGCGGAGCGATTTTCCCGCAAGAAGAGGACTTCGGTCTGGCTATCATGGAAGCCCAGTTGGCTGGTTGTCCGGTAATCGTCAATTCCCGAGCTGGAGCGGCCGAGTTGTTAACTGACCAGTCCGCTATTTTTATCAGCAAAACTTCGGTGGCAGAAGTAGTTAAAGCGATTCAGCGTTTACGTCGCAAAACCTGGCATCGGCTTGACATTGTGCGCCAAGCCCGGCAATATGCAGGGGCATACTTTGCTCGCCAATGGCGATCGCGACTAAAAGCGCTTGAAGGGAACAAATGAGCAGCGTCTCAATGGATCATGTTTATGTTGTTGTTTTGGCCGGTGGTTCCGGAACCAGGCTTTGGCCGATGTCCCGGGATAACACTCCCAAGCAATTTTTAAAACTGGGTGGCGACCGGACGCTGATGCAGAGCGCGATCGATCGTGTTCTGCCGCTAGTTTCTTGGGAGCGGATTATTGTGGTGACCAACGCGGCCTACACCGCCGAGGTTCGTCAGCAGTTGCCGCAGATTCCAGAGGAGAACATTGTTCCCGAGCCGGTCAAGCGCGATACGGCGGCGGCCATGGCTCTGGGTTCGTTAATTGCCCAGTACCGTGATCCAGAGGCTATTGTCGTCAATATGGCTTCCGACCATGTGCTCAAGGACGAAATCGAATACCGACGAGTAATTACGACCGCCATCGAGTTGGCCGCGGAGCAAGAATATCTCGTGACCGTGGGTATTACCCCGACTTCCCCGAACGTCAATTTCGGTTATATCGAGGTGGCGGACGAGCTGGAAAAATTAAATAGTTATCCAATTATGCGGGTGGACAATTTTAAAGAGAAGCCGGATCAGGAAACGGCGGAAAAGTTTCTCAAAGCCGGCAACTACTTTTGGAATGCTAACATGTACACCTGGCACGTTGACACGATTATGGACGCTTTCCGCCGTCACATGCCCAGCATGATGCCGGAGCTGGACCGAATCCGTGAAGCCATCGGTCAACCGGAGTTCATGACGGTTTTAGAGGATGCTTACCGCACGATTGAAAAAATATCGATCGATTACGCCATTTCGGAGAAAGCTCAGAATTTAGTTTTGATTGAAGGCGACTTTGGTTGGGATGATGTCGGTTTGTGGAGCACCGTTTATAGTTTGGGTCAAAAGGACGAAAACGAAACCGTGGTGGTTCGCGAAGCTGAGGATCTTAGTCGGGTAGTGTCCCTCAATGCCCACCGCAACCTCATCAACACTAATAATCGCCTGGTTGTGCTCTTAGGAGTGGAGGACTTGGTGGTCGTGGATAGCGATGACGTGATTTTGGTGCTCCCGCGGGAAAAAGCTTCCGATGTCAAGAAAATCGTCGAGTTGCTCAAAGAAAAGGGTTTTGGGGATTATTTGTAATATCATTAGAGTTATGCCCTACGAATCCCAAAAGAGAATTCTTGACCTAGCGGTGGCCTTTATCCTGGTGATCGCCTTCCTTCCGTTTTGGTTGTTGGTGCCGATCCTGATTCTTCTGGATTCTGGGTGGCCGATTTTTTACACGCATAAACGGGTTGGCAAAGGGGGGGGGACCATCCGGCTCTACAAATTCCGTTCAATGGTCAAAGACGCCGACGAAATACTGCACCGCCGCGATCCGGAACTACTGAAAAAGTTTAAAGCCGGAGACTGGAAACTCGAAAATGATCCGCGGATTACCCGCTTGGGGCGAGTTTTGCGCTCCTTAACGATTGACGAATTTCCGCAGTTACTTAACGTCATCAAGGGCGAAATGAGCATGGTGGGACCGCGGGCGTACGTGGCGCAAGAGCTAGCCGAGCAGGGAGAAAAGTACCCAGAGACCAAGCCGCTAATCGACTTAATTCTTTCGGTAAAGCCCGGAATTACCGGTCCCTGGCAGGTTTCCGGGCGTAATGAGCTGCCGTTTGTTCAGCGGGCTAAGATGGACGCGGATTATGCTAGACAGCGCTCGATAATCAATGATATTCTTATTCTTGCCCGGACGCCGCAAGCGATGATTACGCGGTGGTAAAGCCTGCCTATGAACGAAACTCAATACACCAATAACTTTTCCGATGTTTGGCGCCGTACCTACGCGCAAAATGAAACCGCTGAGCCTGATGCTGGCGGTGGTGCCGCTGAGGACCTTTTGTCCCGAAAATTGCAGCCAGAAACCACGGCCGTACCGGAGGCAACTTTTGTTCCGGAATCAGAACCGCCACGGACTCCCGAACCTGGAATGAATCCGACTGGAGGGGCTTCGAGGCCAGTCAAGAATCGCTTCTGGCAGCGCCGGAAATTCTGGGGAGTTTTGGGAGTGGTTCTGGGAGTTTTGTTGTTGCTGGTCGCGGCCGGAGGCGTCTTAGCTTTCAGCGTGTACCAGCAAGCCCAATCCATTCGCGTTGACCTGGAGGAGGCCGCCGCCTCCGGCCGCGCCGTTTACACGGCTTTCAAAGGGCAAAATTTGGTCGAGATGAAGTCTAACTTGATTAAAGTTCAAGAGCGCTTAACCGCTGCTGAAGGAAAATACGACCGTTTGTCCTGGGCCGGTCGCTTGCCGGTGGCCAGCAAGTACTATCAAGATGGCAAACACGGTTTTGCGGCCGGCCAGTCCGGCGTTAGTGCGGCCATGAAAGTCGTGGCCGCGATCGAACCGCACGCGGATGTGCTCGGCTTTACCGGCGAGGGGACTTTCACCGGCGGGACGACTGAAAATCGCATCGCTTTAGTTCTGCAAACTTTGGGTCAAATTACGCCTGAACTAGATAAGATTACCGTCGATATCAACGAACTACAGAAAAACCTGGCCGAAATTAATCCTGCCGACTATCCTGAGTCGGTGCAGGGCCGCCCCGTTCGTCAGTACATTTTTCAAGCGCAAGCTGCGGCCGGAGCGGCCGGATCAGTTTTAACCGAGGCCCGACCGGTTATTGAACAATTGCCCACCGTTGCCGGAGCCAAAGGGCGGAAAAAGTATCTAATTTTGTTTCAGAATGACAATGAGCTTCGTCCCACCGGCGGATTTTTAACCGCGTATGCCGTGGTTTTTGTCGAAAACGGCGTGGTCACGCCGGAAAAGTCCGATGATATTTATGAGTTGGACAAGAAATTCCGTAACAAACCGCCCATCCCACCGGAACTAGGTCGTTTCCTGATTACCGAAAAGCGTTGGAATTTGCGCGACATGAACGTTGATCCTAACTTCAAGAACTCGATGCAGCAGTTTTACAGCAACTTTATGCAAGTTCCTGGAGAGGCTCGGGACATTGACGGCATCATTGCCATCGATACAACTATCTTGGAAAACATGGTTGAGATTTTGGGACCGATTGAGGTGCCTGGTTACGGAACTTTCAGCGCTCAGTCCGATCGCCGTTGCGACTGTCCGCAAATAATTTATGCCCTCTCGGAAATTATTGACCGGCCGACGCCTTACCTCCGCGAAAACCGCAAGGGCATTTTGGCTCCCATGATGCAGTCTCTCCTAAAGAAAACTTATGATGCGCCACATGACCAATGGCCGCAATTGGCTGATTTGCTCTGGAAAGGTGTCCAGGGTCGGCACGTTCAGTTCTTCTTCCCCAATCCGGATCTTCAAGCCGCCGCCGAGTCCATCAACGCTGCCGGCATTGTTCCCCAGATCCCGAGTGATGGCAGCGACTATTTGGCGGTTATTGACGCTAACTTGGCCGGTGCTAAATCTAACCTTTTTATCGAGACTAGCGCTGACGTGAAAATTGAATCCGCGGAAGGCGGCAAGGTCAAAAAGCAAGTTGAGCTGACTTATCGGAACACTCATCCGCCGTCCAACTGTAACCTGGAAAAGGGCGAGCTTTGCTTGAACGGAATGCTTAACGATTGGACTCGCTGGTACGTGCCAAAAGGAACCACCATCGATGAAGCTCTAGGTCTGGAGCCGGGTTTTAAGTTGAATACCGATAATCCAGACTTCGATATTATCGAAGGTGTTTTCCGGCTCTCACCGAACAGTCAAACCAAGGTCCGGATTACCTATACCGCGCCATATACCAAGGCCGGTGACTACGCTATCCGTCTGCAAAAACAGGGCGGCACGGATCCGATTCCTTACCGTTTGGTGACGCCGTGGGGCGAAGGGGAAGTGACGCTGGACAAAGACGTGACCGTCACCATTAAACGCTGATGGACCGATTTTCTACCATGGGATTAGTTTTGGCCACGCGCGACTACCGCGACCGCGATCGCTGGGTGACCATCTTGACTCCAGAAAGGGGCAAAATCGAGTGTTTGGCCAAAGGAGTGCGAACTCTCGCTTCCAAGCGCCGTCCCGCCCTTTTGCCCGGTTCACTGATTCGTTTTTCCTGGGTGGCTAAAAGTGAGGTCAATATTTTAACCGAGGCGGTTTTAGAGCGTTCCCTGCAGCTGGTAGGTCCAACTTTGGAAAAAATGCGTGATTTGCAAGCAGTGTTAGAAATTCTTTATCACTTATCATTAGAAAATGTCGATCAAGTTGATTTATTTGAGCGGGGCGAAGCCCTGATCCGTTATATCGGTGAAACGCCAACTTATCATCGGGGCGCAATCCGATCAAAGTTGCGGGAGTTAACTTTAGATCAGGGATTTGACGTGGCGGAAGAAGAGGGCGATGGGGTTTCCGTTACTCAGTTAGTCGAGGAGTTTTTGGGACGCAAGCTGCACTCGTTTGCCTTCTTACAAGTCTGATTGGCCGTGTATACTCGATCGTAATTAAAAGGAGATGTCATGACCGAGGCAGATCAGGCAATCAGGGTGGTTATTTTCGAGGATGAGGATTTTTGGGTTGAACTCGCTCAAGAGGAGTTGAAGGCGCTGGGTTGTGTGATTGTTGCGGTAATTAGGAATATGGCTCAGGCTGAGCAAGTAATTCCAACCTTAGCTCAACAAAATATCCAATACGCGCTAATCGACGGTAATTTGAGCAAAAATGCCTCTGGTGGTTATGATGGCCGGAGTATTCACGAGCAACTCAAGCAAGCCGCTCCAGAAATTAAAACGATCGGCTATTCGGCGGTCGATCAAGCTTATGTCGATCACCAACTTGGGAAGCAAGGAATGGCTAAGAAACGTTTGGGAAAAATTATTAAGCCCCAAAATCGGTAGTGCGAAAAAAGTTTCCACTTTATCAGCAGCAACTTCGGACTCTAATCGGAAAGAGAGTGGAGATGATCCACCATATCGCCGACGGGATACTTCATTTGTACTTTTCGGTTGAAAAAACGGATAGTCATGAGTCAAAAACAGTTCTCTACCTTGATGGTGATTGGAATTATCAAGTAAGCGGGGAGCTTAAGATATACAAGCTTTCGGAAATGCCAGGTTCGCCAAAGGAGTGGTTTCGAAAATGGGAAGATTTTGCCGAACGAGATCCCTTGGGTACTCTGGTCGATGTTGCTATCCAAAACGAGGGGCGGAAGATTAAATTTTCTTTCACCGACAATCAACAGCTAACGATCGTCGAAAACGACTGGGGAGGTGCCGAGCTTTCCCAGGAGATCAAACTACCCAATGGGGAACAAATATTTATTCACGATCGACTGCTTGAGGATCACACTGATTTTGAACATATCGAGGTCAGCTCCCAGCCTGCCGAATGATACAATTACCCCATGGCCGATTTAATGGATAAAGTTGTTGCTCTCTGCAAACGCCGGGGATTTATTTTTCCTTCTTCCGAGATTTATGGTGGCTTGGCCAATACCTACGAATATGGTCCGGTCGGCGTCGAGTTAAAGAAAAACATCGTCGATTTATGGTGGAAAAACTTTATCCGTTCTCGTCGCGACATGGTGGGGATTGATACCTCGGTGATTTTGCACCCCAAAGTCTGGGAAGCCTCCGGTCACGTGGCCGGTTTTTCCGATGCCTTAATCGACTGCCGGGCCTGCCAAGTGCGGCGGCGGGCCGATCATTTGATTGAAGACTATTATTCTAAAAAGGGTGAAGAGGTTAAGGTTGAAGGCAAAACCGAAGCGGAATTCGATAAACTAATTCAGGAAAATCATATTCTCTGTCCCAGTTGCGGTGGGTTTAACTGGACGCCGGTGCGACGCTTTAACTTACTATTTGAAACTAATATCGGTATCGTGCCGGAATCCCAATCCAAGGCGTATTTGCGCGGCGAGACGGCGCAAGGAATCTTTATTTCTTTGCCCAATGTCCTTGATTCTACCCGCGTGAAGCTGCCGTTCGGGGTGGGACAGGTTGGGAAAAGTTTTCGCAATGAGATTACCCTCGGCAACTTTGTTTTTCGGACGATGGAGTTCGAACAAGGGGAGATCGAGTACTTCTTTGATCCGGAAAAGTCGGACTGGGACCGCCCTTTTCGAGCAGTGGAAAAAAGACATGTGGCAGTTTGTCACCGAGACCTTGGGGGTCAAAACCGATAATCTGCGCTGGCGGCCTCATACCGATGAGGAGCGCAGTTTTTACAGCCAGCGGACCGAAGATTTGGAGTATAACTTCCCGTTTGGCTTTAAGGAGTTGTGGGGGCTGGCCTACCGCGGCAACTATGATCTCACTCAACATCAAAAAACCTCGGGACAAAACCTTGAAGTTCTTGATCAGGAGAGTGGTAGAAAGTTTTTTCCCCATGTTATCGAGCCGGCAGTGGGAATTAATCGCTTGCTAATAATGACGTTGCTTGATGCCTATACCGAAGACACGGTTCGCAACCGCGTAGTCCTGAGGTTGAAGCCCGAGTTGGCACCATTTAAAGTGGCCGTTTTTCCTTTGCTCAAAAACAAGCCGGAATTGGTGGCTAAAGCGGAAGAAGTTTTTGATCGTTGTGCCAAGCTGGTCAACACTGCCTGGGACGATCGGGGCAATATCGGCAAGCGGTACCTGAGTCAGGACGAGATCGGAACGCCGGTTTGTCTAACCATTGATTTCCAGACTCTTGAGGATGGCACGGTCACCTGGCGTGATCGTGACACGGCTGAGCAGGTGCGGATTCATGTTCAGGATCTTCAGGAACGGCTAACTAAACTCGCTTAACCCCATCGCTTAAAGATTACTTTTTCCACCCTCTGACATCGGCGGCGATCGATTTCAGGTCTTCGGCGTTTGGTTCTTTCCCACCCTTTTTCCACTCATTAATCGTGTTCCAGTATTCAGCTGCTTGGTCTTTGGAGAAATCGATTGGTGTTGTCCTGGCTTGATCTTTTAACTCATCTTGCTTTTCCAGTGACGTCAATCCGGGATGCTGTCTTTTCCATTGGGCTAGCAGATCCAAATATACTGCCTCTTGTCCATCAGTCATTTGTGGCCTTGGTTTTTCGGTCATGTGTTTCCTTTCTTCTTGAGTTTATTGTTCCATCGACTGGCGGTTAGCGCAACTAGATCGCGGCGAAACTTGACCCCATCTTGCTCCAATAATTCGCGTTGTTTATCGGGTCCGCCGAAAGCGAAGGCCGGAGCTAGACGCCCGGTAGCATTAACCACTCGATGACAGGGAACCGAAATCGGGTAGGGGTTGTGGTGGAGGCAGTTGCCAACCACGCGCGGATTGGAGATTCCAGCTAGTTTGGCAATATCTCCATAGGTTGCCACCTTGCCGGTCGGAATTTGGCGCACGACGTCATAGACTTTTTCACAAGTTTCACTCGGCGCTGAAAGCATATTGTTGACAGCATATACAAAGATCTGTACATATGTACAGATTGTTCAGTATCATGGAGCCATGAAGATGAATCGGATAGTCCCCTTGTTTTTATTGCTCGCTTTCGCGATAACTTTGACTGGCTGTAAGAAGAAGGGTCCGGCCGAACCAAGTCCAACACCCAAAATAGCCGAAAAAGTCAATACAATTCCGGTTGAGTTGCGCCCTTATGCTCGCATTGCTCCAGATCCGGCCAAGCAGGGTCGGGGGATACTATTGTTTTTGTCCGAGTTGAAGAAACCGGCCGGAAAAGGTGAGTACGAAATCGAGTACCAGACCAACGGTTTGCTCCAGGGAGCGTTCGGGCGCTTTAAACTAACGGCCTTTCCGGAAAGCCACGATATTTTGCTCGGTAGTTGTAGCGCCGGCGGCAAATGTACGTACCATGAGAATGTCACCGGTGGTTCCTTGCTGCTCCGTTTCGATCAGCCGGAAAAATACGTTCTTAAGAATGACTGGACCTTTGTGGAGAACAAGGCCGAGGGAACGGCGATTAGTTCCCGGGATGGTAAATTCTCACTTGATGGAGCTGGCTTGGCCAAAGTAGCTCATTTTGCGATTCTACAGACCCCAGGATTGCCCAAAAATCCGGAAACCAAAGTCTTGTCCGGCGGTTACTCAGTCGGATCGATTGCGCCGGTTGCTGGAAAGTCGACGGTTACAATCCGGCTGAACGAAGATGCGACCGAGGCGAATATCCTGGGCTGGGATGGCAAAGATTGGGTGAAGCTGCCAGCCAAAGTGGCTGACAAGACTGCTACCGCGACGGCTCCTAAGTGGTTTGAAGCCTACGTGGTAGTGGACAATAACCAATAAACGGAAGCTTAGTAAGCACTAAGGGATTTTCCCGTTATAATATGGGTTAAATATTGCCACCTTAGCTCAGTTGGTAGAGCGGCGCTTTTGTAAAGCGTAGGTCGTGGGTTCAAGTCCCTCAGGTGGCTCTCTTGCGCACAGGGCAGCGGATCGATACACTGTGATGATATGCCTCAGACCCGACATGAAGTTCAAGAATTTGAGCCGCAGCTTGGTGGGCTTTGGGATATGTCACCGGACGTTCAAAGGAAACGTTTTCAAGGACAGCTACAGGATCAAGAGTGGCGTACTTCGACGACCAAGTGGTATCAAACCGGGAAAGATTTAGTCATAAAAAAGAAGTTGCCCTTGAACCATGAACATGGCTCTTTGCTAAATACTGACACTGCTGATCGGACCGAATTGTATTACCTGCGTCATATCTTAGAAGAAGCGATGTTGATGATTGACGAATTGATACCGGGAAGTTTTCCCTATCTTGCAGACATTAGTAAAAGGCTGGCAATTTATAGCAGCAACCAGAACGATCCGATTGCTTACTCGATGATAGAAACTTCAGGTGTTTATCGTCTGAGGTTCATTTTGCCTCCCAAAACAGAAAGCAGCAACTTCTTTGATGAGAGTCATAGTCTACGATTAATACTCATTATCCATGAATTGCTGCATGCCTTGTTGACGGAGCGATACCGACTCACATTTGTAACTTCATTGGATAAAAATGAGGTTGGTTTATCAGCTGTACTACACGAAATGGGAGTTTACGCTTTCATGCCGGAAATAGTTTACCGTATGACTCAGTCAACCAAGGACAAGACCGGACTTGTCGGTCTCAAGAATCATTTCCAAACCATCGGTCGGTTGGTTTCCAAATACAATGTAATGAGGAAAAACCCTCAAGCCATTGGTGAGCTTCGCGAAAGGGCTGCTCAGGGAAGCCCGCTCGCGGCCAACGATTTAGAAAATCTTCGATTTTTTAAGAGTTATATACCCGGATATCAGATAGTCGCCCGGCTGGAAAAAAATGGCTGGCGGTACAATCATTTCCCCATTTTGGTCAAAAAGATTGAAGCAATTCTTCGGGAAGAACTTGGCCGAAATTATCTCAACAAAATTGGTTTTTTAGTGCTTGATGATCCGGCCGATCCGAGAGCTGACCGCATTCTGGCGCGCATCAGAGCCCTAAAACCATAACTAGGAGTAATAAAAATGCCATTATTTCGCCGCTCAACTTCCGAAAAAGAACCCAAACCAATCAGCATTTGGGATATTTCGGCCGAAGTAGAGCGTTCCCGATTTGAGGAAAAAATTGCCAGCAACGATTGGCGCTCCCAGACGATCTTATGGTTCACTTCTCGTCAGGGCATGATCGGCCGGCTTGGTGTTTCTACCAAAGATCTGGCGGGGGAGCCTTATGCTGTCGATAATACACCGCTGAAGGATCTTTACTATCTTCGCCACCTGACGGAGGAATCGCTGGCGATGATTGCCAATCTTTTTCCTCAGTATGAAAAATATCTGGTTGAAATCGATCGAAACTGCGCGCTAATTCGTTCCTCAGAAAAACAAATTCACGCTATGCGGTGGGATACCCATCTTTTCGTCATAAACTACTTTCTTGATCCGCCCAACGGCGGTGATTTCTTTGATCAGAATCATGGCTTGCGTATTCTCAAGTTGGTTCATGAGTTAATGCATTTGTTGATGTACGAGCGATTTGGCCTCCACAGCGTTCAATTAGCGGATCGTCGAGAAACAAATTTAGCTTCGGTGCTTAATGAGCTGGCAGTTCATACAGTAATACCGGAATTAGCGGTCCGTTTAGAAAAATCTACACCGGACAGAACCATGCTGAAGGGTTTATCAGAGTATTTTCGAGACTGGAAAATGACGGTGCAGGCGGCAAACATGACTCATCTAGGGGCCGGGACGCGCTCTGATTCGTCACTAGAGCTAAGTCAATATCTTCCTGCGTATCAGGTAGCGGCGCGTTTAGATAAAAATGGGTGGAGTTATGCTGACTTTCCCAAGCTGGCGATTATGGTACAGAGTATTCTTCGGGAAGAGCTTGGTGAGAACTATCAAGAAATTCTTCCCCGTTTGCCGATGTCTGACCGCGATGGTTCGCCGTCTCGTCGCATACTTGCCCGCATTCGAGCCTTGAAGCCCTAAAAACCGTGGTAAAATATCTCTTCGTTAGTTATTAAAGAAAGATACTTATGGCCGGCAAAAAGAAAAAAGGACCACGTCAGCTCGTCGCTTTGAAGTCGACGGCCTCTGGTCATATCACCCACTATACCCAACGCAACAAGCGCAACCGCCAGGAAAAGGGTCAGGGCAAACTCAAGCTAATGAAGTACGATCCGATCGTGAAGAAGCACGTTGAGCACGTTGAAGTTGAAAAACTGAAGTAAATCTTTCCGCCGCGCCTGATTATAATGAGTCCATGAGGCGGCTCGCCAAAGGAATTTTACCGCTATTTCGTCGCCATTGGGCGATAGGATTAGTTTTGTTGCTGGGGGCAATTTTGCGCTTTTATCGGTTGGCCGACATGGCCAATTATGATTTCGACCAGGAATATGCCACCACTTTTGCGTTACAGGTAATTAGAGAGTATCCAATCCGCTATGTCGGTCAGGGATTGTCGATTCAGGGCCTATTCATGGGCCCCTGGTATTTTTATTATCTGGTTCCCTTTTATTGGTTGTTCAGGCTAAGTCCTTTAGGGGGATTTGTGGGCTCAGTGCTGTTGGGGTTGGCGATTATTGGCGCCTACTATTTTCTGGGCCGAGAGCTATTTTCGCCGCGGGCAGGCTTGCTGGCCGCATTGTTACGGGCGACTAGTTTTTGGGCGATCAACGCTGATTGGTCAATGGTTCCGGCGTTCAGTAGTGATTTGGCGGTCTTAATTACCTGGTGGCTGTTCTTTCAGCTCTGGAGGGGAAAAAGCAATTACTTAATAGCTTTAACTTTCGTTTTCGGATTGTTCACCAGTTTTCACCTGATTCATTTTCCACTAATTTTAGTTTTCCTGGTTCTTTGGGCGGTGCGACGGTGGCGGTTTACTTGGCCGCAGTTGGGCCTAAGTCTAATTGCATTTATTGTTCCGGCCATTCCGCTCATAATGTTCGACTATTGGCGGGGTTGGGCAATGGTCCGACAAATGTCCGGATTTTTCCAGTTCGGCTCGACTAGGGGAGGGTCGATGGATAATTTGCCTACGATGATCATGGTGGTTGCGGATTTTTTGGGGGAAATACTATATTTGCCCCACATTGCTTGGCTAAGGTTTAACCTTCTCGGGTTATTTATTTTCTTCCTCTGGAAGTCGGTTCGAAAGGACAAATTATTCCACCACTGGTCACTGGGTTTGCTTTTGGTGGTTACAATTGGATATTACACCTTCTTTCCGACCCATGTACCGGAATATTATTTGGGAGCGGTCCGCGCCCTATTCTTTTTATACGCTGCCTTTCTGTTTGATCTCTTGCTGACGAAAAAAAGACTTTGGCGTTGGGTTGCGAGCGGGGTTCTAATTTGGATTTTTGGAAAAAATCTATTACTGCTGAACCGAAAATGGCAGAGTCCCAATTTGGTTACCCTCTCGGCTAAGCAAGCGATTGTCAAGGAAATTATTCGTTCTGCCTCCGGTCAACCATTCCGGGTATCTTATATTCGGACTCTAGGCTGGGATTCCGGTTTCCGTTCGCTCTTTGCCGTTGATGGGGTCGATCCGGGTGATACTGGGCCAGAATACTTCATTGTGGTGCCCAAAGATTTGCGCTCGACCGAGGGGGTTGATTATTCAGTCGGTGGAGTTGGCTTGCTATATCCTCACTGAGTCGAACGATATTCGTACAGTCGCAGACCGTCGATGTTGGCAAAAGCAGAAGGAGTACCGGAGAAAACCTCTTGCTCCACCAGCCAGCGGAGATCAAATTCCGGCTGTACATCTGATTCGATGATGGCAAAGTGATGTGGGAGTGGGTTTTGGGTGGGTTTCAACAGATCGCCACCAAAGATCCCCGTTTGGTCCGGTCCGAAAAACACTGGTTCGTAGCCATAATTCTTTTGTCCGTACCAGTCGAACAAGTAGGCCCAGGTAGTATTCATGCCGTAGGGGATAGTCAGAGTGGAAATCGAGAACGGCTCCCCGCCTGCCCGGCGGTAGGTCTCATTGATCAGCTTCAGATGTGATCTCAAGTCCGCTTCTTGTTGGACGGCCAGCTCATTGTAGGTTCTGACGTTTAATTTGCGGACGTAGGAGAGATTGCTCAAGGTAAAGATCGACAGAAAAATTGTCACCGCCCAATATTTTGCTTTGGTGTGGAATAGAGACCAAATGACAATCGGGAAAATTAGGTACCAGGCATTTTCCCAACCGGCAAAAGCATGGTATGACCGGCGGGCCTGGATGAAAAAAAGCCAAAGGGGTGATGCGAGCCAGATCGAGATGAAAATCAATGTTTTCCCCGGTAGTTTTTTGCTGGCGGCAACCAGGACAAAAATCGTCGCGGCAATACCAAAAAGAGCTTGGCTGGGGAAAATTTGCAGGGACATTTTTTTCTCAATTACGACTTCAGAGAGATTTTTCAAGCTCTGGGAGATATGGGCTCCTGGTCCAAAAAGGCCTATCAGCTTCTGCCAATCTAATATTCCGGCCTGCCAGAGTTGGAGTTCACCGACCATGATGCTGGCCACCAGACCAAAGTAAATCAAAGATGAAACGGCTAATTGCCTCCGGGAAAAAAGACGGTAGGTGTTTTCTTTTTCTGCCCGGTATAGAAAAGCGATAACCATAGACGCCCAGAGCGTAACGCTAAACAACACCGATTGGTTGGCCAGTCCGATTGCCGCAGCTAGGACCGGCAACCAGCGATTCTGCTTTTGGAAAAATACCCGCCACAGAGCATAAAAGAAAAGTAAATTGGCGGTGCCGGAGAAAGCCGGATTGGAAAGCCAGGTGTGAATTTGGGCGCCGTCAAAAGACAATGCGACCATGAAAGCAGAAGCGCCAGCCAGGAAGCGGGAGCGGGTAATGTCTCGTGCCAACCAGTACATTAATGGTGCTGCGGTCGCGCCCAGGAAACTCAAGAAAATGACGACGGCAATCGGGTCGCCGCCGCCCAAAGCGTAGACGGGAGCGATTAGGTAATAGTACAAAACTCCATGATAGAGAAGATCGTTTGAGCCGCTGGCTGACGGACCTTGGATTTTTAAATCCCCTTGGGAAATCTCGCGGACCAGAATCGCGTCACGGGCCTGGTCCCAATAAAACGTGACTTGGTTGCGGTCGGCCATCCAGATTCGGAAGGCGGCCGCTATTAGGAAAAGACCAACTGAAATGAGCAAATCAAGCCGATGTTGAGATAGCCGTCGTTTCATTTCTGCCAAAAATTTCATATTATTTCAATTTTCCGCTGTCCGTGGATGGTGGTTCGGAACTCCAGGTTTCCAGTGTCAGCACCCCGATTCTTTTTTGTCGCCATAGATAGCCGCCGATAGTAGTTTCCCGGTACCAGGGAACAAAGCGCTTCTCTGGGATTTGATAATCTGGCTCCATTAATAAGTACCATTTTGTCTCGCCGCCGGAGCGGACGGTCATCGGAACCGGCCGATCAAGTTGGCGGGCTTTCCAGTGGATGAGGTAGTCGTATTGCTCAGTCTGGCTGTTGGGAGTGAAGACGCGCACGAACGGTTGGTTGATTTTGTCTTCAGTGCTCCAATCGAAGATCTGGCTGACCGCTTGATCCATGCTTTTTAGTCCGGCTTGGTTATTATTTTCGAACCAGTAAGCCGAGGCATGCATTACGCTGCCGGCCAACAATACACCAAGGAGGAGCACCGCCCAGTCCCTAGCAGGATAAAGTTTTTTTATGGCAGAGTCTAAATGATTTTTCGCTAATTCCGTCAATCCGGTGAGTAGCAGCGGTGCCAGAAAAATGAAATGAGCGGTTAGGTAGTAGACGAAAAAGTTGCCGTAGTTGCCGCGCCAGACCAAAAAGAAGGGGTAAGGAATAATGGCAAAAATCGTCAGCAGCTTCCAACCAAAGTCTCGTTCGGAGTTTGATTTCCGCTTATTCCAGATCGCTTTCAGGGCAAGCAGCAATATCGCAACGACGAGTAAAGCCAATAACCGTCCTTGCTTCCCAAACCCTCCCAGGAGCAAAGACATTGTTGTCCAGTACAACTCGCCGGGCCGATGACTTAATAGGTAGCCCCAGGTGGCTAATCGGCTTGGGTCGGCTAACGCAGCTAGTAGCGACCGAGTCATGATCCAGTTATTGCGCAGTTCAAACAACAGTTGGGGAATCAAAGTCACGCCGATGGCGACCGCTGTGCCAAAAACATCGACGATACTTACCTGTTTACGAATCCAAGGAATAAGCAAGAATAACGGGATAATGAAGAACACGGCGTAAGCGAACTCGGCCTGCAGGTTCAGGGCCAGCAGGAAAAAACCCAACCAGAGCAACCAGCGGCTGGATCGGCCTTTCCATAGTGCCAGGAAAGCGGCGGACATTAAGGGCAAGGTTATTAGCGGATTCCAAATCATGGCGCTCCCGGTGATACTGCCTGGCAAAAAAGCCAGGAGATAAGCGGCAACGATCGCCAGTCGGCGCGAGGCAAATAATTTATGACTAATCAGCCAAAAAAGCGGCAAAGCCAAGCTAGCCAGAAAAATGTACCAAAGGCAAATGCCATAGGGATTGCCGCCACTCAGCCAGTATCCTGGCAATCCGACGTAATACCATAGCGGCCCCAGAAAAAACCCCGGGAGACCGCTGGTGGGTCCAACTAAGACCGGGTCACCATGGGCGATGCGTTCCAGTACGAAAGCGTCACGGCCCTGGTCCCAAGTGAAAAACAAGAAATTGCGGTAGTTCCAAAATCTGGCCAATAATCCAAGTAATATATAAAGAAGAAAGGCAGTGTTTTTTTTGATCCGTATCCACAACCCGACCATAACACTTATCTTGACTCGCCTGGTAGATAAAAGCAAGCTCAGTAGTTTTAACCTTGACTAACATTTTTAGCTACGATACAGTTTAACCATGATCAAAAGCTTGGCGGAAATCCACGCCAGTATCCCGATTAAGCCTCATTATTCCTGGTGGCGGAAGTTTTTTGCCTTCGCCGGTCCTGGTTATCTGGTAGCGGTTGGTTACATGGATCCCGGTAACTGGGCGACGGACTTGGCTGGGGGATCCACCTTTGGCTATACCTTGCTGAGCGTAATCCTTGCCAGCAACGTTATGGCCATGATCTTGCAGCACTTGTCGGTCAAATTAGGGATCGTGTCCGGGCGCGACCTTGCCCAGGCTTGTCGTGACAACTACTCACCTCGAATGCGGTGGATACTTTGGCTTATGGCTGAGGTCGCTATCACCGCCTGCGATCTGGCCGAAGTGATTGGTTCGGCAATTGCTCTGCAGTTGTTATTTGGGTGGCCGATTATGGCGGGAGTGATTTTGACTTCGCTCGATGTGCTGATCCTGTTACTGCTGCAAAATCGAGGTTTGCGCTATCTCGAAATTTTGGTCATTAGTCTGATCAGCGTGATTATCGGCAGTTTTGCTTTGGAGATCTTTTGGTCGCAGCCGAGTTGGTTGCCGCTGGTCCGAGGATTTCTGCCCACGATCGAGCTGCTCAAGAACCGGGAGATGCTCTATATCTCCATCGGGATTTTGGGGGCGACGGTCATGCCGCACAATCTATACCTACATTCGGCCCTGGTACAGACTCGCGGCATTGACGGATCGGAAAAATCCAAAAAGGAAGCGATCTTTTTTGCCACGCTCGATTCGTCGGTCGCTTTGTCAATCGCTTTTTTCGTCAATGCCGCCATTCTGATCGTTTCGGCTGCCGCTTTTTATGTCCGGGATGTTGGCGTGGTCGCGGAAATTCAGGATGCCTATCATTTACTTTCGCCCGTCCTTGGGGTTGGTCTGGCGAGTCTGGTTTTTGCTTTAGCGCTACTTAGTTCCGGTCACAACTCAACAATAACCGGAACCTTAGCCGGTCAAGTGGTGATGGAAGGTTTCATTAATTTACGACTCAAACCTTGGCAAAGACGTCTCCTGACCCGTTTATTGGCGATTGTTCCCGCCCTATTGGTAGTTTGGCTCTACGGGGCACATGGTCTGGCTCGATTATTGGTTTTGAGCCAGGTGGTTCTAAGTTTGCAGCTGCCGTTTGCCGTGATTCCCTTGGTGGCTTTTACCAGTGACCAACAATATTTAGGTCGCTTTGCCAACTCGAGTTGGTTGAAAATTTCGTCCTGGGCAATTGCTGGTATCATAACCGTACTAAACCTCTGGTTGATCGTTCAGATAATAATTGGAGAGTAGATGACTCAACGGCGATTAAGCGAACCAAACGAAGACTATTTGGAGCGCATTTGCGAGCTCCTGGAGGATAAGGGCTACGCCCGCGTTTCGGATATTGGCGATCGACTTGGGGTGAAACCGGCCTCAGTCTCGCGCATGCTGCAGAAGCTGGAAGCCATGGGCTATGTGGTGCTGGAACGATATCGAGGTTTTACTCTCACCCCCAAAGGAAAAAAAGCCGGACAACGGATCCGCGATCGCCACGCGGTTCTGCAGCGTTTCCTTTCCGCCTTGTCGTTGCCGCAGAACGTAATCGACCATGATATTGAGGGTCTGGAACATCATTTAAGCGATGAAACCGTGGCGAAGTTGAAAGACTTACTTGAAAAAATGGTGTACAATTAAGTCAAGAAAGTAACTATGGCCACCGAGTCATTATCAGTTCAACCAACCTTTTTTTTCTTGCCTGATAATCCAGTTCGCCACCAGCAGTTGCGGCAAAAGCTGCGTGAATACGAGCTGAGACTAACGCACGAACATAGTACTTTCCCCAATCAGCCGGTCCAATCCTTGCCTACTTTCTACTCGATCAGAATATTGGAAAGTTTGCTGCAAAACGGTTTTGTGGATTTTGGCAAAGTTTATCGCCAAGTTGCTAATGAGGTAGGCCGCACGTCTTTCAGACGAGATTTTTTTGAGAACGCCTTTGACGTGATTGCTGACTACGCGTTAACCGGGGGAAAAAATAATACCCGCCGGTTGTATCCGATTACTATTCGCTAGCCGACGGCGTTTGATCCAAGCTGGGCGATTGTGTCGCGGATTCGAGCTGCCAGCTCAAAGTTCCAGGCCTTGGCGGCGGAGTTCATAACGCGGGCTAATTGTCGGCTGATGCGTTGTTTATCAAGCGGGGCCATCGCCGTTGGATCAAGGTCTTCCAGATAAATTACTTCTTTTCCCGATAAGCGAATTTCGGTTTTTCCTTCTGGAGAACCAGTGGTTTTTTCCCAACCCAAGCCGACTCGCTTTTCCCTAACCCCATAACTGGTTTCCTTCTCGGTCCGTTTGATCAATTGTTCCCGCACCGGTTTACTAATAGTTTGGGGAATAATATTGTGCTCCTCGTTGTAGGCCAGTTGAATTTGTCGGCGGCGCGCCGTCTCGTCCATGGCGGCATGCATGGAGCCGGTGATCCGGTCGGCGTACAAAATGACTTGACCTTCACTATGGCGCGCCGCCCGTCCCATGGTCTGAATTAAAGCGGGAGCCGAGCGCAAGAAACCTTCTTGGTCGGCGTCCAAAATCGCCACTAAGGTTACCTCTGGTAGGTCCAATCCCTCGCGCAAGCAGGTTGACGCCGATCAGAACGTCGTATACTCCGGTGCGCAGATCGGTTAGAATTTCCGAACGTTGCAGCGTCTCGACGTCGGAATGCAGATACTGGACTTTGGGCTGTTCGACGGCTTGCTCATAGCCATGACTGGTGAGCAGCGAGTTCATTTTCTTCTTGTTATTCAGATATTCGGTCAACGTCTCGGCCATTTTTTTGGTCAGGGTGGTCACCAGGATCCGCTGACCGCTTTGTTTGCGGACGAATGATCTCGTGTAGCAAGTCCGGGATTTGTCCGGCAATTGGCCGCACTTCGACCGGCGGATCGACTAGACCGGTGGGGCGAACGATTTGTTCGATGATTTCACCCTGAGCCAGACCGATCTCTTGCTCTCCGGGAGTGGCGGAAACATAAATGTTTTGCTTCAACCGCGCCTGAATTCCGGAAACTGCAGCGGACGGTTATCCATCGCCGCCGGCAAGCGAAAACCATATTCCACCAGCGTTTCCTTACGCGAACGGTCGCCAAAATACATCCCGCGCACTTGCGGCAGAGTCATGTGGCTTTCGTCAATGACGGTCAGGAATTGCCATTGCCGAAGGTGTGCGCGTTGTATTGGAAGTAATCGAGCAGGGTATAGGGCGGATCACCGGGTTGGCGACCGTCAAAATAGCGGGAATAGTTTTCAATGCCGTTGACAAAACCTAGTTCGCGAATCAAGTCCAGATCGTGCAGCGTGCGTTGTTCCAGACGATAAGCTTCGATGACTTTTCCTTGTGCCTTAAGTTCAGTCACTCGGACCTGCAAATCAGTCTCGATAGTTTTTAAAGCTTCCCCCTGGTCGCGACCGGCGATATTGTGTTTGGCGGGAAATAATCGATAGCGCTCCCGGTGGTAGGGATCAACGAAATCTTCCGGCCAACGGTCGCCGGTGGCGGGATCAATTTTTTCAATGGCGA
This sequence comes from Candidatus Woesebacteria bacterium, assembly GCA_963749595.1. GTDB lineage: Bacteria > Patescibacteriota > Microgenomatia > UBA1400 > UBA1396 > CAVVNJ01. The sequence goes on from CAVVNJ010000008.1 coordinate 121,711, forward strand.
CGAATCTCGTCGCCGGGCATGGTTAAAGTCAGCGCCCAATTTTCCTGAGCCGGCCAAATTTGAATCCGTTCGCCCCGCAGACGAAAAGAGCCGCGGACCAAATCGGCCGTGGTGCGGGTGTATTGCATATCAGTCAAACGGTGGAGCAGAGTTTGACGGGGCAGTAGTTCTCCGGCGACGATTTCTAATGAGTGATGGGCAAAGTCCTCCGGGGCGCCAAGATTGTAAATGCAGGAAACCGACGCGACGACGATGCAGTCTGGGCGGGAAAGCAAATTGGCGGTGGTGGCGAGGCGAAGTTTGTCAATTTCGTCATTGATTTGTGATTCTTTTTCAATATAGGTATCCGAGCTAACCAGATAAGCTTCGGGTTGGTAATAATCGTAGTAGGACACAAAGTAGCTAACCGCATTATTGGGGAAAAAATCGCGAAACTCCTGATAGAGTTGGGCCGCGAGCGTTTTGTTATGAGCAATCACGAGCGTCGGCAGCTGAACGTTTTGAATGACATTGGCGACGGTATAGGTTTTTCCCGAGCCGGTCACACCCAAGAGGACCTGGTGGGGTTTTCCCTGCCGTAGGTTATCGGTTAATTTAACGATGGCAGCGGGCTGATCACCGGCCGGCTGGTAGCCCGAAACAAGTTCAAACATAAATGTTTATTGTACTTCATTTATCGTGATTTTAGGGTTGGAAAGGCCACTTCATTTGAGCTGGGGCGCTGGACTCGGATTGTCTCCAGGCTTCGCATTTGGAACTGAGATCGCCGCGCTGGTTGTCATTCAAAAGAGTCCCATCATAGGCGACGTATGGTGCCGGCGATTCGTGGAAGCGGTCAGGTATAAAGAATTCGGCAGCCGCCGGAATCGGCCAGGTGATTCGTTTTTCAGTGATTATCAGAGTCTTCGGTTCAAGGAGCAGGCAAGATAATCTTTCATCGCTTACCGTCCGTAGATCGATTCCGGCCAAAACGTTCTTTTCCCGCCAATGGCGACGGTAATCCTGAACCTCCCGGGGATCAATCCGAAGGTACCAGGCAACAAAAAGGTAATGGTTATTATACGAATCAGCGAAAACGACATGGTTGTACTGATTCTGGTGTTCGGCGGCGTAGAGTGTCGGCGATCGGAGGTGGCCTTGCCAATCAATCACTGTTTGCTCTGGCACATTTTGCCAATAGGTATGAAGATACCAAGCGGAGTTAGCCAACCACATCCCGAAAACGATGGCTATAGCAATAATTTTCACTCGCCCGCGGAAATAGCTAACTAACCACTCAATACCCCGCGCCGCGAAATACGCCAGCGGTATGACCATGGGAAAGACCCGGCCGCTATGAGGTACGTCCTTAGTTAGCATCGCTGCCAGTGGGGAGACTGCCAACCAAATAAAAAATATCCGATCGGTGGCGGAATTTTTTCTGATGGTAGCCGTGAGACCAAGGAGAAGAAAGGGAAGAGTGATCAGTAATAAATTTTGGGAGGTGGCATGTCGCGAATCCGGGTTGTTGCCAAAAAACAGAAAATCGGGCGAGAAATGAACTAGGTAGCGTTCCAGAATATCCGGAAGAATGACCAGGAATTTGTTATTGAAAATGCGGAGTGGTCGGCCCCAGATGATACTACTGCGATAATAGCCCTCTTGTACCGCCAGCCCAATTTGCGGCGAGTCCAGAATCAGTAGATCCCTAGCCCGCTGCCCGGCTAGGCCAAAAATCGCTTGCCACCAAAGCCAAATGGCCGCTAATCCGAACGCTACGTACCGCCAAATGTTCTGCCGTATTTTTTTCTTAACGGTCCCGTCTTGGACCAGATTAACGGCGATAAATAATAACGGCGTGATGAGACGAATTGAATGGTAGGAATACATCGCTGCCACCAACAAGATTGTTCCCAGCCATTTCTCTTTGCTAGTTTTGCCGAACCAAGCCCAGAATCCCCAGACCAAAAGTGTCAGTGACAAACCCTGTTCCATGACGGCGCGGCTATAGTGGATGTCCCAAGGCATAACAGCCAAAATGCCTAACGAAATTAAGGCGAGTGTTTTTGATTTGGACAACCGCAGAATTAATCCACTTGAACCGGCGATTCCGAGTGTTCCCATGATAGCTGCCCAGGAACGGATGGCCGAGGCGCTCAATCCGGACAGGGCAACCACCGGCAGCAGAGCATAGGCCATGGCCGCGCTTTTGTAATCGTCGAAAGAGCGAAGAAAAAGAGGCCAGCGGTTTCCCCACTCGTCCTTCCCGGTTTGCCAGATGCTCCAGGCGTTATAGCTATGCGCCGCCTCGTCCCAGTTGATGCCAACCGGTACCTCTGCCACCCGATATAAGCGAATGGTAGCGGCCAGCAACAGAACTGACCAGCAAACAAGAGAGAAAGAGTGCTTTTTTACCCAAGGATAGATCGGCATAGCAATTATCTCAATTTAACAGCTTGATCACAATTATGCAGAGCGTAATTTCCAGTGATCGATTTTGATCACTTTGAAATGGAAAGATGGAGTTTACAGAGCGGGTTTACTTTGGGTATGGTGAATGCAGTTCGGGTAACATTCGCCGTAAAAAAGGCGGAAGGAGTTTAAACATGGCGGTCACGCTTTATCGCCGGCAGCGGCAGATTGTCGATTTTATTGCTCAGTACATACAACTGAATAATTATTCACCCACTTTGCAGGAAATTGCCGACGCCTTGGGTGTTTCTTCTTTGGCTACAGTGCACGAGCACCTGCAAGCGCTGGAGAAAAAGGCGGTGATCCGCCGGGCCGATGGAGCGATTCGGGGAATTGAATTGCTGGATAGAACCTTTTTGAAGATCACGGAGGGAATCGACTTGCCAATTCTGGGTTACGTGGCGGCCGGACGGCCGATTGAGCCCTATACCGATCCTAACGCCACCTTTAAAGTATCACCCCAGTTGATTTCAGGTAAGAAGCGGGCTTATGTGCTGCAGGTCAAAGGCGACTCGATGATTGAGGACGGTATCTTAGAAAATGATTTCGTGGTCATTGAAGAACAAGACGATGTTCGGGACGGGGACATTGTGGTGGCGTTACTGGATAATGGCCTAGCGACTCTAAAGCGTTTCTTTAAGGAGGCGACCAGGGTCCGTCTAGAGCCGGCTAACTCGCGGATGCAGCCGATTTATGCCAGTAACGTCAAGATTCAGGGGCGGTGCGTGGGACTGATTAGGAAGTTTACGGCTTGATCAACTTAAAACCTTTCGGCATTATGATTTCATACTGAGAAGGGAGTAGTTTGTGGCACGAATGTCGGCAGATCAATGGTCGGAAAAGATGGCTCGCCTACTAAAACGCGAAGTAATTGGTCGCGAACTTGAATCTGGATCTGGAGTATCTGTGGCAAAATCGCGAGCCCGTGAGTTCGCTCAAGGAGCTAAACTTAGGCAGACGATAGAACAGTTATTGAATTCTGAGCTGATTGTCGAAGAAAAAAGGGCCAAACTTGCCGCACAGATTGGTTTGGAGTTACGAAATAAATTTCCCGAGCTGGTCAACTTGAGTCTGGTTTTGGTCGGCAGCGGCATTCATGGCGGGTCGGTGGTTAGGGAACTAACCGAGAATTATGAAGATACCGACTTAGATTGGGGGGTTATTGCCGATGACGGCCCAATCACCAGCGAGGACGAACGCAGGTTAATAGTTGAATATGTGAACCAAGAAATCAAGAAACTGGCGCCACAATTCGGTCTTCCTGACGATTTTCGGGGTTGTCCTTATTACAATGCAAAGAAATTATACTGTCGCACTTTCCCCACCGTTAACCACTGTTACGACTACCTCTGGAACGGGCCGAGTATTCGTTTTGAGGCTCGCAACCCACTAATGTTGGCTTTTCAACCTTCATTTCCTGATGATACATTAGAGCGTCAAAGGGATTTTGTATTAGATGCTCTTCATCGTTTATGGCGAGCATACCCCGCCACATGGCAGGAACGGGTTGATGAAATGGTGAAGGAATGGAAAGAGCACCACACTCTCAAAGAAAAACATCTGATGAGGGATTCATTAACCGGTCCCTGGAGATCGAAAAAATTGGCGTGGCAAGTTACGGGCAGCGCTCCTGACTTAATGGCCCGGGGTTTTCAAGCGCTCTTGGAATCGACTAAAGAAAATTAATTTCTTGGTTGGCAATTCTGGCACCTACCGTACAAGTTCAACTCATGTGACTGGATCGATTTTCCGTCAATCAATGTGGGTAAGTTGAGTGCACAGTCAATTTCTTCGACTTGATGACAGTTTAGACAGACAAAATGGTCGTGGTGACGCTCCGCCAGCTCATATTTTGTTTCTTGACCGGTGAAATCATGACGAACAATCAGAGCTTGCTCCAGCAGAATTTCTAAAGATCGGTAGACACTCGTTTTGTTAACTTTTCTCATGATCAATAACTCGCCGAGTATTTCCGGTGCGGAGAAGAGGTGATGTTTCCGCAACAAATTGATTATCTCCGTGCGGAGGAGGGACTGGCGGCGGGCGATCATAAAGTGGTCAGATTATACCGCTTTTCTTTTTCCATCTGACGGACCCAGGTGATCTGGCGCTTGGCATACTGGCGTTCTTGGTTGAACCAGAGCTGCTTGGTTTTCTCCAACGAAACCTTTTTTTCCAGATAATCCCGCAGAAAACGGTAGCCGGTGGAGCTAAAGGCGGGTGTGGTCCAATCCGGATAGCGCTCGACCAGGCGCTGGGTCTCATCTAGTACCCCTGATTGTAATCGACTTTCGATCCGACGCTGCAAATTAGTTTCGATTGTCTCCATGGGAAGAGAATGAATTATTAATGAGTATTCATCTGACTGGAGTAACGGTTTGGGCGCTTCAAAAATTGGAAAAGACGCGATTTCAATGGATCGGAGTAGTCGCCGTCGATTAGTCCGATCGGAAACGTTGAGAGCAGCAAATTTTTGCGGGTCGAGATTGGTAAGTTTGGTTTGTAAATCTTGAACGTTCAATTTTTCCAGTTCTTCCCTTAATTTGGGCAGGGTGGGAGTAAAAAGTGACGCCGGGGGATCAATCAGGACCTTGGCGTAGGGCCAGGAGCCACCGACTAGGACCAAAGGTTTTTGTGCTTTCCGATGGCGGACAATGATCGGTTGGCAATACTCGTAATAGTGTTTGATGGAAAACGGTTGCTGAGGGTCGATTAGATTAAAACCGTAGAGCGCTGGTTGGGCCGGATCGGATTGATATGAGCCGTCGGCTTGTGGCCGGTAATTTTCGGGAATATCTTGACCAGTGGCAATCGACATTCCTTGATAGATTTGGCGCGAGTCAAACGACAGTAGATCGGCGCCCTTATCTTGCGCCAATTGCAACGCCCGCTCCGTTTTTCCGGAAGCAGTGGGTCCAAAAATAATCCAGCTGTGAAACATCACCCTATTATACGTTTATTTCATATCCCAAACCGTAGATAGCAGAGAGGTTGACGTCTAACTGGCAAAGTCGATGACGAAGTCGCTGAATGGAAACGTGAATGATGGTTTCCGTGGGATCAGGCGTCAACCGCCAATAGAAAGCGTACAGCTGATCGCGGGTGACCCGACCTTGATTGATCATGAATAATCGCAGGATTTGGGTATCCCGTGGACTAAGACGAATCATTCGTCGGCCGCGGCGTAGACAGCGGGCAGTCTCATTAAGTTTCAGTTCGCCAAAGGCTAGTTCCTCGTCATTATGGGTTGTTCCCCTACGAAGCAGGGCGCCTACTTGTGCGGTTAACTCATCCGGATGGAGGGGTTTGGGCAAGTAAGCGTCCGCCCCGTCTTGAAGGCCGCGGAGTTTTTCGGCCAGGGTGTCCCTGGTGCTGGTAATACAGACTTTTGTATCCGGATTATCATGGCGAACAAAGTTGAGAATTTCTAAACCATCTCCATCGGGAAGTATGCGGTCTAGTACCACCACATCATACGGAGTACAGGATTCGGCCAGGTGGCAATAAGCTCCATTGAGCGTAGTAACTTGGTCGACTTGGTGAAAGCGCCGGAGCGAGCGGGCCAGACGGCTATTGAGTAACGAATCATCCTCCACCAGCAACAGGCGACCACGCATAACGGCGATTATAATCCCAATTATTACCAAATTATTACGGTTTTAAGCGAATTAGGGTTTCGCCAGCCTGGTGAAGGCGCAGTTCATCCCGGGCGCGTTTTTCCAAATTAAAGCTGGCCGTTGCCGTGCGCACTTGTTCCTCCAGAATCAAAGTTTGTTTTTCAAGTTCTGTCACGCGGAATTCTTGCTCGGCCAAGGCTTGGCGGGACTGGTAAGAAAGCCAGAAAGTGCGCAGAGTTGAACCGGCCAAGATCAAAATAATTAGGATCCAACCATATTTGAGCATAATTTGTATTATCGGCCTTTTCTTTTCGAAAATATTTTGTATAATACAGGCTAACATGATATGGACTGAATATCTAACCACCTATTCTGCTTGGCTGCGAAGCTTGGGCAAGGCTAATGCTACTGTTATTGCCTACGCCAAAGACGTGCAGCAGTTTTTGGAATACCTGACCCGGTTGGGCAAGACCGATCCCAAGCAGGTCGTATCTGAGGATTTTCAAAATTATCAAAATGAATTGGTAACCTTGCGTTATACCGACAAGTCGATTTCCCGCAAGTTGAATTCTCTGAAATCCTTTTTCCGCTACCTAAAGAATGAAAACATTGTGGCCGAAAACCCGATTCAAACGATCAATCATCCTAAGTATGAGGTTGCCCCGCCCAGGGTGCTGAGCCGGCTTGAATACCGGGCTCTCCGCGACGTTTGTAAAACCGACGTCCGAATGAGTGCCATTATTGAGTTGTTGCTGCAAACCGGCCTGCGCATCAGTGAGCTGGCGGCGCTGCGGGTTGGCGATATTGGCCTGAATAAAAAAGAAATGTATATCATTGCCCAGAATTCTCATCCCGACCGGATCGTACCTCTAAACAAGTCGGCGATTGCGGCTATTAACGAGTACAGCAAAGTGCGCCCGCGCGCATCCGAGCCAACTTTCTTCCTGACGAAAAGCTGCCGTCCGTTCTTGGTCCGCAATATTCGCAGCGCGGTGGATCGTTATTTCCGTCTCGCTGGAATTAAAGACGCCAAAGTGAACGACCTACGTCACACTTTCATTGTTGAGCAGTTGAGTGCCGGTGTTCCCTTGGTTAACGTAAGTCAAATTGTTGGTCACAAGCGCCTATCCACTACCGAGCGCTACTTACAGCTTATTGACATGAAGACTCTAAACGCGAATATTGTAATTCGCGAGCTCTAAATGAAACCACTGATTACTTTTGCTGATTGGGAAAAATTAGATCTTCGATTAGGCACGATTTTGGCTGCTGACAATCCGGAGTGGTCGAGCAAGCTAATCGAGTTAAAAGTAGACCTGGGTCCAGAAGGTCAAAGAACCATTTATACCGGTTTGCGAAACTGGTATGCGCCGGAAGATTTTGTCGGCAAACAGGCCCTTTTCATTATTAATTTGCCGCCGAGGCCGATGGGACCTAGTGTAAGTGAAGGCATGCTCGTCTCATTGTGTGATTCTTCCGATAGTAATTTAGCCCCGGTCGTGTTATTGTTTGCTGATGTCGCCCCAGCGGGTGTTTCCGCTTGTTAAGGCACTCGTCAAGGCAATAACTTATGAATCAAAACGGAAAAAAACCGGAAAAATCCTCACGTCTTCCCCTGAAGAAAGTCGAGTTACAGGTCAACCTAAATCCCCGCCGGAGTATCATCTGGTTGATTATTTTGTTGTTGTTCGTACCTTTTTTGATCTCGGTTTTTTTGGGAGCCGGCAACAATAAAGTACCGCTGTCTACTTTGCTCAGTGATGTGCGGAGTGAAAAGATTCGCAAGGTTGAGATTGAAGGGGCTGATATTCAGATTGAGTATCAGGACGGGACCAGTAAGCAATCGCGTAAAGAAGGCAATCAGGATTTCGTTTCCCTGTTGAGCGAAGTCGGCGTAGATCCGACCAAGGTGGAGATTGAAGTTAAGGGCGTCACGGCCGCTTCAATGGTCTGGGAGTTGATTATCAACTTCCTGCCTTTGGTCTTAATGGTGGCGTTTTTCTTCTTTCTTTTCCGCCAAGCCAGGGGCGCGCAAGGTGACATGATGGGTTTTGGTAAGAGCAAGGCCAAATTTTTCCTCAAGGGCAAGCAGGATGTCAAGTTTGCCGATGTTGGCGGTATGAAAGAGGCCAAACAGGAATTGGAAGAGGTGGTCGACTTTCTCAAGAATCCGAAGAAGTATCAAAAATTAGGGGCTCGGACGCCAAAGGGCGTGCTACTCGTGGGTCCCTCCGGTACCGGTAAGACTCTATTGGCGCGCGCCGTGGCTGGTGAGGCCGGGGTGCCATTTTTGTCGATCGCTGGTTCGGAGTTTATGGAAATGCTGGTCGGTGTGGGTGCGGCGCGCGCCAGAGATTTGTTCGCTACCGCCAAAAAAATTGCCCCTTCGATTATTTTTATCGACGAAATCGACGCCATTGGGCGCATGCGGGGAGCGGCTGGTGGTATGGGTGGCCATGATGAGCGGGAGCAAACTCTTAACCAGATTTTAGTCGAGATGGATGGTTTCGCCGCCAATGACAACGTGATTGTTTTGGCTGCTACCAACCGGGGTGATTTGCTCGATCCAGCCTTGACTCGTCCTGGTCGTTTTGACCGGCGGGTATCGGTTTCTCTGCCGGACATCGAAGAGCGGAAATTAATCCTCAAAATTCACTCCAGCAACAAACCGGTCGCAGCCGAGGTCAACTGGGATCTGATTGCCAAGCGCACGGTTGGTTTCTCCGGTGCTGACTTGGAGAACATGTTGAACGAGGCGGCAATTTTGGTTGCCCGGGAAGACCGGGATAAAATTATTGCGACTGATTTGGAAGAGGCGGCTCTCAAGGTGAAGCTAGGTCCGTCCAAGAAGCGTTTGCAGAGTGAGCTGGAACGCAAGATGACCGCCTATCATGAGGTTGGACATGCGATCGTGGCTCACTTTTTACCGCATGCTGATCGGGTACACCGGATCTCGATTGTTTCCCGCGGTCAGGCCCTTGGTTTTACCCTCACTCCCCCTGAAGGAGACAAGTATACCGAAACCAGGTCTGAACTAATGGCCGAGCTTTCCGTTCTCTTGGGTGGAAGAATCGCCGAGGATCATTTCTTTCATGAATTGACCGGCGGGGCCTCCAGTGACATCCAGCGGGCGACCGCTGTGGTGCGGGCGATGGTGATGGATTTTGGGATGAGCAAATTAGGACCGCTCAATTTTGGGCCGCAGTATGACACGGTCAACTACGCCCGGGCGATAATGGAACCATATAAAATTTCCGACAAATTGCAGTCCGAAGTAGATGCCGAGATGAGTCGCATTGTGGCCGAAGCGGAAGAAATTACGCGCCAACTGGTCAAAAAATACGAAAAGACCGTCCACAAAGTGGTGGATAAATTACTGGAAGTTGAAACTCTGGAGGCGGAGGAATTTGAATCTCTGGTTGGACAGCCCAAGTCGACCACTAAGGAGAAACATGAAGCGACCGGTTGATCAGCTGCTGGCCCACCGCAGGATTCGCAAGTCTTTATTTATTGTCGTTGCCTTTTCAGTGGCGTTGGGCGTATTGATTGTTCCGGTTGAGCAAGGCAGCGGCAAGATTAGCACTCTGTCAGAGGGCTTCTATTGGGCAGTGATTACGATGGCCGGCGTTGGTTACGGCGACTTTGTGCCCGTTACGTTGATCGGAAGAATTATTGCGATGCTACTGTCAATTTCTGGTGTATTCATGCTGGGATTACTGGTCAGTTTGATCGCCGACGTGCTGAGCAAAAGACAAGAAGCAATGTATTGGAATCGTAATTTTGATCGACTGGATGAATTGAGCGATCAGCTGTCCCAGTTGGAAAATAAATTACGGTATTTGGTTCGGGAAGAGGTGGATAAACAACCGACCGATCGACCATAATATGCCGGTGCCGGAGCTGCGCGAATTAGATTTGGTCATCATTGATGCTTTCTCGCTGTTGTTTCGCGCTTTCCATGCTTTTCCTTTATCTTTAACTTCTCCGAGCGGAGAACTGACGAACGCGATTTATGGTTTTACCCGTCTGCTTATGGACGCTTTGCGAAAAATTGAACCAAAATATCTCGTCGTGGCGACCGACAAAGGTCAGCCGACCTTTCGCCATCAAGCCTATGTTGAGTACAAAGCGAACCGTGAGGAAGCACCCCATGAATTGACCGGCCAGATAGACCGACTGTACGAAGTTTTGGCCGCTCTGAATATTCCAACCATCGGGGTGGTTGGCTATGAGGCGGATGACGTGATTGGTTCGCTGGCGCGGCGGCTGCGTGCGGAAAACCCTGAGCTTAAAGTTGGTATTTTGACCGGCGACCGCGATGCCTACCAATTGGTCGGCGAGAACATTTTTGTGATCGCTCCGCCGCGCCAGCGTCATGAGGAAGTCTCGGTGATCGGGGTGGAGGAAGTTTTTGCGCGGATGGGTGTCCGTCCAGATCAGGTGGTGGATTACAAGGCCCTCTGCGGGGACGCCTCGGACAACATTCCTGGCGTGAAAGGGATCGGCCCCAAAACTGCCGCGCAGCTGCTCGAGAAGTTCGGGTCGCTCCCCAGGATTTATGCCGGCCTCGCGCTGGCAGCTGGCCAGCCGGAAGAAATTGTCGGTTTACCTCTAACTGATGAGGAAAAACAGGAGCTAATCGCGTTGATAAAATCCCTGTCCCCGGGTGTGGTGACCAAGCTCGCTTCTGCTCAGGAAAGCGCTTGGTTATCACAAAAACTGGCGCAGATTGATACTGACGTGCCGCTGGAATTTACCCTGGAATCGGCCAGCCTGAGCGATTATGACAAAGCGAAGGCCTTGGACCTTTTCGACGAGCTTGGTTTCCAGTCATTAAAAAAACACCTGCCCAAAGACCGGTTCGAGGAAGCGGTGCAGGAAAGTTTATTTGGATAGGAGAGTATGGCTTTAGAACCAGGCATGACCATTGCTGACCGTTTTTTTCTAATTTCATTGGAGGAAAGGCCGACCAAAAAAGGCGATAAATTCTTCCTGATGCAACTGGCTCACGCTGACGGCAATATCGGCGGCAAGGTATGGTCCAACGCCATGCCGCAGGTCAAGGTCGAGCCGAATACGGTGGTTTATCTTGAGGGAAAAATCGAGGAGTACCAGGGGCAGAAATCAGTCGTCGTCAGCTCGGGGTATACCCTGCATGACGAGAATCCGGAAGAATTCTTGGCGCAGGTAAAATCAGTGCCGACCCTGGTTTTTGACATTGAAACCGTCGGCGTGCCGTTTGAGGAAATTGAGGAGCATTCGCAAAAATACCTGGTGGAAAGGTTGGAACGGGCTAAGACGGAGGAAGAAGTTGAGGCGGCCAAACAGAAGACCGGATTATATCCCTTGTTTGGCTACGTTGGTGCCATCGGCCTGTTGGACACGCGCAACAAAGGGGTCGTCTTACTATTGAATGAACAGCCCGTCGAAATGGAGGATGAGCGGTATCGTTGCGAGACTTTCGCAACAGAAAAGGAACTACTGGCCCGATTTTGGGAAATTGCCAAGAAATATCAACGTTTCGTCAGCTACAACGGGTTTGGCTTTGACTGGCCGTTTTTGGTTTTCCGCTCCGGAGTCAATCGCGTCAAGGTGACGTTGCCGATCCGTCAATGGAACAAGGACGAAAATAATATCGATCTGGCCGCGGAGATCCCGCCTAGCCGCACGATGTACCAGTTGGCTGAGGTGACCAAAGCGCTGGGCCTGAGCAATCCGAAAGAGGCGGGTGTCGACGGCAGTCAGGTGACGGAGTTTTTTGCCGCCGGCCGGCAAGCGGAGGTGGCGCAGTACGTGGCCCGCGACGTTGCCTCCACGCTGCAGTTGTATGATCTCTGGAAAACTTATTTGGCTGGCCGGGTCATTCTCTAGAAGGTCAGACCCTCAGCAAAGCTACCCCTGGAGGGTCAGACCTTCAGCTGCTATGATTCTGGAATGAACATCACCGTCATTGGCACCGGCTTTGTGGGCGTGGTGACCGCGGCCGTCCTGGCCTCATTCAAAAATAAGGTAATCGGTTTAGACATCGATGAAAATAAGATCGCCAAGTTGCGTCAGGGTAGGGTGCCCTTTTATGAACCTGGGCTGGAAGACTTGTTGAAGTTGACTCAAGCTGGTGATTATCTAGCCTTTACTACTTCCTATGAGGAGGCGATCAATGGGGCCGACGTGGTAATCATCGCCGTGGGCACGCCCTCCGCCCCAGATGGCACCGCCGACCTGACCTATGTCCAAAAAGCAGTCGAGTCGGCCGCTCCGCACCTGAAACCGGATGCGGTGGTTTGTGTAAAAAGCACGGTCCCGCCTGGAACCTTTGCCGATTTGCGGCCACGCGTCGCTGCCCAGACCCAAGTTCCGTTCGCCCTTGCCTCCTTGCCGGAGTTTCTGCGCGAGGGTACAGCGGTGCAAGACACGCTCCATCCTGACCGGATTGTCATTGGCTGTGATGACGCCCAAGCCCGGGAAACCCTGACCAAGATGCATGCCCCATTCCAGGCTCCAATGATCATGGTTTCTCCGGAAAGCGCGCAAATGGGTAAATACTCAGCGAACGCTTACTTGGCCACGCGAATTACCTTCATTAACCAGATCGCCGACCTGTGCGAGGAGAACGGCGCGGACGTCCAAGAGGTGATCAAGGTTATCGGTGAGGACAAGCGCATAGGCAAGCACTACTGGTACCCTGGCTTGGGCTACGGCGGCTCCTGTTTTCCCAAGGACGTGCGGGAGTTAGCGGCCTACTCGCGGACGGTCGGCCACGGCAATAATTTGTTTAATAAAATCCATGAACTGAATGCCGACCGGATTTATGAAAAACTTGACGAGTTTGAGTCCATGGTTGGTAGTTGGGAGGGCAAGTCGGTGGCGGTCCTGGGTCTTTCGTTCAAGCCCAACACCGACGACCTGCGCGAGGCGCCCAGCACCAAGATCGTACCGCATTTGTTGCACAAGGGAGCCAAAGTCTTGGCACACGACCCAATGGCGCTGCCCGCGGCCCGGCAAGTACTGGATTCTCCGGAAGGTCTGACCTTCGTCGATAATCTGAAGGACGCTGTCGATCAAGCCGACGCGGTGTTGGTTGTCATTGAGTGGCCGGAGTACGTTGAGTATCCATTTGACCAGGTAGCTGGAAAGGGGCGCTTGTTCGTTGATGCCCGCAACCAATTCGATCCGGGCAAACTGGCGCGCGCCGGCTGGCGTTATGTCGGCCTGGGCCGGAGGGTAAAGCCATGAAGCAGCCCCGCATCCTCATTACTGGCGCCGGTGGTTTTGTCGGCAGCCATTTGCTGGAATATTTGCAAGTCGCTGGGTTATGCCGAAATTTGGGGGACCAACTATTCCAGCGCACCGTGGTTGGAAGAAAAATTAGGACGCGAGCGGGTGCTGACCCTGAATCTGACCGACACGGACGCCGTTTTCCGCGCGGTTGAACGAATAAAGCCGGACTGGGTTATTCATCTGGCCGCCCTGGCATTTGTCGGCGACAGCTTTAATCGCGCCACCGAGGTGATGAACAACAACACGACCTTGCAGTACATTATGCTGGAGGCGGTGCGACGTTTCGTGCCCAAGGCGCGGATGCTGTCTATCGGCTCGGCGGCGGAGTACGGTTCGTTACCTGAAAATTTCGACAGCGCCAAGATCGGCGAGGATTTTCCGCTTTATCCCAACAATCCTTACGCCGTTTCCAAACTGACCCAGGATTTCTTGGCCCTGTCCTACCGTTTGGCCTACGCACATGGACGTCGTGCGGGTCCGGCCGTTTAACCAAATCGGTCCGCGCCAGACCGACCAGTTTGCCATCCCGGCTTTCGCCAAACAAATCGTGCGGGTGGAGCGCGGTGAACAGAGCGGAGATTCAGGTCGGCAACCTGGAAGCCGTGCGCGATTTCACCGACGTTCGCGATGCCGCGCGGGCGTATGAGTTGCTGACTGCGGGTCGGAACATCCGGGGACGTCTATAACTTGGGATCAGGAAAAGGCGCGTCCATGCAGGCGGTGCTGGATAATTTGGTTTCCCTGGCCAGAGTCCGGTCAAGGTGGTCACCGATCCCGCTCGTTTACGGCCGGTTGACGTTCCGGTCTTTGTCGCCGACAATCAAAAAATCAGCAACCCTTGGCTGGCAGCCGCGAATCACACTGGACAGAATCGTTGCGGGACGTACTTGAATACGAAAGGACATTATGAAAAAAGCCTTTATTACGGGCGTTACCGGCCAGGACGGTTCCTACCTGGCCGAGTTGTTACTGGACAAAGGCTATGAGGTTCACGGCTTAATCGCCGTACCAGCACCCAGAACTTGTCCCGCATTGTTCACTCTGGTTGATAATCCGAACTTCTATTTGGTTTCCGGCGACTTAATCGACCAACATTCATTGACCGCCGCCATGCAGGAGATTCAGCCGGACGAGGTCTACAACCTGGCAGCCCAATCATTCGTTGAAACCAGTTGGAAACAGCCGGTTCTGACCGGCGAATACACGGCGATCGGCGTGACCAAAATGCTGGAAGCGGTCCGCTACGCTTGTCCCAAAGCCAAGTTTTACCAAGCTTCTTCGTCCGAAATGTTCGGCAAAGTCCAGGAAGTGCCGCAGTCGGAGAAAACTCCCTTTTACCCTCGCTCGCCCTACGGTGTGGCCAAGGTTTACGGTCATTGGATCACCGTCAACTACCGCGAATCTTTGACATGTTCGCTGTTTCCGGCATTCTGTTTAACCACGAATCGCCCCGGCGCGGACTTGGAATTTGTGACCCGCAAGATTTCCCAGCGGTTGCCCGGATCAAACTGGGCAAACAGGATAAAGTCCGTCTGGGCAACTTGGATTCCAAGCGCGACTGGGGTTTTGCCGGCGATTACGTCGAGGCTATGTGGTTAATGTTGCAGCAGGACAAGCCGGAAGATTTCGTGATCGCGACCGGTGAAACTCATTCCGTCAAGGAATTTTTGACCAAGGCCTGCGAGGTGGCAGGGATCGCGCAACTGGGAAGATATTGTCGTCCAGGACGAAAGATTCATGCGTCCGGCGGAAGTCGACTTACTGGTCGGCGACGCGGCTAAAGCCCACCAAAAGCTAGGCTGGAAACCCAAAACCTCGTTTGAAGAATTAGTCCGGATCATGGTCGAAGCCGATCTTGAGCTGGTGAAGCGGGAAGGATAAAAATATGCCCAAATCTCGAGCGTCGTTATTAGTCCCACCTACAACGAAAATCCCAACATTAAGAAACTGATTCCCGCTTTGGCGGATGTATTCGCCAAAATAAAAGATTGGGAGATGTTATTACTGGTGGTAGATGATTCTTCGCCGGACGGCACGGCCGATACAGTCCGGGAGTTGCAGAAAAAATATCCTTTCGTTCATTTGCTGGTTAACAAAAAGAAGCAGCGGTTTGGGTGGCGCCTACTTGAAAGGAATGGCCAAGGCATTCGACGAAATGGATGCCGACGTGGTTTTTGAGTTGGATGCCGACCTCTCCCATGACCCCAAAAAGATTCCGGCTTTTCTTGACTAAAATCGAGCAAGGAGCGGATCTGGTTCTCGGCTCGCGCTACATTAAAGGCGGGTCGATTCCATCCAACTGGGGGTTACACCGAAAATTTCTCAGCGTGGTCGGGAACTGGGTTGATTTCGATTATTCTGACTTCACGCGCGGTCCATGACTGGACGACCGGTTACCGGGCGATCAGACGTAACGGTTTATGAGGCGGTCAAAGCGGAGATGGGTTCCGAACGCTTTTTTGGCTATACCTTTCCAGATCGGTTTTTTACACCAGACTTTGCGCGCCGGATTTAAGGTTACCGAGGTGCCGTTTCACTTCGTGGACCGCGAAATCGGCGAGTCCAAAATGGGGCCGGAATACTTGATCAACCCGCTGAAGTACTTGTTTCAGGTGCGGTATCAGGAAATTACCAGCTCGCGGATTTTTAAATTCTTAGTGGTCGGTTCGATTGGTTTTGTGGTAAATTTTGTGGCCTACCAGGCGTTTAATTTGCTTCGACTCTGGACCGGGTTGCAAACTTTCTTGGGATTGACCGCCCGGCCGATTGGCTATCTTTTGTGGCTTCCGACCAGGGACTGGCAGTGATTCTGGGTGCTGAGTGTGCGATCATATCCAACTATTTGCTGAATAACGTCTGGACGTTTGGCGACCGACGCATTCATGGGTGGAAGCACCTCCGTAAATTTGGGGAGTTTAACGCCGGATCGATCGGTTCGGTGGTGATCCAGTATCTTGACGATGCAGGCGTCGATTTTGTTGTTTGGCTATTGTTACGTTGCTAAAAGTTGGCCGCGATCTGGCGGTTCAAAGCGACTCGCTTTATTTAGCAGCGGGAGTGTTATTGGGTATGATCTGGAATTTTGCGGTCTACAGTCTGGTAATCTGGAGGAAATAACATGCTTGGCCTGCCTTTGGTCTGGCGACGCTATCTGAACTGGTGGTCTCGTCTGCGGGAGAGTGACCGCGTGATCTGGATTTCCATTACTCTGGCGACCATGGCCGCAGCCAGTTTGCGTTTGGTAAATCTGCGCTCCGGCCTACAATATTTAGCCGATCAGGGACGAGACGTGATTGTGGCCTATGGGATTTTGCATGGCGATATCGCTTTGGTGGGTCCCTCGACCAGTGTAGGCGATATGTTTTTGGGCCCGTTGTACTACTATTTTATGGCACCATTTTTGTGGTTGGCCGGTAACGATCCGGTTGGGCCGGCTGCTGCGGTGGCGGTTTTAGGAATATTTACCGTACCATTGCTCTATTGGGTGGGCAGCAAGTTGGTTGGACGCGGGCCGGCCCTAATTGCCACCTTGCTTTATACTACAGCCCCGGTGGTGATCGAGTTTACCCGCTTCTCCTGGAATCCAAATCCCGCTCCTTTCGTTTCGCTGTTGCTGCTTTATTGTACTTGGCGGGCCTGGAAAGGTTCGGCTTGGTGGTGGCTGGGCGCGGCGGCAAGTCTGGCCGTCATCCTGCAACTTCACTATGTAGCCGCTCTTGCCGCCGCGCCCGCAGCGATCTACTGGTTAGCTGATCTGGTTCGATCCTTCCGGCGGGGATCGTCCAGGAGCAGAGTATTTATTTGGTCCAGCCTCTCATCATTAATGCTGGTTCTGGCGTCCTTTTTGCCTTTGGCCATTTTCAATTGGCGGTTTAACAATATCATCGTCAAGGGTTTCATCGATTTTCTCAATGGTGGCTCGGAGGCTAAACCGACTTTGTCCCAAACGCTGGCGCGATCCTTGCGTGAAACCCAGGGGCGGGCGCTGCAAGCTTTGTTCGAACTCTGGGGAAAGGAATGGACGGTTTGGTATCGGCAGATCAACTCCAGCTTGCTTGGCGGTTATTTAATTATTCTCTTGGCTGGCTGGCGTGCTTTTTGGCACTCCCGCTATCGGCACGGCTATCAGTTGATTTTGATCGCTTTTGCCGGTACGGTACTTGGGCTATCCTGGTATCGTTCCAGTGTCTTTTTCCACTATCTTTCTTTCTTTTTCCCAGTTTCCTATCTTTTAACCGGTTTAGTGATCTTTTTCCTGGTTCGCTGGCTGCGTTGGTTGGGTATTGCCCTTGGTCTGGTTCTAATGGCGTATATCTTCTGGTTAAGCGCCCAACCGGCTCAGTTGCTCTATTTAAATCAGGCTGGTTGGCAAGTCGGTGATGTCCAAAGGGTGGCGCAACAAATTATCGCTACCGTACCGCCGGAAAAAAGCTACGGCCTCACTGAGTTATCGGAAGTAAGAGATTATCGCGGTATGGTTTATCGCTACTTTTTGTTGGCCTCGTCCCATCCACCGGTACCTTTCGAAAGCGCGCCTAATGCCGATTATCTGATCGTGATCGCCGGCAATCCCCGCGAACCCTCGGAGGTGCTTAGTTCGCCGGTTTATGAAATTGCTTCCTTTCCCAAGGGCGAGTATCGGGTGATTAAAAATGAGCGTGGCCCCTGGATTTATCTGATCAGTCGGAAAGCTGTGGTACAGTAGACGGTATGGAGAAGCCTTTCTTATCGGTGGTCATACCCTCTTATAATGAGCGTCGAAACTTAGAACGAGGGGTGCTTGATCACGTGGTCGAGTATCTCGAAAAACAACCCTATACCTGGGAAATTGTTTTATCTGACGATGGTTCGACCGATGGCACGGTTAAAGAGTTGCATCAATTTGCCCAGCGCGAAAATGTACGAGTAGTGGAGAATCTGCATCGCGGCAAAGGACCCACGGTTGCTTCTGGCATGTTGGTCGCCGGTGGACAATATCGATTATTCTCTGATTTTGATCAGTCGACTCCGATTGAGGATTTTGAACGTTTTCTTCCTTTCATTGAAGACGGATATGACGTGGTGATTGGTTCGCGGGCGGTTCAAGGCGCCAAGCGTGAACAGGAACCGTTCCACCGCCACCTGATGGGCAAAGTTTTCAACGTGTTAGTCCAGACGATCGCGGTGCCCGGTATTCATGATACCCAGTGCGGGTTCAAGTTGTTTTCCGCGAAGGCGACCGATGAACTTTTTCCCAAGTTGGTGATCTATCAAGCCAAAGAACGCACCGATGCTTTCACCGGGGCCTTTGATGTCGAGCTGTTGCTGTTAGCGCGCCGCGCCGGCTATACGATTGCCGAAGTTCCGGTGGCTTGGGTCCACAACGAGACGCAGCGGGTCAGCCCACTCAAGGACTCGATTCGGATGTTTGGCGACATCGTCAAGATACGCTGGGCCGATCTAACGCGCCGCTACGGATGATTATGAACCGCCGCCTACTATCCACTCTTTATGTTCTCGCTTTGGGAGCGCTGTCCTGGCTGTCCTATAGTTTTGTTGATCCTAATCTCACTCTGTTGAACCAGCCCTGGTTTATCTCCTGGCAAGCGCAGCGCTGGCAATTGGCGTCCGATCCGGTTCGCCTGGGACTGTGGTTCTTGGTTTTGACCACCGCGGTGTTTTTTGGCTACCTGGGTGTCCTCGCCTGGATAAAACGGGGGGTTAGACTCCGGGCGTTGCCGCTTTGGTTAGTCTCAGCGGGCATAATACTCCTGCTAGGTCACAACGCTTATTCCTATGACATTTTTAATTACCTGTTCAACGCCAAAATGGTGGTGCTATACCATGTCAATCCGCACGTTCAAGTCGCACTTAATTTTCCCACCGATGAGTGGTTGCGCTTCATGCACAACGTCCATACACCGGCACCGTATGGCTACGGCTGGACTCTGCTGTCCCTGGTGCCGTTCTCGCTAGGTTTGGGCAAATTCCTGAGTGCGTATTTGGCTATGAAGCTGTTTATGGCGCTTGGACTAGCAGTATATTTATTTTTTGTCTGGAAGTTGTTGCTTCTGGAAAAAGCCAAAGACGCCAGTTTCCGTTGGGCGCAACTGGCGTTTCACCCGCTATTGTTGGTCGAAACGCTAATGAATGGTCACAACGACGTTTGGATGATGTGGCCCGCCTTGGCGGCTCTTTATTTTCTGCGTCGCCCTAGACAATCAATACAATCAATACAATCAATAATCTTCGGTGCGTTAGGGCTGGCCTTTTCCATCTTCACTAAGTTCGCGACAGTTCTATTACTACCGGTGGCGGTGATCGAGCTTCCTTTTCTCAAGAAGGTCCGGCCTTTCTCCTGGTGGCGGGAACACTGGTCCGAGTTTTCGGCTCTGGTATTGCTGGCTCCGCTGATCACAAGCCGATCGCAGCAATTCCACCCGTGGTATCTGATCTGGTCGCTGAGCTTCTTGCCGTTTATCAAGTGGCGATGGTTGCGATCTGGATTAATGGGCTTGTCGATTTCGTCGTTGTACCGCTATTGGCCTTGGATTCTAGAAAGGTTTGGGTACACGCCGCAGGTTGAATTAAATATGCGGTTTATTACCTGGTCCGGTTGGTTGGTTGGCTTGTTATTTTGGCTGATTGGCGATTTTTTAGGTCGCCATCGCCGAGTTTTCACGAAGTGATTCACGAGTTCGGACATATATATCCCACCAAGTTTTTGCGCCCGAAATAGTCCGTAAATGATCCGGAGATGTTCCCTTAATGGTCTATGATTGGTCCTGGTTTGGCCACAGTTGGTCGAATAAGGATCTTTTAGGTGCCTTTAGAGTGCCGACTTTAAATCGGGGACTTTATGTGTACCTTTTATGGACCATCTCGGTCGGCGACAGAAAGTAATCGATCTTGGGACCAAATGTTAATCTAACTCGATAATCACGACATTATTACTCGACTTAATTTCCTGGACCCAAATAGTCCCTAAAAAGTCCCCAGTTCTAAATTGGCACCAAGTTGGCTCAGAAAAAGTCCCTAAATTATCGTGCTGGACACAAACGGCACCCAATTGATCCTCTCAATGGATCTTTTCCGTGCCACTGCCAACCCATTTGGGGCGCAAGTTGGCGGGAGGATATGTATTCCTATGGCAATCCAACTCGACGATAGTTTTAAGTTCTGCCAGCCTTATTTGTCTGGTGACCAATATTTTGAAGCGGTTAGAGTTTAGAAGGAGCAACGGTTGGCTGATTTAGCCAAGCACGTAAATTATTGCCATCACCATCACACCCCAAACCACAACCGAGGCGAGCAGCGGCTTATCACGCAATAAAACTCTCTCCGGTGACTCGCCATCATTGTTCTCATAAACCAGCTGCAGATAGCGCATTACTCCATAAATGGTGACCGGTACCGTTAGCATTAACCATTTCTGGGCGGTAAAGGCTCGGGGAATGAGGGAGAGTAAAGTCGGCAATGGCCCTCTGGTAATCGAGTTCTCTTGTTGAAAGGTAAATAACGCGTAGGTTAACCAAGTGGAATTAGCGAACATGCCGGTATAAATATCGAGCAAGCGGACCGAATATTTATCCAGCGATTTTCGCGTCGTGAAACTTTCCTTTTCCTCAGTCTTCTGGCCGGTCATCAGTGTGCGTTCACTCTGTCTTTTGCCGACGGCAATAAAGAGCGAGGCCGAAATCACGGTCAACAAAAACCAGACACTCATATGCAAGTTGACGACCACTGCTCCGGCATAGACCCGGATCATGAAGCCGGCCGCGATAGTTAGAACATCGAGGATGGCGATATTCTTAAGATAAAGGGCATAGGCAATCTGTAAAAGAAAATAGGCTCCCATTAGGAGAAAGACGAAAAAAGATAAAGATAATGCGCCAAATCCAGCAAAAGAGGCAGCGCCAGCGGCCGCAATTATTGCGGTAGAAACATTTAATTTTCCGGCGGCAATGGGGCGTTTCTTTTTGAACGGGTGATGCTGATCGGATTCGCGATCAATAACGTCGTTGATTAAATAAACTGCTGAAGACAAAAAACAAAACAACAGAAAAGTTAAAGAGACCCGAATGAAGTAATCCGGAAAATCCTGAAAGAAAAAACCAGAAAAAACCAGGGCGGCATAGACAGCCAAGTTTTTCAGCCACTGGCGCGGGCGGGCAGTTTTCAGCAAATAGTAAGCAGTCTGAACCATTATTGGCAGTATAGCAGTTTAGCGGGTAAAACGAAGGCGATGGTTTAACCAAAGAATAAGCAGGGCAAACCCGACGCCGGTGGCGATAATAGTATATGCTTTGGCCTGACTGCTTAATTGGAGGGCAATGATGCCGAATAACAAAGTAGTTAGCCAGTAAAAAATCGCAATTCGCCGCCGACCCCAACCAAGATCAAGCAGACGATGGTGGAGGTGACCACGATCGCCCCAAAAAGGTGAGCGGCCAGCAGCCAGGCGGCGCGTCATCGTGAATAGGCCGTCTGCCGTGGGTATAGCCAACAATAATAGAGCGGTAGCGATCTTTGCCCCTGACAGAATCGCTAAAACTGCTAAAAAATATCCGGCCAAAGAACCACCGGCGTATCCCGGCATCATCCGCTGGGGATACATGTTCCAAAGCAGTAAGCCGGCGTAAGCTCCGCTCACGGCAAAGGCCAGCGAAGTGACCACGCCCTGAGTGATATCGGATTGAAAGCGCAGGGAAAGCAGACCAATGAAAAAGGCCGCAATAGCGACGAATCCAGGTAGTTGACCATCCACCCCCTTTGACCAGTTAACCGCATTCATATTCCAGACGATCCAGAGCATCGCCAAGGTATCGGCCAATAGCGAAATAACGATCGGCTGGCCCAGAATTACCAGACTTACTAGCCAACGATTTAGGGTGATCACTCCTGGTCCAAAAGGATTGGTTACAAAATCGATTCCTACACCACCCAATAGTACGCAGGCGGCCGCGGCAAGATTTAGTAGATAACGCAAATACGGATTAAGGTCATAGCGATCATCGAGGGTTCCGCTGACGAGTAAAATGCCGGCACCGGCCAGAATACCCCACAGGGCGGTCGTAAAAGGTTGTAAAAAATACATTGAGGCCAATATTCCGGCCGCCACCACTAGACCGCCACCGCGCGGAACTGGTTTAGTGTGGGTGGTCTTGGCCTCTTTTTTTTTGGCCGGATCGTCCACCCAGCCAATCTGGCGATAGAACCAAATCACCACCGGGGCCGAAGCGGCCGAAACGAGGAATGATACCGCCAACGGCCAGAGTAAATTCCAGTTCATAGCACTACCCACAGTATTCGGAATGTTGCCAGAGATAGTAGGGATAACAAGATTAAACCGCTCCAGATGGAGATCGCAGCAACATAAGATTCATGCTCCAAGTCGGTATGTCGACCAAACCACAAAGAAATGGCCGTAATTAGTACCGCTAACCCTGGAATAACCAGAATCCACCAGCGTGGGGCCAGCTGCTCCTCACTGACGGTTAAGGAATACCACAGCGGCAAAGTTGGCGGGCCAAAAAAAGCGATCATTCCCCCGATAGCGATCAATAGTGCGGTCAGACCAAGCGCCAACCAAACCTGGAGCTGGTTCTGGGAATGGAATTTCGGAAGCAATGACATGAGTCTGCCTATTGTAGCAACATCTCGTTATTTTGGTTTGAACGCCGGTACAGCAGCATGTCGGTTGTGGTTTCGGCCAGGAAATAATTGCCTTGGAGATATTCAATCAAACCAGGTAGAGCGCTCTCGGATTTAAGAATCACGATAAAAACAGGCCGATTCTGTTTGACTTCGGCGAGAGTAGAGTCGTAAGCTTTTAGGTCATGGATGTGAAAAGCCACCGTAAACCGACTAGCTGGCGAGCGTTGGGCTAAAGCGTAGAGCATGGGGTTGGTTCCCCAGATGAAAATTCGATCAGTTTCACCGCTATTACGTCGGATAATGGTAGCTAGCTGGTTGTTTTGTCCGATTAGTTGATTAAAGCTTTGATCGTATTCTTCACGGCCAATTTTACCGGTAAAGAAGCGCCAAAAACGCACATAATATTCGATTTGGGGATAGGGCCGGAATGACAACAAAGCCAGAGCGCCGACTAGAACGATATTCAACAAAAGCCAGGGAAATAGAGCGACGAATCTTTGCCGGAGAGAGATCTTGGTCTCAAAAAATAAAGCCAGGGAAATGGATAGAGGCAACACTACCTGCAATAGATAATGTGGGTAGGGTCGATTAGACAGCAGGGCGGCAAAAAAAGCGGCGGCGATCCAGAAAATAGACCAGGATAATTGTGCCGGAACTTTTTTCATCCAGGTTAGTAGAGAGGTAAGTACCAAGAGCAGACCTAAAATGATGGTTTTTCCAGGCAGTGAGAATAGCTGAGACCAAATCGGTTGAGCGAATGACAATCGCCAAGTTTGACTATAGTGCAGATTGTAGAGCAGGCCGAATTGAAGATAGTCGGATAATGTTCCCCGCCAGGTGAAATAGAAGATTGAGGACACGATCGCTATGATCACGCCGAAGCCAAAGGGCAGGATTGGCCACCAAAGTTTCAGAGAGAATTTTTTCTTTTCCAATGACCAAAACCAAAACCAAGCGGCTAAGGCGCCAGCGTCCAAAATGGCCGGAACTTTAGTCAGTATTCCCAATCCCGCCATTAGCCCGGCAGTCAGGAGAAAGACGGCTTTCAGTCGTCCACGCGCCGCTTGGGAACGGATCAGCAACCACAAGGCCACGACGATGAATCCGCTGACGAACAGTTCGCCATTGGGGATGTTTCCCTCCAGCGCTGGCAGGCTGGAAAAAACCACGAATCCCAAGGCAGCCAAAGCTGCAGTGCGGTTTGAGATCCAGCGGCGCAAACCATCCCACAGGACGACGGTAGAAAATCCAGTCCAGCCGATTAATAACCATCTGAACCAGATCTGAGTTGGCGTCATAGCCAACCAATAAATGATGGGTGTCTTGTGATCGACGATGTCCCGGTAGAGCAGGAGTCCGTGCCTGAGTCCGGTGCCAATAGTTAGGTAGATGGCCTCGTCCCCATACCAGTAGGGTTCAGCCAAATTTGGAATCCGGAGTAGCAGCAAAAGGGTTAACAACAATAGTGGCACTTCATACCGGTTACACCAGGTGTGAAGACGACGTCCCATTTGAAAAATCACGCTGAATCCAATGTCCTTAACCATCTGTACCAGCATAAAGTGGTATAATGCCCCAAGTCAAATCGGGGATGTATCGCTTTGACGGAAAGAGCTCGTGAACATCGGCGCGTCGGTTGACTCTCGTTACGGGTCAAACCAATTACTTGCCAATAAATTCGGCAACGCCGTAGCGGCCGTGAAGTCCTTCGTGGCTTCCGCCTTTACGGTTCCAAACTACGCCCTCGTGGCGTAACTAGGCATCCGACAGACTAGTTTCAATGGCGCTGTCTGTTGGGTGAAAACCCAGTCATTGTCCAAACGAAAACGGTTCGGCCACCGTTTCGTTCACGAATAACGGTCGGCGCCGGAAATGGTTTTGTCTGTCTTCCCATTCCGGTTCGAGCTAAGACTTCACTACACGCGTAGAAGATGTTAACTTGACTTTTCGGACCCGGGTTCGTTGCCCGGCATCTCCACTTTAATCCGCTTGCTATATCGGCTGATTTTTAGATCAAACAGAAACTTTTCGCTGCCTTCGAGGCCTGGTTCCGCGTGATCGAGATCGACGGAGCTTTGCGTCAGACTGGCGCTCCGAGCCAAATTTCTGACTGACCAAGAGGGTAATTATTGTCAGCCAGGCAAAGGCTGAGAGGATCAGTCCGGCGACTAATTCGTTGGGCAAAAAAAACAGCTCGATTTCATTGTTGCCGGAAGCGATGGGAATTGTTCGCATTCCATCTTGGTTTTCAATTATTGTTTCGCGACCATTCACTTTTGCCCGCCATCCTGATTCAAAGCGATCGGCGATAATAAATTGAGTTTGATTACTCGAATTATCGATCCGGAAAATCAGCGAATTAGGGTTTTCCTTTAGATCGATTAATGCAGCTGGCGAATCGTCGCCATACCGGAATCGATTGAGGGCCGAGAACTCATAAACAACCCATCGATCGTCTCGGTATACTTCTGGATATTTTGACAAGTCTTCCTTAACTTCGAACCTCCGATCGACGACGTAATATTTTGTGGCCCATTCCGAAAGAAGAGGATTTGCCAGATCGATTGGCGAGAGCAGATTAATCCGGGCCTCGCTCGGTTTTTCCCAGATGTTTTGGTAATTCGCGGGCAGAAGGGTGGTGTAGCCATTAACGATTGGTACGTTGGCGACTAAATTCCAATCTGGTGTTAAGCCGTCCCTTAATCCGATGAGATGTGAACCGGAGCGTAGAGTAGATTGATCGACAAAAGAATCGGAAAAAGGTTGGCGAACCATCACCGCCTCCCAGTAGGAGCCGTAATCGGTATAGGGGAAGTTTAAATTTCGGGTCAGCGAGCGGTGTTGGGGATCACGAAGCGCTTCTACGAGTGGAAGCGATTCGAAATCACTGGGTTTGGCGTAAATCTCGGCCGAAGCGAACAGCGCCAAAGCCTGGGAATTGATGACGCCCTCAACAATTAACAGCCCGGCCAAGACCGGCCATAATTTCTTCTTCCAGGTTTTCCAAGCGAGTAGCCCGAGGAATGAATTGAGAGTGAGGTTGGCAAAAATCAGAGTTGCGATTAAACGATCCCGTTCAAGTGTGTGGAAAAGGCTGCCGGCCAACTTGCCGCGTACTAAAGTATTGATAACCTGCCAGGTTTGGTCGGGATATTGTTGCCAGAAGAATAGTCCGACCAGTGAGGTCAATAGCGACGTCAACAGGATTTTTCCGAGCCAGCGCTCAACGAATCTTCCAGGTTTCCACTGACCGGCGGTGCAGGCCAAAAGTGACAAACTGAATAATTCAGTAATTACCAGCCAGGAGCTGGGATAGCGGATCGTGCTTAGTCCGGGAATGCGCGAAAGTAGTAGTACGAATCCGGGGAGATGGCTGCCAAAAGATAGGATCAGGCCAGCTAGCGCTCCGCCCGCCAGCCAAATTACCAGACGATTTGCGCGTAGTTTCTTCCAGTGGGTAGTCACCAGAATACCAAAACCAAACCACGTCAGATAAGGCATATTCGTGGGGTAAAAGTTCCAGTTTGGTCCCCAGCGAATTCCGAACCGCGGCGCATCAAAGAAGCAGGGCAGTAAGATTTTTATCAGCTCAGCCGGATGGAGTGAGCCCCGCGCTGCTTGTTCGGCTGTCTGGAGCTGCCGAGTCGAATTCAATAAGGTGATTAAGAACGGTAAAGCCAGCGGTGCGGTGAGGCCAAAAGCGAGGGCTACCGCTGCGGACCAGGAAGCCAGCCACTTTCGCCAGTCGATTTTTTGGTTGGCGAGGGATAAGTAGGCCGCGGCCGGGAGAGAGAGAAACAAGTGTTGAGGGTATCCGGCCGCGGCCTGACCGGCGATTAGCAAAGCGAGCCGAAGTACCGACCAGCGTGACCAGCGCAGGGTATAACCGCCCCAAAGAATCCACGGAAACCAGCTCAAAGACTGCAGCGTGGCGAGGTTGTTGGCGCCACCCAGCCAGATGCTAGAACTAGCCCACAATCCACCGGCAACCAGCGACCACCAGTGCTGCTGTGAAAGTGAGCGAGTCAAAAAGTACATCCCGAAGAACGTCAGTAGAAAATAACCGATGACCACACTGTTTAAGGCCAGGGCCGGGGGCACTAATACAAAGGGCAAGACGGTTGGTGAAAGCGGGGTTTGGCTAATATCTCCCACCCAACTTAAACCGGAAAAGAGATTGGGATTCCACAGCGGCAATATCCCTTGTTTTAGCCAATACGCCGTCCAGATTTTTCCGGGCACCAACAGAGAATAGTTATCGCCAAAAAACAGGGTTTTCCCCAGCAAAAAGGGATAATAACGGATCAAAGCCGCGCCGATAGCAGCGATGGTGACTTGAATCCAAAGATTGGTTAGTAGCTTCTTCATAGTCTATTTGGTCGCTTGCAAAAAAGTGTTGACTCCCAGTTCCCAGGTTTCCACTTTAATCTTTCGAAATCCAGCTTTTTTGGCCGTCTGCTGAAGCAGAGCGGGAGTAAAGTAGGTTTCATGCTGTTCAATCATCTCATCCCTCACCAAGCCGATTTTGCTCATAAATTCCAGAATCGGTTCGCTGACCGGCGCCGGAACAGTAACCAAAAATACCCCGCCTGGTTTGAGAATTCGATAGACCTCCCGCACTACTTTTTCTGGATGGGGCAAGTGCTCCAATACGGCCAGCATAGTGACGGCGTCGGCTGAGTTATCAGGTAGCGCAAATGTTTTTGTTAAGTCACCTTGGAGAATGGTAGCGTTCCCGAATTTTTGCGGTTTAGCCACAATGTCGATGCCGTAGACTTGTTTCATCCGGCCCATCTGCCGTTTGACCAGTGTCATCTCTTCGTCGCAGCCCAAATCAACCAAGACCCCGTCCGACGGTAGAAAGGGTTCGATTTTTTTTATCCGTAACCATTTCAATAAGGGTTCAATACCTTTTTGCATCTTTCCTTTCTAGAAACGCAAGCGCACGACGGTTTTTAGTGCGTCTATGCCATCGCGCCAAGTAATTTTCTTGCCTTGGCTAAAGTCGCGTCCAACGTAGGTAATCGGCACTTCAAAGATGCGAATTCCCCGCCGCAATAGTTTGCAGGTGATTTCTGGTTCCAGATCAAAGGCGCTGGCGCGTAGTTCAATTTCCCGCAATAATTTCGTCGGAACGACTTTATAGCAAGTTTCCATATCGGTCAGGGTGGTGTTGTACAGGACGTTGATCACGAAGTTTAGGAAGTCGTTGCCCTTGCGGTGCCAAAATAGCAAATTGGAATGCGGACCAAGGAAGCGCGATCCGTATACTACCTCGGCTTGACCCTTCATGATTGGAGAAAGCAAAGCGGGAATATCATCCGGACTGTATTCCAGATCAGCATCTTGAATAAGCACGTATTCACCACTGACTTTCTCCAGACCAACACGGATAGCACTGCCCTTACCGCCGTTTTCCTTGTGAGCGATACGCAATTTGGTATGCTTTATTTTTTTGAGAATGGCAGGGGTCCTATCGGTCGAACCGTCATTGACCACGATTACCTCTCGTACGGACGGTTGTTTGAGTAATCGTTGCAACATCTCACCAACGGTTTTTTCTTCGTTGTATACCGGAACGATGACAGAAAGTTTCATACTCTCCGGCCAGTGTAACAGAATTTATTTCTGGGCCAAGCTAGATTTCACGGGCAAAGGTGAGGGCCAGTACTTCTACCGCTCCCGCCGCATGCAATGCCTGACGACAGGCTGCGAGCGTGGAACCAGTAGTGACCACATCATCGATAAGTAGCACTTTCCTTCCCGAAAGTGATCTTACGGCCAGAAATTGCTGATCTATCTTCTGCCGATTCTCCCGGTTTAAGGAGGCCTGTGTCTTGGAGTGTTTAGTTCGGATTAGCGATTGAGTTTCGATCGGTATTTGCCAATGTCGGCTCAAATGTTTGGCCAGGGTCTCGGCCTGATTGAAGCCTCGCCATCTTCGGCGTCGGCGATGGAGTGGCACCGGAATTAGAACGTCAATCGCCTTGCGTCGGAAATGCGGATAGCGCAGTGAAATTAATTGAGACATCACTTCCGCGTAGCGGTAATAGAAATGATATTTTACTTGAATTACGAGTGACTGGGCACTGTCCCGGTACTCAAACGCGCTCCAAATCCAGTTTTCAATCGGTGGTTGGTAGTTCCAACAAAGATCATTCAAGTGGCGAAGACATAAATAATGACCGATTCGGTCGCACGCAGCGCAGAAGGGCGGAAACAACCAATCCAATAGGCGCATGATGGCAGTATAGAGACCAATTCTTACCAAATTGTTACCATTGAGGATCGTCCTATGGCGACTTCACGCCAGGAAGGACGATCCTCAACCAGCCGAGCAAGATCAAGGCCTTTACCATATGGATCCAGATGGGCAGATGAACAATGCCCCATTGGCCAAAAGGCAAGGGAGTCATCGTGATCAGAACCAGGAGGGCCGAACTCAGGAGCCAGCCCAACTGTTGTTTCCAATTTTGGAAGGGATAAACGGCTAACAAAGGAATATGCCATAAGAGAAACGGTGTTGAAAGTACCTTGCCAAAAATCATGAAGACCAAAACATAACCCAGCGTTAAATTTAGTCTAAGTAGAAATGGATTTTGTTTTCTGGATCGGTTGATGGAATGCAGACCGTAAAGTAGAAAGAGGACCAGGCTCAGTGGGAACAAAATACCAAGAATCGTGAGAATTGCCGAGCTGACCGGACCGACCAATTCATAATTCTTATATAACTCGGCAACGTGTTCCGTATGGGAAAATTGATTGATAATACGGCCTATTATGGCGCCAAAGCTATCAATTTGCAGTCCGCGCTGCTGATGGAAGACGAGCATCACCTGTAGCGAGCTGCGGAATTTTAACAACGGCCAAGCCCAAATCAGCAGAAAAGTTGACGCGGCGACCAGAATAGAACGGCGCCAACTTTTTTTCTCCAAAAACAAATAAATGGCCCCTAAAGGCGCATTGATCAATTTGACGGCGATTCCGGCCCAGTAGGCCAACCAACCTGCGACCAGACCCCAACGCTCGCCCAGTGTTGTTGGCGCGGTTGCCGCAATCAGCAATAAGGCCGCAAAGACCCAATCAAGGCTATCATAAATAAAATGGTGAGCCTTGGTGGTTACCGCGATCAAATAGAGCAAGCTAGTCAGACGCATGCGCTGATTCTTTTGGGTTCGAACCAGGGTTCGCCAAACATAAAAGAAAAGACCGATATCCACCAAAAGAATACTGGCTCGGTAAGCTTCCAAGTAATTCAGATGCCATGGCTGACCAAAGGAGAGCTTGTCGACCAAGTAGGGAAGATAGAGTAGCGGTATTGTTCCCGGCGGGTATTCATATAGTTGCTGGAGATAAGCTTGAACGCCGCTGGCCCAAAGGTGGGCATAGGGCATATAGCTGTAAATTATTTCCGTAAAGACGGTTGGCCGGAAAATCCAGATCAGAAATCGTGTGGCGAAAAAAAGTATCACCAACCAGCGGGTTGCCGAACGACTCATCGTTCCATTGTAACCTTAATAGGGGAGTTGGCTAAAGTCGATACCGCTAGAGACGCGTTTTCGGGACAAATAGTCACGCATGGCATGCACCCACATGCGATCTTGTTGTCTGTTCTCCTCCGCGAAACCAGAATCTTTTCTCAGCGTCTCGGCGCGGCGCAAATCGGTTTGATAATTGATTGGAATTTGTTGCTCAACTTGATCAACGACGAGTTGAAGAAAACCAAGGGCGTCCAGACCCCGGCTGTCGAACTTCAGGCCGCTGGCATACTCGATGACCTTAGAGGAAAGGACATTGACGGTTACGGAAAGGGGCTTAGTAATTCCGGCGGCGGCTAATAGCTGTAAATCCGGATTAGTGGCGACAATAATGTCACAGAAGAATTGCTGTAATTCTTTCAGCTGCGCGCTGGTCAAGATTTCATGAGAGGATAATTTCTCGGTCATAGAGGTCCTTTTATCTTATGATCGAGGAATTATAGCACAACGACAGTGGTATACTGGACTAGTGACTGAGCATTATCAAAGAAATCCAAACTGCCAGTGCTCAGTTTGTGGCAAGCCAATCTATCGTCGACCTTATGAATTACTGAAAAGCGAGGGAAATGCCTACTGCAGCATTCTTTGTTATGGATTTTCGTGTCGTAAAGAAAGCCCATGCGCAGTTTGCGGAGCGCCAATTTTGGCCAGTGCCAATAAAAAAACCTGTAGTCGAGCTTGCGCCAATAAGCACCGACAAGGAATGAAGTACGATCATAATCGGCCCCACGATAAAGTAAAACACTATAAAATACTTAAGAAAAGACTTTCTTCACAGCGTGGTGAATTATGCGAGAGATGCGGTTATAATAGGTATGATATTCTGCAAGTTCATCATCGGGATAGGAATCGAGATAATAACGACCTCGAAAATCTAGAATTGATTTGCCCCAATTGTCATGCAGAAGAACACTTTTTGAATAAAAAAGTGGAAAATGGAGGGATGCTCCGAATGGTAAGGAACCGGTCTTGAAAACCGGCGCCCGCAAGGGCTTGTGGGTCCGAGTCCCACTCCCTCCGCCATGATGATTAGTCAGGATATAATCGATTCGTGCCAAAAATAATTCTTGCCTCCCAATCACCCCAACGAAAAATGATCATGGATTCTTTTGGAATTGCCTATGATGTGATTCCGGCCGATGTTGATGAAAGGGCGATAATCGAGTCCGATCCCTACCAACGCTGTCAGCTCCTGGCACGGCAAAAAGCGGAGAAAGTGGCACGTGATTTTCCTGAAGCCTGGATTTTAGCGGCCGACACGTATGTCATTTTTGGTAAAGAGATGCTGGAAAAACCACTTTCCCTTACTGAAGCGGTCGAGATGATCGAGAAACAATCGGGCCAGTGGCTCGAGGAGGTAAGTGGCTGTTGTTATTACAATCCCAATATTTTCCAGTTTGTTACCGCGATCTATAAAACTAAGTTTCGGTTTCGCGATTTGGAAAAGTCAGAGATTGACCGATACGTTAAGGAAAACCCAGTTTTGACCTGGTCCGCTGCTTTTTCGCCGGCTTATCCGGCTGGGGCAGCGCTAATCGCGGA
Organism: Candidatus Woesebacteria bacterium; assembly: GCA_963749595.1. GTDB lineage: Bacteria > Patescibacteriota > Microgenomatia > UBA1400 > UBA1396 > CAVVNJ01. The sequence continues at coordinate 153,773 of CAVVNJ010000008.1, forward strand.
AGTGCAGGGATCGCTAACGTCATTCAGTTACGGTCTGCCGGCGGAATGGGCGGCAGAAGTTCTGGCCAAACTTCGGTAGTAGTCCCGCCGTTTGGCAAACAATTCGCCGCTCACAGCTATTGCCGCTTCATGAATAAATCTGGGAAATCGGCGCTCAAGGATTTGTTCTTTCAAAAAAATTTCGTTATCTGTGGCATTAAAAGTTGGTTTGACTTGATCAGCGTCGAGCATGCCCAAGGTATCGGCCTCCATAATCAGCACCTCATCATCAGTCTGAACTTGCTCCACCAGATCATGGACGCTCACTAGATGTGCCGTACGGTTGATCTGCTCCTCCGTGAAATATCTGTTTAGTTTTTCTCTAAGAAAATTTTCAATCATTTCGGCACCGCGCTGCATATGTAATGGTTTTCGCTTATTTATTTCCTCAATCGAACGGTAAGTTACTCCTTCAAACAAATCAATATAACCCCAGTCATGGGCATAGGCAGACGTTATTAACACCAATGGATCAACAGCAATAGAACCAAGATTATCCAGAAGATACTTCATCCAATAAACGACGGCTTTAGTGTGTGGAAGGTCGAAGCCTTTTCGGCCGCGCTCCAGATCTGGAAATATTTTTTCCTGCAAAGACTTTTCGACAACATCTGGAATTTTCCCCATGGTTAGCATTGTATCAAAACAACAGTCTGAAATTAGTTGATTAATCGATTTTCCTAAACCGAGGTACTATTTCCCCATCAATTTTGACTCTTTCTAAAAACATCTTCAGTGGTCGCACCCAAAGATTGCCTAATTCATTTTCATAAAGCGCGACATACACCACCAAGTCTTCAAGCGTTTCGCTGTGCTTGGCTGTGCCAAGTACTAAATATTTGCCGCCTTTGTAATGCTGATAAGTTCCCGGTTCGAGTGTTTTCATATCGTTACGTGCTGTAAAGCTTGGCGCATATCCGGATTAGCGAAGATTTGATCTGAGGCCAGGATTTCTTCTCTGGTTAGCCAAATAGTTTCAAAAATATCTTCTTGGGCCGGGTTTTTCGTAACGTCGATGGTTGGTTCACCAACTAATTGGCACTGGTAGCCCAGACAGACAATATGCACGCCGTCTTCCGGGTTTTCAATCACGAAATCCCAACCGCCAACCGGATAGTCGATCTGAATGTTTAGACCAACCTCCTCCATCACTTCCCGTTCCAAGGCTTGGTGGAGTGTTTCACCCAGCTCAATACCGCCGCCAGGAAGATCGTGAATAATGATCTCTTCACCGTTGCGTCGCACCCGCTCTTTGACGATCAGAATCTTGCCTTCATGGACAATAAAGGCCTTGACCCCGGTTCGAATACGCTCAATTTTGACCATTTTTTCACTCCTTTTTAAATATCTCTTTAATTTAGCTTCCAGCTCCTGACCAGGAACGCAGCGCGCGTTTCCAGGTGAATCGGCTGAGCCAGAAAACTCCCAAGCAAACCGCCGGGTACCAAGCATAAGCCAGCGGATCAAGTTTGCCAAATAGAGCTTGAGTGGGAATATTCACCAGCAGTAAAAACGGTAGAAAATAGAGGGCTAGCATTTTTGGCATATATGGCAAGGTCGCCGACGGATAACGTCCGGTGCCAATTGAATTACCGAGAAGCTCTAACAGGTTATCCACTTGCGGGTACCAGATTAGTGGAATCACGGCCAAACAATAAAGACTATAGATCATTAGGATTGATAAGGCGGTGAGGAAGATAAAAGTGATGACTCCGGTCGGGGTGATCGAGAGATCATAGTATTGGACTAACCACACCGTGGCGAGTATGGACCCAATGGTTCGAAAAAGTGAAGAGTAGCGAATTTCGCTGAGGGTTAGTAATGATAAGGTGTCGAAGGGCTTGAGCAGATAGCCGTCGAGTTCGCCGCGGTGGATAATAGCCGCTAATTTACGGAACGCGCCAGTGAAAAACGTATGGTGTAGTCCCAGGATGATGCCATAATTCGAAGCGAGGATTATCAGGCTGGCGCGGGAGAAATCACCAACGCTGGGAAATCGTGAGGTAATTAGCCAGGCCGTCGCAAAGCTAAAGCCGCTCCAGAGTAGGCTGCCGAAAACATCCTGGATAAAATTTGCCCGATAAAGTACGCCGACCGCTAAGTTAATTTTAAAGAAAAAACGATAGACGGAGAGAAAGTGTTTCATTGACTAACTCCTCCAAAGCGGCGGATGCCGCGGCGGAAGACAAGATTGGCGCCAAGGCCAAATATCGTGACCCAGAGCAGCTGAACTAGAATTAGTGGCAGCCAGCGATCTTGCGGCGCAAACCCAGACAGAATAGAGACGGGAGCGTAGGTCATGGCACCAAAGGGGCTGTAGAGCAGGATTAAGCGCAGAGGATCGGCGAAGTAATGCAGCGGCAATACTATTCCGCCCAGCAACAATTCGGTCACACCGGTAATTTCCAGCAGACCATGAACATTGGTGAACCAAATCGCCATCAGACCGATAATCGACTTATAAAAAAAAGAAAGTAGCATGGCCAAGATCACGCTGATTATCACGGTGAAAATCATGGCCAATGAAAAATTAATAGAAATTTTGGTGATCGAAAAATTTATGGCCAGTAAAATTAGAACACCAAAGAAACCTTGAGCTAAACGCCAAACCAGCTCTTGCTGGAAGACTCTGGCTAGATAGGGATAGGGTTGGAGCAGGTATTGGTGGATTTGGCCCAGATAAATTTGGCGGAAAGCGATGTATTCCTCGTTGTGGCACATGGTGATGCTGGAAACCGTCATCATAATCAGGTAGTAGGTCGTGATCTGGGTCAGATTTATGTCGCTACCTGGTTTACCGGAAATCTGTAGCACGGCCCACCAGAAAAACAAGAGAATCAAGGCGTTGACCGCACCGGTTAACAGCCAAATCAAACCGCGCAAGCGAAACTGCAAGGCGTCTAAAAAATAGATTGCTGTGACTGGCCAGATTTTCATGTTCCCTGATTCTCGCTGGCAAAAAACTCGCGAATGATCGCCTCAATCGGTGGTTCCTCTATACTCACGTCGGCAATCGAAAACTTTGTTAGCAGCTGGGCGGCAAACTTGGCAGCTTCAATCCTTGGCACTTTAAAACTGGCGCGGGGAAAATCAAAGCTGTCCAATTTGCCGATCTTTTCCAAAGACGCCCGACTGGTTTCTTCGGCCAATTCCACCGTCACCAGTTTGTTGCGGGCATAGCGCTGGATCAGGGAGTTAAAGCTGCCGTCAAAAATAATTCGTCCGTGGTTAATGACGACTAGTCGCGAGCAAAGCTCTCGAACGTCACCCATATAGTGGCTGGTGAGAATAATCGTGGCCTGGTGTTGTTGGTTATAATCACGGACAAATTCCCGCACGTTTTGTTGGGCGACCACATCCAGGCCGATGCTGGGCTCGTCTAGAAAAAGCACTTCCGGTTCGTGGAGCAGAGCGGCGACTAACTCCATTTTCATCCGCTGTCCCAATGAAAGCTTGCGTACCGGAGTTGTCAGTAGATCTTCGACGTTTAATAAACCGGTTAATTCTTTCAACTTGAGTTTAAATTTCTTTTCTGGAATTTCGTAAATGGCCTGATTGAGCAAAAAAGAGTCCATGGCCGGCAGGTCAAAAATGAGCTGGTTTTTTTGTCCCATGACCAGAGCAATTTTTTTCAAAAAATCTGGTCGGCGATCAAAAGGTTGGAAGCCGAGGACGTCGATTTGCCCAGCGGAGGGATAGAGCAGACCGGACAACATTTTTAACGTGGTGGTCTTGCCAGCGCCGTTAGGACCAATAAAGCCAACCAACTCACCAGGTTCGATTTTAAAAGATATTTCGTCAACGGCGTGTACCAGTTTGTGCTGAGGCTGGAAAAAAGTTTTCACCGCGCCAGAAAGACCCGGCTGTTTTTGGTTGACCTTGAAAGTGCGGCTGAGTTGATCAACGGAAATTATCGGCATACCGGATTATCGTACCACCGAAAAACTTCCGTATCGACAGCGGCAAGGGATATGGTTTAATGTGTTTATGTCACAAAAACATTCTTCTCCCGAACGATCCCGCTATAATTTTACGCAAAAAGTTGCTTTCGGCGCTTCTTTTCTTGGTGTTATCACTGGATTGGCGGCGGGAAGTGTTTCAGCTGAAGCTCCGCGCCAAGAGAGTTGGCCGCTGCGACCACAATTCGCCGAGGATTTGGGAGGAGCGATCGCCAGCGTGACCGGAATAGAGGATTTTGATCTCGATTTATCCTTGGAACCTTTACCGCCTCCCGGATCTTCCCGGGCTTATGTTAGCCAACTTTCCGAGGCGCAAAGCGAGGCTCTGAAGAATGGGAACGTGACGTCGCTGGAATTTGCGGAAAATTTATTTGCCCAAATTAACGGCGACCGACCGACGGTAACTTTCGGACCCCTGAAGCTCAACGAGGCGATGACTATGTTAAATACGGAACTCGATGTGATTGGGGAATTGGCCTTAATCAAAGTGGTGGACACTGATCAGGCGATGGTGGTCGAGCGGTCTTCTGTGACTGAGGTAGGCCGTCCTCCTTTTACCGATGCCGGCTTGTTTGATCTTGATTCTGCCGAAACCAGCACCGATGGCTTTGATGTGGCGGCTTATCCGGATAACACAATCTTTGCAGTTCCGAATTATGGTTCCCAAGAACCAGACACAGCGAGAATCTTGCTTGGCCGTCAGGATTTTGAATCCGAGGTCACGATTACGATGGTCGACTCACATGCGGTGCAAAGCCCGCCTAAAACGAGATAGTTTCCGACTGGAAGCTAATTGAATATTTTTTTTTGGCGCGCTAGCATGGACCTATGGAAAATTCATCATCGGTCTTGATCTCAGTTTTGCGAGGTCTGCTGTTCATCGTCATCTTATTGGCCGCGGCTTTCTTTTTCCCTTGGAGGAATATTAACTGGGGTCGGGTGGAGCTATCACCCCCACGGCTGATCACCGTCACCGGTGAAGCCTCCGAGCGGCAGCAAAATCAAGTCGCCCAGTATACCGCCGGTGTTTCGGCCGTCAACGATAACAAAGATAAGGCGGTGGCTGAAGTCAATCAAGCCATGAGTAAATTAGTTACTCAAATAAAGGAATTTAGCATCGAGGACAAGGATATTCAGACTCAAAACCTGAGTATTTATCAAGGTGAGGAGACTTTTTACGCCGAGGGGCAGCCCAAACAGCGACCGGGACAGTGGCGGGTTAATAACTCAGTGACTATTACTTTACGAGACATTAATCGCGCCGAAGCGCTTACTAAATTACTTTCCGATAGCGGGGCAAACAATGTCTATGGTCCCAACTTTACTATTGATTCCGAGAAGCGGCCGCAGGACGAGTTGCTCGCTCAAGCGATCGCTGACGCCAGGAAAAAGGCTGAAGTAATGGCGGCAGCCAGCGGGTCCGGTTTAGGAAAGATCGTTAGCGTTTCGGAAGGTATAGCACCAGGGTACGTTGGGCCGATATTTTCCGCGCGCTTAGATGGCGCTGGCGGTGGAGCGAGTCCGGTTGAGCCAGGAAGCTCGTTGGTCACCAAAACGGTGATCGTTACGTTTGCCCTAGATTAAATTATTCCGGTTGAGCCGGTACCGGGACGTGCTGTTTTACCTTATCGACCATTTCTTGAATGGAAATATTGGTTTTTACCAGATAATCGATGACGCCAAACTCTCTCACCCGCTCAATATCGTCTTCCTGACCGAGGTTAGAGAAAACAATAACTTTAAGGTCTTTTTGCAGGGGCAGGGCGCGAATGTCTTTGAGCGTTTCAAATCCGTCCTTGACCGGCATAATTAAATCGAGCAACAACAACTCCGGTTGATTGCTTTCCAGAAGCTTTAGGGTCTCAGCACCATCTTTGGCGATGAGAACGCGATAGCCTTCTCGTTCCAGTTTGGTCTGATAAATTGAAGCATAAAACTTGTCATCCTCAGCGACCAGAATGAGAGGGAGATTGTCGGCCATAATTATTCTTTCCTTTCTTCAGTTTCCCTCGCACCAACGGGAAGGTCAACATGGAACTTGGTGCCCTTGCCTTCCTTGCTCTCAAACCAAATCGTACCACCCCATTTTTCTACATATGACTTGACGACAAAAAGACCCAGACCAGAGCCCTCGGTTTCACTCTGGACGGCGTTGGCCGCCCGGAAGAATTTTTGAAAAACCCGACTTTGGTCGGTTTCAGGAATGCCAATTCCTTGATCAGAAACGGTGAGGCGGAGTTTATCGCCCATTGGCTCGAGCAAGATACCGACTTGGCCGCCAGCGTTGCTATATTTGATGGCATTGGAAAGTAAGTTTTCCACGATCTCATGAAAGCGGTCTGGATCAAACCAAACTTCTGGAACGTTTTGCGGAGGCGCGAACTGAAGTTGAACTTGGCTTTTTTCGGCCAACTGCCGCATGTCGTTGATCGCGCCTTGAATAATCTGCGCCGGTTGAATCATTTGCGACTTTTCCGGCACACGACCCTGATCAATCCGGGAAACATTGAGTAAGTCATTTACCAGACTGATCATGCGCTTATTGTTGTCGTAAACCTGCTGCAGCGATTGTTTCAGTTCCGGACTCAGGGATTGTTCCTGAAGTAGTAGCTCCATCAACCAACGCATGCTGCCAAGGGGCGTCCGCAGCTGATGGGAAGCTACGGAAATAAACTCGTCCTTATTTTTCTCAAGGACCCGCTCTTTCGTGTTGTCTCGGATTACGACCACGGCCCCTAGGATTTTGCCTTTTTCGTCACGGAAAGGAGCGGCCAGATCAGAAATGGGTATTTCCAAACCGTCACGACTGATTAAGAGGCTATGGGTTGCCAGTGAGCGCGGTTCTCCAGCTTGGATGGCCTCCTGAACAAAATCTGGGTAGGACGCGCGGGGATCTTGCTCGGTCGTAAGCTGAAATATCTGCGCGTAATGTTTGCCCAGAGACTCTTCACTCTTGTAGCCGGTCATTTGCGCGGCGGCCTGATTGAAAAGAATGATTTGACCCTCCAGGTTGACCGCAAAGACCGCGTCACCGATAGCGGAAATTATTGTATCCAGCTTTGATTTTTCTTCTTCAACTTTGGTTTTTTCGTTAGCCAATTCGACCGTGCGGGCCCGGAGGCTTTCTTCGCTTTGTTTTCGATCGCTAATATCAACAAAAACCACCGCGAAGCTATTTTCCGAATGCTTGGTGGCATGAACTTCAAACCACCGATTGAGCTCTCGAACTTGACTCTCCAGTTCTGCCGGCTGACCGGTTTTGACTACCTGGGCGTAAGTATCGATCCAAAATTGTTCGATCCCCGGAATGACTTCCCGCACCGTGTGACCGACAACTTTGGAACGGGGTAAGCCAGTTTGTTGTTCCCAGGCAGGGTTAACCTCCAGATAGCGAAAATCAATTGGCTTGCCTTCAGGATCGTAGATCATCTCGCAAAGAGCAAATCCCTCGTCCATATTCTCAAAAAGAGAGCGGAATTTTTTTTCACTGGCCTGAATCTGTTCCTCAGATTCGCGTCGTTTGGTAATGTCGCGAAAGTTGATGATCACGCCTCGAACTGCCGGATTATTCAATAAATTGATGGCGCCCGCCTCGGTCCAATACCAACCCCCGCTCTTTAACTTCGATCGGTAAATCGCTGTGATCACCGCTCCTTCTCTTGTCATGATTTGATTCATTTTTTTTTGGGTTTCGGATAAATCATCCGGATGAATAAATTCAAAACAGTTATGTCCTTCGATTTCTCCCGGTTTAAATCCGGAGATCCGTTCCACCGATGGGCTGGCGTAGAGAATGATGCCTTTTTCGTCGATTACGACCACCGAGTCAAAGCTATGTTCCAATAAGGCCCGAAGTCTTTGCTCACTGGCTTGGATCGTGGACTCGTAATACTTGATACGGCGGTCAACTTCCTCTTCAATTTTCTGGCGAGTCCCGGTAATCTTTTTTTCGGCTTTCTGCTTCAAGATGGCGATAAAGAACAAGATTGAAAGAAGAGATCCAGTCAGGGGAATAACTAACCAGAGAAAAGAATTATTACTGAGCGATACGAATCCCTGATCTAGTAAAAAATAGATTGAGTAGAGAATGGTAATGGTGCTGGTCGAAATTCCGGCTAATATCCCTCCGATGGAGGTGCCAAAGACAACCACAGCGATCAGCAAGAACGGCCAAAATTCCGATGGGTAAAACATGGCAATAAACTCGATACTAATGATGCCGATAATCGTTGCCGCCATGGCGGACATAAAGCCAAGAATCGCCGATCGATGGGTTAATTCCATTTCGTTTCAGCATAACATTCTTCACGTTCTGAACCAACTCATGCCAAAGCTGATTACGGCTGAAATTCCAGTATGTCTCCGGGTTGACAATCTAAAGCTCGGCAAATAGCTTCCAAGGTTGACAGGCGAATCGCTTTGGCTTTTCCATTCTTGAGAATTGAGAGATTGGCCAGAGTAATACCGACTTTCTCAGCAAGTTCGGTAACGCTCATTTTTCGCTTCGCCAGCATCACATCGATATTAATTATGATGGCCATAATTACACCTTAGACGGTCAAATCATTTTCCGATTTTAGATCAACCGCATTTTGGAGAAGCTTCTGAAAGACACCGGCGGCCGTGGCAATCACGCCGAAAATTAAGGCCAGAACCATACCCAGCATGGTCGGACCGGCCGGATCATCGCCCTGGGCAAAGAAACGGATGTAAAACACTGCCAAGGCAATAAAGCCGATCAGGCTGATAGAAGCAAATTTCATCTGCTTGAGAGTATTGACCGCGCCTTGAGAAAAAGCTTTATTGACCTCAATAAGGTTTAGCAGTTTTAATGCCTGGAATAGCCCAACAAAAAAGGGGATTGAAGCAATATAAAGGTAGATAATCAATGGATCGGAATAAATGCTGATTAGATCCAAGTTGGCCGCTCGGCCCTCAGTTTGTGGGAACCGGATCATGACAGCCAGAGTCACAATGGCAATGATGGCAATTACTATCTTAAGGAACAATGTCGAGCCGCGTTTCATAGCACCCGATTCTACTTTATCATTTATCGTTTGTCAATATATTATTATCGTTATATTTAGTTGCCGGGCTAGGATTCGAACCTAGAATAAAGGCTTCAAAGGCCTCTGTGATGCCATTTCACTACCCGGCATTAGTAGCAGGGTCTGACCCTGGCCAGGGTCAGACCCTGGAACGTGTTTCAAGCGCCGGAGTTATTTTACCATCTCTTGGTATAATATGAAGCTCATTGCCGACATAGCTCAGTTGGTAGAGCGGCGGTATCGTAAACCGCAGGTCGTGGGTCCGATCCCCACTGTCGGCTCGGTGAAAGTCACAGATTTCCGCGGCGCCGAGTTTTATCTTCTCAATCAGGGAGAGGAATTAACTGGGGCGGAGCGACGTTTGGTCAATCAAGAAATCGATGAGTTTATTCAGGACCATTTGGCGTGCACTGGGACGGAGCCGCTTGCTCTTTATGGAACCCTGATTTTATTCGCACCACGATTAGAACAGTATGGCTTTCGCCTGCCGCGCGTGGAAATTTGGGAGAAAGAGGCGGCGAAAGTATCTAGGGTTTTTTGGAACACAATCGATTAAAAAGGTCAAAAGAAAAGTAATAAGTTTATGTCTCCTCGAACCAAGGACGAAATCTATGCCGCTTTTGAGCAACAACCTCCCCAATGGGATCTGAAGTCATATGCCGGCTGCTGTCAGTATCTTCGTTTTCTTCGCGATGAATCCTGCGATGTAATCCCCCAGCACATCATCCATTCCGATGAGGATCCATACCTCAGCAAGGCCAGAAAAACCTGGTGGCGAGGTTTCTTGACGGTAATTTATCTCATGCTTGAGCAGTCGTTAATTCCCCCGGAGAAAAGGTTCTCTGTTCAGGCCTTCTATGACACTTATGAAACTGTGGATTTTCTCCATGGCAAAAACCCTACCAGGTCAGCAGACATCGACGCGGCCAATGCAATACTCAACTTTTTAATTGGCGATTAGACTTACTCGGATTTCAGAACAGCCTCAGCGGCGGAATTATCGCCCTTGCTTGGACCAACTTGTGTGACATCGGCTTTTCCGGCAGCAACGGAATATTTGGCGGGTTCTGCCGCTCGGGCAGCGCCCCGAACCGCGACTTTCGGAATAGTGAGCGTAGCGCCCTCGACTATTTCCTGATCATGGGTCAGATTATTCTCTTTTTCGATATCGACATAATTGAAACCGGAACCATAGAAAGCTTGAGCGATCTTCCAGGTGGAGTCACCGGCTTTAACGGTATATTTGGCGGGAAGTCCAACGGGCACGTCCTGACCGTCGCCGTTCTTTTCCAGTTTGACTGATTCGGGAAGCTCTTGCGTCAGAATTGGCTCGGCGGTTTGCTCGGCTTTTGGCTGATTGGTGGTATTTTTGCCCTTACGCCAATCACGGACGTAAGAAAAGAGCAGGGCGCCGATAACCACGACGACCATCGCTCCTAAAATCATTGATATAAGTGATTCACTGTCGTTGGCGACCGTGACGATTGGCTTTTTAGCCATATGTCTCTCCTTTGGGCAGGCGATCCAGACGGCTTTCTCTGGTTTAAAATAACCCTATAGGAAAATTTTGCCACTGACAAGAGGGAATCGCGCCCTGGAGGCTTGCCCGGAGCGAAAAAAACCGTATAATACAACCCATCACCTGGTCGCGTGGTGTAGCTGGTTAACACACCTCTCTGTCACAGAGGAGACCGCCGGTTCGAATCCGGTCGCGACCGCTTCCTCATCATTGCAACTCATTCTCCGATTGGGCAGAATAGAGCTGTGTGGTCAATCATTGGTGACTGGGTGCTTTCGCGCCGTCGGGGTGACGGTGGTTTTGTGATTCCTGGCGTCTTGGCCTTGGTGGGGATAGTGGCTTTAGCGATCTCGGTTGTTCCGGTACTTAATCTGGTGAATACCGGTAATTTCGATCTCCGACAACTAGCCTATGTTGCACCGGCAGAAAGTTGTACTGAAGGTTGGAAGGCGGGTTGCGGACTATTGGGTTGTGCCGGCAACGCCCAGCGTTATTGCGAGGGCAGCAACTGGAGTTCTTGCCACACAATTGATGGCGAATGTGGTTATATTTCGTATAAACAACCCCAAGCCTCAGGTTGTCCATTTGGTACGCGGTTGACGGCAGCCGAGTGTGGCTCGTTGGGGGCCTCGGGACGAACATCACCGCATCCGACCAATCCTAGCCTGACCTGTTACGAATGCAATGTGCAAACAGTGGGTGGAGAAGCGGCAGCACCCTCGACACCCCGACCAAAAGCTAAATGTGAGTACGGAGGCAAACAATACAGCTCCGGCGATGGTTTCCGCTCGAGTTCCGGTGACAAGGGTTGCCCTGGTGGTCAATGTCGCCAGTTGCGTTGTTCCGATGGAGCAATCGAGGAAGGCAAATGCTACGCTTGTCCCGGCAAAGCCGCGGCTCAGGAAGCGGTTGCCAGTCGGGAAAAACGGTCATACTCTTGCTATAGCGGTTCCGACTGTCGGGCCAACTCTTCGGAAACTCCCTGTAATGGTCAAGACACTTTTTGGACCCTCAACGAATGCCGAGCGGTAGCCACACCGGAATTATCCGAGGTATTTTGTTTTCTACCCAGTTATCCGTCAGCCGCACCTTGTTCGGAGCGGAAAGAATTGACGGGCGCCAAGTGTCAAGCGGAAAATAACGAATTCACCAGTCGAGTCGACTGTATCGCCAAATTAGACGAACAAACCAGGGCTATTCCTGAAGCTCAGTGTACCAAGGCGACAGGGCGGGCAAATAATTGCAGTTGTATTGCCAGTTTTCAGTGTCAGTCCGGCTACTGCGCCACATTTGGGAGTAGCGATGGGGTTTGTCAGATCGCGCCGACTCCGACTCCTCAACCAACCCCTTCGGCCGAACCCTCACCCACCTCAACTCCGAAACCCACCCCGACGGTTACGCCCCTGTTTAAAACTAACGATGAATCGTGCATCGACCACGACGAGTGTTTGAGCGGCTACTGTGCTCCTTCAGCTTTCTCGGCCGCTGGTGGATTTTGCCAACGAAAATACTGTGAATCAGGTGAGCGCCGCTGCAGTGGACCGTCCCTACTGGTTTGTACTGATCCGGCTAAGCCGATGACGGAGGTTGATTTTTGCCAATACGGCTGCTATCCCGATCCGGATAACGGGGAATTATTAAGTTGCAAAGAAGACCAAGCATCTTTTGTGCCTCCGGTGGCTACTTGCTGGCGGGGAGTTGGTCAGAACTGCTTGCAATTTCGCGGCGCGATCTGTTTGGAACCAGGATCGTACCCATATGAAGAGGGAATCGCCGAAAATGAGGATCAAGCTGGTTATCAACGATGTCAGGAAGATCGATTAATTGATCAAGCTAAAGTAGAAGCGGCAAAGCAATGTTTTGTCATTCGCGGCGGGGCTTGCCAATCGGCTTCTGGACCAGATTGTGAACCAAAAAGTTATGCTTCGGTGGGAGAGTGTCATTTGGCCCAGAACCCGGTTTGGTCAGGGGGCAACGAATGTTATTGCACTAGTGAGTCTGGCCTTAACGTCTTGTGTGAGCGTCAGTCTCTTTGTTGCAGCGATCCGGATTTTGCTGCTCGTAGCGGTGCCTGTATTTCCCAAATTGCCACTGGCGAACCAGTCGGGCCGGAAGCAGCCAGAGCGGCCGAAGCAAAAATGGCCACTTGCCAGGCCGTGTCGACCGGGCTAATCAGTGACTGTCAGGGTGAAGAAGCCAGCACCCTCTGTCAAGTTGATAGCGAAACCGAGTTTTGGTGCACCGAACTGATTATCCGGTCGGCCCAGGCAGTGGGAATTGATTTGGAAGAAAGTTGCACGGTGCGGAATATGCAAGACGATTTTATTGCTCACGAAGCTTTTAGTCCCCTGAGCGGTGCCGACCCGGGCTTTTTGGAGCCAGGCATGGTAGTCTTTATGACCGTTATTCCAGGAGTTGCCGGTCAGACCGGACACGTTGGCATGATCAGTGAGGAGGGCGTGAGTTGCTACCACGAAGCGGCGACTAATGAAGAGATCTGTTTTCTTCCAGTGGTGCAGGCTAATGCAGTCGGAGATAAAATAGTCTTTACCAGCATTAACGGCGAGGTGCAATGTGCTAGCTCTTGTTCGGCTGAGGAAGCAAATTGTTCCGACCCTAAAGCGGGTCCGCTGCTTTGTCCAGCCGGAGTGGGGAGTCTATCGGCCTACCAAGAAAGTACGATGGGAATATGAGAGTCTGGTCAAAAGCGGTTCGTTTAAGTTTAGTGATTTTCTTGGCGGTGCTGCTGATTTTTGCCAGCTGGCGCTCTGGACAGCGCGTCATTAGCCCCCCAATTATCAAAGTTGTTCCGGTGGCAGGTGAGCGGTTCGCCGATCTTCAGTCTCCGGTGACCATTACTGCGGAGAGCCCTTGGTTTGGCCCCCTGATCGGTCAACTTTCTCTGATCCTTAATGGTGATGATACTTATTACCGATCGGCGCCCGAGTTGGTCGATTCACGGACACTGCAGTTTTCTAACGATCGAGCGTTGGCCAATGACACAGAATATTTGGCCGAATTACGGTTGGGACCGCTAAAAATTACCTCCTGGAGTTTCAAGACTTCTAGCTTGGAATATGGGGAAAAGGCCGTTCAAGGACAAGAAATCATTACGAGTTCGCGTGTGGTTGGCAGCTTCTTTCAGAATTTATACACTAACCAGCCATTTTTGAAGTCCTATCCGATCCGGACCGCCAATTATTTTGTTACTTATGATGGTGAAAGAGACACGTTCCTAATTGGTTTAATCGACCAAGGCACTGATAGGTTAGCGGCCATTGCACGCTCGCAAGCTGAGATTTTTGCCGTCATGAAAGAAACCGGGGTCGACCCGACCCAGGTGAAGATCGAGTGGAAACTGGTTACACCCATTAAACGGTGAGGTATACTGGTAATCGGAGGTTTCTATGAATTTACCGATTATTGTTCTAGCTATTTTGGTTGTCTTGGCTTTCTACGTCATTGCGGTCTACAACGGTTTGCAGACCCTGTTGACTCAGATCGAGGCTTCGATCCAGGAGATCGGCAACCAGCTCAAGCGCCAGGCCAGCTTGATCCCCAACTTGGAGAATTCAGTCAAGGCTTACCTCAAGCATGAAAAGGGAGTTTTTGAACTCTTGGCTGATGCCCGCAAGCATATTGCTGATGCCACCGAGAAAACCAGCGGTGCTAATCTGGATAAGGTCGAAAAAGACCTGCAGGCCTTAGTGCCGAAACTGCAGATTGCCGTCGAGGATAACCCCGAGCTGAAAGCCAATGAAACGATCCAACAGTTTATGGCCGAGTTACGCGACACGGCCGACAAGCTGATGTACTCTCGCCGGGCGGTGATCGACTTGACTCAGAACTTCAATGAGAAGTTAGTTACCTTCCCGTCCAACTTGGTGGCCAAGGCCTTTGGTTTCCGCAAGCAGGCGGGACTGGCAACGGCCGCAACCGGTCCGCACCTGGAAGTTTCCCGGGCGGAGATGGAAGAGCCCAAAGTTAGTCTTTAACCAAGATGTCCATTTACGCCGAAGTCGCGAGCAACAAGCGCAAGTCCTGGTTGGTGGTGGGCGGGTTTTTTGCTTTTTTCTCCCTGGTGATCTATGTCTTTTCGACGGTTCTGGGTTATGACCTTTCCACCATGGGGTTTTTCTTCGTCCTGAGCGGTCTAAGTTCCTGGGCCGGATACTGGTATTCAGATAAAATCATTCTCGGTTTGAGCGGCGCGCGGCCAGCCAGCCGGGAGCGGGATTTTCATTTCTATACCGTGACCGAAAATCTTTGCCTGGCCGCGCGCCTGCCTTTGCCTAAGCTCTACGTGATTGAAGACACGGCTATGAACGCTTTCGCCACTGGACGCGATCCGGAACACGCGGTGGTTTGTGCGACCACGGGATTGCTGAAGCGACTCGATCGGACCGAACTGGAAGGAGTAGTTGCCCATGAGCTGTCACACGTACAGAATTATGATATTCGCCTGATGTCGGTGGTGGCGGTGCTAGTCGGCCTGATCGCTTTGTTGGCTGACTATTTTTTGCGCTTTGGTGGCTTGGGCGGAAGGCGGCGGCGCGATGACCGGGAAGGAAATGTCGGTGCAATTCTGTTAGTAATTGGTGTGGTCTTGGCTTTTCTTTCGCCGATTATCGCCCAGCTGATTCAATTGGCGATTTCCCGGAATCGGGAGTTTTTGGCGGACGCGAGCGGGGCGAAACTGACCCGCCATCCTGATGGCTTAGCCCGGGCGTTGGAAAAACTGGAGCTCGACCGGGAGCCGTTGGAAGCGGCGAACAAGGCCACGGCCCACCTTTATATCGTTAATCCCCTGAAGAACCATCACGACGCCGTCGGTTGGTTTGCCGGACTATTTGCCACCCACCCGCCGGTGAAAGAGCGAATCGCCAAATTGAGGGCATTGTAGTTTTATCACTCCTCTTGATTGATTGCTAAGGCGCGTTACAATAATTGGGTATGAATATGTACCCCGCTCCAGAAGAGAAGAAACTTGAGGATTTCACCACCGATATCACGGCTTTGGCGCGCGATGGCAAGCTCGATCCGGTTATTGGCCGCGAGGGAGAAATACGCCGAATTATCCAGGTATTATCCCGGCGCACCAAGAATAATCCCGTGTTGGTCGGCGAACCCGGAGTGGGCAAGACGGCCGCGGTCGAGGGTTTGGCCCAGCGGATCGTCAATGACGACGTGCCCAGTTCCCTGCGGGGCAAGCGGATTTTGTCATTGGAGATGGCGTCGATTTTAGCCGGCGCCAAATTCCGCGGTGAGTTCGAGGAGCGGTTGAAGATGGTGATCGAGGAAGTGATAAAGTCCGATGGGCAGATTATTTTGTTCATCGACGAGCTGCACACCATTGTCGGGGCGGGCGGGGCGGAAGGGGCGGTGGATGCCGGCAACATGCTTAAGCCGGCGCTCGCGCGCGGACAGCTGCGCTTAATCGGTTCGACCACGCTCAATGAATACCGGCTTCGTATCGAGAAGGATTCCGCGCTCGAGCGCCGCTTCCAACCCGTCTTCATTGAACCGCCCAGCGTGGAGGATACCGTTTCCATCCTGCGGGGTTTGAAGGAACGCTATGAACTGCACCATGGCGTGCGCATTACCGATGACGCCCTGGTGGCGGCGGCCGAACTTTCCGACCGTTATATCCCCGCCCGGTTCCTGCCGGACAAGGCGATTGATTTGGTCGATGAGGCGGCGTCGTCCCTGAAGATTGAGACCGAGTCCGATCCGGCGGAAATCGATTCGCTCAAGCGCAAAAAAACCCAGCTGGAGATCGAGGAAAAAGCCCTGAAGAAGGAGTCCTCGGCGGAGTCGCAGGAACGGTTGGTTGTTGTGCGGCGCGAGCTGGAGGAACTCAACGTGCGCCTGAAGGATCTACAGCGCCGGTGGGATGAACAAAAAAAGTTATTACTTACCTTGCAGCAAGCTCGCGCCGCGCTGGAAACCAAGAAGGCGGAACTGGAAAAGGCCGAACGCAACGTGGAGCTGGAGAAAGCGGCGGAAATCAAGTACGGCCAGATCCCGGATCTGCAGAAAAAAATGGAGGCCGCCCAAAAAGCTTGGTCGGAAATACCGCCGTCGGATCGCTTGTTGAAAGAGGAAGTCGACGAGGAGGACATTGCCAAAGTGGTCGGCAAATGGACCGGCATTCCGGTGCGGCAACTGGTCAAGAACGAAAGCGAGCGGTTGCTGCAGCTGGAAAAAGAACTGGGCCAAAGAGTGATCGGCCAGGAAGAAGCCTTGGAAGCGGTGGCCAATGCCATCCGCCGTTCCCGCGCCGGTATTGCCGAACGCAACAAGCCGTTGGCGACCTTCCTTTTCCTGGGACCGACCGGCGTCGGCAAAACCGAAACCGCCAAAGCCTTGGCTGACATCATGTTCGGTGACGAGCGGGCGATGGTTCGGCTGGACATGAGTGAGTATTCCGAATCCCACACCATCGCGCGGTTAATCGGCGCCCCGCCCGGATATATCGGTTACGAGTCCGGCGGCCAGTTGACCGAAGCCGTGCGTCGGCGGCCTTACAGCGTGATTTTGCTGGATGAGATCGAAAAAGCAGACACGCAAATTTTCAACACTTTTTTGCAGGTCTTTGACGACGGCCGACTGACCGACGGACAGGGGCGGACGGTCGACTTCACCAATACCGTGATCATTATGACTTCGAACGTCGGTTCCGACTTAATGCTGGAGCGGGCGGAAAAGAAAGTTTCGGCGGAGGAGCTGCAGGAGGAAATCTGGAAAAGGCTGCGCTCGATCTTCAAGCCGGAGTTTCTCAACCGGATCGACCACATCATCATGTACGAGCCGTTAAATACGGAACAGTTACTGAAGATCGTCGATTTACAACTTGGGGCAATGGAGAAAATGCTCAAGGAACACAAAGTCTCGCTCGAGCTGACCGGTCCGGCGAAAAAGTGGTTGGCGCAGAACGGCTATGATCCGGCTTTTGGCGCCCGGCCGCTGCGACGGCTAATCCAGACCGAGATTCTTGATCCGGCGGCGATCAAGCTGCTGGAGCGGAGTGACGAGAGTGCGGCTTTAAATCTGAAAATCGACGTTTCTTCCGGGCGGGATCATTTGATTATTACCGGAAATTGACAGCCTTTCGTCAGCTTTGCCTGCTAGGATATGGGCATCAAATCGAGGATTTTTATCTTTGGTCGACTTGTACAAGATCTTGTACAAGACGCAGGTAGCAAAAAAAATGCCAATTGAACCCTATATCACTAAACGGCTCTCGGTTGCCGAAGCCCGACGGCACTTTTGCCAACTAGTCAGGCAGGTTGGTCGACTGGATATCAAGGCCGCGGTCTATTTTCGCTCGAACAAGTTTCCCACGGTAATAATGTTGTCTTACCGGAAATATACCCGACTGTTGCTAAGGCTTCGCTATCTTGAACAAACGTATCAACCAAAATACCCCCAAGGTTGGCAATGGAAAGTCCTGCCAAAATCGCTGTTGCCAAAAAAGGTTTAACCAAGCAGTTTTCCGATCCGCCCGACATCCTTCTTAGAGCCGATGAATGTCGTACATTTTGACATCCTCCGCTTCCTGCGTAGAATGAGGGTACTATGCAAAGCCCAAACGCTCAACTCCGGATCAATGACATCGAAGCCCTGTTGGGTGACGACGCCCAATCGCTCCTGGAGCACGAGTGCGCCGCGGTACGGAAAGAGGACCTGCATTTGCCCTCGCCGACTTTTATCGACGACGTGTGGGGAATGTCGGATCGCGGCGAGAAGGTGCGGGGCAGTCTGGCGCGGATTTTTGGCCATGGCCGCCTCTCCGGAACGGGCTACTTGTCCATTTTACCGGTTGACCAGGGCGTGGAGCATTCCGCCGGGGCGTCCTTTGCCAAAAATCCGCTCTACTTTGACCCGGAAAATATCGTCCGTCTGGCGATCGAGGGGGGTTGCAACGCCGTGGCTTCCACCGTGGGCGTCCTGGGCGCGGTCAGCGACCGTTATGCCGATCAGATTCCGTTCATCGTCAAGCTTAACCATAACGAACTTCTAAGTTATCCCAACACCCACGACCAAACCATGTACGGTTCGGTCGAGCAGGCCTACAATATGGGCGCGGTGGCGGTTGGGGCCACGGTTTATTTCGGCTCAACGGAAAGCCGCCGCCAGATTTGGGAAGTTTCCCAAGCCTTTGCCAAAGCCCATGAACTGGGCATGATGACGATTCTTTGGTGCTACGTCCGCAACGATGCCTTCAAGGTCGACGGTGTGAACCATGAAGCCTCGGCCGATTTGACTGGTCAGGCCAATTACCTGGGCGCTACGATCGAGGCGGACATCGTCAAACAAAAATTGCCGGTAACCAATGGCGGGTTCAAGGCGCTTAATTCCGGCAACTCCAGCTACGGCAAACTCGACGAGCGGATGTATAGCGAACTGTCTTCCGATCATCCGATTGATCTTTGTCGTTACCAAGTTCTGAATGGTTTTGCCGGACGGGTAGGGTTAATCAACTCGGGCGGAGAATCCAACGGCAACAACGACCTGGTCGACGCGGTGCGTACGGCGGTGATCAATAAGCGCGCCGGCGGGACGGGATTGATCAGCGGGCGCAAGGCTTTCCAGAAGCCGATGGAAGAAGGGGTCATTCTCCTCAATGCCATCCAGGACGTTTATCTGGCGCCGGAAGTGACCGTCGCCTAGCTGTACAAATAGCCTGGAAAATGTTGTAATAGGGCCCATGTTGGCCATTCAGTTCATTCGCGAAAACGTCGATTTCGTCAAACAAGCTACCCAAGCTAAGGGCTTTGATGTGGGCGTCATCGACCAGCTGTTGTCCATCGACGAGCGCCGCCGCCAGTTGCTGCAACAAGTTGACGATCTTCGTGCCCGACGCAATCAGCTGACCCAGGCCGATATCGAGGAAGGGCGGAAGCTCAAGGTCGACTTAAAGGAAAAAGAATCCGCCTTGGCTGAAGTGAAAACTCAATTCGACGATTTGATGCTCAAGGTTCCGAATCCCTCGGCTCCGGACGTCAAGGTTGGATCGCCGGAAGAAAACGAGGTCATAAAAACCATCGGTGAACCTAAGCAATTTACTTTTCCAGTTCGCGACCACGTTGATTTAGGTCGTTTGACCGACACCATCGACATCGAGCGGGGAGCGAAAGTCGCCCAGTCTGGCTTTTATTACCTCAAGGGTGACGCCGCCTTGCTCGAAATGGCCTTGATCCAGTACGCCTTGCAAAAGCTAGTCACCAAAGGTTTCACCCCGGTCGTTACTCCCAACGTGGCCAAAGAACGCAACGTGGTGGGTTGTGGTTTCCAAGCCCGCAGCGATAAGGAACGGCAGATTTACCATGTGGACGGCGAGGATCTGGACCTGATCGCCACGGCCGAAATCACGCTCATGGGTTTGCATACCGACGAGGTTCTGCGGGCTGCCGATCTACCAAAGAAGTACGTCGGTTTCTCGTCCTGCTACCGGACTGAGATCGGCAGCTACGGCAAGGATGTCCGGGGAATTTTGCGGGTCCACGAATTCCGCAAGGTCGAGATGGTGATCCTGTGCGAGCCAAAGGAGTCGGACGCCTGGCACGAAAAATTGTTGGCGATTGAAGAAGAAGTTTGGCAGGAGCTGGGCATTCCTTACCAGGTTGTCAAGATGGCGACCGGCGATTTGGGCAATGCGGCCAGCCGTAAGTACGATATCGAAGCCTGGATGCCGTCGCAGAATAAATACCGCGAGGTCACCAGCGCCAGCACGGTCACCGATTTCCAAGCCCGGCGCCTGAACATCAAATACCAGGGCGGCGGCCAGACCGAGGTGCTGCATTCGCTCAACGGCACCGTCGTTTCCATGGCGCGCGCGATCATCGCCATTTACGAAAACTACCAGAACGAAGACGGCTCCATCACGGTGCCGGAAGTTTTGCGGCCGTTTTTGGGCAAAGATAAAATCCTGGTAATATAACGGGTAATGTCGATTTTGTTTCAACGGCCGGTTTATCATCATCTAAATAAGATTTTGGTCAGCCGCTCCGCTCTTGAACACAACCACGCCGCTTTGAAGGCCAAACATCCGGAGGCGCAAATAGCCCCTGTCCTGAAAAGTAATGCCTATGGTCACGGACTAAAGGTTGTCGCCCCGGTTTTCAATTCGTTTGGCGCTCCCTTTCTGTGTGTCGACAGCCTGTATGAAGCCTATCAGCTGCATTCCTTGCGGTTGAAAACGCCGATTCTGGTCATGGGTTATACCCATCCTGACAATTACCAGGTTAAGCGACTGCCCTTCCAGTTTACGGTCTTTGATTTAGAATCAGCTCGAGCCCTGAACCAGAGCCAGCGTGATTGCCAGATCCATCTGTTCGTTGACACCGGAATGCGCCGCGAGGGTATTCCTCTTGGCGACCTGAGTTCATTCCTAGTCGAGATAAAAAAACTAAGTAACCTGAAAGTAATTGGCTTGATGTCGCACTTGGCCGACGCGGACAATCCGGACGATAATTCTTTTTCCCAGGAGCAAATTGGCCACTATAAAGAGGCGCTGCGGATCTTAGCCTCTTGCGGAATCGAACCCCGGTGGCGCCATTTGTCCGCTTCCGCTGGTGCCATTAAATTCAACGATCCGATCTTTAATTTGTTGAGACCGGGGTTAGCTAGTTATGGCATTAATCCGCTGGTGAAATTCGATCGAAAATTCGGCGCGGTCGACCTCCAACCTGCCCTAACTTTTTTTACCACCCTAGTCCAAATCAAAATGATCGCAAAAGGCGATCGGGTTGGTTACAATGGCACTTTCGTGGCTCCGAGGAATATGAAAATCGGTATTCTTCCCGCCGGTTATTATGACGGGATTGACCGGCGGTTATCTAACTTGGGAACGGTGAAGGTAAAAGACCAACAATGCCGGATTTTAGGACGGGTCTCGATGAATATTACCACCGTCGATTTATCAGACGTCGAGGCAGAAGTCGGCGATCCGGTCGAGTTGATCAGCGCCAATCCACAAGCCAAAAACAGTCTTGCTGAATTAGCCAAAAAGGCGAATACCATTCCCTACGAGTTACTGGTCCATTTGGCGGAAAGTCTAAAGAGAGAAATTGTTGTTTGACGATCGCGGTCAGGGGACCGGAAATCGTTTGCACAGCTGGTTGACCTCATTCCGGATCGATCTCAGTTCCTCGCTCAGGCTTGCCCAAGCGCGGGCTTTCTTGAAGAGGGCGGTCCGCTCAATCTTATCGGGAGGTAAGGCAAACTGACTGGTCAATTTCTCAATGTCGGCAATCCAGTCAGCAATTTTTACCATTTCTTTTGCGCCCATTCCCCGGGTTGTTACGGCTGGTGTTCCCAATCGTACTCCGGAAGGATAGAACGGCGAGTTTGGTTCGTCCGGCACCGTATTCTTATTGGCGTACAGCCCGGCCTGGGCCATAGCGTAGGCCAGTTGCGTGCCGCCGCCCCAGTCGCGCAAATCGATGATCATTAGGTGGTTTTCCGTGCCGTTGCCGACTAGCTTCAACTCTCGTTCCATTAACCGATCGGCCAGGACTTTGGCATTGTGAACGACTTGCCGGCCGTATTCTTTGTATTCCGGCGCCATGGCCTCCTGCAGCGCGACCGCGATCCCGGCTGTGACGTTGTTGTGCGGGCCGCCTTGGAGCCCGGGGAAAACGGCCTTATCGATCTTTTCTCCCAACTTGATGTCTTTTTCCAGGCCCTTTTCCGTGACTAGGATCATGGCTCCCCGCGGCCCGCGCAGGGTCTTGTGCGTGGTAGTCACGACAACGTGGGCGAAGGGCACCGGATCAGGGTGTTCGCCGGCGATAATCAAGCCGGTGATGTGGGAGACGTCGGCCACCAAGTAAGCTCCGACTTCATCAGCGACGGCGGCAAACTTGGCGAAGTCAAGCTGGAACGGATAGGCGGTGGTGCCGATAATGATTACCTTGGGCCGATGTTCCTTGGCCAGGCGGTGAAACGCCGTGAAATCGATGCGCGCGTTTGGATCTAGGCCGAACTGGACGGTCTTAAAAAACTTGCCGCCAAAGGTTACCTTGGGATGGCCGTGGGTCAAGTGCCCGCCGCTGGCTAGCTGCAAACCCATCAGGGTATCGCCGCGCTCGAGCAGGGCCATCTCAATGGCAGCGTTGGCGGGCGAGCCGCTGTAGGGTTGGACGTTGGCGTAGGGAACCTTGAACAACAGCTTTGCCCGCTCGAGCGCCAGGCTTTCAATCTGGTCGATGATCTGATTGCCTTCGTAGTAACGCCGACCGGGATAGCCTTCGGAATATTTGTTCATCAAACAGGACCCGACGGCCACTCGGACGTTTTTGGAGGCGTAGTTTTCGGAAGGAATTAACTGCAGGGTCGATTCCTGCCTTTCTTGTTCTTGGTCGATTAGCGAAAAAATTGGATCCATGGTCCCAGTATACCAGCAGGGATCGTCCTCGATCTGGCGGCGATGGCAGAGGACGATCCTATATTTTATAGCCAACATGCTTCCACCCTAACAAGCCAGCCTCGATCGGGTTGTTTAATATATATTGCCGAATTTTCACCAACTGTCGTTCATCTTTGATCAGAACGCCCTTAAAAGAACTCTCAAATAAGTGGCCACAGTGATGATACTTCTTGGAGATGTATCGACAATATTTAGCCATCAGCCGACGCATGAAGTGCGTTATGGCAGTTTCAGTTAGTTGACACAATAGTAGGTGGAAATGATTTTCCATTAAGCAAAAGACGTCTTCTTTCAAATCAGTGCTCTCGAGCAGGAAGTTGCGGGCATAGCGGCGAAAAACCCAATAATCTTTGTCTGA
The DNA here is from genome assembly GCA_963749595.1 of Candidatus Woesebacteria bacterium. Classification (GTDB taxonomy): domain Bacteria; phylum Patescibacteriota; class Microgenomatia; order UBA1400; family UBA1396; genus CAVVNJ01. The sequence continues at coordinate 177,129 of CAVVNJ010000008.1, forward strand.
AAAGAATATTGGTTGTTTATTAACGCCGCGATTATACAGATGGTAATAAGTGTTTGGCAGATATCGTTTAACCACATTTTTTCGCGGCATATCGATCAGTTTACAAAACAATCCTTACCGAAACCTTGCAAGTTTATGTATAGAGGACGATCCTATCAACCTTTTTCCTCGAGGAGGACGATCCTGTTGACACCGATTAATTAATTGTGTTAACTTTAGTCCTCGGGGGTTAAATTATGCACTTCCGAGACGACAATCAAAAAATCGGAAGAATTATTGAAAAAGGGAGCTTCGGCTCTTTTTTTTTGCCAAAAAAAACTATGAAAAATATTACACTCAGGGTTCAAAAACAGCCGATCAGGTTAGATTTTAATTACCACTTTGCTAATCTGGTCCAGATTAATCAAAGCCTTAATTTTGGGGCGCGCGAAAGCTATCAACAACGGCGGTTGACCTATGTCGACGTTCCCGAGTTAGTCGGTATTACCGGTGCGTGCGAGAACGTCGATACGCTTTTTCCGGTCGGTAATCGCTGCGGCCTGCCGTTGTTTTTTACCCAGACCGGTCAATTGGCCCTGGAACAAGCTCTGCAATCTTTCTCCGGGGTTTGGACCGTGATCCATTCCGGTCGGGACGAGGAGGAAGAGGATCGGCGGCACATCCGGCAATTTCGGTTGACCGAGGAGGAATTTGACTGCACTACGCTGGGACTAACGCGCCAACATTACGACGAGGAGTTCATGTACGAAATGCTCCTGCACAATATTCAGAATACGGTTCAGTCGATGATCCGGCGGATTTTAGCGGATAGCGAAGATATTCTCAGCGGAGTGTATCACCGCGATACAGCCAAGCTTCGTCAAATCACTAGGCAAGACTTTTTGCGGATCTCCTATACCGAGGCGGTTGATTTGCTAAACCAGAACGGTTATCCGAACTTAAAGCATGGCGACGATCTTACTTCCCGGCACGAGGCTAAAATTGTGCAACTGCTGAATCGCGAGAATTCTGAAATACCAGTATTTATCATGCGCTATCCCAAGGAAATTAAATTTTTCAACATGAAAGTCGCGGCGGCGGATGATCGGGTCTGTCTTTCGGCGGACTTAATTTTTCCCTATGCCGGCGAAGGCGCGGGGGCTTCCGTTCGGGAACATGACTTTGGTCGTTTGAACGATCGCTTAATCACTTCCACGATGTACCGATTGCACTTAAAACGCGGTGGAACTTACGAAGATTTCCGTTGGTATTTGGACATCATGGAGCGGGAGGCCACTAACCCCCATGCCGGATACGGAATCGGAAATGATCGGGTTCTGCAGTATGTTTTTGGAGAAAGTGATATTCGCCGGGCCTCGATTTTTTCCTTACTGAATCAACAGACCGGAGATTGGCGGGCCCATTGACAAAGATGGAAAACTCTCTAAAATAAAGACCTATAAGCGATGAGGCTGCCAACACAGCTGAGCTAAGGGAAGAAAGCGCAAGCCAGTAGAACCCTTCGGGAAGTTCCCGTTACAGAACTTAGGCGTGTCGGCAACGGAGCGCTGAAGAGCCTGACTTAGGAAGATCCTAGTCAGGGAAGCAAGGTGGCACAGCGGGAAACCCTCGCCCTTGTCTATCAAAAGATAGAAAGGCGAGGTTTTTTTATGGCTAAATTGCAACTCTCCAGGCGGGTCGGCCGTTTGCGGCCCTCACCAACCCTGACGCTGGACGCCAAGGTTAAAGAACTGCAAGCTCTTGGCCGTCAGGTTATCAACTTGACGATCGGCGAACCGGACTTTGTGACCCCGGAGTATATCCAACAGGCGGCAATTGCCGCGATCAAAGGTGGTTTTACCCACTACACGCCCAGCGCCGGTATCCCGGAGTTACGCTCGACGATCGCTAAGAAATTGGCCATTGAGAACGGGATCAGCTATCAGCCGTCTGAGATCCTGGTGGGTGTGGGAACAAAACACGTTTTGGCTTTAGCTTTGCAGGCGTTGTGCCAGAGTTGTGATGAAGTGATCATCACGACACCAACGTGGTCGACCTATGTTGAACAGGTCAAATTAACCGGCGCTACGCCAGTATTGTTGCCATTGAAACCGCCGTTTATTCCGACCGCTTCATTATTGTCCAGAAAAATCACGACTAAAACTAAAGTGATGATTTTGAACTCTCCCGGCAACCCGACCGGCGCGGTGATTCCGGAAACCGAACTGCGAGAGATTGCCGATCTGGCAGTAGACAAGGGCATTTTTGTGATTTCCGACGAGATCTACGAAAAAATTATCTACTCCGGCCATCATGTTTCGCTTGCTTCTTTAGGGAAAAAATCAAAGGTCAGACCCTGACGGTCAACGGTTTTTCCAAGGCCTATGCCATGACCGGTTGGCGGGTCGGTTACGGCGCCGGTCCAAAGGAGTTGATTCGGCAATGTCAGCCTTGGCCGGACAAACGACTTCCGGTACCAGCTCCATCAGTCAAAAGGCGGCGGTGGAAGCCCTGACTGGGCCGCAGGAAGCTGTCTGCGGCGATGGTTCAACAGTTCTCTCAACGCGAAAGAGTATGTTTGCCGGGCTTTATCTCTGGTTAAGGGGATATCTTTATGCCGATCCGGAAGGCGCCTTTTACCTGTTCGTCGACATCCGGCCTCTCTTGGGACGACCGAGTATCGCACCGCCGCAGTTGGGCGGTGAAACCTTGCTGGAGCAAGCCGGAGTAGCCGTAGTGCCAGGAGAAGCCTTTTGCGCGCCCGGATATTTCCGGTTGAGTTTTGCCACCCCACTTCCATTTCTTCAGGATGGCGTTGAGCCCGGATCAAACAATTCATTGAAGGGCAGGTCATATGATACCGACTCCGTTTCGACCCATTCCGGCCGTTATGTGTTCCCAGCACCCGGACAACGCTCGGAAGCCATATTGGCATTCCCATCCTTACGTCGCCACGCACCACGAAATTGCTGAGGCGCACGAAATGTTTTTTGGTCTGGGGGCCGAGGAGGTGATGTGGGACTGGGAAGGCAAGCATGTTGACCAGGCGGTGGTCGAAAAACTTTTAAGCGGTCACGGTGATTCATTCGCTCGGAGGCCACTTGGCTGTGAAACATTCCTTACCTTCCGAGTGCCTAACCCGCGCGTCGAGCCGGGATATCGGATCGGACAAGCGTTCCTGACTATTTTGGCGGGTCGCCAGATCGCGTCAGAGTTGTCCTTGCCGGCCGACCCGCTGTTTGAGGTAATTTTACCGATGACCGAAACCGCCGCCGAAATTGTTTCTCTTGAGGAACAGTTCCGGTCCGTGGCGGAATTGGCCGCCAATTCGCTTGGCATGGCGTCCAAACGACCGGCTGAATTCCGGGTCATACCCTTGTTCGAGAGCGTGGAAGTTATGCTGGGTGTCGGCGATATCCTACGCGAATATTTGCGCTCAACCAAGCGTCGGCCAGCTTACCTGCGTCCCTTTTTGGCCCGCTCGGATCCCGCGCTCAACTCCGGCATTGTCCCGACCACGTTGGCCATCAAGTTGGCCCTATCGGAATTTGCGCGACTGGAAAAGGAAACCGGGATAGCGATGTATCCGATTATTGCTCCCGGATCACTACCGTTCCGCGGTGGCCTTCGCCCGCGGCAGGTCCGCCAATTCCTGAGCGAATTTGCCGGGGTTAAAACCGTGGTGGTCCAGTCGGCCTTTCCGTTATGACTATCCTCTAGCTGAAGTCCGGCAAGCCATCCAGGAAATAATTAAACTGACACCCGGATCGACGGCCCGGATACTGATACCGGAACAGACGGCGGAGATTAAAAAATTGATTGCCTGGTTTGAAGAGCCCTACCGCGCGGCGATTACGACCCTGGCGCCAATCATCAACCGAGTATCTTCACAGGTCCCGAAGCGTCGGGAACGGTTGCAGCATATTGGTTTGTTTGGTTACTCGCGCCAGGTCGGAGAGACAAAGTTGCCGCGGGCAATCGGTTTTACTGCGGCCTGTTATTCACTAGGAATCCCGCCGGAGATAATCGGCACCGGCCGCGGACTGGCTCGGGCCAAGGCGGAGGGGCGGTTGCCTATTATTGAATCTTTATACCCAGGGCTGCGCGCGGCCCTGAAAGAGGCCGGCGGCTTTTTGCGCCCGGATAGCCTGACGGAATTGGGTCTCTCCGATCTTCAAACCGACCTGGAGTGTATTGAAGAATATTTAGGTGATAAACTACGACCGGTTAACCAACGGCAGCGCGCCCACCAGGAAATAAGCGGTCAGATTATTGCCGAATTAGGGACTGGACGCGGCGTCAGCCGTTTGATGGAGCAGGCGGCTAAACTCCGGCGCAGCGTCGGGTAGCCAAAAGAAATTAGATGACCAACGCGGCGGCATCACTATCGGCTTTGTCACCACTGGATGGTCGGTACCGTTCGAAATTGACCGCTACGGCTGATTTATTTTCGGAATATTCCTTGATTTTTTACCGCTTGAAGATTGAGATCGAGTATTTATTCTTTCTCTCCGACCACAAATTAATTCCACCCCTTACCCAAAAGTCGCGCCGTCTAATCCGTGAGATTAGCGACAACTTCAACTTGAAAGAAGCTCAACTGGTCAAAGTCATTGAAGCCAAAACCAAGCACGACATTAAAGCAGTCGAATATTACCTGAGTGAAAAACTGCGGTCAATCAGCCCGGAACATGAGCCGTATGTACATCTCGCTTTGACGAGCGAAGACGTCAATTCCCTGGCTTATGCCATGATTCTAATGTCAGCCAAGCGTGATTTAATTATGCCGCGGTTACAAGATTTATTGACGGTTCTAATCGATTTGGCGGAAAAAGAAAAAGCAACCCCGATGCTGGCCCGCACCCACGGCCAACCGGCGGTCCCGACTACCTTTGGCAAGGAAATAGTAGTGTACGCGATGAGGCTGTTGGGTGAACTCAAGGTATTAGCGACGGTTAAGATCGAAGCAAAGCTCAACGGCGCGGTTGGTAATTACAACGCTCACGCGCTAATTTTTCCCCAGGCCGATTGGCTGGAATTAAGTCAGGATTTTATTCGCCAATTGGGACTTGAGCCGCAACCTTACACCACCCAGATTCTCCCGGCCGAGTCTTTCAGCCGTTTTTTTGACAGTCTAGCGCGGATCAATTCAATTTTGCTTGACCTCAATCAAAATCTTTGGCGCTACATTAGCGACGGTTATTTAAAACAAGCTAATGAGGGCTCGGTTGGTTCGTCAACGATGCCGCAAAAAATTAACCCGATCGACTTCGAAAACAGCGAAGGTAATCTCGGTCTGGCCAACAGTTTACTAAGCCACTTTTCGGAAAAATTGCCGCTATCACGTCTGCAGCGCGACCTATCCGACAGTACGGTTAAGCGCAGTATCGGTTCGGCCATCGGTTATAGCCTCTTGGCCTACGATTCTCTGGGAAAGGGATTAAAGAAAATTTCCGTCGATCGTGATCGGTTGCAACGGGATTTATTGGATCATTGGGAAATTCTAGCCGAAGCCTTGCAAGTTAGTCTGCGTTTCCATGGCGATAGTGCCGGTTATGAGAAACTGAAGCAACTATCCCAGGGAAAATCCTTTACTCAGTCGGATTACGAGCGCTTGGTGGAATCACTTTCCCTCCCCGAAGTGGTCAAAAAACAACTGCAAGATCTGACACCACTCAATTATCTTGGTTTGTCTGAGAGGATCGCCGAATCCGGAATTAGGGAAGCCAAAAAATATCTGGAGGAAAATTATGCCCCGGTCCAAAGGAAGTAAAAAATCAACCTCGTCCCGGCCCCGGTCACTGGCCTTTTGCGGTGGGGCGTTTGGTGACGAGGGCAAAGGGCGGATCGTTGACATGGTGGTCAATGACTTAGCTCAGCGCGGTCCGGTAGCGGTCTACCGCGATAACGGCGGTGCTAATGCCGGCCACACGATCGAGTTTAGTAACGGCCAGCGGGTGGCGTTCCATCAGTTACCGTCAGGAGTCTTCGTTCGCGGGGCCACGGTGATTCTCGGAAAAGGGATGGTTATTCACCCTGGGGATCTGGTAGCCGAGTTGCGGCAAATTGAACAGGTGACCGCGGTCAAGGAGCGGGCCAAAATCCTGATCGACGAAATGGCGGTTTTAGCTTTAGATACCCACCGGGCTTTCGAAAATGTATTAAAAAGCTGGCAGTCAGGTGGGAAGGGAGCCACCGGACGAGGCATCTCCCCCGCCTACGCCGATGTGTTACTGCGTCATCCGCTGCGGTTGCGCGACCTGATTGCTTTTGACGAGGCCAAGGTAAAAGCCCACTACAATTTATACGAAGCGTTGATTGCCGGTTTGGGCCAAAAATTAGCCACCTGCGAAGTAGCGACTTTGAGCGGATCGGTCATTAAAGTTGGCAGCAGAGCGTTGTTCTTGAAAAGGTTGAGGGAGCAAGCGGCGGCACTAAAGCCGATGACGATGGACTTGCACTCTTGGCTCGCGGAAAAGTGGGCCGATAAGAAATGGAGTTTTGTCTTTGAGAAGGCTCAGGCGGTTGGATTGGATAACCGCTGGGGTGTCTATCCAGACGTGACCGCCTCTGATACTACCTTTGATGGTATTTTTAGTTCCACCCAGGGCCTGATCGATGCTGGCCGGATTGCGGTTCGGGCAGGAGTGATCAAGGCTACCTATATGTCCAGCGTGGGTACGCGTGTACTGCCCAGCCTGATGGAGCCGGAGCTGGCCCACCGGATCCGTGAAGACGCGCATGAATATGGCGCCACGACCAAGCGGCCGCGGGATATCGCTTATTTGGATTTACCGGCGATTGCTTATTTTGGCCGGGTTGGACACTTGAACGGTTTGGTACTGACCCACATGGACATTAGTTATTTAGACACGCCGATCAAGGTTTGCGTTGGTTATAAATTGGGCCAAAAAATAGTCGATTACCGTCCGGATCAAGAGTTCCTGAATGGGGTTAAGCCGGTTTTTACGGAGTTTAGGTCTTGGGATCCGGCCAAAATTGCCGCGGCCAAAACAAAGCGGGGAATTCCGGCGGAAGCGAAAAAGTTCTTGGCGTTTGTCGAAACCGTCACCGGTCTGCCCATTATTGCCATTACTACCGGGCCGAGGCGCGAGCAAAGCCTATGGTTGAAGAAGCTAACTTGATGATCTGGTGGTAGACTATGAGGTTATGAGTACCCAGATTTCGGCCGCTACGGTCGCCCATATCGCTCTACTGGCCAATCTCGAAGTTTCGGCGCAAGAACAGCAAAAATTCGCTGAGGCTTTTTCTGCCACCCTGGACGAAGTCGCCAAGCTGAATCACGTCGACACTTCCGAGTTGGCTCCGACCAATCACGTCACCGGCCTCACTAATGTTTGGCGGCAAGACGTGGTTGATCAAGGTCGACTCCTGCCTCAGAGTGATGCCTTGGCGCAAGCGGTTCATTCGTTGCGCGGTTTTGTGGTAGTCGACCGGGTTTTGGAGGAGTGATGGAAATATCTAATCTACCTACTCTTACCCTCACTCAGTCGTTGACTGGTCTAAAAACGAAGCAGTTTTCGCTTGCCGAGCTGCAACGGGCGGTAATCGATGCCATTGAGCGAAAAAATCTAGAATTCAATGCTTATCTTGACTATCATTCTGCCGTTCCAAAGGAGTCGTTTGCCGGTGAGTTAGGTGGGGTGCCGATTGCCGTCAAAGATAATTTTCTAACGCGCGATTTAATGACTACCGCTTCCTCCAACATGTTGCGCGGCTACCGTCCGCAGTACGAATCGACGGTTACTCGGAAGATTCAGGAAGCCGGAGGTTGGATTATCGGCAAAACCAATCTTGATGCCTGGGCGCATGGTTCCAGTACCGAGACTTCCGATTTTGGGCCGACCAAAAATCCGTGCAATACGGCGCATATTCCTGGCGGTTCTTCCGGTGGCACGGCAGCAGCGGTGGCGGCCGATCTCTGTATTGCTGGCCTGGGCACCGAAACATCAGGTTCAATCTTAGGGCCGGCCGCTTGGACCGGTATTGTCGGTTTGAAGCCTACTTACGGTCGGGTTTCCCGGTATGGCGTCATTGCTATGGCTTCTTCCTTGGATTCGCCAGGAGTAATGACCAAAACCACTGAAGATGCCGCCCAGTTACTAAAAATTATTGCTGGCCACGATCCCAATGATGGCACTTCCTCAACCAAACCGGTTCCTGACTATCTTTCCGGGCTGAGGACCGGAATTAAAGGCAAAAAAATTGGGGTCATTTATGAGTCGGTTCTTCCAAATGAGATGAAGCCTATTCTGTCAGCCGCCGTTGAAGTCTTGCGCCAGCAGGGCGCGCAAGTTGAATCGGTCGAAGCCATGAATCCCGAACCAGCAATCGGCATGTATGCGGTATTGCAGCGCAGCGAGGTTTCCAGCAACCTGGCTCGTTATGATGGTTTGCGTTACGGACACGATCGATCCGCCTTTGGCGCCGAGGCCAAACGCCGGATTATGCTTGGTACTTACACCTTATCGAAAGGTTATGCCGACCGTTATTATGTGCAGGCCCAGAAGGTGCGCACGGCTTTTATCAATGACTTTAACCGTTTGTTTGGGCAATTTGATCTGTTGGTTTCACTCAGCATGCCCAGTTACGCCTGGCCGTTGGGCGAAAGTGCCAAATATCCATTTTTTGGCGAGATGATCGACAAATTAGCCGAACCACGTTCCGCCGCCGGCTTGCCGGCGATCAGTGTACCTTGCTACCGCGATCCAAAAACTAATTTACCATTGGGTCTGATGATCGTTGGCCCGCAGTTTGCCGAAACCGAATTATTAACCGCCGCCTACGCCTACGAACAAGCTACTGATTGGAATTCTTGGGCCAGACAGGAGCGAACATGAGTTTTACACCCATCATTGGTTTGGAAATCCATGTTGAACTACGCACCCAGTCCAAGATGTTCTGCGGCTGTCCGGCTGATCATTTTGGCGTGACGCCTAATACCAATATCTGTCCGGTTTGTTTTGGTCTTCCCGGTGCTTTGCCGATCGCCAATGGCGAAGGGATTCGGCGAACGATTAAAATCGGCTTGGCGGTGGGAAGTGAGATCGCCAAAGAGAGTAAATTTGACCGCAAGAATTATTTTTATCCGGATCTGCCCAAGGGCTACCAGATTTCCCAGTATGACCAACCGCTTTGTGTGGGCGGACAGGTAGAAACCAGCCTCGGACTAGTCCGGTTGGAGCGGGTGCATCTGGAAGAAGATACCGCCAAGCTGCAGCATGTGACCCTTACTCCGGAAGAAATGGAATCGGCGGGTGTCGAACACAGTGATGTTTCCCTGGTCGACTTCAATCGATCAGGCGTGGGTCTGGTCGAGATCGTCACTAAGCCTGACATTCACTCCGGCGAACAGGCCCGCGAATACGCGAAAAACCTGGTGCAGATCTTGCGCTATCTGGGCGTATCGGATTGCGACATGGAAAAGGGATCGTTGCGCTTGGAAGCCAATATCTCGGTTCAATCCGAAGAGGAAAAATCCAAAAACGAGTTGCCACCCTATAAAGTCGAGGTAAAAAATTTAAATTCTTTCCGCTTTTTGGAACGATCTATCAACTACGAAATTGCCCGGCATACCGAGCTGCGGGAGCGCGGCGAAGTACCCAAGCAGGAAACGCGCGGTTGGAATGATGCCAAAGGTCAGACCTACAGTCAGCGTTCCAAAGAAGACGCCGAAGACTACCGTTACTTTCCCGATCCGGACATTCCGCCGTTGGTTCTTACGGCAGATTTTATTGCGGCCATCAGAAAAGAACTTCCCGAGTTGCCGAGCGCTAAGATCCAGCGTTGGCAGACGGAATTTGGTTTGAGCGAGCAGAATGCCCGCGTGCTGTCGGCCGAGCCACTGATTCTAGCCGCCATCGAGCAATTGTTGCGTTTGGCCAAGGACTCGACGGTCGGTGCCCAGAAAGTGGCCAGTGCGATCGTCAACCAAAAAGTGACGACTTGGTTAATTGATCCGGTTTCCGAGGTTGGTGATGCTCCGAGTGAAATTAGAAGAATCATCGAGCAAGCTGAAAAAATCTACGCGGTAGCAGCGGTTGATGAAGACGAACTGAGCCGGATAATGGCTGAGGTTTTGTCCGATCCGGCGAATCAATCGGCCATTGAAAACTATCAAAGTGGTAAGATACAGGTAATCGGTGTTTTTATCGGCCAGGTCATGCGAAAGTTGGGCCGGAAGATGGATCCCGAGGCGGTGAAGAAAGCAATCGCGGAAAAATTAAAAGCGTAGAGGGGACTTATGTCACATGAGCGTGCAAATGGTGATTTAGACTGGTTATACGAAGCATATGGCCGTCCACCAGCTGAACCAGACGATGACGAGGATGATGAGGAATCGGAAGACGAGAAGTCAACAGCCCCCAAGAAGAAGATTTCTTTTGTTGAGCGTGGCAAATTAGCTCTCTATAACCGCAAAGAGAAAGCCACTTCGCGGCCTGGTGAGGTTTACCTGAAAGAGATGGAGCGGGCCCTAAATCAAGATGGTGTGATGATGCGGGTTGCTGATCAAGATGGGGCAGGACTGATTTTCCCGCTTCTCCCTGATACGATCGCCATGCAAGAATTTATCGACAACGGTAAACCGACGGACAAAAAGACCAATGTTACCAGGGCCAAACAACCTTCAGGCAGATACGTCTACACGGTGGGTGACCGAGCCAGAATCTACGATTGGGAAAATGCTCCCTCTGACGAGATGACTGATTGGCGTGAGCAAATTGTTGGCGATCCATTACTTTCGACCATATCACTATATGGTTCGGAATATTTCCGAGGCGCTGAACCAACCGACCAAGAATTGTTAGCGGTAGGGGTTCAGGAGTTCCGCAATCGTTTGCGGCTGCCATTTTTGGAACTCAAGCGGTTGGCAAAAGATTTTGAACGCGATTATCGCAATTATCAAGAAGCCAGTGCCGCGGACAATAAGAAAGTTGAGCTTGGACCGGGCATCGAGTTGACCTTGGCCAAGACAATCGAATATATTAATCGCGACCTTGATGGCTATACCGACAAAAGAGGCGGCGTGCACCGCAGTGTTACCGCTATACTTCGCGATGCTTTCGCGGCGATTTGGCGGTATTTACCGGGTGAAGATGAGGAATTATTGTCAATTTATCAGGATTTACAAAAATCATTCCCTGAAAATGCTGATGAAATTGCGGCAGCAGTGAAAAACGCGCTTAAATATCTGAAGCTTTGGCATGATGGTGCCGCTGACAAATTTACCAAAGTTTATCTGGAAAAAGATCAGTCTGAACGCATTAAGGCGTATAAAGAGGCGTTGGAATTGGAAGATGACAACGGCTCAACTGAGCTCCTCGAGTCATTGGATGAGCAAGTTGCTTCCGCATGGAATCATTTATCAGCTCACTTCCCGGCGGGTTATAACCGTGAGGAAAAATTCAATGAATATACCAACTGGTTAAGTGCCCGGGCCAAATCAGAAGCGGTGCTGGATGACGAGGGAATTGCCACCTTGTTTGAACGTATCTCGGAGGCTTTTTCCAAAGCCAGCCTTAGAGACAAAAATGCCATGGTTGCCGCCGGGCTGTTGCCTGATGAGGCGATGGATTGGACACCAGATTCCGAGGGAGAGTTCAACGTCACGGAGTTTCTATCGGAGAAAGGTCCGGACTTTATTTCAGCCATTAGAGCGGCAATTAATGCTGAGCAGTTTGGTTTCACCCGCGAGGAATTTGAAGATGACGGATTAATCGATATTCTTCAATCTTTGAATGTTACGGAAATAAGCGCCGCCTCGACCGATCTTAAGGCCCAGCATGCCGCCTTGTTCGCGAGCCTGCCGGAAGATGACAAGGAAGCGATCTTAGGTGAACTGGAAGACGATTTTGCCCAAATGTATGAAAATATCGAAAAACTAGTGCAAAAGGTAGTTGACGAAGACGATGAGCCAACCCCAAATGAGGTGGCTGACACAGCCAGTGTTTTGAACCGCCTCTGGGATCAGGAACTGCAAAACTCGACCAATCGGGCCCAGGACGCGATCAAGGAGCCAACCGCTCAAGAACAAGCGGTCGGTTGATAACAACCGTCTTTTCTCTGGTACACTAGGGCCATGTCCTTTGCGCACCTGCACGTTCATACTGAGTATTCGTTGCTCGATGGTTTGAGTAAAATTCCCAAACTTTTGGCGCGTGCTAAAGAATTTGATCAGCCTGCGCTGGGCATGACCGATCATGGTGCCATGTACGGTGCCGTTCACTTCTATAATGCCGCCCTTGAGGCCGGGGTCAAGCCAATTATTGGTCTGGAAGCCTACATGTCGGCGACCTCCCGCTTGAACAAACAGGTAAAAATGGGCAGTGACGCCTTTCATATCACACTTCTGGCCAAGAACTTCAAAGGCTACCAGAACTTGATGAAACTAACTTCCCGGGCTCACTTGGAGGGTTTTTCTTACAAGCCACGCGTGGACGAAGAATTGCTTCGGGAACATCACGAGGGCGTGATCGCCACCACCGGTTGTCTAGCCAGCATGTTTTCCCGATTAATCATGGACGGAAAGTCGGATGAGGCCAAGACTTTGATTAAAAAATACTACGAATTGTTCGAGGGTAATTTTTACGTTGAGATTCAAAATCATCAAAATATTCCGGAGGTTCAGGAAGTAGCGGCGGAGATGGTGCGTTTATCCCGGGAAACTGGTATTCCTCTAGTGGCCACTAATGACGTGCACTACGTGGATCCCGATGATGCTGAAGCGCAAGATGCCCTATTGTGTGTGGCGACCCGGCGGATGGTGAGCGATACCGATCGCATGACCATGTTAAATTCACCGGACTTTTATTTGCGAAGCACTGATGAAATGGCGGAGTTGTTTGCCCGTTATCCCGACGCCTTGGAAAACACGATTAAAATCGCGGCGGCTTGCGAAGAAAAAGTGATTCCCACCGGCAACTGGATTCTGCCTAAATTCGCCGTGCCGGAAGGGCAAACCGAAGAAAGTTATCTGCGCCAGCTGACTCTGGAGGGAGTGGAGCGGGTGATTAATCGGGTGGATGAGGAGATTATTAAGCGACTAGATTATGAATTAGAAGTGATCATCAGCAAGGGCTATGCCGCTTACTTCTTGATCGTTCAAGATTTTGTCCGTTGGGCCAAGGACAACGGCATTTACGTTGGTCCCGGTCGTGGTTCGGCGGCGGGGTCGCTGGTGTCTTATTCCTTGGGCATCACGACCATTAATCCGCTCGAACATGATTTGAAGTTTGAACGTTTCCTCAATCCCCAGCGACCCTCGCCGCCGGATATTGATATGGATTTTGCCGATACCCGCCGGGAAGAAGTGATCGAGTACGTGACCCAGAAGTACGGCGTTGATCGGGTGGCCAACGTCATCACTTTTGGACGCATGGAGGCTCGGGTGGCCATTCGGGATATTGGCCGGGTGTTGGGTTTGCCCTATGAGGATCCGGACCGGATCGCCAAATTAATTCCGGCGGAGGGTGGTTTAGAAGAAGCGATCAAGAATGTTCCCGAATTAAAACAATACAGCCAGTTACCCAAATATAAAAAATTGTTCGAGCTGGCGCTGAAAGTTGAAGGCTCAGTCCGTCATTCCAGTGTCCATGCCGCCGCAGTGGTGGTCGCCGACGATGACATTACTAACTACTGTCCGATCCAGCGTGAAAGCAAAGAAGGCAAAATCATCACCCAGTATGATATGTACGTACTGGACGCCAACGTTTCCGGCGACAAGGCCATCGGATTATTGAAATTCGATTTCTTGGGTTTGCGCAACCTGTCTATCTTGGGTGAGGCGATCGAAAATGTAAAAAAAATAAAGAATCTGGCCGTTGATTTAGACCGAATTCCAATCGATGACCGCGCTGTTTTTGCCATGTTGTCCCGGGGTGATACCACCGGTGTGTTCCAGTTGGAATCAGCTGGCATGCGCCGGGTGGCGCGACAACTGCAACCGAATAAATTCTCGGACATTACCGCTATGGTGGCCTTGTACCGGCCGGGGCCAATGGACCTGATTCCCGGCTTTATTGAAGCCAAGCACCATCCGGAAAAAATCGAGTATCCCCACGCTGATCTTAAATCGGTTTTTGAGGAAACATACGGTTACATGGTTTACCAGGAGCAGGCTCTGGCCGTGGCCAACATTTTAGCTGGCTATTCATTGGGTGAAGCGGATATTTTGCGCAAAGCGATTGGTAAGAAGAAGATCTCGATCATGCAGGAACAACACTCCGAATTTGTCCGCCGGGCGGTGGAAAAAGGATATACCAAGAAGGTGGCCGAACAGGTTTGGAGCTATATTGAAAAATTTGCCGGCTATGGGTTTAACAAAGCTCACGCTGCCAGTTACGCCATGGTGGCTTACCGTACGGCCTACATGAAGGTTAAGTACCCCGTCGAGTACATGTGTGCCTTGGCCTCGGTTGAGTCGTTGTCCCACAGCCAGAAGCGGGAAGAAAAAGTGATGCAGGCGGTTGATGAATGCCGATCCATGAAGATTTTGATCTTGCCGCCGGATATTAATCAGTCCGATGTTGGCTTTTCACTGGAGGAGAACAAGAGCTCGCTAAATAATTTAGCGATTCGTTTCGGACTCGGGGCGATTAAAAATGTCGGGACCGCCGCCATTGAGTCCATTCTTTCGGTCCGGGTGGATGGTCCATTTGCTTCCTTTACCGATTTTCTACAACGCGTTGATGCTCGCAAAGTGAACAAAAAAGTGGTGGAAAGTTTGGCTCGGGTCGGGGCGTTCGATCGCTTTAGCACTCGTTCCAGTATTTTGGAAAATCTTGAGCAAATTCGGGCCCAGGCTGCCCAGTTTCAGAGTGAAGTGGAAGGGCAGGATTCCTTATTCGGTGGTGGTGGCTCGAAAACTGTGACCGAGGTTAAGGATACTTTTCCGCAGTTGGCAGAGTATCCCCAAGCCGAGTTGCTTTCTTACGAAAAAGAGCTGTTAGGTTTTTACTTGACTGACCACCCAATGTCGCGGGTTCTCAAGGAAATATCCAAACAAGCCGACCGGAAAATTTCCGATCTGGATCCGGATATCCATAAAGATCAAACCTTTGTGTTGGGCGGGATACTAGCGGGTGTCAAACAGGTCCGGACCAAGCGAACCGGTGACAAAATGGCTTTTGGCACGCTGGAAGACCAGTCTGGCTCGATTCGGGTCGTTTGTTTCCCAAAAACTTACGTGTTGGGGGAAAAATATTTTCAGGACGACATGGCGGTTTTAGTCCGTGGCAAACTGGATACCCGTGACGATGAGCCGCAAATTGTCGCGGAAAAAGTTTGGTCTCCAGTGGTAAACGTTGATGGGGTGGAAGAAGAGATTAGCACCGTTGCCGCCGAAGAAATTACCATTCCGCGCGGCATTGATCCGGAGGTGTTAAAAAAACTCGGCGCTCTTCTGAAGCGCAGTCCAGGAAAAACACCAATTCAATTACTGATTCCCTCGGCCAACAATGACCATGTGACGAAATTGAAACTGCCTTACACCGTCGAGTGGAGCAATCAACTAGCCAAATATGTCGACGAACTCTTGGGTTAGCTCTATTGTCAGGAGTGCGAAGTTGTGATAGAAACTAAGTACGCTTGTTATAATACCGAATAGATGACGAAGGAGGGAAAATGGATAGTTTAACGGCCGCGATTTCTGAATTTTTCCAATTTTGTATTTACGAATTATTCAAGCGTCCATACAACTGGCCATGCCCACAGAACATCAGATTTGAGGCGGATCTGGACAAGGATAGCAAGACCATAATTTATAGTGCTCCTGATTACCCAGGCCTATATACTGTTTTTGTCCAGGGAATAAGTAATGAGCAACTGACCGAGATGGTAAATGACGCCATCTTTACATACTTTGGTGTTCCTCGTTACATCGCTAAAAGATCGCCTGACGTATTCCAGTCCATTGGTCGAGGTTCAGGAAAAACTTCCTCGCTCGTTTTGCCCCAAAGGTTTGCGAGGGTGTAGCCGAAGTGGGTAAGCTTCCCGCAAACGATCAGAGATTATTGATGTTCTTAGGTGTCTTGGCTTTGTTCTTGATGAAACATCAGGTCGGGGAGGTCATTACAAATTTGTTCATCCAGTTAGAAAACCGATCGTCTCAAACCAACGACCTTTTATCATGGTCCCCCGGCACGATTTCGAGCACGGCAGATTGCACCAAATTATCGGGCAAGAGTTAACAGCATTTGGTTTCACAAAAGAAGAAGTAAATAACTGTTGTTAGGCTCATTGGTATAGTTCCCGGCACCCGCCCTCCAACCAAATGACATCGAGCGGCCATCGCTCCGAGCCGATGATCTCCAGCGCTTCACTCAAGGAATCAGCCTCGCCATAACGGAAAGTCGAATGGGTTTGGGCATAATGGGCTAACTCGTGGCGTAGTGGTTGGTTAAAACGGGACCGCAGGATAATTGTTCCTGAGGCGATTGTTTTGAGGTCCTCGGTCAATTTCCCATGTTCGATCTTGGTTGTTTCGGAATCGAGTTCAACAAAACCGGCGGTAATAATCACCACTTTTCCAAGGGAAAGTGAAGTTATTAGCTTCTTCATTTCCTGCCAGGACCCCGGATTGGTGTTGTAACTATTGTCGATGACAACTGTTCCATTTGGATTGCGATGGACTTCTAACCGACGTGGCACCGGGGGACAGTAGTGGAAAGCAGCGGCAACTTTTTCGAGTGACTGGTCTAAATTCAAGATTGCTACTCCGGGCAAATGATTAACCAACTGATGCTGGCCTAGTAACGGCGCCGTGACTTCGGCAGAAAATCCGGGAGCGATGAGGCGGCCTCTGGTTGTTAAATCATCGATTTCCGCTTGCTCGATGCGGAATGATGATTCGGTTTGGGTGCCGTACCAGATAATTTCAGCCTCGGCCGAAAATTTATCGCGGTTGCGGTCATCGACGATAAACAGAACGGGACTGGTGGTAGTCGACAATTCTTTGAAAGCGGCCGTTAGTCTTTTTTCCGAGCCAAAGTGCTCACTATGGGCAAAACCGATCGGTGTCACGACCACAATATCTGGCTGGACCAAACTCATCAGGTGTTGGAGATCGCCGGGCTTCTGTTCACCAAACTCGACCAGGAAAACGGAATGTTTATTGTTGAGCCGACTCACGATTGCTGCGATGCCCAGCGGGGTATTCACACTCTCCGGCGTCATCAGAGTAAAGTGGCGAGAACTCAATACGTGATGAAGGGCATGTTTAACCGAGGTTTTACCGTAGCTGCCGGCAACGGCGATTACGGTTAAGCCCTCTGACTGCCGTTGTCGCAATCGGCGCGCCGCGCGGAAAAGCAACCAACCGGCGGCTAGTGTTTGGGGAAAAGAAACCAGGAGAGAGCTAATGCTGACCGCGCGCGGCGCGCCGAAAAATAATTGCAACCAGCTACCCAAAGACCGGATCAGGCGCAATTTTGGCGTCCAACGTTCCGGTTGAACGGAGTTTAGCTGTTCAAGTCCGGTCTTCGGTCGATCAGCCTGAACCCAGCGCCAAAAAGTTGAGCGGTCATACTCGGCTTGTTGCAGGATAGCCAGCAAGGTGGTGAGGCGATAGTTCATAGACCGTAGGCCTCCAGCCAGTGCAAAATCAACTCGGTTTTCTCCTGATGGGGGAAGTGACCGGTTTGCGGCACCACGAAAACCTCGGATTCAGCGGATATTTTGGCAAACTCATAAGCCATCCATAATGGGGTGGCCGGGTCATACTCGCCCCAGGCCAAGTGGAGTGGCCAATCTTTTTCAATGGCGTGGTCGCGGATATCCTCCCGCAAAATTAAATTCAGGGTCTCCTCCTGGAATTTGGTGGCCGAAAAATAATCGGTTTCTTGCAATACTTTGGTATATACCCGACGTCGAAAGTTGGCGAGCGGTCCGCGCTTGAGCTTTCTGGGAATCGACTGGGCCAGTGAGCGGATTAGTTGTCGGGGAATGGATAGTCCATTGGTAATTCCCGAAGGATCAATCAAGAAAAATCCCTTTTCGACCGGGGGGAGAGAGGAATTTTCTGCCCACCAACCAAAGGCGGCCAGTTTGCCGCCAAACGAATGCCCGAGCACTCCAGCTAATCGCTCAATTTTTTGAGTGCGAAGAAACTCGGCTAGCCATTCACTATACTCGGCCATATTCCAGCCATGTTCCGGCGATTGGGATTGACCGAAGCCGGGAAGATCAGGGATCAATAAGCGGTGCCGGCGACTCAGTTCGGGAATTAACGGCGCCCAAGCTTCCCAGGAGTTGCCCCAACCGGGCAACAACAATAAAGCACTCGGTTGACGCCCGATCGCTTGATAAAAAGTGTCCACCCCTTGTACGATGACATGCATAAGCCTTAAGTCTATAGTATACGTTGAGTATTCAAATCGAGCACTATGCCTACTGAGCCACAATCAGATCCTAATCTTTTTCGGCGTTTCCTATCCGGATTGACCCGTATTTTTCGGCGGCGTTGGAAGTTAATACTTTTTCTATTAGTCGTAATTAGTCTGATTGTTTTTTGGCGTTTTCGCCAACAACAAAAAAACCGGCCCAAATTGGTGTTTGAGAAGCCAAAAATTGAGAATTTGACCAAAACCCTGGAAGTTTCCGGTGTGGTTGATGCCAAGGAAAAAGCCAGTTTGCGCTTTATTGCCGGTGGCAAAGTAGTTTATATCGGTGCCAAGGAGGGTGAGTTTGTTAAAAAATGGCAAACCATCGCCACGATTGATCGGGCAACGTTGCAGAAACAGTTGCAGCAAGATTTGAATGATTATTTAACCGAGCGTTGGGATTGGGAGCAACGCTTGGATGATTCCAAAGACCGCACTCTGCCCAAGAGCGAGTCGCGTGATAAAGATCAGGATCAATGGACCCTGAACAACTCGGTGCTTGATGTTGAAATCCGCGATATTGCCATCAAGAACACCGCCCTTTACGCGCCAATGGACGGACTACTGACCCATGCGCCGACGATGGTGCCCGGGGTGCAGCTGTTGGCGACCGATACTTTTGAGATTGTCGATCCGAAAACGTTGGTTTTCCGGGCAGCGGTGGATGAGGCGGATATCAGTTTGGTCAAAGCTAGCCAGTCGGCCACGATTTCCCTGGATTCATTTCCGGATCAGGATTTTGCCAGCCGGGTCAGCTATATTGCTTATACCAGCGCCCAAAGCACGACCGGCACCGTATTCGTGGTTGAGTTTCCGTTATCCGATCCTCAACTGCAGTCCTTCAAACTTGGTATGAACGGCGACGTTTCGATCACGATTGACACGCGGGAAAATGTCCTGACAATTCCTCAGATCGCCATCAAACAACGCAACAGCTCGACTTTCGTTGATGTTAAAACCGGGGAGAACGCTGCGGCCGAAAGGGAAATCGTCACCGGACTGGAATCGGAAGAAAAGATTGAGGTTATCTCTGGTTTGAGCGAAAACGACGAAATCGTTGTCCCCGAGTAAACATGTTGCTGCAACTCAACACGGTCTCTAAACACTACGAGTTGGGAGAAACGACGATCAGGGCGTTGGACCAGATCAGTTTGTCGGTTGACGCGGGCGAATATTTGGCTGTGATGGGTCCGTCCGGTTCAGGTAAATCAACTTTCCTGCAAGTGGCCAGCATGCTGGCCCAACCTACCTCCGGCGCGATACTGCTCAAGGATAAAAATGTCACCGAATACAACGAAATCGAGCGTGCCAGGCTGAGAAACCGCGAGATCGGGTTTATCTTTCAGCAGTTCAATTTGCTGCCCCGCACCTCTGCCCTGGATAATGTTGCCTTACCCCTGGTTTACGCTGGCGTTCCAAGTAAGGAGCGGCAGCGACGAGCTTTGGCGATATTAGAAAAGGTTGGTTTGAGTGACCGGATCCACAACCAACCCTCTCAACTTTCCGGCGGCCAGCAGCAGCGGGTAGCGATTGCCCGGGCGCTAATCAACGACCCCTCGATAATTTTTGCCGACGAACCAACTGGTAACCTGGATTCCAAAAGCGGTGAGGAAATCGTCAAGCTGCTAAGTGATCTGCACCATGAGGGCAAGACCATTATTTTGGTGACTCATGAATTGGAAACGGCGGAGGAAGCGCACCGGTTGGTGTTGTTTAAAGATGGCCGCATCGTCAAAGATTTTAAACCGAAAAACGAGGCGGAGTTACGCCGCGCCGTGGCCAACCAAGGGAAAAGAAAACAATGAAAGATACGATCTTAATTGCGCTGAAGGCGATCTTGGTCAACAAAACCCGGTCGTTTCTAACCATGCTGGGCGTGATCATTGGTGTTGGGTCGGTGGTGTTGTTAACCAGCATTGGTACCGGATTGCAGGCCTTTGTCACAGCGCAGTTTGCCAGCTTGGGAACCAATACTGTTTACATTGTGCCGGGAAACCCCTTTGGTGAGGGCGGGTCATCCTTTGGGGGTCCGGAAACGGTATTAGAGAGTCTTCGCCCAACACTAAAGACCAATTTTCTCAACTCCGTCCTGCGCGAAAATCGGGACGTAATTCGGGACGGCGCAATCGCGGCAACCAACTTTGCGGTCGGCAAATATCGCGACACGACTAAGAAAGTGACTCTGCTGGGGGTAACCAGTAATTATGGCAATATTCTTAACGCGGCAGTGGTGAAAGGAGAGTGGTTTTCGTCCTCGGACGACGATCGGAAAGAAAGAGTGGCCGTGCTAGGGCACAAAGTAGCGGAAGAATTATTCGGAGAGATAGATCCGGTCAACAAAAAATTCAAGCTGGACGCTCAGACTTACGTGGTAACCGGGGTACTGGAAGAAAAGGGCGGTCTTGGGGGTCAGGGCGCCGATAATTATGTATTTTTGCCGTTGCAGACCATGTTTGATCACGTCAACTCTGAGCTAATTGATCATTTTTTATTGGAGGCCAGAAACAAAGATCTGGTGGATGAGGCAAAAGTGGGTGCGGAAAAAACCATGCTCAAGCACCTCAAGGAGGACGAGTTCACCGTGGTTGACCAGGCGCAAGTGCTGAGTACAATCAATCAGATTTTGGGCGTTTTGACGCTGGGGCTAGGTGGCATAGCGGCCATTTCTCTGGTCGTGGGCGGTATCGGCATCATGAACATCATGCTGGTTTCGGTCACCGAACGGACGCGGGAGATCGGTCTGCGCAAGGCTTTGGGCGCCACGCCCAACCTAATCTTGCTGCAGTTTCTGATCGAGGCGGCCTTGCTGTCGGTCTTAGGCGGGCTGATTGGGCTAGCGATCGCTTTTGGTGGGTCATTAGTCATTCAGCAGTATTTTCCGGCGAAAGTTACGATCGAGGCCGTGATCCTCGCTTTTGGCGTTTCGACGGTGGTCGGTTTAGTCTTTGGTGCTGCCCCGGCAAAACGGGCGGCCGATCTTTCGCCGATCGAGGCGCTGCGCTACGAGTAGGCTATACTGAATGGGTGTGGCGCGCTAAATTACTTCTCCTTCTGTTGATTGTGGGCGGCGGCGGTTTGCTGTGGTGGATAAAATTTTCCCCCTACCAGCCGACGATTTCTCTGGCTCAGTATCTGCCGTCATCGACCGAAAACCTTGCGCAAACCGCCGCTGACGCCGATCGGGTCGCTGCCCAGTACATTCGCCAACTGGCGGACGGACAAGTGTCATTACCAGATCTTTTTCCCTTGGATCTGGATTCAATCGGTCAAGCCACCCTATCAGCTGAGGTAGCGGTGACTCCTGAGGAGCTTTGGCGCCAGTTTCGCGAGCGCGGCAGCCGGGCGGTGCTGGACTCGGTAGCGGAGAATGTCGAGTGGAAAGTGAATGATGTTTCGGCTGCCACCGTCAACGAAGCCCGCTATCAATACTGCAAAGGGGTGGTTGAAACCTTTGAAAAAAATCGATAAATCCAGTAAAGACCGAGTGCTATACTACCCGTTATGATTCTGAACAAGGCCCTCAATGATCGTTGGGAACAGACTCGCGCCAAGGCCGATAGTCTCCGCGAATCAATTTCTCGTCAGGCGAAACAGCACGAGCTGGAAACCCTTCAGCAGCAGACTTTGGTGCCGGATTTTTGGCAGGACCAATCCAAAGCGGCGGTCATTAACCAGCAAATTGCCGCCGCCCAAGCGGAGTTGGATCTGTTAGCTGAGCAGGAAAGTTTGTTGGCTGATATTGCGGCGACGATCGAGCTGTTGGAAGAACAGCCGGATGAATCACTCTCGCACGATCTTGAAAGGCAGATTGGCCGGTTGGAAAAAGTAAATAAGTTGATCGAGTTGCGTACTTATCTGAGTGGCCCTTATGATGCCTCTGAAGCCCAGTTGGCTATTCACTCCGGTCAGGGTGGCACGGAAGCGATGGATTGGGCTAGCCTGGTTCAACGCATGTACGAGCGTTTTTTTGAACGCAAGGGGTGGAAGTACGAGCTGATTGAAGAAAGCCGCGGCGAGGAGGCTGGTATCAAATCTGCCAGTTACCTGGTGCACGCGCCTTATGCTTATGGCTATCTGAAAGGTGAGCAGGGCACGCACCGTCTAGTTCGTCAGAGTCCGTTTAACGCCGACGCTTTGCGACAGACTTCTTTTGCCGGAGTGGAGGTGGCACCGCTTTTACCGGAGGAAGACGAGTCGGTGGCGCTTAATCCCAATGAACTCGATTGGCAATTTACCCGGGCCGGTGGCGCGGGTGGGCAAAACGTCAATAAAGTTAACACCGCTGTTCGTCTAACTCATCTTCCCACCGGAATCGTGATCGAAACCCGCCAGGAACGGAGTCAAGAGCAAAACAAGAAATTGGCCATGCAGTTACTAAAGGGCAAGCTAGCCGAACAGCATGAGTTGGCACGGAAGAATGAACTGGCGGCGGTCAAAGGCGAGCACCGCCAGGCATCGTGGGGCAATCAGATTCGCAACTACGTTCTACATCCTTATCATCTAGTCAAAGATACTCGGACCGAAGTGGAAACTTCGGACACGGCCGGCGTGCTGGATGGCGATTTGGACGAGTTTATCTTTGCCGAAGTTGCTCTTTTGTAAGCGAATCAAGGCTGGTATAGTGGTGTAATGTCATTCGATCGTGTCAAGCTATCTGACGTGCCTGATAAAGTGGCCGAGTCGACGGAAACATTCAAGACTCGGGCGATGGAAGCGGTTGAGAAATTACCCAATCCGCCCCTAGTTGAGGAGAAGGTTATGCTTGAGAAAGTGTCAAAAAAGGTCGTTGTTGGCGTAATGCTCGCGGTGATAGCGGCCGGTTTGGGGACTAGCCTGGTCTTGGCCCGTTTTATTGCCCCGCCTGCCGCGGCTCCGGTTGAACAAGCGGCCACACCGGAAGAAGTCGAAAACAAGATCGAGGTAGGCGTAGTGTTTGGCGTCCCGGATCAAGAAACTTTCCGCGATGACGTGGAAGGGGACTTGATTAAAGGCGGTCTGGACGGCGAGGGTTCGCATACCTTACTTCGCGCTGGCGGCAAATCTCAGAATGTTTACCTAACTTCTACCGTGGTGGATCTGGACCAGTTTGAGGGGATGAAAGTCCACGTTTGGGGCGAAACGTTCAAAGCCCAGAAGGCCGGCTGGTTAATGGATGTTGGCCGTTTGGAAGTTCTTGAGCTGAGCGCTGAAAAGCCATCCTGGTATAAGGAATAACCCTATGGCGGCGGTTGAATTCGTTGGGATAAGCAAAGTTTTTGCCAACGGGTTTATTGGTTTGAAAAATGTAAACTTGGCCATTGAGCCAAAAACTTTAACTTATCTGGTTGGCGAGTCGGGTGCCGGTAAAACTACCCTCATGCGTTTACTAATCCGTGAAATGAAACCGAGCGAAGGTGACGTTTTGGTTAACGGTGAATCAATCCTAGCTTTGCCGGAGAAAGCGATTCCTCAGCTCCGGCGGCGGGTGGCGGTGGTTTTTCAGGACTACAAGCTGATTGCCGATCGGACAGTGGCCGAAAATGTGGCCTTAGCCTTGGAAATTACCGGGACCAAATCTGCGACCATTAAAACCAAAGTGAAAGAGGTGTTGGAATTGGTTGGCCTGGCCGATCGGTCAGAAATGTTTCCCAATCAACTTTCCGGCGGCGAGCTGCAACGGGTCGCGATTGCTCGTTCGCTCGTGATGTCGCCAGAGGTACTTTTTGCCGATGAGCCAACCGGTAATCTGGATCCGCAAACCTCTTTGGTGATTGGTGGTATTCTTAAAAAAATTGCCGAATTAGGAACCACGGTGATCGTGGCCACCCATGATCAAACTCTCTTAGCCGCTTTTCCTAGCGAGGAGGTTCATCTCCATCGGGGTCAAATTCTTACTGAGCCTCATTCCGAACCGCCGGAATCAACCGCTAAAAAGGAGAAGAAATATTCCCTTCGTAAGAAGGAGGAAGAGTGAACACCTTCCGCCAGGCTTTAACCAGTATCCGCCGGTCGCCTTATCAGGCTGCCGCGGCCGTGCTGATTTTGTTTCTTACGTTTTTGATCGGATACAGCCTGACGCTCTTCCTGGTCGGTTCGCATAAAGTTCTGCAGTATTTTGAGACTCGCCCTCAGGTGACCGCTTTCTTCAAGCAGGATACGCTGGCGGAAACATTGAGTAATCATGTCGAATCCTTGCGGACAAAAAATTATACCAAGGAAATTAGGTTGATTACTCAAGAAGAAGCGTTGGAAATCTACCGTCGGCAATCAGGTAGTGACCCGGTATTGCTGGAGTTGGTGACGGCCGACATTCTCCCGCCTTCAATCGAGATTTCCACCCATCTGCTGGATCAGTTGGCGGTGGCGGCGGAAGATTTGAAATCTCTGGAGGGCATTGATGAGGTGGTCTACCAAAAAGATGTTGTCGATAGTCTTCGTTATTGGACCGACTTGCTCCGGCGGATTGGCTTCGGCATCATGGTGGTGTTCACGATCACTTCATTACTAGTGATTCTGGTCATTACCAGTTTGCGCATCACCACAAAAAAATACGAAATTCGGGTGCTGCGTTTGCTGGGGGCTTCAAAATGGTATATTCAGCGGCCTTTTCTTTTGGAAGGCATGATTTACGGGGCGATCGGCTCGCTTTTCGCTTGGTCGGCGGTCTATATTGCCCTGCTGTATGCTTCACCCAGCATTCAACAATTTTTCGGTGAAGTGAATTTGCTGCCGGTGCCGCCCCTGGTGATGTTGGGTCTGCTGGGGGTTGGAACCTTGGCTGGCTTGCTCTTGGGAATGCTGGCCAGCTTACTTAGTGCGCGCCGGTTGTACCGAGTCTAAAAATCTTTATACTGGGCATGACATGAGAGTGATCCGTACCTGGTTTTTGGTCATCTTCTCCCTGACTATAGTGGTCGGGTTAGCGGGTTTTGTTTCCGGATTACACCCAGTTTTGGCCAACCAAGGTGAGAGTCACGACTTTGAAGAAGCTTTTCCCAATGGCCTAGGTGGCACCACCGAAGATTTAGAAAAGAAAAAGCAGGAAATTGCTGAACTGGAAGCTAAAATTAAATCCTTGCAGGAGGAGAGAAACACCCTATCTTCCGCGATTCGATTTTTGGATAGCAAGATTCTACTCACCCAAAAGGAGATTGAAAAATCGGCGCTGGAAATCCAGTTGTTAGAAACTCAGATTGAGGATCTAACCCAGCGCATCAAGGGATTGGAAATCAATCTGCATGAACTTTCCCGGGAATTGATTCAACGCGTCCAAGATCAGTACAAACGAAGCTCGACCGACTCAGTCTCGTTTGTTTTTGCCGCGACGGGATTAACCAATTTCTTCAAGGAACAAAAATACCTGGTCCAGGTTCGGGCCCACACGCAGGAGTTGCTGCTTAATACCGAAGCCAAAAAACAACAGTATGACGAGGAAAAGAAAAATAAGGAACAAAAACAAGCCGAGGTTGAGGCCCTGAGAAACAAGCTGCAAGCTCAGCAGCAGGATCTGGAGCGTCAAAAGCGGGACAAAAATAAACTTCTGACTGAAACTCAAAATAATGAACAGGTCTACCAAAACCGATTAGCCCTCGCCCTGGCGGAGTTTAACGCTATTCAGTCGATCGTTGCTGGACGCGGGTCGGAAAGTCCTTCCGGACCCGTCAAAACCGGGGATACCATTGCTTCGGTAATTTCCGGTCGCTCGGTATGTTCGACTGGAACGCATCTGCACTTCGAGGTGGTTAAGAATGGTGCCCACGTCAATCCCGCTGGTTACTTAAAACCGGAATCGATAGTCTGGTATGACGATAGTTTTGGTTTTTCCGGTGACTGGGAATGGCCGCTGGAAAATCCGGCGGTGATTAGTCAGGGTTACGGTATGACCAGTTTTGCCCGACAGGGTTTTTATGGCGGTCGGCCGCATACTGGTATCGACATGCTCAGCAAGTCCTACGGGAATTTGAAAGTTCGGGCGGTCCGGGACGGCGAGCTTTTCCGCGGTTCGGTGAAGTGTGGTTCCGGAAATTTACGTTATGTCCGGGTAAAACATACGGACGAGCTCTCGAGTTATTATTTGCATGTTAACTATTAACCGTAAGCTTTTGGATAGAATCTTTTGCTAAGTTAAGCGGGTGCGCGGATATTTATTTTTGGCGTTACTGTTGGGTTTGGTTTTACCGGCACCAGTGATCGCCACGGTCAAGCTGCGGGCCATCTACCCTAATCCTCCAGGTAGCGACGACGGGGAGTGGGTGGCCGTGGAAAATGTCGGCGCCTCGGTTTCCGGTGAACTGTACTCTATTCGAGACGCCGTCGGAACGGTGAAAAATTTCTCGATCGAGTCGTTGGCGGTCAATGAATTACGGTTGATTTATGCTTCCCAGTCCGGAATTACTTTAAATAACGCGGGAGAGTCGGTCGAGTTGTTGTCTCAGGGAATTCTACTGGAGAGTTCCCCATCCTATATGGCGAGCGAAGAGGGGAAAGTCTGGTTGCAGCTGGACAGTGGTTGGCGCGAAGTTTCGTTAGCCGATTTCTTTGAGCGGCTGATCCACCGAAATTGGTCGGTGGTGGAAGATCCTCAGGCTATCGATACTGACGAATTAGAACCAAGCTTGCCAACCCTGCTGCCGCAATCATTGCCTTTCGATCAAGGTCAGCGATTGCCCACCGCTGCGCCGGCAGGAAGCCCGCCCTTAAAGCCGCCCGATCGCCGCCTACCTCAGTTGAAACGATTGCCAATTGCCTCAGCTGCCGCCAGCTGGGATTGGCCGACGGCGCCCGAACCGGATTACCAGGCGGAAATTGCAACCTATGCCCGCTGGAAAAGGGAGGCGCTGTTTGGCTCGTTATCCCTGATGTTTGCCGGTGGTTGTTGGCTAATCCTAATTTCTCCATCCCTAATGGCGGTCTGGCAGTGGTTTCGTGACGAGCTGATGCTGTAGGATTAAGTGATGTTCAGATGGCAGCGCTGGTTAGCCTACTTACCCGCTCTAAGTTGGTACGCTTTTATTTATTGGCTTTCCAGTCACCCCAAGTTGCCGGGTCCGGAAGATAAGTTATTAGAATTCGTCTGGTTTAAAACCGCCCACGCTATTTTTTACGCGATTTTAGCGGTTTTAACTCTGTTTGGGACCCTCATGGTCTTCGGCCAACCGAAAAATAAGTCAGAAAAGATCCTATTCTTGGGTGTTTTTCTGGTGGTGGCGGCGCTGGCGGTTTTTGATGAGCTGCACCAAGCCTTTGTTCCGGGTCGGCATCCGATGGCCCGCGACGTGGTGATCGACTCGCTGGCGGCCGCAGCTGTACTCTTGGGATTCTCAAGGTATAATTGGGGTCGGAGGAAATTTCTCCTACCCGGGATGTAGCTCAGATGGCTTAGAGCGCACGCATGGGGTGCGTGAGGTCGCTGGTTCGAGTCCAGTCATCCCGACTCGATGAGGTTTGCATCTACGCTTGTGGTTGCTACAATGACCTAATGAAGAGAATCAGCTACGAAACCCCAAAAACCTCCGAAATAACCGAGCATAAAGTACTAGGCACCATTGATGCCAGTCAAATCCCAGCTAGTTATGGCCTGGTGACCGTTGATGCTCTTCATCACGAGTGGGTGGCAACCGACGATACGGCTGACGTGCGTCTTTGGCTGGATCCCAAAACCAAGGATCGGTCCAGTATTTCTACCAAGACTGTCAATCTGGATCAAAATACAGCGTTGTCTGCCGCTCATCTATCCGAAGCCGATGCCGCGAGTTTCGCCAATTCACTGCCCAAGCAATTTCAGGTCGCCAAATCAGCGGAAAAAACTCATTTCGAGTACGCGGTTGGTAGTGGTGCTTCTGCTCGTCACCCGATAGAAATCGTTCCCCAGTCTAATTCCACCGGGGCGGATATCGCGACGCTGCATCTAGCTTTTGCCAGGACGGTTTTTGCGACTAAGCGCCCGCTTTTTGCGGAAATGAACATGGCGTATGCTTACGAGCCTGAGGGAAATAAGGTTAAAATTACGGTTTCAGTGACTTATTCTCCGCCGCGCTCTTTCGACGAGATTGATCGGGATCGTAAAGCTAAGCGGGATGTTTCTCCTAAGGAAATTCGTTATCATGACTATCTAATTGATAATCCAGATATTTTTCTGGATCCGGAGGAATGGTCCCGACAGCAGTCAGGGCTTCCAAATCTTCGCTTGGCCGAGGAAATATTTCAGGACGTTCAAGCTAGAATCCAACAGAAAAAGTTTTGAGTTCGGGGCTAGCCAATTGCCCTCACGGCCATTAATGGTTAATTAATAACTAGGTCTTTTTTGGTACAGAAATCTTTAATTTTTTGAAGTTCGGCGGAATCAAAACATTCTGACCAAGTGCAAACTGTTGCATCCAGTTGCTCATTCTCATAGGTAGATTTATTAGTAAAAGCTCTTTTTGTTCCACTTGAAAAAAAATCCTCACTATTTTCATCAGCGTATTTCTGAAGCATGGTGCAGATAGCTCCATCTAATGGCGCCCTTCGGTCTGCAACCAAGATTCCCTGACCATCGACATGAAGACCGGAAAGTAAATAACAAAGATCCGCGTTCATAATCTGGTTGATTATACTATTAACTAACCAATTGCCGTCACAAAACCCCGATTGATAGCAATTGTACCAGAACCAAAAACCCTAGTTATCTCTTTGCCATTCTCAAAAGCTACCGGTATTCCAAACTCGCATTGTTCGCTCGCATCAAAGCTCCAGTATTTCGCATTCTTAGATTTAAAAATTGGCTCACAAACTGCTCGGAAAAAATTCCAGGCAAGTTGAGAATCGGATTGGGAAATTATCGGATCTTTTCCGGCCAGTAAATCTTGATCAAGTTTCTCCATCGCCCTGGTTAAAGTTAAAAAGACACTATCCGATTCCGGCGCTTGCCGGCGTTGCCGTTGGAGGTTATAAAGTGACTTAGCATCTTTTTTCATTGCGTCATTCTGATTTGCCCCTGGTTGATTGAACCGAATTTCAACATTACCGAACAGGCCGGCAATATCGATCGCTGTGAAAGCGATAATTCTTTGGCGCTCATCATCGTTTTTTGCATCCCGGTAAAGAGCGAACAACTGGTAGAGTACGCCCTGATCTTTTCCCTCGCCTCGCCCTAGTAAGAAGTTGTACAAATCTTTCGCCAACTCGTTAGGACTGCGCAAAATTTCCCGAGCCATCTGCACGTGACCACCACCAGCAAAAGCCGAGACCTCAGGGGCAAAGTCGGCCAGGGGAACTGACGATAGAGAATTCATATTGGCAGTCATGATCAAATTGCGCAACTCGACGTAACGGTCGAAGGGCAATATTCGGAGAAATTTTTGCGTTAAAGAATCAAAGGCATCCAGGTTGGGTCCTTCTGCTTGGGCACCAATCTTTTTGGTTGCTTGGGTGCCAACGATCCCGGCTCCAGCAACGAGGCCTAATTTAAGAAACAGTCTTCGGGCCAAATTTAAGCTATATGGGATTCTTGGACGATTGAATTCCGGCACTGCAGCTGCCGCTCCAGCTAAAGCGGTCAGCAAAACAGCCAGATCGCCGGTACCTAACCGGTACCATTCACGAAGTGCGCTCGCCTCAGCATTGGCTTTTAGATATTCAACAGAATAATCCAGATGGGCGTCGGTAGCGATGGCCATGACCGAGGTGCGGACCGAGTCATAATTCTGCTGCTCTCGTTTTCGCGATGCTGTCTCAGAACCCCCGATCCAGGTAGATTCCTCCGGTTTGACATCAACTATTGCTTGGCTCAAATGCAAATCATAGGGCCGGACCTCCCCGGTCAAAACTCGATTAGTCTGGTCTGGGGAGGCAATATGGTCGTCAAATTCAAGTTTTCCCTGTGCAAAGCCTAGTCGGTCTAATAATATTTTCTCGGCTTTTTTTATCTCGTCCTTAAATATTTCTTTCCCCTCCTGTATAGCCAACAGGGTATCGACCGCGTGGGTAGTTCCCCCAGCCACAACCGCGCCATAACCTGCCGCACCGAGGACGCCAATGGATTTTTTTAGAAAGTTGCGACGAGTATCTTTGCCCATGATCATAGATTAGCAGATCCTCAGATTAACCAAAATGACATATTGGGATCCAAGTAAAAGGGAGCCGCTAAAACTTTTCTATGCTACACTTCCTCCAAATAGGGAGGATGTCTATGTCAGAGTACATTCGCGTTGCTATTGATTCTACCCAGGATCCTATTTGGAAGGCCGTGCGGGCCATTTTCGATCTATTTATTGCTGAGCGACTTTCAATGATTAATGAACTCATGCCAATTCGAGATGTTGTTCCGGTCGAAGGAACGACCAACGAGTTTGATTTAGAAATATTAGATGGCTCTCAGGAAGACGTTGCTTCCAGATTGCAAATGCTTCCGCAAGTCAAAGTAATTACTCGATAAGAAATAATTAAAGCATAAGGAAGGAATTCATGGTCGAAAAAACTCACGCTGATGTGGTGCGCGAATATCAACAGCAAATGGAGAGACGGGGAATTTTGATGGCCCGCCTTTGGGATCGGGTGGCGGAAGTGGTGAGAAACTCTCCTGACCAAAAAATCGAATGGAGGGAATTGATCTCACTCGTGCGGAAAGAATTGGACGCCGTAGTTTTGCACAACTTTAATGAAAATTCATTACTCGCCTGTTTAGTGTTCGGTGACAACCCGCGCGATTTACGAACCCGTGATGAAGCGGGTGGCAAGCTCGTGGTTTACCGCCGTACGCGTTAGTTGACTTTTGTGCTGACGGACCCGATCATTGAAGGATATGAAACAAAAAATCCTTTTTTCCGTGGCCGCAATTTCGATCGTTGCTTTGTCTGGCTGTAAACCGACCTTGCCCGGTAAGGCGGGGGAGGCGGTTTCTCAGGCCGCAGCGGATGCCGCCATTGCGGAAATGCTGAAGGACATTGAGGACCCACTAGTACGCCAACACCTGACCAAGCAGTTCCAAGTAAAAGCCTACCGCACCGTCACCGACGCTTCCGGTCGCGGCCAAGTGACGACGACCGAGATGGTGATCGAAGGGGAATCGGCCAAGTTTCGGACTGCGGTTTCTGAGAATAACAAACCAGTGAGCGACTTAATCGTGATTGGCGATGCGACCTATGTAAAAGATATGAAGGATGGCTCCTGGTGGAAGCAAGTTAGCAAGCCGGAAGAGCCTAAAGACTTGCCGGCTGGAATTCAGGCCCCTTCAACCGAAGAATTCCAAGAAAAGTTTGCGGAATCAAAGACCAAGACATCGTACAAATCGCTGGGAACCGAGGCCTGCGGCGCTCTAACTTGTTATAAATATGAGGAAATAACCGAGGGCCAAGAGGGCAAGCGAACTTTCTGGTTTGATAATAAAGATCTATTATTGCGGCGCGATGAGTTCGCTTTCGGTGAGTTCACCACCCGTAACGAATATCAGTATGACGGGGTCAAGGTGAACGAACCCAGTCCGACTAAGCCTGTGCCGGAAGGACGAAGCGTCTATGAATATCTTGGTTTCGGCGGCGGTGCCACTCTGCCTGCTGACATTGATCCTGGTTCCTACCAGTTGCCGGAAGGTTTTGACCCCAGCACCTTTGCGATTCCGAGTGAGTCGGAAGAATAGAGCGCGCTAAACCCGGCCGCGGAGGAGCACCGCGGTCACAACTCGTTTGACGGCCAAGACATAGGCGGCCTGACGGTAGGCGAGTGATCGCTTCGTAACCATATCCTGGATAGCAGAGAAAGCTTCAAGTTGGTGAGCCCGCAATTCCTCGTTGACCCGTTCTTTGGTCCAGCGGTAGCCGTGTAGATTTTGTACCCACTCGAAATAGCTGACGGTCACGCCACCGGCGTTGCAAAGAACGTCGGGCAGAACATCAATTTTACGCGCGAGTAGGGCTTTTTCCGCCTCCGGCGTGACCGGGCCGTTGGCCATTTCCAACACGGTTTTCGCCTGAACCAAGTTGACATTATCCACGTCGATGGCATTTTCCAGTGCTGCCGGAACCAAGATGTCAACGGGCAGAGAGAGCAATTCTTGGTTGCTGCGGTACTGCCAATCGGACTTGGCGGCGGCTTTTTCCAATGACCCAAGTTGCTGTTTAGCCTTGGCCACCTCAGTCGGGTTAAGACCAGTGGGAAGATAAACCGCCCCGCGGGAGTCGGAGACGGCAACCACTTGATAGCCGGAATCGAAAGCGATTTGGGCAAACCAGAAACCAACGTTACCAAAACCCTGAATGGCGACGGTAGTTTTTTTGGGGTCTAGTTTCTTGGCCTTAGCGTAGGCGTTCAAGATATAAACCCCACCCTGACCAGTGGCTTCGTTGCGACCCAGCGAGCCACCTAATTCGAGCGGCTTGCCCGTGAAAGTGGCCGGTGCTTGCTGGTTTATTTTTTGCTCGTACGTATCTAACATCCAGGCCATAATTTGACCGTCGGTATTAACGTCCGGTGCCGGAACGTCTTTCCAAGGACCGATGTGCGGTGTGATCCAGGCGGCATAGGCTTGAGAAAGGCGTTGTTTTTCAGCGAGGGATAATTTTTTTGGATCCACCACGATCCCACCCTTGGCCCCTCCAAAGGGAATATCCGCGACCGCGCATTTCCAAGTCATCCAGGTGGAAAGCGCTTTTACTTCGTCTTCAGTGACGCCGGAATGAAAACGGATTCCCCCTTTGTAGGGTCCCCGGGCATCATTATGCTGACTGCGAAAAGCGAGAAACTTAGTTTCTTGCCCGTTATCCAGAGTAATGTTAAGTTTGGTTTTTAAAACTCGATCGGGTTGTTTTAAAAGCGCCACAGCCTTACGGAATCGTTGCTGGTCCTCGAATTCACCCTCGAGGAGAGGAACGATAGCGTCAAGCTGCTGCTGAGCAATGACGAATGGAGAAATCATACAGACCGGTTTCCTTTCCGATAGATTTTTGCGGAAGATCATCATAGCATGGAGGTATGGTTTGGAAAGCGGAATGAAAACCAAGGGACCGATTTTAATTGATGCCAGTTGGTGGGCGGGCGGGAACCGGCGGCGGGGCATCGGCAAATATCTGGAATATTTTTTTGAGTATGTTTTTGAGGCTGGATCGCCGGAGCGAGTCTGGCTTTTCCCCGCCGCGGTTCCCGCCCGCGAAATTGCCGATTTTCTTGCCCGATTCGGTGGACAAAGCGTCACAATCGATACTCAGGCCGATCACGATGACCAAGTTGTTG
Source organism: Candidatus Woesebacteria bacterium (assembly GCA_963749595.1). Lineage (GTDB taxonomy): Bacteria > Patescibacteriota > Microgenomatia > UBA1400 > UBA1396 > CAVVNJ01. Next base: position 210,689 of record CAVVNJ010000008.1, read on the forward strand.
AGTTGACCAAGTTATTGAAAGAGAAAGCCATCGGCCGTGCCCTGATCAGCTCGCCGTTTGAACGACCCTGGTCATTGTTGGCCTTAATGTCTGTACTCAAAAAGTCGGTTGCTGTCCGAGCGATCGTTTTCGATTTGTTGCCGCTGCAATATGAACGGGAAATACTTGCCACTTGGCCGGCGACCGATCGCCGTCATTATGCTGCCAGTATCGAGGTTATAAAACAGGTGGACCATTTCTGGGCCATTTCGCCGCAGACCGCCGGCCAACTGGAGACACTACTCCGGGTTCCGGCGGATAAAATTGGTGTCCTGAAGTTTGGTTTGACCACGGCTTGGTTGCGTCCCCCCGCTAGGGGTGAGTCAATCACCCAACCCAATCCCGATCGGCGGCTAGCCATTACCATTTCCGGAGGGGAATGGCGTAAAAATTTGGCCGGGACGATCGCCTATTTTGCCCAGCAACTGGCCAAAACCCATGATCTGTCAATTATCTGCCAACTCAGTCTTCGGGAGCATTGGCGCTTCCGCACCGTGGCTCTCCAGCTTGACGTCTATCCCGCGATTCGATTTTTAGGGGAAGTGAGTGAGCGGGACAAGTGGCGCCTACTGTACAATGCCGACGCTTTTCTTTTTCTTTCTTTGGCTGAAGGTTTGGGGATACCGCTGCTTGAGGCGCGGGCCGCCGGTATTCAACGCATCATTATCAGTCCGGAATTAAAAGCGGCGGGTTTTGACAAACTAGTGCCCGGTTGCGAGATTGCCAAATATCAAGTGACTACCCGCGCATAAGCTGCTGAACGCGTGTCCCGTCAGCGCGTCCGGCGGCCAATTTAAGTACTTTGCCGGTTAGCGGGCCGGGCTCGATACCGGGATTTTCACCCCGAACTTGATCGATTAGGGCCATTAATTCTTCGTCGCTCAGTTGCTGGGGGAGGTATTTTTTCATCAGCGCCATCTTTTCCGTCTCTTCATCGACCAGATCCTGACGACCGCCTCCCGCGTACTGAGTAATCGCTTCCTCGGTATTTTTCATCACCCGCTTCACGATCTGCAGGAATTCGGACTCGGTGAGCGGGGCGTGATCAGGTTTGTCAATTTGCGAGTTTTTCACCTGGGCCATCAGGTAGCGGACCGTTTCCAGGCCGCGTTTGTTGCCGGCGCGAAGGGCCTCTTTCATGTCTTGGGTTAAGGTGCCGAGAACGTCCATCTTTACCTCCGATTTGGTTGTGAGTTCATTAATATCTGGAAAAAATAAATCAAGTCACGGCCGTAATCGGTCAAAGCATAGCGAAGATTTTCCTGAGCCGCCAAACCCTTGTCGATGAGTTCAGCCATTCCCTCAGGAACGATTGGACCAACGATCAGGTTTTCCCGACAGATCGCGACCAGTTCCTCCTGTGTTGAGTGGTGGTGATTATTGAGGATCAAGAGCATCGTTACGGCGCCCCAAGTATTGCACCCGACAGCCTCGATGATGTTCCGGGGGATTTCTCGCGGCAACTGGTCACTGGTCATGCCTTTAGTATATCAGGTGCTATGATGTTCTGATGAGTGAGGGAGTTTTTTCGCGGGTCCTGATCACTGGCGGCGGCGGCTTTATTGGCTCCAATCTTTTGGCCGAATTACTTCGCCGTCATCCTGGGGCTAAAGTAACGATTGTCGATAATTTTCTCACCGGCCGGCGGGAAAATCTTGAACCTTGGCAGGGTGATTCTCAAGTCGAGTTAGTGGAGCAGGATCTGACTGATCATCATTGGCTCGAGCCATGGTTGAAAGACCGCGAAGCAGAGCCGTTTAGTTTAATCATCCATTTGGCGTCTCCAGCCAGTCCCCCGCGCTATCAAGCCGAGCCAGTGCGCACCTATCTCGTCAATAGCCACGTGACCCATCAGCTTTGCCAACACGCCCTCCAAACCCAAGCCCGGATGTTATTCGCCTCCACGTCCGAAGTATATGGCGATCCGCTGGAACATCCCCAACGGGAAACTTACTGGGGTAACGTCAATCCGAATGGCCAACGATCCTGCTATGACGAAGCCAAGCGTCTGGGCGAGACGGTCTGCGGAGTACACCACCGTGATTTTGGCGCCGATATCCGCATCATGCGAATTTTCAACACGTATGGTCCCAAGATGGATCCCTATGACGGACGGGTAATCCCTAGTTTTTGCCTGAGCGCACTACAGGGGCAGCCAATCGCCCTCTTTGGTAGCGGAGACCAGACCCGCTCTTTTTGTTATGTCGATGACCTGGTGGCGGGGATTCTGGCTTATGTGGAAAAGGATGGTTTGGCCGGAGAGACCATCAACTTGGGCAATCCAGGCGAATTTTCGCTGAAAGAATTGGTGCAGGAACTGGAGAAAATTGTTGGACGCGAACTTGAGTTTGAGCATGGGCCTTTGCCGTCCGATGACCCGCAGCGTCGCCGTCCAGATGTTAGCAAGGCCGAGCGATTGTTGGGCTGGTCCCCGAAGATCCCTTTAGCTACCGGTTTGCGCTATACCTATGATTACTTTGCATCGTTGATATGACGGAGCGGCAGTATCGGTTTTGGCAGTGGGGAGTCGTGGCGGCCGCGCTACTGGTGCGTTTGCCGCTGCTGACCGGTTCTTTCTGGTTAGATGAGGCCGCTCAAGCCCTCGAAAGCGCGCGGCCGCTGACTCAACAATTTTCATTAGCCGGAGATTTTCAACCGCCATTATTTCATCTCTTGGTCGCTCTCTTGGTTCGTATCTCCAGGGAAGAGTGGTGGTTGCGGCTAAGCTCACTCTTGCCGGCGGTGGGCACGGTCTGGCTAGTCATGGGTTTCTGCCGGCGCTGGCTGGATCGGAAGGGAAGTTTGCTAGTTGGCCTGGCGGTCGCCTTTTCCAGCTTATTCGTCTTTTATTCGCAAGAACTTCGGCCATATTCCCTTGCCGTTTTTTGGGCGATTCTGGCCTGGAAATATTTTGAGGAGCAGCGCTGGCGAAAACTCTGCCTGGTGGCTACTTTGGGCATCTTTACCTCATATGTCTATCTTTTTTGGCTGGCCGCTCTATTAGCAGTCTCAATCGTGAAGCGCCAATTAAAACCGACTTTCAAAGCGCTGTCGGTCGCTAGTTTGTTCTTCCTGTCCTGGTGGCCCCATTTTCTGGAGCAACTACGGGTTGGGCAACAACTAAGGATGATTCTTCCTGGTTGGGAGGCGGTGGTGAGCCTACCCCAGCTAAAAGCCGGGCTACTGGTCCCCACCAAGTTTCTGACTGGTCTTTTGCCGCTCGATTGGCTGAGTTGGCAGATCGTTCTGATCGGCGGTTCTTTAGCCCTAATTTTGAGCGTAGTACTATGGGATGCATGGTCGGCTAGCCGGACAGATCAAGGCCGGGTAATCCAGTGGTCAATTTTACTGGCGTTACCCTTTGTGGCGGCTTGGCTTACTTCTTTCTTTACTCCGGTTCTGCAGCCCAAACGAGTTCTGTGGTTAGTTTTGCCCACGGCAGTTTTTCTGGGTTGGCTTGGCCGGAGGCGGTCCCAACTGGGCAAGTTAGTCATCGGGTTGTATTTTCTCTGGCAAACGGTCGGCTTGATCGGTTATTGGACTCAACCTTCCTGGCAACGCGAGAATTGGCGAACGGCCATCACCCAAATCGATAGTCAATTTTCAGCGACCAATACCGCCATCGTCTTTGGCTTCAGCAACCCTTTCTCCCCCTGGGAATGGTATCCCCATCAGGCTTACCAAACTTACTCGACTGGACTTAGTCCGCTCCGAGATTTGGAACAGGTTAGAGCCGCGTTGACCTGATCTGGAGCATTATCGCTACGTCATTGTCTTCGATTATCTGCGGGACCTCACCGATCCTTACCGACTCATCGAAGCCCGGCTGGCGGAAATGAAGTATCGCCGTCTGGGGGAGTATACCTATCCGAATCTGGGAATTATCCGTGTTTTCGAACAGAATCAGTTGTATGCTGAAGGCGCAGTATGGCCCATCCAACGAACTGTCGGTCCTGATGGATGTTTCCTCGATTCCGTACGGACGGGGGGTATCGCGTTATACCAGTAATTTAGTACCGCGCTTGGCTTCCCGGCCCGAGATCAAACTCAGCCTGTTCGGCGTGTTCGCGCGGCCATTACGCGGAGCTTTATGATTGGGCCGCGCAGTATGGCTCGCGGGGTCAATAAACATATCTGGAAGTTTCCGCCGCGTTGGCTGCAAATATTGTGGCGGACCGCCGGGGTGCCGCGGGTTGAATGGATCGAGCCCTCGGCAAAAGTGTTTCACGCCTGGGATTGGCAGTTGGCGCCGATCGGCCGGGTGCCGCAAGTGGTGACGATTCATGACTTGGCGTACCGACTTTTTCCCGAAACCGCTCATCCGGATGTGCGTGACCCAATATGATCGCCTGATCGCCACGCTGGAGAAGCAGCCGCAGATGCAGGTTATTGCCGTGTCCGAAGCCACCAAAACCGATATTGTCAATTTGACCGCCATTGCGTCCGATCGAGTGCACGTGGTTTACGAAGCCTTGCCGGAGGAAGCCAGAGTGGTGCCGTCTGAAGACCGAGCGGAGCGGGGTTTTGGCGCGCTTGGGATTGCACCGACCGTTTCTACTGGCGGTGGGTACGACCGAACCGCGCAAAAACTTAGGCCGAATCATTGACGCCTGGAAGAAAATTAACGATCGGTTTGATTTGGTTATTGCGGGTGCCGCGGGTTGGGACAAGTTGGAGCAGGTTGCGGGCATTCATTATCTGGGTTATGTTACGTCGACCGACCTGGCTGCTCTTTACCGTAGCGCTCACGCTCTAGTCTTTGCTTCCCTGTACGAAGGTTTTGGCTTGCCGATACTGGAGGCCTACTTCCATCGGTGTCCAGTGGTGACGTCCAACGTCTCCAGTATGGCCGAGATTGCCGGGCCGCCTGCGATTCTGGTTGACCCGTATAATGTTGAGATGATCGCCGAGGCCTGTTTGGCCATTGAGTCTCCGGAAACCGCGGCGCGCAAACGACGGATCAAGGATATGCAGGCGGTATTAGAAAAATTTTCCTGGCAGCGGGCAGCGGAGGAAACCGCTCGCGTATACCGCCTGGCCGCTCGGGAGTGAAAAGACGATGAAACAGTATCACCTGGGAATTGATGGTAATGAAGCGAACGTGGCCAATCGGGTTGGCAGCAACGTTTACGCTTGGGAATTACTTCTGGCCATGGAGCAGTATCTCCGTCAGGAGCCGCTGTTTGTCGTGACCATTTATCTCAGTGGCCCGAAGTTGGCGGGTTGGCCGGAAGAAAGACCTGGTTGGAAATATCGGATTATCCCCCCGGCCAAACTCTGGACCCAGTGGCGTTTGCCGTTGGAGTTGTATCGCGGGCGCGACCAGGACTTGTTTTTTTCTCCCGGGCATTACAGTCCGCGCTGGTCTCCGGCGCCAACCGTTCCAACAATCATGGATTTGGCTTTCGAATATTATCCTGATTTTTTCCGGCGCAAAGATGTTTTGCAGTTGCAGGCTTGGACCAAGTACTCCGTTGCCCAAGCCAGGCACATCTTTGCGATCTCGGAATTTACCAAACAGGATATTGCCCGGCATTACGGTCGGCGAGAAAGTGATATCACCGTGATTTTTCCGGCGGTTAATAAAATAAAACGTGTGCCGGCAGCGGAGGTCAAGCGACATCTGGAAAAATTGGGAATTCTGCCGCCATATTTGGTGTATTTAGGCACGATCCAGCCACGGAAAAATCTGGAACGTTTGGTCGGCGCCTTTGAGCGGTTGGCCGAGCAAGGTTGGCCGGGACAACTGGTGTTGGCAGGAAAAGTTGGCTGGCTGGGGGAGCCGATTATGGCCAGGATACAAGCCTCTCCCTGGCGGGAAAGAGTAATCCAAACCGGTTATGTGAGCAGTGAAGTGAAAGCCGCCTTAATTCAGGAGGCGGAATGTACGGCGTTGGTGGGCCTCTATGAGGGTTTCGGTATTCCGCCATTGGAATCGATTCAGTTGGGTACCATTCCGGTTGTATCGCAAACTGCGTCCTTGCCCGAGGTGGTGGGCAAGGGTGGAATTTTAGTCGATCCGCTCAACGAAACCGACATCGCTCGCGGATTAAACGAAGTCGTTCGTTTAACACCGGCAGAAAGAAGCAAACGCCTGGGTCAGATGGTGGCCAATGCCTCGCAATTTTCTTGGGAGAATAGTGCGGAGAAAGCCAGCCGGACGTTATGGGAGTTGATGACCCGGACTCGCGTTTTATGATCATTCTCGGGGTTGATCCCGGATATGATCGTTGTGGTTGGGCCGTGATCGAGTCGATTGGCAATCGCTTTCAACCGCTAGCGTTTGATTGTCTTCAGACCACAAAACAGGACGGCAAATGGTTGCGATTAGACCGGATTAGGCAACATTTTGTCACTTTACTGGAACAGTATCCGGTGGCCGCTGTGGCGGTGGAATCGCTTTTTTTTTCTCGCAATGTTTCCACGGCTTTACCAGTCAGCGAGGTGCGAGGTCTGATTTTTGGGGTCGCGTTGGCGAAACAAATACCGATTTTTGAGTATCCCCCGGCGAGCGTCAAGTTGGCCGTTACCGGCTACGGACGGGCCGAAAAAGATCAGGTGACCAAAATGGCGGTCCGGTTGCTCGGACTTGAAAAAATCCCGAAGATTGACGATACTGGTGATGCTTTGGCGGTGGCCCTGACCCATGGGTTGCAAGCTGGTTCCCGTCTGGCAAACTTATGATTCGCACTTTGACCGGCCGACCGCAAGCTTTTTTTGAAGAGGGCGTGGTTTTGGAGGTGGGCGGGGTTGGTTATGAGATTTTTTTGGATCAACCAACTCAGCGCCAACTGGAGACGGTTGAGCAGACTACTCTGCAGATTTATACCTTGGTGAGGGAAGAGGCTTTACAGTTATTTGGTTTTCGTTCCGCGGACGAAAGACAGCTGTTCGTTCAACTCTTGTCAGTAAGCGGGGTGGGGCCAAAATCGGCGCTGCATGTTTTAGCCAATGGTGCGGCGGCGGTGCGCCAGGCAATTCGCCATTCCGACGTGGCCTTTTTCCAAGCCGTACCGCGGCTGGGCAAGAAAACCGCGCAAAAAATCATTGTTGATCTGCAGTCCAAGTTGGGGGCCGAGGCCGAGTTGGATTTGGCTCCTCCAGGGTCGCTCAAACATGATTTGCGTGAGGCTTTGCTCGGCTTGGGCTACGACGAGCGTTCCATTCAGAGCTTGATGCGTTCCGTTGATGATTCCTGGTCGATTGAGGTCGCGCTTAAATGGGCGCTGCGGGAATTGGGGGCCAAACGATGAGTCCAGTGGAGTCAGTGATCACGCCGGAAGAAGAACAGCTTTTTACGTCGCTGCGGGCGGCGGCGTGGCCGGAGTTTCAGGGTCAGGACCAGGTCAAGGAAGCCTTGCAGGTGGCCATCGCCGCCGCCCGTCAACGCCAGGAAGCCCTTGAACACACTTTGCTGTACGGCCCGCCGGGATTGGGTAAAACGACACTCTCCCATCTGATCGCCCAAGAAATGGGGGGACAACTGCGGACGGCCAGCGGTACAGGCCTTTCAAAAATTGGTGATCTAGCGGCTATCTTGACCAATCTAAATCCCTACGACGTCCTATTTATTGACGAAATTCACCGTTTGCCCAAAGCGGTTGAGGAAACGCTCTATCCCGCCATGGAAGACTTTGTTTTGGATATCGTTCTTGGCAAAGGGCCATCGGCTCGGGTCGTACGTTTGGATCTGCCGCCGTTCACGCTGATCGGGGCCACCACGCGTTTTGGTTCGCTGTCCGGTCCATTCCGGGATCGCTTTGGCATGGTTCACCGCGTCAAATATTATGATCCGGAAAATCTAGGTCGCATTATTGGTCAGGCGGCAGGAAAACTTGGCGTCACCATTGGCGAGGTAGAGAGCGGACATTTAGCCCGGCGATCACGAGGGACACCCCGGATTGCGCTACGCCTGTTAAAACGTGTGCGGGATGTGGCTCAGTTGGCCGGTTCAGCGGCGATTGAGGCGCAGCATGTCGGTGAGGCCTTAAGATTGCAGCAAGTTGACGAAGAAGGTTTGGATGAACATGATCGTCGTTATCTTCAAATTTTGCGGGACCAGTTCGCTGGCGGTCCGGTGGGAGTGCAGACCATGGCGGCCGCGCTTTCCGAAGACCCGGGGACGCTGGAAGAAGTGATCGAGCCTTACTTAATGCAGATCGGCAAGCTCAAACGAACGGCGCGCGGCCGCATGTTAGTATAGGTCTATGTCATCTCCTTTCCACGATCGCATGGGACAGCCACTTGCCTGGTCGGCGGCATTTAAGAAAATCTTTCGCCGCTTCATCGCTTATGGCGAAGATTTCGAGCTGCTCTGGCTGGCTTGGGTAGCGGAAGTTCCGCTACATTGGTTCCGGCGGTTTTTTTTCCGTCTGGCTGGGGTGAAAATTGGACCAAAATCAACTGTGCACATTGGGGCAAAGTTTTACGCTCCGCGGGGCGTTTCAATCGGCGAGGGAACTCTGGTGGGGGATCATTCCGTATTGGATGGGCGAGCTAAGTTGATGATCGGTAGTCACGTGGATATTGCCTCCCAAGTGATGATCTACAACAGTGAACATGATCTTCAGGCTGACGATTTCCGACCGGTTGATGCTCCGGTTAAGATTGGTGATTACGTCTTTATTGGTCCGCGGGCGATTATTTTGCCTGGCGTTTCGATTGGGCGGGGAGCGGTGGTGGCGGCCGGGGCGGTGGTGACCAAAGACGTTCCGGAAAGAACAATCGTTGGTGGTGTTCCGGCGAAGTTGATTGGCGAGCGTCCACTGACGGATTTTCAATATCGACTAGGTCGACCGCGGTTGTTTCAGTGAGTTCGGACGTATTTTTCACAATCCTCTTCACGGGTTCGGACATCTATATCCTCCCAGCAATTTACGCCCAAAATGGTCCGTAAATGATCCTGAGATGTTCCCTTAATGTTCCACTATTGGTCCCGATTTAGTCCTGGTTGGTCGAATAAGGACCGTTTAGGTGCCTTTAGAGTGCCGACTTTAAATTGGGGACTTTTTGAGTGCCTTTTGCGGACCATTAATTTTAGAGAACTAGATCGGTTGCAGAGGGTGGTAGATATTGGGACCTAAGGTCGATCGAACGTGATAATTATGAACCTAACCCTACCCGACTTCATTCCCTGGACTCAAATAGTCCCAAAAGAGTCCCTAGTTTTAAATTGGCACCCAGATGGCTCACTAATGATCCCCAAATTACCACTATGGACGTAAATGGCACCCAAATGTTCCTCCCAGCGGATCTTTTCAATGCCATTACCTACCCATTTGAGGCGCAAATTGGTGGGGAGATATGTATTCCCAGCCATATAAACTCGACCATCCGGTTTCATGGGAACTTCAGGACTAATTTCTATGTACTAGTGTACTAGTACATGAAAATGGGGGAGATATTTTTTCCGGCTGTTAGTTAATTGTCACGCAAACATTTTTCGAAGCCAAAACAATTTTTTTGCCCCTTGTGTCGGGCTGATTTCCGGGTTATAAAAGTGAATAGGGAGAAAAAGGAAAAGTATCCTAGAAAAAAACATGTTACTTGGGAAATCCTATCACCTGCTCGATTCACAACGACGGGTGACTGTCCCGAAAAAGCATGAGGGGCGAACTTGGCAGCGCACCGATTTTGACCCGCGGCCTGGATGGCGGACTTTTCCTTTTACCGGAGCCATTCTGGTCCTCGCTCGTGAACAATCTGGAGAATCAACCTTTTACCAAAAAACGGGCCCGCGATTTTTTGCGTTTGATGAGCAACGATGCTTATCCAGTGGAACCGGATCGCTTGGGTCGGATCACAATCCCCGAGGCACTGGCCAAACTGGCCGGCTTGGGGAAAGACATCGTGGTAGTCGGTTCTCTCCAGTATGCCGAAGTTTGGGATCGTGACCGCTACCATCAGTATCTGGAATCAATCGCCGATCAGGCGGAAGAAATTGCCGAATCATTGGAATGGGGAGAAGACCATGCACATTAGCGTTTTGAAAACCGAAAGCATCGCCGGACTCAATATCAAGGCTGGCCGTTGGTATCTGGATGGAACCTTTGGCCGGGGCGGTCATACCCGGTCAATTTTGGATGCGGGTGGCAAAGTGATCGCTTTTGATCTGGATGAGCAAGCCATCGAATTTGGCCAAAAAGAATTCGCCAAGGAGCTGGAAACGGGCCAGCTGCGCCTGGTCCATAGCAACTTTGCTAACTTGAGTCGGGAGTTGTTTGGTATGGGTTTAGAACAACCCAGTTTGCACGGCGCTCTTTTTGATTTAGGAATGAGCTCCAATCAATTGGAAGAATCCGGTCGTGGCTTTTCATTTCAAAAGGATGAACCGTTAGATATGCGTATGAGCCGCGAGCTCGGCGTGACTGCTGCTGATTTGGTTAATGCCTTACCGGAGAAACATCTAAAAAATCTCTTTTGGGAGAACGCTCAGGAGACATTTGCTAGCCCGATTGCCCAAGCGATCGCGGAACGCCGCCAAACCCAGCCTTTCCGGACCACTAAGGATTTGGCCGAGCTGGTGACGCGGATTAAACGGGGTCGCGGCCATACGCATCTGCACCCGGCGACCAAAATTTTCCAAGCTCTCCGGATTGCCGTCAACATGGAGCTCGATAACCTGACGGTCATGTTGGACCAAGTTCTTAATTGGCTAACTCCGGGTTCTCGCTTGGTGGTGATCAGTTTCCATGAAGGAGAGGATCGGTTGGTCAAACACCGATTCAAGATATGGGAAGACCTGGGAAGGGGCGGGCAAACCACTAAAAAGCCGGTCGAACCAGAGGAAGAGGAAGTGACGGCTAATCCGCGCAGTCGAAGTGCCAAGCTAAGGATTTTTGAGGTCGTATGATGGGAAGAATTGGTAGTTTAATCTTGATTATTGCCCTTTTTGTGGGTGCGGTACTGGCGGCCGGAGCAACCGTCACGACTTCTTATCAGTTAGCCAAACTCGATCAGCGGGAGAAAGCCGCGTTGGCCAAGCAGCGAATCTTGAAGGAAGAGTATGCTCAAGCCAGCTCTCTTCAAACCGTGTTACGCTATGCCCGAACGGAGGGATTTATCCAGGTTGGCGAGGCAAGCACGCTAAGTCTGAGTCCCTCTCTGGCTCAGCGCTAACGATATGATTGATTCCATTGCGACTTTAAGTCTTTGCCAGCGTCGTTTGCGGGTTTGGCGCTGGAGTATCGCGCTAGTGGGCATCGTTTTGCTTTCTCGTTTGGCCTACTGGCAGTTGTGGGAGCACACCACTTTGTCCCAAGCGGCCGAGATGCAATATGCCGTTAGCCGACCAATTCAGACCAGTCGAGGCACGATTTATGATCGGACGGGGAAAATTTTAGCCACGAATCAGGAACGCTTCACCTTATTCGCCGAGCCCTTTCGTTTGTCCAGCACCACTGACTCCCTGGTCGAGCAGTTGGTTCCGATTTTGGAAAGTTCGCTTTGGGAAAATTTGTCACTGGCAACTGATGCCGCCACACTGGCAGACAACCGCAAATCACTGAGTCAGAGTTTGGCCGAGACCTTGCAACAACGAGAGCGGCGCTGGCTGCCGTTATTTCACCGCTTGACCAGAGAGCAAAAAGACCAGATTGCTGCCTTGAATATTTCCGGACTCGGGTTTGACCCGCGGGGCTACCGGTTGTATCCCGACGCCTCAGTGGCGGCCCAATTACTCGGGTTTGTGGGTAAAAATGATCGTGGTGAGGATCAGGGGTATTTCGGGGTGGAGGGGTTTTACGATTTGGAGCTCCGCGGCCGGGCTGGGCGCGAGCAGCGGCAAACCACGGCGCTGGGTATGCCGATCGCGCTGGGTGAGTCTACCCAGACCCGCGCCCAGCCCGGCCGTGATCTGATCCTTACCATCGATAAAGCCCTGCAGTACCGGGTCGAGCAAGCTCTGCTATCCGGAATTTCCCGTTATCAGGCCAGTAGCGGCGAGGTAGTGATTATGGATCCCAAAACCGGAGAAATCTTAGCCCAGGCTTCTTTCCCCAACTACGACCCTAGTCATTTTCAAGACTTTGATCCTAAGCTCTACAGTAATCCGGTCGTTGCCGAGCTATATGAGCCTGGCTCGACGCTCAAAATATTGACCATTGCAGCTGGCATTGAAGAAAAAGTCATTACTCCGGATACGCCCTGTCCTCGCTGTAGTGGTCCACGGGTAATTTCCGGTTTCTCAATCCGAACTTGGAACGAAGAGTATCACCCGGATATCACGGTGCGGGATGCCCTGGCCAAGTCCGATAACACGGCGATGGTTTTCATTCAGGAGGAATTGGGGAAGGAGCGATTTCTGAGCTGGCTGAGAAAATTCGGACTGGATCAGAAGTCCGGGGTTGATCTGCAAGGCGAAGAACAATTTGTGTTTCATCCCGATCGGGAATGGCCCACGATCGATACTGCCACTGCCGCTTTTGGCCAGGGCATTGCGGTCACCAGTCTGAATTTGGTGCGGGCGGCGGCGGCAATTGCTAACGGCGGCGTTTTGGTTACCCCGCACGTGGTGCGGACCGTAATCGAAAACGGACAGGAACTTCCGGTTAAATTTGAGGACAGTCCTCGGGTAATATCGGTTGAGACCAGTAAAATAGTGACCGAGATGATGGTGAATGCGGTCGAACAGGGCGATGCCAAATGGGCCGCGCCCAAAGACCTCCGCATTGCCGGCAAAACCGGGACGGCTCAGATTGCCGAAGGGGGAGAATATCAGGAGGACAAAACGATCGCTAGCTTCATTGGTTTTGCTCCGGCCGACGATCCGAAGTTTATTATGCTGGTTAAACTGCGCGAGCCAAAGTCTTCTCCTTGGGGTTCGGAGACCGCCGCCCCGTTGTGGTTTGATATTGCCCGGTTTCTTTACTAAAATAACCTCGAGATGATATTCCTCACTGTCCGGAAAATTAACCATTTTTTTCGCTCCCTCTGGTTCAAGGCGATTCCGGCCGCGATTTATTATGGTTTTCCTGGCAAAAAGTTGTTAGTTTATGGCATAACCGGGACAGATGGAAAAACTACTTCCTCAACCTTGCTCTATCACGTTCTCAAGACAGCCGGATATAAGGTGGCACTTATTTCGACCGTGGCCGCTTTCATTGGTGATGAGGAAATAGACACTGGTTTTCATGTGACCTCGCCGGAGCCGTGGGCCGTTCAAAAACTGTTGCGAACTTGTTTACAAAAAGGGGTCGAGCACGTGGTGCTGGAAGTAACTTCGCACGGCATCTTCCAATTTCGGGTGTGGGGCATTGATTTCGCTTTGGCCGGTTTGACCAATATTACCCCCGAACATCTGGATTATTTCGAAACCTACGACGATTATGCCAAAACTAAAGGCGAATGGTTGCTGGGTGCCAAACAAGCCGTTCTGAATGAATCCGACCGCTCCTTTCCCCTCTTACGATCGATGTTTCAGCAGCGACGGAAAGCTTTTCTGACTTACTCCCAAGAACTCGATCAGAGTGCGATCGATCGAATCATCACGGCAAAGTTTGATCAACCTTACAACCATTGGAATGCCAAATTGGTGCTGACTATGGCTCGTAAACTGGGTATCGCCGATGAAGTTTTTATCGAATCAATTAAGACTTTCCCAGGAGTGCGGGGGCGGATGCAGTCGATTCCCAATACCCGTGGGCTGGAAATAGTGGTCGATTTTGCCCATACGCCGAATGGTTTAACCCAAGCCCTAACCGCCCTGCGGCCAAAAGCACAGAAAAATTTAATCGCGGTTTTTGGGTGCGCGGGTCTTCGGGATCGGACTAAACGGGCGCCGATGGGGAAAATTGCCGCTGAGATTGCTGATCTCTGTATTTTTACCGCCGAAGACCCGCGCACCGAAGATCTTCAGGTCATCTTACGCCAGATGAAGGAGGGGGTTGCCGAGCCCAATCACCGTAAAATTGTGACCATTCCCGACCGAAAAGCAGCGATTGCCTTTGCGTTATCGCAAGCCAAAAGGGGCGACGTGATCGGTATCTTTGGCAAGGGTCACGAAAAATCGTTTAGCGTGGGCAAGAAAGAATATCCTTGGTCGGACCAGGAAGTGGTGGCGCAGCTACTAGAGTCGGCATGAAAAAAATCATTCAATCAGGGGAGCGGCAATTTGTCGTTTCTCTGCTATTGGTAACTGAGAACAATCCAAAAAAAATATTATTAGTGCATCATAAAAAATTAGACTCATGGCTACAGCCGGGCGGGCATATCGAGCCCTTTGAAACGCCGGTCGAGGCGGGGATCAGGGAATGTTGCGAGGAAACTGGTCTGGATATTAGTGAATTGCTGCGACCTGGCAAACACATTGATGCTTACGCTTATCCCCTACCATTACCGCGTTTTATTCTGGAAGAAAAAATACCGGCTTATGGTGATCAACCGGAACATTTTCACATTGATTTACTTTATCTGATTCCGATTGCCGAACAGGCTGTCACACATCGGGAATCCGAAGCTCACAATATTGGCTGGTACACCTGGGAAGAAGCCGCTCATTTAAAGCTGTTAACCAATGTTCGTTGGGTTCTGCAGCAGGTGCTGGGATAAGATCTCGGCAACCTAAATGTTTCCCCCGACAGTCCCCGGAACAGATAAGATCGTTTATCATGCACCAACACCCCTCCCATTTTCATGTACTAGTACACTAGTACATAGAAAACAGCCCTGAAACTCCTATGAAGCTAGGTAGTCGAGTTTGTGGCCAGGAATATATATCTCCCCAGCAACTTGCGCCTCAAATGGGTTGTTAATGGCATCGAAAAGATCCGTTGGGAGGAACATTTAAGTACTGTTTACGTCCAGTTCGGCAATTTAGGGACTTTTTCTGAGTCATCTTGGTGCCAATTTAAAACTAGGGACTCTTTGGGGAACGTTTGAGTCCAAGGTGTCAAGTTTAGTAAGGTTGTATCCCTGATTGTTGCGTTTGGTCCACAAAAGGCACGAGGAAAGTCCCCGATTTATAGTCGGCACCCTAAAGGCACCCAGGAGGTCCTTATTCGACCAATCGGGACTGAATCGGGATAAATCATGGACCTTTAGGGGAACAACTCCGGATCCTTTGTGGACCATTTCGGGCGCAAAAACCCGGAGGGATATCGATATCCAAACTCGTGAAGAGAATTGTGAAAAGTCCCATGCTTGATGTTCAAAGAATTCAGCCAGGATTTGACTTCCCTCGCCAGGTTAGGTAGCCTAGCACTCATGACAGAACAGCGACCTTCCGTGGTGGTGTTGGGCGGCGGCACCGGCACGTTCATGATGCTTACCGCTCTCAAGCGACTTCCGGTGGATTTGACTGCGATTCTGACAATGGTCGATGATGGCGGCTCCAATAAAATTTTGCGCGACCAGTTTGGCTTGCTGCCGACCTCTGGTATTCGCCAGGCGGTGGTAGCACTTTCCGATGACGAGTCGCTACTCCGTGAACTATTTAACTATCGTTTTCATCAAGGCGAAGGTATTCGCGGCATGACCTTTGGCAATCTTTTTTTGGCGGCGTTGACCGATATTGTTGGTTCACAAAAAGAAGCCATTGAAGAGACCCAAAAATTACTACGCGTTCGGGGCAAAATTATGCCAATTTCCTACGATGACGTCCGATTAGTGGCGACCTATGCGGATGGCACCGAAATTATCGGCGAGCACCTCATCGATGAACCCACTCACACCGAGCCAAAACGAATAATTGCACTCCGTACCGAGCCACTTGCTCATCTCTCGTCTGAAGCCGAACAAGCCATTTCACGAGCCGACTACGTAATCCTAGGTCCGGGCGACTTTTTTACCAATACGGTAGCTAATTTCGTCGTTGAAGGACTCGCTGAAGCGCTCAAAAAAAGCCCGGCTAAGAAAATTTTTGTCGGCAATCTGATGACCAAATTTGGCGAGACTCCCGATTACACCTTGCGTAATTTCTTAGACGATATCAATCAGTATTACGGTTTAGACGGACTCGATTATGCCGTCGTCAACGATAACCTTGATATTCCTGCCGAGGCTTTGGCACTGTACGCCGAGCAAAAAGCCGAACCAGTTCGGGACGATGTGGAAGGGGAAGATTACCGGGGGGTGAAAATTATCCGGTGTGACCTGATCGCGGATCAAGTATTCACTGCCCCTAAAGGTGACCAGCTTTCCCGTAGTATCCTGCGCCACGACGCCGAGAAATTCGCACGATTATTCGCGGAGAAATTTTTAGCCCAGTTATGAAATTTACCGCGCAGTTGCCAACGGTCCGCCTCCTTTCTTCTGGACGGGCTTATTTTGTCGGTATCAAGGGAGTGGGCATGGCCTCCCTGGCGATTTTGCTCCAGCAAGCTGGCTTGCGGGTTGGGGGAGCGGACAGCGAAGAGAGCTTTGTTACCGATGCCATTTTAGCGTTGCACCACATTTCTTCTGATACCTTTGCCAGCGCGGTGATTCCGGATGGAACGGAAGTCGTGATTTATTCCGGGGCTAATCAAGGGCGAAATAATCCCTTGGTGCAAGAAGCGCTGCGGAAACAAATTCCGATTCTTTCTCAAGCCGAAGCGCTGGGACTCCTAACCAAGCAAAAAGAAACCTTGGCGGTGGCGGGAGTCGGTGGCAAATCTACGACCTCGGCCCTATTGGCATGGATGCTGGAGCTTGGCGACCAGTCGGCTTCGTTTTCAATCGGGGTCGGCGACGTACCCAACTTGGGCACTTCCGGTCGGTGGCATCCCGGCAGTCGGTATTTTGTGGTGGAGGCCGATGAGTACGTCGCCGACCCAACTCAGGATCTGACTCCGCGTTTCCTCTATCTTCAGCCCGGGCACGCGATCTGCACTTCACTCAGCTTTGATCACCCCGACGTCTACGCCGGCTTCGATGACACGCGAAAAGCCTTCGCCGCCTTTTTGACCAAACTGCCTGATACCGGTACGCTGGTTTATAACGGCGACCAGCCAGCTTTAGCTGAGCTGGCGGAGTCGTTGCCGGGGAAATTCCAGCGAATTACCGTGGGTGAACACAAACATAACCAAGTTCGATTGGCAAACTTTGAGGTGGTTGACGGTCAGGGAAAAATTCAGTTGCAAGCTCCGGGCTGGCCGATCGATCGGTTGGAGCTAGAAAGCCGCATTCCCGGCAAACACAATCTGCTTAATGCCGCCTACGCCGCCGCGCTGGCGTCGGTCTTAGGGTTGCCGTCAGAGAAAATTGCCGCGGCCGTGGCCAGTTTCCGCTCCACTAAACGGCGATTCGAATACGTCGGCGAAACCAACACTGGTTGCCGATGCTATGACGACTACGCTCATCATCCGCGGGAAATCAAGGCCATCGGTGCGGCGCTGCGCGACTGGTTTCCGGACAAGCAATGGGTAATCGCTTTCGAACCGCACACCTTTTCGCGCACCAAAGCGCTGTATCAGGAGTTTTTGAGCGCCTTGTCTGGCCTGTCGGCTCAGGTTTTATTATTGCCGATTTTTGCCTCTGCCCGTGAACAATTTGATCCGACCATCACTTCTGAGATGTTGATCAACGACCTTCAGAAACGGGGTGTGGCGGCGGAGTTCTGTCCGGACCAGGGATCTTTGCTAGAATACATTCAAGGCTTTGGGGCAGACACCATCTTTTTGACTCTGGGAGCCGGAACAATTTATAAGGTATTTGAACATGTCGCTTGGCGCTCAACTCCAGAACCACTTTCCTAACCTCGATTGGCAGAGCGAAACACCGCTAGGGCCGCTCACCTATATGAAAATCGGTGGACCGGCAGAAGTGTTGTGGCGGGCCAAGCGGTCGGAGGATCTCAAAGCGGTAGTCGCTTTTGCCAAACAGAATGATCTTCCGCTGACTATCTTGGGCGGGGCGAGCAACGTGGTAATCCGCGACGGTGGTATCCGCGGTTTAGTCATCTTTAACGAATGTAATCAGGTTCAAGTTTTTGCTTCAATCGACGAATTATTGCGGAGTGAGCCGCAACTGACTTTACCCCAAGAGACCAAGAACATTGTTACGGATCAAAAACTATTATTAGCCGAGTCCGGGCTAAGGACGGCCTTTTTGGTGCGGGCATCAATCGAAGCCGGATTGACCGGATTAGAACCGTTTCTGGGTGTGCCCGGGACTCTGGGCGGGGCGGTTTACAACAACTCCCACTACACTCAAGAGCTGATCGGAAATTATGTGGCCGGAGTAGAGATTGTGGACGAAGCTGGACTAGTGCGCTGGCTGACTAACTCCGAGTGTGAATTTAGCTATGATCATTCGCGTTTCCACCATCGGAGTGAGGTGATTGTGCGAGTTCTTTTTGGCTTAAAATCCGGCAATCAAGCTTCCTCCCTGGAAAAAGTGTCCGCCGCAACCAAAAAAAGAGCCGAGACTCAGCCATTGGGATCCGCCAACTCCGGCTGTATGTTCCAAAACGTCGTCTTAACGCCGGCTCAACAGGAGCGTTTTGGCAAACCGGTTTTGTCCGCCGGCTGGTTGATTGATCAAGCAGGTTTGAAAGGCAAACGCGTTGGTCGCGCGGTGGTCTCGGAGAAACACGCGAATTTTGTGATTAATGAGGGTGGGGCAACTTTCGCTAACGTTGAGGAATTAGTGCGGCAAATTCAGCGAGAGGTAGAAAAAAAGTTTGGTCTCCGGTTAGAACCGGAAGTCTTTTTTATCGGTGAACAGAAAGGAAAATGATGCCAGTTTACGTCGTTGAGGGAGGCGCGCCGTTGCATGGATCGGTGCGTTTAGGCGGAGCCAAAAACGTGAGTTACAAACTCATGATCGCGGCGCTGCTCGGATCTTTGGAATCCCGCATTTTGAATTTTTCTCAGATTAGCGACGTCGATTTAGTGAAAAGCGCCATCAACGATTTGGGGGCTAAGTGTTATGACGCCGGTGAACGGACCATGTTTATTGATCCCGAGGGATTAAAAGAATCAACGGTTCCGGCCAAGTACGGTCATGGTTCGCGCGCCTCGACAATGTTTATACCACCGCTACTAAAAAGGTTTGGTCGGGCAGTGGTGCCAATGCCAGGCGGGGACAAGATCGGGCGGCGGCCAATCGATCGTCATTTAATGGCTTTGGAGGCGATGGGGGTGCGTTTCAACCAGACCGCTACTACCCTGGAAGCCTTTGCTGAGGGTGGCTTAAAGGGCGCGCGGATTAAGTTTGCTAAAAATACTCACACCGGTACCGAAACGGTTTTGTTGGCGGCGGCGGTTGCGCGCGGTCAGAGCATCTTGGAAAATGCCGCCGAAGAACCGGAAGTTGACGACCTGATTGCGTTTCTTAACGCTATGGGCGCGCGCATCCGCCGCCGCGCTCACCGGGTGATTGAAGTGGAAGGCGTCGACCAATTGGGGGGCGCGATTCATAAAATTATGCCCGACCAAAATGAGGCAGTTTCCTATGCTGTCGCGGCGGTTGTGACTAAGGGGGACATCATTGTCGAAAACGCCAATCATCGCCACATGCAAGCCTTTTTGGAGAAATTGGAAGAAATCGGTGGCGGGTTTGAGGTGGGCGACTATGGCATTCGCTTTTTCTACCAAGGACCCTTGCGCGCGACGGACGTGGAGACCGACGTTCATCCCGGTTTCAAGACGGACTGGCAACCGCTGTGGGCCGTGCTCTTAACCCAAGCAGACGGGGAAAGTGTAATTCACGAGACCGTTTCCACCAACCGTTTCCAGTACGCCGAGGCGCTGCGGAAAATGGGCGTGACGGTTGAGTTGTACAACCCGGAGGTCAAGAACTTTGATAAGGTGTATAACTTTAACGCCCAAGACGATCGCGCTGACTACCGCCACGCTATTAAGATCACCGGCCCTTGCCGTCTGCGGCCGATCGAGTACACCGTACCGGATCTGCGCGCCGGGGCGACGATAATGTTGGCCGCTTTGATTGCTGACGGTACCTCGCGCATTAACGACTTAGAGCGACACGTTGAGCGCGGATATGAAGCGATCACTGACCGTCTCAATGGAATGGGCGCGAAAATTACCCGTCTGGATCAAGCAGAATAAGATCGGAGTATAATAACCCGGTGTCTAAAATAAAATCAAATTATGACCTTGAGCAAATGCGGATCGCCGGTCGGGCGGCGGCAGAAATTGTCGAAACGTTGAGTCGCTCGGTTCAACCGGGTGTTTCCGCCGCCCAAATCGATCAGCAAGCCGCCCAACTTTGCGCGGAACATGGCGTAGAGCCGGCCTTTTTGGGTTACCAGGGTTTTCCCAATTCGATCTGCATCAGCGTGAATGACGAGGTGGTGCATGGGATTCCCTACGCCAGCAAAGTTTTTGGCGAGGGTGACTTGGTTAAATTGGATTTTGGCGTGAAATACCGTGGTTACTATTCCGATCACTGCCGAACTATTGGGGTCGGAAAATTAACTCCGATCCATCAAAAATTAATCCATGCCGGGGAGCAGGCAACGTTAAACGCGGTGAAGTTGGTAAAGACTGGCAACCGGATTGGGGATATTTCTCACGCGATGCAGTCGACCGCGGAGGAGGCCGGATTTTCCGTAGTGCGGACTTATATTGGTCATGGCATTGGTAAAAAATTGCATGAAGAACCAGAAGTGCCGGCGTTTGGTGAACCAGGTACGGGGCCGCATTTACAAACTAATATGGTGATCTGCGTGGAGTGTCAGGTTTGTGAAAAGGGTTACGAAATCATCCATGAACGAGATGGCTGGACGAGCCGGACTAAAGACGGTGGGTACGTGGTGATGTTTGAGCATATGGTGCGGGTGACGGACGAGGGGCCAGAGGTGATGACTTTAATCGATAGGCAGTTTTGGGTTAGTTGATGTTTCCAGAAAGTGTCATTGCCATAGGGACCCTCAATCACAGAGAAGGTTATTCCCGAAGACAATGTACACAGTAGTTCCGAGCCATTCCCGAGTTAACTTGACCCTAATCCCCACTTGTAGCGGGGAGAGAGTCGGGCCGGTGCAACTACCGGAACCAGTTTCACCCGTTGGAACAGTCATTAAAAAAAATGTTAAAGTACCCATATGGAATTCAAAAAACACACAACAATTATCTTAATGCTAATCTTGGCAATATTCTTTCCAATAATTGTTCTGAGTTTTCTAAATCGATTTAGTCTAGGATCCTATGTTTTTCTTCGTGTCGATAATAGATCAATGGAACCTTTTCTTCCACTGCATTCGGTGCAAATTGTTAAAAGAATAGAACAAGGAAAAATGGATCAAATCGAGTCAGGTTCATTTATTTGGCATACCTATGAACCGAGGGAATCGACAACAGGATTAGTTAAAGATATGAATTTCTTCTCGTTGGTGAATAGGGTTGATCAGGATATAATTTATGTCGAAAAAACTGGAAATATTCCTGCTTTCCCTGCTGCGCCAATAGAACCAGAATTGGTGTTAGGGAAAATTGTGTTTTGCTTGGTAGGTTGTAGCGGGGAGGGCAAAGCCCCCCCCGCTCTTTTCAAGTGAAGAGAATTACCAAGAACCACCGCCGCCTGTTACGCGTTGATTGGGGTCAAAGAGGGAAAACAAACCGGCGCAGTTTTCGGGGTAGGTGTAGCATTCAATCAACTGTGAGTAGGGAAAGATATCGAATGCTCCCAGCCAGAAATAACCAAAACTGGAAGATGGTCGCTCATCCCTAAGAAATAGATCGATTTGCCTGCAGTCACCTGATTGATTTTCCAGCTTGTTACCTTGGCTGACCAGCTCATTCCTCCAAGCTCGGATATTTCCCAGATTTTTTAACAAATCTGCATTACTTCCGAACAGGAAATTTTTAGAGCTTGAGATAAAACTGCCCAGTCTCTCTCCATCAAGCCCTAGATTTAAGCCGATGCGGGCGATTAGTCTTTCCACTACTGGCTCAGCAATATGTTCTTGGGCAACCCAAGTCCAAATGCCTAGCTCTGCCAAAGCCTGTGTTTCCAGTTGGGGCGAATTCCAGAGTTAACTTGACCCTCATCTCCCACTTGTAACGGGGAGAGAGTTGGGCCGGTGCAACTACCGGAACCGGTTTCACCCGTTGGACCCTTGATTCCTTCTTTGGGAAAAGTCGAGATTTCTCCATCACTGGGAGAAAAATCTCCGCCTCCCGAGATCCCACCAGTGGGTTGAGACGGAGCCGGAGTACTACCGCCGGTGCCCAGGGCAGTGCCATTGGGCACCAGGAAATAATTTCCGTAGCGGTCATTTTCCGCAACATAGCCGCGTTGTCCGTTATACTCAGTTTCCCACCACTGGTAACCCTCTTTACAGTCAGGTCCACCAATTAAGGAGATAACCGTACCACGAGGAAGCCTGGCGAGAATTGAGCTGGAAACGCTCATGCTGGAGCGCAAATTCAGCGGGTCATTGCTAGGTACATCTACCGCCGCCAAATTGCCGGTTCGTAGTTGGCTGGCTGAACAATTTGACGCGGAGTCTCCGCCCGAGGATGTCGAGCCGGTTGAGCTGGTTGACAATCCCGTGGACGAAGTTGCATCACTACTTCCCCCAACACAGGTAAACGAACCATGATTGCCCGGTTGGCCTTGGGCGTGGCTACCGGAACCATACTGGAAACGGCAGACATATTCCAAGGAGACGATCATGGTACTACCGTTACAGTAGTAGCTATAACCATCGGTATGAAAACCAGAGAATCCTTTACTGGCACAGTAGCCGTCAACATCCAGTGAGCCGGAGGAGATACTACCGGTTTCATTACCATCACTGGTTGCGCCACCGGAAATGGTTTGTCCAGTAGGGGCCGGAATCGGATTATCGATCATCGGTTGTACTTCGATCACCACCGGTACGGTTGGCGGCTCGGCTTGCACGTTTAAATCGGTGCAGGCAGTGGCCGCGCCAGCCCAGTCGCCACCAGTCACCTGATAACAAGCTTGGTACGTTCCCGGGGCAGCGCCGCTGCTATCCCAGGACGCGTTGTAGACCGGGGTTGAGTGTTCGCCCCAAGGTTGTCCGGCGAGCAGATAGCGTCCGGCGCGGAGATTGCTGGTACATTGTCCCTGCGAGGCAAAGTTGAAAACTTGCCCCTGTTGGGTAACATTGAAGGACAGTACCTGACAAGTGTTTTCGGAACCGGAAGGCAATGGCGCCTGACCTCCTTCCACGTAGACGGTACGACAATTACGGTTGGCATTTTCCCAACCATCCTCGCCTCGGGCCACGAAGCAGACATCAAAAGTGCCGCTACCGGTTTCCTCGGTTTTCCAGGTTTCGTACTGTTCTCCGGCACCGATTTCGGCTTTGTAAATGGTTTCATAGGTAGTGAGGTTGGTAATTTCAAACCGCACTGTGCCGCAATTACTCCACCCATGCAACACCACGTGGGTGCCCAGGGTATAGGGATCGACCGGGCTTAGAGTGAAACCTTGGATGTCGCAGCCGCCGTTAGCGGAGGCGTCATCTTGAAAGCTCACTCCAATGATAACGAGCGCCAATAAAACAATCAGCAGACCAACGAATTTGGTACACATCGATTTGCTCCTTTGAGCACTAATTGGACGATGGGTATTACCAAAAATATTGGGTAGACCAAATACTAAATTAAGTAAGTAAAAACTCTCTTCACTTTTTCACGAGCGTATGCCAAGGCCACAAAAACCCACCGCTAGTGGTGGGTAGTAACGTTTAGCAAACACCATTTCTGGGTTAATAAACCCAGAGGCGAAAATTATAGGTTAATATTGAGAAATAATCAAGTTTCCAAACCATAATTTTTGGTCAACTGCAGAATATCTTTTCCCCAGTAGAAGAGCCGAGCGTGTCCGATCCCACCAATATGTTTGAGCTCGGTCCAGGTTTTGGGCTTGGCCTCTGCTAAACGCTGCAACGTCTGGTTGGTTCCTAAAAAGTACGGTGGGATTGAGAGCAATTTAGCTTTTTCTTTTCTCAGACGCGTTAAGAGACCAAGTAGTTCGCTGGCAGTTTCCGGTACGACTGGATCGGCTGGCTGCCAGGGAAATTCTGGCCGGCAGCGCGAGCAACCGCAACTGAGTAGGCGATCCGCTTTTCCATCCAGGGTGAAGGAGCGGACGATTAAGCGGGCGGCACACTCCCGGCTATGAACGAAACGGTACATTTTGCGGGCTAACTTTTGTAGATGGGCGCGCCGGTTGGGAATGGCTTTTTCAGTGGTGAATTGGTAGTTGCGGACCAGATCTTCGTCCCGGTGCAGTAGGACGCACCACGCTTCCAGACCGTCCCGACCGGCGCGCCCGGCTTCCTGGGTGTAGGCCTCGAGCGAGGTGGGAGTAGTGTGGTGGATAACTAGCCGGACATTGGGTTTATCAATGCCCATTCCTAATGCACTGGTAGCAACCAAGAGCGAGCGAGGGCTGGTTAGAAAACGGCGCAGCGATCGCGTGCGGGTTCGTTGATCCAAACCGGCGTGATAAGGCAGCGCTTGTTTGAAGCCAAAGCGACGGATTAGCCCAGCCAGTAATTCGGCTTCTTGTCTGGTGGCCGCGTAAACGATGGCGCTGCCCCACAATTCTTCCTGCCAATAGTTCAGCAGTTGCAACAAGGTGTTTCTTTTTTGCGCCTCGCTCGGCGGGTGAAGAATCACTAACCGCAGATTAGGGCGGTAGGGGGTTTGGGTATGGGTCCGGGGGTTCACCAGACCGAGCGAGGCGACAATTTCTTGGGCCACCACGGGAGTCGCGGTAGCAGTAAAAGCGGCCACGGTGGGCCGAACAGGAAAAAGGCGGACAATTTCACCTAAACGAGTATATTCCGGCCGGAAGTCATGACCCCACTGACTGATGCAGTGGGCCTCGTCGACCACCAGTAAATTGACGTTGAGGGTGGGTAACAGGGGGCGGAGTTCCGGAGAAGACAATTTTTCCGGGCTTAGATAAAGCAGTTTAATCTCTCCTTTTTGTAATTTCTGCTTCAATTGTTTGATCCGCGTCGCCGACAAGGTGCTGTTCCAGGTTCCGGCTGGAATATTGTGTTCCGAAAGCTGGCGAAATTGATCCTGCATTAACGAGATCAGCGGCGAAACCACGATCGTCAGGCCAGGCAGCAGCGTTGCCGGAAACTGGTAACAAAGCGACTTGCCATTGCCGGTTGGTAGAATTGCCAAGGTATCATTTTTATCCATAATCGAGCGAATAATTTCTTCCTGCCCGGGGCGGAAAGAATTCAAGTGGAAAGTGTTCTGTAGGTGTTGTTTCCAGGTCATGTATCTACCCTACCCCCCAATTCTTACCAAACCTGTACAATGATTGGTATGTTTCGCGGATGGCGCTGGCTAATCGGGCTGATAATTCTCGGACTTTTTCTGCGACTGCTCGCTTTCGGCCGGGTGCCGGTTTCGCCGTACTGGGACGAAATGGCCATCTGGGCCGATGCGCGTTCGATCATCGAAACCGGCAAGGATATGCATAATCGAACCTGGTTGCAGCCGATTTTCATTTCCTACGGGGACTTCAAACTTCCGGTATATATCTGGCTGACGGCGCTGTCTACTTTGCTGTTCAAGGACATACTGCCGGCGGTGCGTTTTCCCAGTTTAATCGCTGGACTAAGCATGATTCCTGGGGTCTATTTTTTGTTTCGGTTGATCCAACCAAAAGAAAAGACGCTGTCGTTTTTTGCCGCGGGTGTGGTCGCGATCCTGCCCTGGTCGCTGCATTTTTCCCAAGTCGGCTTTGAGGGCCACTTGGGGGCGGCATTCCTGCTTTGGTCGAGCGTGGCGTTGTGGTCCGGATTGAGGTCAGACCTTCCACGTCGGCAATTAATCGGTCTGATCATCGCAGCGATTTTAGGCACGCTGGCGGTTTATTCCTACTTTAGCGTCCGCTTCGTTTGGCCGATTGTTTGGCTGGCACCCCTGATTTTGTGGTGGCCGCAGTTTCGCCGCCGCTGGTGGCAGTTCGCGCTGGGTATCGGTTTGTGGGCACTGCTATTAATCCCGATGTACCGGGCAGATTTTTACCAGGCCAGCAACCAGTTCCGCTTGAGCGCGGCCAACATTTTGAATCAACCGGATCAGCCCAACGAGATTAATCTCTGGCGTGAGCGATCAGGTAATTCAATCGTTAGCCGATTAGTTTTCAACCACTACACCTTTGTCACCCGCGATCTGGCGCGCAACTACTGGGCCTATCTCGATCCGGGTTATTTGTTCCTGACCGGCGATCCCAATCTGCGCCATAGTTCCCAATCGACCGGCTTACTATATTTGTCCCTGGCTCCGTTCTTCTTACTGGGAATTACCACTCTGATCCGAAGGCAGCCGGTCTTGGCCGCCTACCTAGGCTTATGGTGGGCGGCGGGCATCCTGCCCGCCGCCGTCCCGACCGATGTCCCGCACGCTCTGCGTTCGTTGAACACGCTGCCAGTGTTTGCCATGCTGATCGGTTTCGGTCTGCTGCGCGCCTGGCAAGCGTTGCCGCGGCGGAAGATTTTCGGCTTGCTGCCGGCCTTTTGGGGAGCGGGACTTCTAATTGCCGTGCTGTCGATCGAGGTTTTACGCTGGGAATATAGTTGGCTGATGGTTTATCCCAAAATTTCGGATCGGCAGTGGCAGGACGGCTATTTGCAGACGGCGCAGTACGTCGAGTCGGTTCGCGATAAGTATACTTTTGTCTATGTCGACCAGTTCGACGAGCGGTTTTTCCTCTATTACCTGCCATATTCCGGATTGACCTGGAAAGAGATTCAGCAGTCGCCCAGCGCCGGTTTCCGCCGGACAATTTTCCGCAACGTGATCATCAACAATATTAACGATTGGGAAACTTTGGAGCACAACTCGTTGGTGGTGACGACGCCGGCCCGCCTGCCGGAGCGTTGGCCGGTCAAGGACACAATTATCGGCGCGGCCGGAAAGGAGACTTATGTGGCGGTTGAAACTGTACGCGACTAAGTCCACCTGGCTGCTGGGAGCCCTTTTTTTGTTGGTCATCATTGGTCGGATCTGGTTTTTCACCGTCACTGGCCCCCAATCGCTTAATCAGGACGAGGCGGCCATCTTATTTAACGCCCGGTTGTTGGCCGAAACCGGTCGCGACGAATGGGGCAGTCAGCTGGCCGATTGCTTTCCGCTCCTTTGGCGACGCAAAGTTGCCCGGTTATATCTACACCGTCTTGCTGCTGGGAAAATTGATCGGTTTTTCCGAACTGACGGTGCGGTTGCCTTCATTCCTGGCGGGTTTGGTAATTTTGTGGCTGGTTTTTCAACTCGCAGCTAAGATCGGCCATTCGCGATCGGTTGGTTTGGCCGCGAGCTTATTGGTCGCGTTGTCCCCTTGGAGTTGGCATTACGGCACCCTGGGGTTCGAGGCTAATTTTGGCCTTGCTCTGTGGTTGTTAGGTTTGTGGTTAGTGCTTTTTGGCTCGTGGCGGCGTTCGACTATCGGATCAATCGTGATCGGCCTAGCCATATTAACTTACAATTCGCCCTTATTATTGTTACCTTCGGCCGTCGCGGCGATATTATTAATCGACTGGCACCAACGCCGTCTGGCCTTGGGCAAAATCGGTCTGCTGGTGGCGGCTGGGCTGATGGCGGGAGGTCTGACCTTGTCCGCTACGCTGCAAAAACAAGGCATCTCAATTTTTCAGGATCCCACCTACCTTGACGCCTATCCGGCTTACCGGGCAATGTTTGGCGGCGAATTGTGGCGGACCTTGCTGGGTAACAAACTGGTTTATTTCGGCTCGATTGCCTGGAGTAACTGGTGGACGCACCTATCCTGGCGCTTTTTGGTTACCCACGGCGGCGCCAATCCTTGGCACACTATTCCACTAACCGGACACCTGCATTTTTTCCTGCCGATTTTGTTGGCCGGCGGGCTGGCCCTAAACTTGCGGCGGCTGCTCCGGGACTGGCGGAACTCAACCGGGAGGCACGCCCTGGCGATCCTAATCCTGTTTGTCTGGAGCCTGGTTCCGGCCGCGATCACGGCCGACGCACCGCATGCCACTCGTAGTCTGTTCTTTTTCGTGATGAGCGCGATTATCGGCGGGCAGGCGTTAGTTTATCTGGATCGGTCGGTTTGCGATTCCCGCTTGCCGAATCGCTGGAAAGATTTCGTGACGCTTTCTTTGGCCGGCTTATTAATCGCCGGTTTCGCCCTGTGGTGGTGGCCGGCCCGGCAAAATTGGCGCAGCGGCGTTCATCCCCGCTGGAACCGCGGGTTGGCCGAGCCCTGCGTGATCCGCGGGTTGACCGGGCGGAAAAAGTTTATGTCGTTGATCCGGACGGGACGCTTTACACGGTAGTCGCCGCGGCAAAAATATCACCGGTCCGGTCTTTTTAGCGACGGCACGACGCTCGCTACCGGATACCGCCGGCATTGTGAGGGTGGAACAATTCGATAAATACGAGTTCGTGTTCCAGGAGCACGATGCCCACGGCCCGGGAGTATTACTGACGGCCGACTCTCGAGCCAGGCATGGGATATCATAGAGTTATGAAATCGCACCGCCAGCATTCCCTGTCCGTGGTTTACGCCACCTTTAATGAGGAAGCCAATTTGGCTCAAGTCGCTCGGACAGTATTAAAGATCTGGCCGATGAATTGATCGTGGTCGATGGCTAATCGACGGATCGAACGCCGGAAATCGCCAGGGAGTACGGCGCCAGAGTCATCAAGACGACCAACAAGCCGATCTTTCACATCAACAAGCAGATGGCCATGGACGAGGCCAAGGGCGACTGGACGCTGCAAATGGACGCCGACGAGGTGGTGGACCAACCGATGCGTGTCGACATTGAACGGATTCTGGCTGCCGATCCGGCCTCACAGCCGGCCGGGTTCTGGTTGCGCCGAAAGAATTGGTTTCTGGGTAAATTCCTGACCAAAGGCGGCCAGTATCCGGACCCGGTGATTCGGTTTTATCAGACCGGCACAGGCCAAGTTGCCGATGAAGTCGGTACACGAACAGATGGCGGTCGAGGGGGAAGTCGGTACGCTTGCCAGGCCACCTCTTGCATTACAACTCGCCCAGTTTTTCCGATTACCTGCGCAAGGCTAACACCTACACTACTTTGACCGCGCTGGAGATGGAAAAGGCCAAGGTGCCGCTCAACGCCCTGAGTTTTATCAAGTATTGTCTTTGGCTGCCGAAGAAAACTTTCTTTTTACTTTATTTCCGGCATAAAGGCTTCATGGACGGTTTTCCCGGCTTCATTTTTGCTTTGTTTTCCGGTTTGCACCATTTTTTGGCGTACATCAAGTACACGGAGCTGCGCCGGCAGACTAAGCCGTGAGAGTTTTGCTGGATACTTCGCCGCTTTTAAACGCGAACGAAACCCGCGGGGTTGGGACTTATACGCGCGAATTATTGCGCGCCCTCCGTTCATTATCCGGCCTAGCCGAACCGTTGGTGGTGCAGGCGACCCACGAAGTCGGTGTAATTCAGGAGCCGGAAAAACATTTCGATTTGATTCATTATCCCTATTTTGATTTATTTTTTTCCACCTTACCCCCCAAAGCCAAACTGCCGGCGGTGGTGACGGTTCATGACGTGATCCCGCTGGTTTTTCCGCAGCAGTATCGACCTGGAATCAAGGGCCGAGTACGTTTTCAACGGCAGAAGCGGCGTTTGCGCCAGGCGGAGGCGGTACTGACTGACTCGGAAGCCTCCAAACGGGATATCCGCCAGCACCTGGGTATTGCCGAGAATCGACTGTTCGTCGTTCCATTGGCGGCCAATCCCGATCTCGCTGAACCGACCGAATATTTGCAGCAGAAAGTCAAACAGGATTTGTCGTTGCCGGGAAAATACGCGCTTTATATCGGCGACATTAACTACAACAAGAATTTGCCGACTTTGCTGCTGGCTCTGACCCAAGTCGATCCGAGCATTCATTTGGTGGTGGTGAGCCAGACTTTCAACAATGTGGCTATTCCGGAGGGCCGGATAATTTCGGAAGTGATCGCGCGCAACGATTTGGACGGATCGAATCCACGTGCTGTCGATTCCCAAGGATCAGCCCGGATATCTGTCGGCGGTGATTGCTGGCTCGCGTTGTCTGGTCCAGCCCTCGCTTTATGAGGGTTTTGGTTTGCCGGTCGTGGAGGCGCTGCGGGTCGGGACGATGGTGGTCTGCGCCAATACTTCTTCTTTGCCGGAAGTGGCGGGGGAGGCGACGATTATGGTCGACCCGACGATTGCCGGCTTGGGTGACGGGATCATACGCGCCATGGGATTGCGCGGCGAGGAGCGCCAAGAATGGATTCGGCGGGGACAAAAACAGGCCAGAGAGTTTTCCTGGGAGCAGACGGCGCAGCAAACTTACCAAGTGTACGAAGCCGCGCGGCGGTTTTATGCCGGGGAAAAACCATGAAGCGTTGGTTTTCCCGGCCGCGGTGGTCGAGCGGGCTCGCGGGTTTATTGGCTATATTGTTGGCGGCGGCGGTGACGCGGGTTTACTGGGGCGCGACTTTTCCCTATACGCATGACGGTTCTAACCACCTGGCCCGGTTTGCCAACTACGCCGCCGCCTTACGCGAGGGGCAGTTTCCGCCCCGTTTCGCGCCTTACCTGAACTCCGGTTTCGGTTTTCCGGTTTTTAATTACAACTATCCCTTGGCCAATATCCTGGCGGTCCCGTTCATCGCTTTCGATCTGAATCCGGAAAAAGTTTTCGCCTTGATCGCTCTCGGCGGGATGTCGGTGGGCGTCGCCAGCGCGTACTTGGGGTTGCGGCGGTATTTCTCTCGTTCGGCGACGATTTTTGGGACGCTGCTGTACGTGTTTTCGGCCTACAACGTCACGAATATTGTTTTTCGCGGCGGCATCGGCGAATTAATGGCCTATTCCTTGACGCCGCTAGCCTTTCTGGCGCTCGATTCCTGGCAAAGAACCCATCAACGGTCGGCTTGGTTCGGCGGCGTCGTTGCCCTGACCGCTCTGCTTTTAGCGCACAACGTCTTGGCGCTGATGAGTCTCGTCTTGCTCGGTCTGTGGAGTCTGAGTTGGGTGATCGACGTCGAAAATGGTTACCTTGGTTCTGATCTGGCTGACTCCGGTCGGTCTCACCTTCTGGTTCTGGTTGCCCGCGCTGGCGGAAATCAAGTTAGTTGCCTCTGTCGAGCAACACGCTGATCCAAGAGGCGGCGGAGCATACCCTGACTTGGTCGCAATTATTGTTTTCACCCTGGCGAGTTCGGCTTTTCCCGCTCGGTCCGCTCGATACTTTCGGTTTCGGATTGGGGCCGGCCTGGTTAACCACTGGTTTTGCGGCAACCGCACTGGCTCTGCGCCGGGTATTCGATCGTCCGTCGGTAAGGTTACATCAGCACCAGTCGAGAGTGGTAATCATTCTGGCAATTCTAATGACGCTGAGTTTATTTCTAACCCTCGATGTGTCAAAAATCGTTTGGCAAAACTTTGCCCTACTGTCGATGTTCCAGTTTCCTTGGCGTTGGCTATTCCTCTTCACCCTGATCAGCGTGCCAATCGGTGCTTGGGTTTATGATCGACTGCCCGGAAAGGGAAAACTGGTTTTACTAATCGCTTTGGGGTTCCAGATAGTCGCGTTTTTGTCGCTCAAGCCAGCGGATCGATTCCACTACGAACGCGATTACTACCGTTCTTTTCCAGGTACGACCACCACCCGCAACGAAAATCGTCCGCTGACATTTACGCTTGACACGCTGCCGCCGCAGGAGCCGCGGCCGCGGATTGCGACCGGGGAAGCGGAAATTCGGGTGGACTCCTGGTTGGGTTCCCGTCGGCAGTACGAGGTGAGTGTGACTGCCGATGTCTTGCTGGTCGAGCCGACGGTCTATTTCCCCGGTTGGGAAGTTCGCGACGAAACGGGAAAACTTTATCCGATGGTGTTAACCGACGAAACCAAAGGGTTGGTGGCCTATGAATTGCCGGCGCGGCCAGGCCCCTATCAGATTGAGTCTGGTTTTACCGGACGGACCTGGCCGCGCCGGATTGGTGAAGTGGTTTCCCTGCTGACTCTGTTAACCTTAATCGTGGTGGTCGTGAGGTTCAGAAATGATTAACTGGTGGCGCGCTAAAAAATGGTTAGCCCTCTTTCTTGGTCTGGTGCTGTTGGGTAGTTTTTTGCGCGGCTGGCAGTACTGGGAATTTCCGATCGCCGGCGAAACCCAGGACGAAGCGGCCTGGACGATGCTTGGTTCCAGCCTACTTCAAACCGGTAGTCCGGCCAGCTGGTCCTATTTTAGCGGCTACGAAACTTTGGCGGTAATCGAGCGCGGGCAAGATAAATTTCGTTTGGTCCAACCGGATTTAGATCATCCACCCTTATTCAGTTTATTACCGGGACTGGCGCAGACCTTAACCGGCCAGTACTGGCAGGAGTTGCCTTCCATAAAGCTCGTCCGTTTCCCGGTCGTATTATTAGCGATTTTCAATTTAAGTTTACTTGCTTTCTGGATCTATCGCGTACCCTCCGAGCGACTATCGATAGTCGGTAAATTGGCCGCTCTAGGTATTTTTGCCACTGCGCCGAGTTTTGTTTGGCTGTCGCGGTTAATTGTCAGTGAAAACTTGATTGTCACGGCAATTTTGTTACTGCTGATCGCGGCCGAAAAGTGGGGGAAAATCGACCATTGGTTGGCGGCACTCGCCTTACTTATTCTTCCCTTGACCAAAATCTCCGGTTTAGCCGTATCGGCCGCGGCCGTGTGGTCAGAGGCGCTGCTGGAGCGGAACCGTTGGCGCTGGACGCTTTTTTTCGCCTTGGTAGGCCTGGGATTTCTGGCGCTTTATGTAACGGTGATCGATCTGCCGCTGTTTTTGACCATTCAGGCTCAGCAAGCGGCGCGGGAAACCGGTTGGCTGACGTTGTTTTCTGCCCAACTGTGGGCACCGACCATGATCGATAAAATAACCGGAGACGTTTGGGAAACCCTGGGCTTTATCGCCGCTTTCGCCTGGTTATTGGTGCCGACCAAAGATAAGAACGACCGACGCTTGGCTTTCTTGTTTTTGGCACAGCTGGTGTTTATTCTTCTAAGCGTTGGTGAACACACCTTCCATGGATGGTACCGGATCGTGCTACTACCGATTTTTGCTTATTGTCTCGGATACTGGATTGATCGGGTTTGGCAAAATCGATCAAGCGTCGGCTTGGCCTTGGGGTGGATCCTGGCCCTCCCGGTTTTCCGCATGGGATTATTGTCCTGGCTGGGACCGGCGATGTACTCTTGGCAGGGGATTGGCAGCAAAATCGGCTTGGTTCTGGCAGGGTTAAACTTGGTTGCCGAGCCATTACCGGCGCCTAAGCGGGACCGAATCTGGCGCGGATTAAGTCTTCTCTTGGTCTTACTGGTACTTTCCAGTAATATACTGGCAGTGGTCTTTTGGCGGGACCAAACCTACTGGCAAGATGAGTTATACCTGGAACAAGGGATTCGACCTTAAGGAGGCGCATGGCAAAAATTTTGGTGACTGGCGGAGCAGGATTTATCGGGTCGCATGTGGCTGATGCTTACGTTGCCGCGGGCCATGAAGTGGTGATTCTGGACAATCTCTCTACCGGAAAGAGCGATTATGTTAATCCTAAAGCCCGATTTATCGAGGCCGATATCACCGACCGAGAAAAAATAAAGTTGATTCTAGAAGAAGTTCGGCCGGAAATCATCAACCATCATGCCGCTCACATTCAGGTTGGTTACTCGGTGGAAAATCCGCATTTTGACGCTCAGGCAAACATTTTCGGCGTACTAAATATCATGGAAGCGGCACGGAATTTGGGAACAGTCCGTCAAGTGGTCATGGCTTCTACTGGCGGGGCAATGTACGGGCATAAGGAAGTGCCTTTTGTCGAAACCATGTTGCCGCAGCCTCTGGCGCCCTATGGCATTTCCAAGCGGTCCGGTGAGATGTATTTGTATTTTTATCACGAGCAATATGGTATTCCTTACACGGTTTTGCGCTACTCCAACGTTTACGGCCCGCGCCAAAACCCGCACGGCGAGTCCGGTGTGATTGCGATTTTCATGGACAAAATTCTGAAAGGTGAAACGCCGGAGATCAACGGGGATGGCACTCACACCCGCGACTATGTCTTTATCCGTGATGTCGTACAAGCGAATTTATTGGCTTTAACCGCCGGAAAAGTTGGCGAGTTTAATATCGGCACGAATACCGAGACCAGTACTAACGATGTTTTCCGCAAAGTCGTGACCGCCATGGAGGTCGATATTCCTGAGCAGCACGGCCCGGCCCGCCCAGGCGAGCAGGTGCGCAGCGTGCTGGATTATTCCCTGGCGCAGAAAGAATTGGGTTGGTCACCAACGGTTTTGTTCGATGAGGGAGTCAAATTGACGGCCAAATATTTTTCTACTTAGTGATCTATCTTTCCGCCCATGGCCCTACGACAATATGTACATATGTACAACAAACCCTATTACTCATTAATAGTGCCATTCTTTAATTGACATCTATAATTGCTTAAACGTACTGGGAACGTCGCACAAAAAATGAAGCCAACCATCGGGATTATCATCCCTGCCTATAACGAAGCCGAAACCCTGTCGGTCGTCTTAAAGGTTGCCGCCAGTTTTGGTTATCCATTAATAGTCGTCGATGACGGCTCTCTTGATCGGTCAGCCGACATTGCCTCTGGTCATACTACGCACGTCTTGCGCCACCAGGTAAATCTCGGCAAGGGGGCGGCCATGACTAGCGGAGCGGAATATGCTTTCGATCGGCTCGGCCTGGATTCGATTATCTATCTCGATGCCGATGGCCAACATGATCCGTCAGAGATTGAGCGCTTGGCCGCTGAGCTGGAAAAAGGAGCAGAGATTGTTTTAGGGGTCCGCGATTTTGACGCCAATATGCCTCTGGGACGCGTGATTGGCAATCGGTTATTTTCGGTGGTCACCCAATGGCTATTTGGCAGCTACGTTCCAGATATTCCCTGTGGTTTCAAAGCCTTTTCCCGTCAGGTTTATCAACAACTGAAGTGGGAGGCATCCGGATATGAGGTCGAGTTGGAAATTGCCACCAAAGTTGCGGCCCGCCGCTTGCCGTTTGTCACCGTTCCCGTTTCAACCCTGTACTTTAATTTTAATCGCGGCATGAATTTTTTGGATACCTTTAAAGTGATTAGTCATCTTATTTCTTTGCGCTTGCGTCAGGTATACTAACCTAGTGAAGCGCTGGGAAAAAGTTCTTGGGTGGATCATTGTTTGGCGACTGGGCATACTAGCGATTGCCTGGTTGGCCACCTTTTATTTGCCGCTCAAGCCAGCCTTTACACCACAAACGAGTATTTTTGGCCAAGCGGTGACCTATTTTTCCTGGATTTGGGGCAATTTTGACGGCATGATCTTCATGCTGATCGGCCGTTACGGTTACAGTGCCGAGCAATTGCCGTTTTTTCCGCTATTGCCGATTTTAATCCGACTGTTCTCGCGAATCTTTTCCCTGCCTGAAGTGCACGCCGGCCTCGTGGTCTCGGCCGGCGCTTTTCTTTTGGCCCAGTGGGTAATCTTCAAACTACTCCAGCTTGACCACCAAGAGAAGCTATATTGGCTGTTTTTGGCGGTGATGTTGCTTTTCCCGACGTCGGCCTTCTATACGGCCATCTATGCCGATTCCTCGTTCCTCCTGTTGGCGAGCTTGACCCTCTTAATGTCGCGGCAAAGACGTTTCCTTTTAGCGAGTGTCTTTGGCGCCTTAGCGACGTTAGCCCGTCTGAACGGACTGGCTTTATTGTTCGTCATTGGGGCGGAGTACTTACACTCGATCGACACCCGGTTAGAGCAGAAATGGAATATACCGGTATTTTTCCGGGCTCTCTGGGAGGGTTTGTCACCGAAATTAATCCTGAAACGGAGGGTATTTTGGGCGTTGTTGATTCCGTTGGCTTTTCTGGGCTATCTGTTTTACATCCAGTCGATGTTCGGCGATTGGCACCTATTCTTCTCCGGAGTCGAGGTATGGCACCGTAATAAGCTAACTTTTCCGCTCCAGACGTTTTGGCGTTATTTTAAGATCTTGTTTATCCATCCGCGGTTTACGATTACCTACGTGGTGGCTTTACTTGAGGCTTTCATGACGGGAATTTATCTTCTGGCTTTGGTCTGGTCCTGGGGCAAGATTCGCCTTTCCTACTGGCTGATGATTTTTCTCCATTTGCTGATTCCGACGCTAACGGGGACGCTCCAGGGGATGCCCCGTTATGGATTGCACCTGTATCCCTTGTTCTTGATCTTCACGCTTTTCATCGCCAAGCAACCGCGTTGGGTGAGGGTGCTGTGGCTTGGGGTTTCGGCTGCCCTTCTGGTCTTTTTCGTGACGTTTTATACCCGGGGTTACTTTGTCTCCTGAGGGTCTGACCCTCCAGGCGTGAGGTACTACCAGGGTCAGACCTTTGGTATAATGAATTCATTGCGGGTGTAGCTCAATGGCAGAGCGTCAGTTTTCCAAACTGATGACGAGGGTTCGATTCCCTTCACCCGCTCCATGATTACTGGGACGAACACAGAATCTTGCAATTCAACATGAATACACTATTGAAGAAGCTTTACGAAGCAGATATCTCTGATCGGCATAATAAGATTTCCAATCAACGATTAAATATAAATGATCAACAAAGAATAGCTCAGGTTCAAACGATTCTTGATCGCGAACAATCTCTTGACAGTCAGGATTACCACTTCGCCGCGCTAATCTTCCAACATGGTGAATCACTTGGTCAATTCCAGAAAGCTCATAAATTGGCAATAATGGCTGTTGAGTTGGGAGATAACTCCGCACGTTGGTTAGCGGCGGCCTCACTCGACCGATCTCTTCTAATGGAGGGTAAGCCTCAAAAATATGGCACCCAATTTAAGCTTAATGAAAATAATGCTTGGGAATTAATCTTGCCGGTGGATCCGTATATTACCGATGATGAGAGGGCAATATGGAATGTTCCTCCGTTGAAAGATGCATTAAAAGGATATAAACAAAAATATAATTTATGACTCCAACTTTTCGCTTTCACAAAAAATACCAAGGTCACAGTAAAACCAAGGCCGTCATTTTATTATCCGGTTGGCGGACCAATCAGGCTCAGTACTGGCTCTTTTCACGGCTAATCGCCAACCAGGGTTACCGTTGCTTGACCTATACCTATGACGCGGCGATTCTCCAACCCAATGTTAAAACCACGGCCGCCAACATCTCTCTAGTGGTGGCCGATATAGTCCAAGAAATCGCTGCCTTCAAAAAACAGGGCGCCACGGAAATTATTCTCTTTGGCACCAGTTTGGGTTCACTTTTGGCGATTCTCTCGGCCAATCAATCGGACGACGTCGATAAGCTGATTTTGAATACCAGCGGACTCGACATGGCCAAAACCGTTTGGTCTTGGGATGACATCTTTTCTGGTTTTAAGGACACCTTAGTCAATCAAGGCATAACTCTTGAACAATTGTGTCTGGATTGGCAGAGCATTAATCCTCGGGATAATCTTGATCGAATCGCAAATAAAGAGATTGTCTTATTAGCCTCGCGTAAAGATAAAATCATTCCCTTTACCCAAGCCGACGAGCTGCGAGTAGCCTTGCAAAAAAACAATCCCAGACTTATATTTCAAACAACTGACCATTTTGGTCACTTATTATTTGGAGCCATTAATTTGTGTCAGGCTCCAAGATATCTGAAAGGAATAAATGCTCAAAGAACTTGAGGATCAAATTAATGATATCCACGCCGGATCGACCGCAAAACTCGATCCAAATAAGGAGGTGTCCCGTGATTATGGCCACGCCATCGGCATGATTGCCCAAGCGGGTCAGCTTGAATCACTCAAAGGCGGCGATGAGGCGCGGCAAATTGAAATCATGCGTCAAAGAGCTGAGGAACAGGTAATTATTTTCGGGAAAAAGATTCTGGAATTTTTACGTCCGGAGTTGAGAGCCTTAATCGAGCCCGAGCGACTAGATCAGTTGGAAGAGGATCACCAGATATATTTACAACTCAAAAGTACTAGGTAATTTCAGTCTTTATGCCCGATTTTAAGATTACTTTTACGGAACTCGATCAACCCATGGTCGATCTGGTTGAACGCACACATCAGAAAATCTTGGCTCGCTGGGCAATCGAATGTGCGGAAAGGGTAATGCCTTATTTTGAAGATAATTTTCCTAATGATCACCGACCGCGGAGAGCGATCGAGACTCTGCAAGAATGGCTAAAGACCGGGGTGTTTTCGATGTCCATAATTCGAAAAGCTTCGCTGGATTCTCACGCCGCCGCCCGCGAGGTTGGCGAGGATAGTCCAGCTCGTTCGGCTGCCAGAGCTGCTGGTCAGGCGGTTGCGACCGCTCATGTGCCCCGCCACGCTTTGGGTCCAGCGAAGTATGCGCAGCAGGCGATTTTTCGTGCTACGATTGGTTCGATTGAGGCCGTAAATATGGAACGCGAGTGGCAGTACCAGCGCCTAATGGAGTTGAGATCCTATTAAAGTGGTACCATTTGGTGGTATGAAGAAAGGCTCAGTGAACCAAAAAAATTAAAGTCGCGTTGCTGGATTTCGATGGAACATTGGTAACCCGGGACATTCTCGATTTTCTCGCTCAATCGGTTGGTAAAGAGAAAGAAAGTGTTGCGCTCAATGAAGCCTTTCATCGGGGCGAGCTTCCCGGGTTGCAAGCTTTAATCCAAAGAATAAATTTTTTGAAGGGAATGACCAAGACCCAAATGTTTGCCGCTTTGAAACCAGAGAGTTTTCTGATGCCGGGAGCCGAGGAGCTAATGAGTTTCTTTAAAAAACACGGCATTGTT
Source organism: Candidatus Woesebacteria bacterium (assembly GCA_963749595.1). Taxonomy (GTDB): domain Bacteria; phylum Patescibacteriota; class Microgenomatia; order UBA1400; family UBA1396; genus CAVVNJ01. The sequence goes on from CAVVNJ010000008.1 coordinate 249,416, forward strand.
ACAATTTTAGCCTCGGGAAATATCGTGCCAGTTTTGGAGTATTACCAGCGTTTGTTGGGCATCGATTATGTGGTGGGGCCTCAGCCGCAGATGCAGAGCGAGACCATTTTGGGGATCGATGAATCAGTTTTTTCCAGCAAAACCTTCAAGTTAGACGGCATTCGGAAGATTCTCAATCAATTGTCGATCGAGCCGGAAAACGTCATCGCGCTTGGCGATTCTCCGAGTGACAAAGGAATGTTCGAGTTGAGTAATTTTGCGATTGCGGTCAATCCTAAAGGAGATATTGCCGAATCCGCGAATGCGGTGGTGGAACACGATCTAAATCAGGTAGTTCAAATTTTAGAAGATTTGGTTTAAAGAATATCGCTGACCAGAAAATGGCCACTTAGTGAGACATGTTTCCTTTGGCTCAGTAATTAGGTAAAATCACAGGAGTATAGATTATCTTCTTGAGGAGCAATGTGCCCAGAATACAGCCTTACGAAGGATACAATCGGCAAAAGTACGATTTTGGTTTTGACGAAGTGAGCGACCAGGCGATCAAACAAGAGATCGACCATCTCATGAAAGAAGAGGAGATGAGCTACGAGCAGGCTGCTTTTGTTGCCGCCGCGACAATGGATGGAGCGGGCGAGCTGGCCACCGTACATTCGATTCAAACTTGTACCGACATTGGTGGGAATCCGATCCCCAGTCTTTCTGGTCCTGATGCTGTGGTCTGCCGCCTGGACGAGCACTCGGCTACCGCGCAGAAGCGGCGGCGAGCAGCGGAGGAAGGGATTGATGACGCTGCCCATTGGATTAAAGAACATAGCCCGCAGGTCTACGCCGAGTTATACGCCGAAGAGTAGGTGAACTAATTTATTTTGTTGGAGAGATAGAACTATTTAGCCACGGTCAAAAAATTCGTTTCGGGAGAAAGGATCAGGACGTTTTTCTTTGGGGAGCCGAAGAGCGGCTAAGAGCGGATCGATTTGCGCAGCCTGTCGGGCCATTTCATAGGCCAGCATTCGGTAATTGATATGACCTCCGGGGCGGAGACGGAGTTGCGTCAAATAGGAAATTTCTTTGGGTCCGCCGGTAAGGTAATAGCGAATCAGGTGGGCGTTTGGCAGCAGTCCGAGCAGCAGGCGGGGAGAGATCTCCGGCGGTAGAGTCGAGCCAAATTTAAGGAGCGTCTCATAGTGGCGGTCTAATCGATCCACGAACTGTTGACGAAGTTTTTTCAGTTTCGGATGCTCCAGATAGAGTGGCAAGGTGTAGCCGTCGTGAATCAGGGTCAGAACATCGTTTGTCTCCAAAAATGGAGTAAAACGGCCCCAAGCGCGATGACGGTTAAAGTCGATCATTTCGGACAGAGACGCCTTGATCTCAAAGGTATAGCCACTGGTATCGGCGTAAAGGGGAAGATGCGAATGGTGATCATAGGAATTAAAAAGCAGGCGGGAGAGGTGCCGCTTGGTATAACCACTCAAATTTCGATACCACTCGGCAAATTTTCCGACAGTTAACATCGGATGAAGTCGGAGCGAGGCAGAAATAGAGGTAGGCGACGCCGGGTCGAGCTGCGTTAAAATGCCGAAGTTTTTGGGGCGGAATTGAGGCTTTTTTCCCGGACCGGCGACCAAGGTAGCCAGATCCATGGTGAAAGGTGCGGGTTCGGCTAACATTTTTTCGGTGCGACCATCGGCCTCGGTGTGACGAATTAAGTCCGGTGCTTCCGGAGTATAGGCGATTTTTTTAGCCACATTTCTTCCGGCGGGGCAAAGAGAACTTCTAGTTGTTCCCCTAGAGCTTGAACGTCAAAATGAGGGCTGGATTTAAACTGCGGTAATCAGACGGGCCCATTCGCGCGCGGAGGCAATATAGGAACCGGAGGTGCTGGCTCCGGCGGGAAGAAACGCCCGAGCGGTATCAAAAGAGCGGGCTTGGAGTGCGCTGGCCTGCGGTTTTTTCTCGGAATCAGGCTGAAAGAGCTTGGAAAATTGCTCCTGACGATCGGTAAAAGCTGATCGTAGGACTGTAGTAGGAGCGAGCGTAGATTTCCTGGTATTGCGTTTCAATTGAGGCCAACGCGGGTGTCTCGTGCTGGATGAAGAGTGAGAATCGGGGCGGCTGCGAACTGGAAAAGCTTTGGAAACGCGAAGATCGTTCTTGACCGCCACCCAAAGCCGACGAGTAAAAGAATTTAAACATCAAGTGGCGCGGGATATTTTCGATATAAGCGAAGAGCATGGCCATGTCGCCAACCGAGGCGTGACCATAGTTATTGAAAATATTGGCCAATTTCTTTTGGGCGGAAACGGCGGAGGTGTTAATTTCGGCGAATAGTTCTTCGGCGGTCAGCGCGGACCGGGAGAAGCGGGCGCCGGCAAAGGCCATGATCGCCGGTACCTGGAGGCCGTTGTTGGCTAAAGCGGTGCGGACGGTGAACCCGGTCCGCGCGTCACTGAGGGAAATGATGCGGAGAGCGGTTTTTTGTGGATCAGAAGAGGAAAATCTAAAATGGGACGGAAGATGGTCAGCCATACTTGTTGACTACCATATCACCTTTGGGATCACTTCGACAAGAAATTGAGTAATTTGTGCCGAGGAAGGGGATCGAACCCTTACTCCCTTGCGAGAACGGGATTTTAAGTCCCGCGCGTCTACCATTCCGCCACCCCGGCAACCGGTCAATTATATAACCAAGTCAGGTTATTCGCTATACTTCGATCCATTTCTCAAAAGTTCGCTCTTTGGTTTGCGTAAATCCGGGCAACGTACTGGCAACCTTCACTCCAAAGCCGTCGAGCTGTAACCCGCCTTTGCCAACCGATCGATCAGCGATAATAATTTGGGTTTTACCACTCGCTAGACGGGGACGATATTTTTTTACCAAAAAATGGGCCGCCGCCTCGGTGGCGTGTTGAGCCAGGGCTTTAACGAGGCCTTCCTGTTGGTGGTTCTCGGCGGAAGTTCCGTATTCAGTCATCTTATTGTACTTGTAGTATCCCTGGTGCGGAACGAAATGAAGTTGCCGGGCTGCCCACTCGTCAGGTCGAAGAATGCGAGGGTCGTTAGGGACCTCTTTAGGGATTGTCATGTCCGGGTCGGTAACTGAAACTCGAGCTAAAATTTCAAAGGTCACGTCATCAGAATCACTTTCTGAGGCCACGAAACTGGTGGCGAGCCATAATTTAGCTTTAGTTTTTCCACCACCTCTAGTTTCCAGCTCCAAAGGCAGGGAGGCTAGTACACCACTATCGGCTGAAGTTGTTAGCGCTTTTTCCCAGAGTTGTTCTAAGGCAGACTGGATAGCCTCATTGTTGCGCTTCCTAGCTTCCGAATTTACCCCATAGATTTCTTCAGGGCGCATGATCACTCCTTTGCGCTAATGGTTTGATTGCGTAGCTCTTTAACATTTGAGCGGTCTGGAACGGGTGCAAAGACCAGACAACCAGGGTAAACGAATGATTCCGTGCCAATGCAAATTCCTGGCAGAATCGAACTGTTGACCCCGATTTCTGAACCGCTGGCAATGAGAGCGCCAAGCTTGTCTTTATCGGTTTCGATTTTACCGGTTGTCCATTTCATGGCTACGGATTGCTGATCAAAGCGGTAATTGGCGGTGTGGGCGTTGTAACCAAAGTGAACTTTTCCCTCCAAAACGGAGTCGCCAATATAAGCGTGATGAAGATCGCAGTTGGCACCAACGTAACTACGGACCACCTCGCTGGAAAACCCAATGACCGCCCCTTGTTCGACGATGCTTTGACGAACCAGCGCTTGATTGCCGATGACCACGTTTGGTCCGATATAGCAGGGTCCCTGAATGACTGCGCCGTCCAAGATTTTGACGCCTGACTCAATCACGACTTCGCCGTTGATCACCGCGGTCGGAGCGACTGTCGCCTCAGGCGAAATCGACCGGGATAATGGTTGGAGGAAGTAGGCCACCATATCCAAAACATGATGCCCATACTTTAATTTTTGCCAGGATCCTTCGTAGCGGTAGGCCGATATCCGCTGCCTTTGCATTAGTTGATTGAGGGCTTGTTCATAGACGTCATCGCTTCCCTCTGGCGAGTTGGTTTGAGCCGATTCGACTAAGCCAACGAATTCGGCGGCGTTGGAAAAGTAATGGAAAACCAAATTAGCCAGATCGCTCGGCATTTTATCGGCTCCTGGTTTTTCCATGATGCCGGTGATGTTTTGTTCGCCATCGAGTATAAAGTAACCAAGCGGTTGGTAGGAGGTAGTGCGCATGCCGGTTAAGACAGCGTATTTTCCAGCCGAGAAAGCCAATAGTTCGCTGAGCAGGCGGCGTTCGACCATGTCCCCGGCATTCATGACAATAATATCTTTTTCCGGTAGCAAAGCCTTAACGCTGAGCAGAGCGTCGCCCATGCCTCTTGGTTGTGCCTGCAGTGCGCTCTGAAGATTGAGGTGGGGGAACTTCTTTTTTGCCTCCTCTACCCAACTTTGGTTATAAGGATTAACGGCCAATACTACCTTAGTGATACCGGCCTCGTTGACCATTTCCAGGGTTCGCTCGAGCAAGGATTTGCCCAGAAAGGAAAAGAGGGTTTTATCGGTTACAAACGGCACAAAGCGTTTGCCGATTCCTCCGGCTAGAATAACGGCGGTAACATCCGACATAATCACTCCTCGTGGCCGTCGGCAGGAGAGATGGGATTGAAAACAATCTCCGATTCATCGATCCGACGGACTGGTTTTTCTTGATACTCTTCAATAATATGGGCAATCATACCGCCACAGCGGGCCAAGGCAAAGAGACCGTTACCGGCCGCCACCGGGAAACCAAGATCCAGCAGAATGGCCGCAATCGCTCCGTCGATGTTGATCACTAAATGTTTTCCCAATCGATCATGAATGGCTTGCTGCACGGAAAAGGCCACTTCTTGATATTGGGTGCCGATCGTTTCTGACTTGGCGATGGAAAATAATTGATCGGCTCGCGGGTCGCTATGTTTGTAGTGCGGGTGGCCAAAGCCAGCCAAGCGCTTTTGCGGAGAAAAGTGTGTCTGCTCAAGTGAATCTACGCCTTTTTCCCGCACCTGCTGAAAAATTTGCGCGGCCGGTTCAATGGCCCCGCCGTGATATGGTCCCAAAGCTAGCAAACCAGCGGCCATGGAATGAATAATATTGTTGCCGGTGCTGGCCACCACCCGCGGTACGAAGCCGGAAGCCGGACTGAGGCCATGATCTAAACTGGCCACGAGAATGGCGTTTAAGACGCGTTCTTGATGCGGATCAGGCATGATGCCGGTAATCATATAGAATACTGCGGCGGAAAAAGAGCTTTTGGCGACCAGATCAGCCAGAGGTTGATTACGAATGAAATGGATGCCGTCCTTTTCTCCACTGACCCGGGTAACAAATTTTAAGTCGGCCATGTTTTACTCCTCGCTCTGAAGCTTAAGTTTAGTTAGTTGGTCAATGAACTGTGATGGATTGTCCGCAATCTGGACTCCGGCCGATTGCAGCGCCGTAACTTTTCCAATCCTGGTACCGATTTTGGCATCAACGATCGCGCCGGCATGGCCAAAGCTCATGCCTTGAGGCAGGGTTTCCGCGAATTGCCCGCTGATAAAGGCTAAGTAGGGTTTGTGAATTGGTAACGACGATAATTTTTCCGCCAAATCTTCTTCATAGGAACCGCCGATCTCACCAATGACGATCACCGCCTTGGTTTGGGGATCAGCTTCGATGTCATCGACCAAATCAGCGAAAGTGGTGCCGACTAAAATATTGCCTCCCAGGCCAACCACCGTGGACTGACCAAAGCCGTGCCTAGTAAGGAGCAGGGCGATTTCACTGCTCATTCCGCCGGACTTGGACAGAACCGCAATTGGTCCGGGTGTGAACTGCAGATTATCGGCGCCACCAATTGAGCCAATTTTGGCCTTGCCAGGAGAGATGATGCCAATTGAAGCGGGTCCAACAACGCGCGCGCCGGCTAAACGGGCGGCGCGTAAGATAGTCGCGGTATCGTTGGAGGGAACTTCTTCAGCAATAATATGAACTAATTTCAGGCCGGCGCGCAAAGCTTCCAGAGCAGCAGCTTTGACAAAACTTGGTGGAGCGTAGATAGTCGAGGCGTTGATCTCCGGATGACTCGTGATGGCTTCCTCCACCGTGTTGTAGACCGGCACGCCCAACACTTCTTCACCGCCCTTGCCGGGGGTTACTCCGGCCAGAACCGGGGTACCATAGAGCTGGGCCCACTCCAAGATCCGCTGGCCCTCCTTGCCGGTGATTCCCTGAATTAATAATCGCGTAGTTTCACCAATCAAAAAAGCCATAAAACTACTTCCTGGTCTTTCGTAGGGCCGATACTCGGTCGCGCAAGATGTCCACGGTGTCGGTAAGCGGAAAGGCAGAGTCAAAAAGTTCCAAGTGGATATTCTGATTCCGGGCGCGTTCGCGCAAGGCCACGTAGGCCTCGTCAGTACGTGGACCACCGCGGCGAATGATGACGGGAAAGTTTTTCGGCAATTGGGCGCTTTCGATTGCGTCCATCACTCCCATCAGCGTTTCGTAAATATCGGTAAAATTAGCGTGTCCGCCCACGACCCACAGACCCTCAAGGTCGGGTTTGGCCAATACTAACTCGGCCAAGGCTTTAACTTTTTCCCGACCTGGATTGCCGGAGTATTCGGTGTAATTGGCTGGTTTTAGGCCGGAAGCGAGCAGGGCGTCCATGGCCAGCAGTGAAGCTCCGCCGCCGGAAGCCAGGACTCCAATCGTGCCTGGGAAATCAAAATAAGAAGCGCCGGCCACACCGCGGTGGTCCATGGCGTTGATGGCTTTGGCTTGCTGTTCATTAGCCGAGGGTGGGCGATCAAAGAGCGATCGCGGGGGATAGCTTTGCCACTCGGGATGACGGAACGCCGCCGTATCTTCGAGCTCAATTTTTGCGTCCAGAGCAATTGGCCGGCCTTGAAATATAATCAGCGGATTGATTTCTAGCAGCGTCAGGTCGGCTTGAAAAAAGACTTGAATCAGATTTCTAATCCAGTCAGGGTGGAGATCGGAGTGAAGGGTGGGCGGCACCGATTCTTCTAGATCGGTTAGTGGAAAATAATTCAGATTTTCAGTTGAGGCCCGGTCTTCAACACCGGTCCCGCCTTTGGGATCAAAATATAGAACTGGTAAACGCGAATGAGTATCGTAGCGAATGGCGAGGTACATTTCCTGCCCGTATTGCAGTAACGGCTCGAACAAAATTCTGGTAGTTTCAACAGACAATTCAAATTTTTCCAAAGCGCGGCGGAGATTGGTAACCGCTGCCGGAAAAGCTGCCGAATCGAGGATAGGTTGAATCAAGCCTTTGGGCCAGCGGTTGCCAAACAAGACCTGCGCTTTCAGAACCGCTGGTTGAGAAAATACTAGTTGATCCAAGGACACGATCTGCAAGGGTAGGGGCGTTTCAATCAGGGCTGAACGCAATAATTCCTTGGCTTCATGCTCATACAAGCGCATAACTCTCACCTTAGCAGATCAGGTGCCGGAGGTGAAGAGGAATTCAGCGGCGGTTCCCTATCAGGCATTTTAGCGGTAGAATAGCCGCATGACGATTTTGCAGACGTTAAAAGGCTTTCGCGATTTTCTGCCGGCGGAAAAATCCCGTCGTGATTGGGTGATGGGAAAAATAATCGAAATCTTTGAGCGAAATGGTTTTGCGCCATTAGAAACACCGACCCTGGAGTATCGGGAAACCATCATGGGAAAGTATGGTGCCGAAGCGGATAAATTGGTTTACCAGTTTACTGACAATGGCGGCCGGGAGGTGGCTTTGCGCTATGACCAGACCGTTCCGACCGCGCGGGTGGTGGCCCAATACCAAAACGAATTACCGTTTCCTTTTCGCCGCTACCAAATGCAAAATGTCTTTCGCGCCGATAAACCCCAGAAGGGTCGTTACCGGGAGTTCACCCAGTGTGATATTGATATTTTTGGCAGCACATCAACTTTGGCTGACGCGGAAATTCTGGCCACGACCTATGCGGTCTACCAGAATATTGGCTTTAAGGAAGTTGTGCTCAAGCTTAATGACCGCCAAGTTTTATTCTCCGCGCTGGAACCGTTTGCTACCGACCAGGTTTCGATTGCGTCCATTATCCAGTCGATCGACAAGCTGGACAAACTGAGTGAAGAGGATGTCCGGACCGAGCTGGAAAGCAAAGGTCTAACGTCCGATGCGGCGCGGCGGGCGCTGGCCGATATTCAAAAGGCGGCGCCTAGTGAAAATTTGGCCGAGATTATCCGGCTTGCGCAGGATCTTGGCGTTCCGGCCAGCGCCCTGCAGTTCACTCCGACTATCGCGCGCGGACTCGATTATTACACTGGTATGATTTTTGAGATCAGTGTTCCTGGGTTTACGGCCGGTTCGGTTGGCGGGGGTGGTCGTTACGATAACTTGATCGAGGTGCTCTCCGGCGTGAAAATTGCCGCGGTCGGCGTGGCCTACGGCTTTGACCGGACGGTTGAGGCGGCGCAGCAGCTGGGATTAACTCCTGAGCTATCAACCCGAACCCAGATCCTGGTCACAGTTTTCGATCAGGAGATGGCCACCGACTCAGCTCAATTGGTGGCCCAGTTGCGCGACCGGGAAATTTGTGCCGAGCTATATCCGGGCGTGGAGAAATTAGCAAAACAATTCAAATATGCCAATAAAAAAGGCATCCCCTTTGTGGCGGTGCTCGGGCCTGAGGAAAAGGTTAAAGATCAGTTCCAGTTGAAAGACTTGCGCAGCGGTGAACAGAAATTGGTGTCGGCTGTCGAATTATCTCCGGCAATGCTACAATAACCGGCGATGCCAACCGATCACTTGGTTCCACCAACCTGGCTCACTCCCGAGCGTTGGCAGCGTTTGTTAATCGCCGCTTCCTTTCGTCAATTAGATGTCTCGCTCGTAGCGGAAAATATTATTGATCCGCACAATATCTCTGCCATGATGCGTTCAGCCGAAGCCTTCGGAATTCAGAATCTTGAGGTCATCGGGCAGTCGGAAGAGTTTCGCGGTCACCCCAAAACTTCGAGCTCGGCTCGGGAATGGTTAACCATCAACATTTCCAAAAGTACGGAAGAGTGTTTGTCCAGACTTCGTTCGGAAGGCAAGAGAATTTTCGCCACCCGCCTCGATCCAACTGCGATCTCAATCTATTCAGTCGACTGGACCCAGCCATGTGCCATTCTCCTGGGCAATGAGCACGCTGGCGTTTCTGATCAGGCAGCCGCGCTGGCTGACGAGACGGTTTATATTCCCATGGTTGGCTTGGTCCAAAGTTTTAACGTTTCGGTCGCCTCGGCCATCGTGCTGGCGGAGCTTTACAGGCAGCGTTTTCAAGCTGGTCTCTATGATGGTGAAATGCGTGAAAACAGAAAAGAGTTGCTTTTTCAGTGGTTAGCCAGAGAAGCGGAAAAGAGGGGGAGAAATGGCCGTAATTAATATCGTCGATCATCCTTTTGTACAGGATTCATTGCTGCACTTGCGTCGGAAAGACACGGAAATTCAAAAATTTCGCCACCATTCCGATAAAATTTGCGAGTTATTGTTTTACGAAGCTGTGCGTAGTCTCTCCCTGACCGATGTTTCGATTGAAACCCCACTCACTTCCATGATCGCTAAGAAGTTGATCGACGAGGTAGTAATCGTACCCGTTTTGCGCTCCGGTCTGGCGATGTTGCCGGGCGCCATGAAATTCTTACCAAAATCTAAAATTGGCTTCGTGGGTTTAGAGCGCGATGAGGAAACGGCGGTCGCCCACCAGTATTATTGGAAACTACCGCCGATCAATTCTGAAACGGTAGTAGTGATTACCGACCCCATGTTGGCCACGGGCGGGTCGATCCAGTATGTTCTCGACAAGGTGGCTAAGCAAAACCCCAAAGAGATTATTATTACTTGTGTTATTGCCGCCCCAGAGGGAGTGACTAAGTTGCGCCATAATTTCCCCAATTTAAAGATTTTTGCCGCGGCCCTGGATGAAAAACTAAACGACAAGAAATATATCGTTCCCGGCATCGGGGATTACGGCGACCGCTATTTTGGCACGGTTTAAGGGGTCTGGAGAATAGTCCACCAGGTGGCAGCCACCCAGGCGAGCGGTACGGCAACGAGGAGCAGAGCGACCAAAAATTTGGCGATACTTTTCCCAAAAAATTCACTGAAGCGAACTAAGATCACTGCCAGGGTAATGATCCCGGTAATGACCGTGATCGGTGGCAAAAATGCCAGGGCTACTTTCGTAGTGGTCCCTTTATTGAACCACGTGATCCAGGCTGCCTGACGCAATAGAACCACGTGGGCGATAATTAGTATTCCGGAAATCCGTGCTCCCCAGTTTTGGGTGGCCCACCAAATTTTTCGCGGCAACTTGCTGACGATGAATTCAAACGACAGGATAAAAAGCAGTGCGAAAATTACCAAGGCCCCAACGCCGGTAAAAAAAGATTGAGGATTTCGGCCGTAGAAACCAAGCCAGGAGCGTCCTGGTAGGGCTAAGCCGGAAATTAGAAAATGAGCGGCGGCGGTGATGAAAGCCAGAACCCCGATCTCTTTGCGGTAGAGCAGCCAGCGGTCAAAGCGGTTGTAAAGCCGGCTCAACGGTCCGATTAGTAAGACCAGAGCGAGATCTAAGAGGGAAGCCTCAGCCAAGGCTCGATTGAACATGAAAATATCAAAGCTGCCAAACTGCAGCCAGAGATACCCGGAAGCCAAGCCAAGGAATAGGGCGGAGGTAAGAAAAGCAAAAAAGTATTCTTTGGCGGCGATTTTTAGCATGGATTAGTCATATCACGTTTTTGCCATGTAAACCACTCCCCTAGTTTCACCATATTCGGTAATTAGCTGTAATCTGGCCAACCGGGCCAGGTCGTGGGCCAAAGCAGGCCAATCCTATGTTACACTAAATGCCGTGAACTCACCTTTAGAATTGGTAGTTAATCGTCCCAATGAGTCTGTTGATAAGAATTTAGATGAAGAATTTGAAAATGCGGTTTTATCGCACTTATCGGATTTAGCCAAGCAATTATTTGAGCACGGTCTAAATATCGATTTAAAAAAAATACATCAAATTAAAGTTCATAGAGTAGAAAAAGGGAACTGCGGGGTAAGGATTGCTGAATCTGGGGACGTCGTTATCACGCTGGTTGTTGCCTCATTAGACGATCTTCATAAGGTTGAACATGAAATCGGCCATGCGCTTCACTATTTAGCCTCCGGAAGACGCGAAAGTATCCAAGGATCAATAGCGGAACTTTCTCATGACGGATTGCCCTCTATACAGCAAGTTGCCGATTATTTACGTCTTCAAGCCGTTACGGAAACGGTTGCATACTTGACTGAAGTTTTTTTCAAAGCAGAAAAGATAGACAGTTCTTTGGAAATATTTAATAGGGATAAAAAGATCGCAGAAGGAAAATATCCCGCCTTCGAGCTGTACTATACAAATCCTAAAAGGGCATTAGCAGTGCAATTTATGGAGATAATCGCCGAACGCCTGTCTGCTAAGGAAGAAAGATTAAAATTCTTGGCCACGATCATGAACGCTTCTCTAGAGGAAGCGCTGAGGTTGATAATTAGCTTCATCGGAGGCGAGTTCGAAGCTCTTGACGAAGAATTTAAAAAATCTGCCGAAGGCTATTACCATAATTCTTATTAATATCGGAACAATTCGATATTAATGTCGTCAAACCGGCATAAAGAGCCATTTAAGACATTATTAATACAATTTCAGTTACTATCTAGTCGGGAAGACAGGACTTGAACCTGCGGCCTCGCGGTCCCAAACCGCGCGCTCTACCATCTGAGCTACTTCCCGAAGGATTAGACGTTATTATATCGTTATTTGGCCTGTTATGATAGGAACATGAAACTTTCCGACGTCGGCAACATTCCTTTTGCCTATTTAACTTGGGCCGATTTGGATGAGATGACCCGCTCCTTGGCCGACAAAGTCCAATTTTCCGGTAAAAAGTACGATCGTATTATCGCCCTGGCCAACGGCGGCTTAACGATGGTTCGCCATTTTGCCGATTTAATCGACTTGCGGGTGATTAGTGAAATGCAGGTGGCATACTACCGCGGAATCAACGAGACTCATACCACTCCGGAGGTAATTCAACCATTATCAATCGATATCACCGACCAGCGAATTCTCATCTTTGAGGACATTGTTGATAGCGGGGCTACTTTGGAGTTTACGCTGGCTCATTTGCAAGAAAAGGGGGCCACTGAAGTTCATACCGCGGCTCTAGTCCGTAAGTCCCGCGCTACCGTTCATCCGGAGTACTCGGTCGAGCTTTTGGATCGCTGGGTCATCTTTCCCTATGAAACCCGGGAAACAATTGGTGAGCTGGCTACCAAATGGCGGCAGGAAAAACTGCCAGAGGGCACCATCACCGAACGCTTGCGCGAGATAGGTTTCAACGATCAAGATATTCGCCATTTTGCCTGATACAATGCGAGCCATGCTCCGGGCAAGATTATGGTTTCCTTACCTTTTTTTGGCCTATTGGGCGGCATTCTTTTTCCCGTCCTGGTACGCCCTGACTTATACCAAGGTTTGGGAGTTACGCCGGTTAGTTTTTCGCTCCCCTGAGCAGCAAATGAAGATTCTCCACTCCGGCGCCATGAGCGATTTACTGGCTTTGCGCGACTATCTGCAAACCCTGCCGGTTGACTCGACCTACGTGATTCTGGGACCAGGTTCGAAAGATCTGCCTCTGGCCGGTAATCCAGCGATGGCGCGGGCAGTATTGTTTCCCTACACCGTTGGTCTGCCGGAAATGGTTCCGGAAAATACTCGGCTAGTGGTTCAACTAGATACCTCTTGTTTGAAACAGCAAGTGAGCGAATTGCCGTTTGGCGCGCGGTGGGAATGCTGGGAGATCAGGCCGTGATCGTCACCCTAATATTGCTGACGGCTTGGTGGGCGATTGGCCGTTCGTTGTTGCTCAGCTGGTATAAAAGTTCAGCCGATTCGGTTTTGGCCCTGCCCATCGGGTTGGCGGTTTCCGGTTTGCTGACGTTGATTTTATGGCTGGGGGGTGTGCCGGTGAGCCATGGTGCCTCCCTCACCTGGCTGCTAGCGATCGTCGCCTTAGTGTATCTTTTCATCCATTTTCGACCAGAAAGAAAAATACCAAAATTTAACCTAGCTTGGATTGAAAGGCTGGTAAAGCAAAAGTATTCGGCAGCGATAGTCTCGAGCGGAATAATTGTGATTTTTTCCCTGTCGATTATCATGGTCTGGCAGAGTGCCGTTCAACCCGTAACCTGGGATAATTTGACCCTCTATGATTTCCGAGCCCATCGGTTAGCCGAGGGATGGCTGCCAAGTCATTTTATGAGCCAATTTCCCGGCAGTCGAGCCTATGGCATGTATGATTTTCTCCATCCTTTTTTCGCCTCGATTCTGGGGGCGATCGTTTATGCTTCCGGGGGGCAAAATGTACCAATTGTTTATGCCGCCCTGCTTTTAACCGTCTTAAGTCATGGAGTAAAAGTTTTCCGAACCAGTTTTGCGCGGTTGGTTTTTGGCAGCTTGCTTCTGGGTACGCCTCTGTTTTTCCAAAACGCGGTTGAAAGTTACGCCGTCTGGCTGGCTATACTGTTTTGGAGTCACCTGATCTTTTTTTGGCTGGTAAAACGATCGGGCAGCCGAGCGGATTTGGTAATCACTTCCTTTCTTCTGGCTGCCGCGGCCCAGAGTCGACTGAGCGAGCCTTACTGGTTGTTTTTTTTAGTCTGGCTGGGTTGGCGGAAATGGTTGGCTTGGCTAGTACCTTTGCTTTCCTTTTTTCCTTGGCAGATAGCGGTCAAGCAAGCGGCCAGGCAAACCATAACCGGGGTGGTGCGTTCTTCCTACACCCCTGGACAATTTTTACCAAAGGTATTGACCGGACTAAATGTTTCAACATTCCTGGAGGTTTTGAAAACTTTAATCCTGGCCAATCCGATGCTGCCCTATTTAGGTCTCTTGATACTTACCCTTTCCGGTGGTTGGTCGAGTCTCTCGGTAGGTGATCGGAAGCAAGCGCGTAGTTGGCTGGGGTTGCTGTTTCTTTGGGGAGCAATGTTGTTGGCCGGAATGTTGGGCCTGTATTTATGGAACCCGGCGGCTTGGCCGGAAAGTAGTTTGGCGTTAAGTCGAGCTGGTTTGCCATTAGTTGTACTGGCGATCACTTTAACGGCGTGGCTAGTTGACCGCTTGCCAATTGATCCGGATCTGGTAAGCTGACGCTCAAATGTTGTTCCAGATCGCCATCGCTGGTTTTGGTTTTTTCATGATGTATGTTTTGCGGCTGAATTACCGCCGCGGCCATTTACGGCCGTTTGAGTTTGGAGCTTGGCTCGCGATCTGGTTCGGATTGATTCTTTTAGCGCTTTTTCCTGACACCTTGCGGGGTATTGCTGACACGCTCCGTATCGGTCGAGTGTTTGACCTATTGACGATTATCGCCTTTATTATTTTGTCACTAGTCTTAGTTAGTACCAGACTAACCGTTCTTGAGTTGCGTAAGAAACTGGAGCAGGTGGTTCGGACCGAGGCCCTGCGCGGGACAAATCTGCCAAAATCCAGGCGGTGAAAATCATGAAAACCGATTGGCCGCGGATTTCTCTGATTACCCCAAGCTATAATCAAGCCGAATTTATTGGCCGAACCATTCAGAGTGTGCTGGGTCAAAAATACCCCAATCTTGATTATTTGGTAATGGACGGTGGATCGGCCGACGGAACGGTGGAAATTCTGAAGCGTTATCAGGGGCGGCTGCGTTGGGTTTCAGCCAAAGATCACGGTCAGTCCGATGCGATCAACCAGGGAATCAAGCGCTCGACTGGTGAGATTGTGGCCTATTTGAACTCCGACGATGTTCTGGCGCGCGGCGCGCTGTGGCGGGTGGCACTCGCGTTTCTCCGACACCCGGAAAAACGATGGCTGGCTGGGGATTGTCAGATTATCAACGCTCACGGCGCGCCGCGCGACTCATTGATTTCGGCCTACAAACGTTTCTTTCGATTTTGGCTAAGCTTCCCGGTTTTCGGCCGGTTGGTTTTGGGAGTGCTTAATCCGATCGCTCAACCGGCAACTTTTTGGCGACGAAGTGTGATAGCTGAAATTGGCGTGCTAGATGAAGATTTGTGCTACACCATGGATTATGATTTTTGGCTGCGCCTCTGTCGATTGGGTCCGCCTTTGGTGGTCACCGATATCCTGGCCGGTTTTCGCCTGCATGGTTTGTCAAAAGGTAATACCGGTTTTCATCAGCAGTTTGGCGAACAGCTGAACGTGGCCAAAAAGAGCGGCTACCCATCCTGGATCCTCAAATTCCAAACAATTCACAATCAGCTGATCGAGTTAATATATTCGCGGCGGAAATAATCGACCGTCCGCTTTAGCCCGACCGGAAAACTAGTTTTAGCGCGAAAGCCGAATTGTTCCCTGGCCAAGGTTGTATCCACGTGTCGCTTGGGTTGACCGTCGGGCTTGGTTGGGTCGAATATTAACTGACCGGAGTAGCCAACGGCGGAGGCAATCTGCCCGGCTAGATCAGCGATGGTGATTGGCCGCCCAGAGCCAAGGTTGACTGGTTCAGCCGAGTCATAATGTTCGGCCGCCAGAGCGATTGCTCGGGCAGCATCGGTAACATAAAGGAACTCACGGGTCGGTTGACCTGAGCCCCAGATCACAACTTCCGTTTCGCCATTTTTCTGGGCAGTGGCAAACCGTCGGATTAAGGCTGGAATCACGTGTGACGAGGCCGGATCAAAATTATCACCCGGACCATACAGATTAGTGGGCAGCAAATAGACAAAAGGAAAATCATATTGTTTTTTCATTGCTCGCCCCTGGACCAAAAGCATTTTTTTGGCCAGGCCGTAAGGAGCGTTAGTTTCTTCCGGATAGCCGTTCCATAAATC
>CAVVNJ010000009.1:0-130315 GCA_963749595.1 Candidatus Woesebacteria bacterium
TTTGGCGATCATGCGGTCGTCTATGGCAAGCCCTGTTTAGTGACCGCCGTTGATCAACGACTGCGGACCTCGATCGAATTGCTTGGCGATGAGAAACAAGAAGTTACTCTGGTTTCGGATATAATTTCCAAACCGTTCAAAATAGCATTTGGCGATGATCGAGCGATCGAACAATTTCCCAAAGAAACTCGCTTTATTATTGCCTTAATTCGACGTTGGCAAGAAAAATTTGGTATTTCTGGTTCCATACGTGTCGAAACCAAGAGCGATTTCTCCAGCTCCTTTGGATTCGGCAGCTCCTCGGCAGTAACGGTGGCGACGGCAGTGGCTCTCAATCGACTGTTTGAACAAAAGTTATCTAAATTGGAACTTTTCCAATTATGCTACCGCGCCGTAATCGACGTCCAAGGATTAGGCTCTGGTTTTGATTTAGCGGCGGCCATCTGGGGCGGAACAATCTATTTTGTTACCGGCGGCCAGAAAATCGAACCATTAGATCTAAAAAGCCTTGATTTAACGGTGGTTTATACCGGGAAAAAAGCGGATACCGTGACTTTGGTAAAACAAGTCGCCCAGTTGCGGTCGCGCCAAGAGAAAATAGTCGATTCACTCTTCGCCATTTCAGCCCATATCGTTGAGCAGGCTAGGGAAGCTTTGTTAAACCATCAAGTCGAAGCAGTTGGTGATTTAATGAATCTAAACCACGGTCTATTGGCATCAATTGGAGTTAGCAGCTCAATCATCGAGTCTCAACGCCACAACTTGTTGAACTATGGCGCGATAGGAGCCAAGCTCTCTGGTGCCGGCGGCGGCGACTGTATCATCGCTGTTGGAAAAGATCTCGATTTAGCTGGTTTGGCCCAAGCCGTTTCAGCTAACGGTGGTGAATTGCTATCGGTAAAAGTAAATGCCTCTGGTGCCAGGATTGAGAGTGAGGAATAAGATGCGAGCAACCGCCGTAGCGCCAGCCAATATCGCCTTCATTAAATACTGGGGCAAGAGTAATGCCGCCCTAAATTTGCCACTTAATGATTCGGTCTCAATGAATCTTTCCGCGGCCCACACGACTACTACGGTTGAATTTATTCCTGATCTTGCCAAAGATGAGGTGAGGATAAACGGCGAGCCAGCAATCGGTCGCGAACAAGAACGGGTCAGCCGACATCTTGACCGAATTGCCAGTTATTTGTCGGTCGACCGGGTGCGAGCCAAGGTTGAATCGAAAAATTCTTTCCCCACTGCCTCTGGTATTGCTTCTTCGGCCTCTGGATTTGCCGCTTTAACCTTAGCCGCGGCCGTGGCTTTAGGAAAACAATTGTCCGAAAAAGAAATAAGTATTTTGGCTCGGCAAGGTTCCGGTTCGGCTTGTCGGTCGATACCAGGTGGTTTTGTGAAATGGCAAAAAGGTTCAAATAATGAAGACTCTTTCGCTTTCAGTCTGTATCCGGCGGATTATTGGAAACTACACGATTTTATTGTCATTTTCGACCAAGGAAAAAAGAAAATACTTTCCTCTGAGGGTCATGAGTTAGCTGCAACCAGTCCCTTGTTGCCATCCAGGTTGGCTTATCTTCCCAACATGACTCGGGAAATCGAACAGGCCTTGGTGGACAAAGACTTTACGAAGCTTGGCTCGATTACGGAAGCCGATACGATGAGCATGCATGCCATTATGCTGACTTCACAACAGGCCCTGTTGTACTGGGAACCAGAAACCGTGGTGCTGATGCGGCAGGTTTATGAGTGGCGCCAATCAGGTTTGGAAGTATATTTTACTATCGATGCTGGTTCGAGTGTGCATGTGATCTGCCAAGAGAATGATGCGCTCGAGTTGCAGGAGAAACTATCATTTTTTGCCGGAGCAAAACAGATTATTGTCAATGTCCCCTCCGGAGGCACCCGGCTGAAGATCGGCTAGAGAGCTGTTATCGGACTCACAAAAAACCGCCTGGTGGCGGTTTCTTGACTTGAACCACACCTTCTTGCGAAGGCTGACTTGAGATTGGTGTCAAGTTACCATTTTCCGTCCAAGAAGTCAATATACGATATATATAAGACGGGTGGATCTAGGGGGAATCGAACCCCCGAGATTGTGGTTCTCAAGTCACATCTCCCACCACGGTAGACCCATGGCGTGAGGATAACAAATGATCCTTACCGAAAACTTACGGTTTTAAGAAATATTTATATCCCTAATCGGTTTTTTAGCCTGACCCAGGCCAATGGAAACCACGGCGCAAATTTGTGATCCGGTCGGGCTAGCTCGGCGTCAATTTCATCAGGAGTCCGCCAGTCCCAAGTCTCCACTTCATTTGGGTCCGGAATGGGGTTGGCATTGGTTTTACCAATCACGATGTGGTTAATCTCATTTTCCGACCACTCTGGCGAATAGACCGCGTGGTACTCGTACTGAAAAACATATTCCAAATCCTGAGCCGTCAGTTCCAGCTCTTCGGTCAGCCGGCGGCGCGCCGCTTCGATCGTGGTTTCGCCCGGTTTTTGGTGGCTGGAACAGGCTCCGTCCCAGTACAAAGGCCAGAGTGGCTTGAGGGGCGAGCGGCGCACCGCCAGGGTCTTGCCTTCATCATTGAACAAAAAGACCGTAAACGCTCGATGCAGTCGGCCCACGCCCCGGTGGGCGGTAACGATATCGGTTGATCCTGATTCGCGATCATGCCGGTCAATTAAAATTACGGGACGATTGTCGACCGGAGTAGCTGCCATAAACCTCCTATACACCCACTTGCGGCGCAGCCGTCTCGGTTTCCGTGGCCACGGTGGGTTGCTTGGCCTGGGCGGCTAATTGCTGCAAAGCAGAAGTAGTTTGCTGCACGTGTGCTGCTTGTTGGGCTCGCGCTTGCTGAATTTGCTCCAACTCTTCCGGATTAGTGGTGATCACGACGTGTTCTTCCGGCGAAGCAATAACTCGGATGGCAACGTGGTTTTGACCGGCAAAGAACAGGCCTTCACCAACGTCCGCCGCCAACAACAACCGCTGTTCGCCTTCAGAAAGATAGAAAGTTTCCGCCAAAATCGGAATGGCCGCCGACGACTGTTTGAGTAAGAGTTGAATCGAGGCGTTGGTGACGATGGCGCGCCCATAATCACTGTGCATGAAGTCTTCCACGTCCTGGGTGATGGTTGTGACGCCCAGGTAATATTTACGGGCGCGCTTGGCAATCGAGTGCATGAACGAAGCGGTGTCCCCATACTTCATGAAATACCAGGCTTCATCGACGATTAACTGGCGGCGTTTCTTGGTTTTGCGGACCCGGGTCCAGATGAAGTCGAGGATGATGAACATTGCCACCGGACGCAGCTCGTCTTCCACATCCCGCACCGAAAAAGCGGTGAGCTGGTTGCGGATGTCGATGTTGGTGTGCTGGTCAAAAATACCGCGGAACGAACCCTTGATATATTTTTCAATCCGTACCGCCAGGTTTTGACCAGCGGCGTTTTCCATGCCGATCAGTGCTTTATACAGGTCTTCCATCAACGGCGGTTCTTTGGTTTGGGTTTCCGGATCCGGCGTGATTCCTTTGGCTTTATACGCAGCCACCATTGCCCGGTCCAAAGTGGCTTCTTCTTCCGGCGTCATTTCACCAATCATTACTTTCAGCAGGGCGTGCAAGGAAATAATTTTTTGGCCGAGCTCGTTTTCCCCCTCCTCATATACCGCCGATAAATCGAAAGGATTGATTTTCGTTGGCGAGTTAAAGGAAAAGTTAATATATTCGCCGCCGACAAAATGACACATGTCTTCGTATTCGCGCTCGGGATCCAGAATGATGATTTCCGTACCAAACATGGTTTGCCGCAGGGCCTCCAGTTTAATGGCGTAAGATTTACCTGCACCGGATTTGGCGAACACGACCATGTTGGCATTTTCCAGGCTATAGCGATCAAAAATGATCAACGAACCGTTGTGCTCGTTGATGCCGTAGACGATGCCTTTGTCCATGGTCAGCTCGGAGGAGGTAAAGGGAAAAGTGGTGGCCAGAGAAGTGGTATCCATGTTGCGAAGAATCTTTAGTTTGTCGACACCCATCGGCAGAGTAGTCTTGAAGCCTTCGTCCATCTGCAACGTGGCTTTTTTGGAAACCAGCAGCATCGAGCCTAGCAGCGACTGCAGCTGTTTGGTCATCTTTTCCATTTCGTCCAGATTGGGAGCGCTGAGTGTGACGTAAAGACCGAACTGATAAAAACGCTCGGCGCCTTTAGCCAGCTGTTCCTGCATGCTTTTGGCGTCTTCGAGCTTGATTTCGGTATCAATGTTGCTAATTTTTCCTGAGCGGATATCGGAGGCGATTTCCGCTTCCATTTCCGTAATTTTTCGCCGCAGATCGTGTAAAATTTCCTTGATGTCAACCGGCGTAATGTGCATGGCAATGTCTAGCGAGTAAGGAAAGTTGATGACCGGAGAAAGCCAGTTGGCCGGAACCATGCGCGGATAGCCGGCAATGAACAAAGTGCGCGTAAAGGTGGAGTTTATCTTTTGATAGGTGAAGTCAACCTCGATGCCCTCCGGAGCAATGATGTCCTGAATACTGACCAGTCCAGCGGAGAATTGCTGAATTTGTTGTTGAAGCGCTTGTTGGTGCAGCTGATCCGCCGCCGGGGCGGTTGCCACCGCTGATTTAGCGCCAAAGGGTAGTTTGAGGTTGCCAAAAAGTGCCATATTAGCGTGGTCCTGTGGTAATGGGAGTTATAGTAGCGGCGGGTTCGGTGGGAATCACCGGCGCGGTCGGCGGAGGAGCGCTGGCAGTTGACTCTGTAATTGGGGGAATCGGGGTGGTAATTGGTGCTGAGGCGGCCGCAGGTGCAGGAGGCGGGGCTAAGGGAGTGGCCATTCCTTGGGCAGAAATTACGGCGGTGGAATATTCGCGAGTGTCCACTACTTTTGCTCCCTCCGAAGCCTGGGGATTGTAGGTCACGTAAAACAAGTAGATTAAATCCTTGGTTCCCAAAACCCTGGCCCGCAAGCCTAGCCGGGCGCATTGGTTGATCATGTGATCTCGGCGGGGAACCAAGACAGTCGTTGATTTCTCGATAACGTAGCGCTTGTCAATATTTGGCGTTGCCCTTTTTGGGGTCACGGCGGATAGTGGATTGGCGGCCGAAGCCAGACCCAGTTCCAGGGCGGATAGGGGCAGTACAACATAGAAAGTTTTGTCGAGCACATTTTGTTCGGTAATCAGGTTTGCCACGAATTGACGATAAGCGGCGATTTGCTGGCGGCGCAGTTCGTTGGGGGCGTGAGTTAGTTGTTCGTCGATATAGCGGAGATAGTTGGTTACGTCCTTGGGCTTGGATTTGATCAGGATTTGAATCGGGAAAGAGAGAGAATTGATCATGGCCGCGTAGGCATAGATGATGGCGTCTTGTTCCGGTTCGGACAGCAAGCCGAAGTTAATGGCGCTAACCTGCAGGACCATTGAGCTGGAACCATCTTTCAGGATTACCAGGTCGTTAGTGATGTCCAGAATATCGAGATAAGTCTGGGTAGTGGAAGACAGGTGGACACCCGTGTCTTTGGCCATATGCTAGTAGTATATTAGCCGGAGGCGGTGATGTCGACCGGGTCTAGAATTGTGCCTGTGCTGGAAAAGGCGTAAATAGGAAAGGTCAGCCCCTCTTTTTCGGTGTGAATAGTGTACTCGCCGTCTTTGAGCGGCGAAGACATATAGAACTGGCCGAGGTTATTGGTTTTCATCGCCCGGACTGTTGTATTACCTTGATCAATCACCTCGACGATCGCGCCCGGAGCAATATGGCGTTCATGATCGTGAACCATGCCGATCAATAGATTTGGTTTCTCCGAGCTGGCTGGGAAAGGTAGATCCTTGCTGAAGACAACCGGGATGATTTTTTCGCCATGACTGATTTTTTCTTCTGTTCCAGCCTCAAGATAAGGAGCAGCCGCGATGGCGGTTAACCCCTCTTCGGAAGGTTCAGCAACCGAGGTGGCCAGCGGAGTAGGGGTAGTTGACTCAACGACAATTTTTTCCATTGGGACCACAACGGCAGTGGCGGTGCGGGGCGCTGGAACCGAGACTTCGACTTCCTCAGGGGGTAGAGGTGCCTGATCAACCCGAGGAGCGGCAGGCAAAACATTAGTGGTGGTCCCGGGAGCCGCGGCCGCAAAGATAGAAATGGCGGAGGGAGCGTTGGCCATGGTAGCGATGGTAGCTTTTTCAACTTTTTGGCGGAGCGGCCGCGGCCTGGCCTGGAGGGCAGGTTTGCGCAGAAGTTGGGTTTTACCCGGTACCACGTTGCTGGCGGCCTCCACTTGCCCGAACAAAGCTCCAATGGCGGCACTTTGCCGGAAGAGGTCTAACTGGTCAACCGGAGCGGCGATTTGTTCCGGAGTGAGGCTGGATAAGAATTCCTTGACCTGAGTAGTGCGGTAAGGGGTGAGATCAGGGCGTTGTGATTCGGCCATTACGCCAGGAGAGGGAACAAAAGTGAAGAAGTCGGGTACCCGGGCAATCCGTCGCCAGTAAAACTTGGTGGGGCGGTACATGGCTTTCAGAAAATTAAGCAGCCATTGGTCTAGGGAGCGCTCTTCATAGGGCAGGAAAGCCAAAGCAATGCCGACAATCACGGACAACACAATGATCGGCCACTTGATGAAGGTTGGTAAATTGGTGCTGTAAATTAGGAAACCAACCACGCCGCCGGCGCCCAACAAAACGAACTGCTTGATCGTCATGTTGCCGATTAGGCGAAATTCGTAGGCGGTGATGTTTTGCGGTACTGGGTGTTCAATCATGGATTTACTCTTTGTTCATTATGGCAGATCGCTGGCAAAGACGATCTCGATCTCTGCCGGAACGCCGACTGTTTTCAGCAATTCTCGTTCAGTCTGAATAATTTTTTGCTTCTCAGAAAGGCTGAAAACCCGATTGGTACCGATGACAATTTTATTGATATCATCGTGATAATAGAGGGTATAGCTTTCTCTTTTTAGGGGAAAAGCTTGAGCGAAAGGATTGTCCTGATAAAACTTTTCCACGGTTCGAGAAAATTTTACGTCCAATTGACTTTGCAACCCTAGCGCTTGTTCTGGTGAAAGGTCGTCGAATGAGGCGGTAGACCAATTTAGTTTTCGTTCATAGCGCTCGCAGGTAATCTGCAGCTCGACTTTTGTTTCCAGCGGCCAGTAAGTTTTGGGCGTGACACTAATAATGTTTTCGCTTGTCCGCTCGGTAATAATTTCCTGATCACCACTAGACACTTGGCAACCGTACAAATTCGGATCGCTATCGAAATTGAGTCTTACCGCGTCAAGGGGAAAGAGTTTTTTTTCAGCGGTTGGCGTGAAAGAAAGTAGTCTGATTGGTGGACGTGGCAGAACGGCCCGGATGAATAGGGTGAGGATTAATAATCCGGCGGCCAAAACTACCAAAGCCGCCAGCCAATTTTGGTTGATCCACCGAAGCCAAAGATATAATTTCTCGCGCATATCTTCCTTTATAGTAGTACCTCTGGGGCAGCGGCGCCACCCGGTGAGGGGGAGGGTGAAGCACCGCTAGAACAGGCTCCACCCAATTCCTTGGGCGGCAAACCGAAGTAATCGATCGTGATGTCGCCCGACATTTGGGTACGTAGCACCTCGCCGTCGCGAATGTTGTAGTTAACTTGCGTGCGGAAGTTATTGGAGTCACAAGTGGTAAAGGTGCCGGTACCGTCGCTGTTCAGGTCGATATTACAGGCGATGGCCACATGATCGTCGCCAGACTCAGGATTTTCTACACCAATGAAAACGGCTGAACCCAGGGGAATTTCCTCAGCGTCCAGATTTTCGTTCTTAATTACTTCATTAACCTTGGTTGGCCACTCTCCTCTCATGCCATGTACACTAAGATTGGTGGAAACTGGTAAAGAGTTTTCCTGGTAAGTTTTTACTACCAACCACGTGCACCAAAAGAGGTCAGCACCGTTTCTCTCCCGACCTCTTTTCTTAAGAGCGACAAAGTAATCCGGTTCCGCATAGCCCAAAATCGACTCGCCGGTTTTCGGGGTATAGGAGTTGTAGAGCTCAAAATCGAATAGTTCCGGCCAGTTAGGATGGTAATTGTAGTATTTCCACCACCGTTGCTCTAGACCGTTAGAGATCTCGATTGCCGTTTTTGCGATTCGATCATTGCCTTCAAAACAAAACGAACGTTTTGGTCCCCCGGCGCCCTCGCCAATGGCACCCAGAGGCAAATCATTGAGCGAGCCTCCGATGACGCTAAAAACTATGAAAGTCATGAAAACGGCAAAAGCCATGGGTCCAAAAACCGCGCCAAAAACCACGGCGGTCGGAGCGGCCGCTGAAACGGTGCCGGTCAGGAATGAGTTGGTCGCATCAAAAGAGGCGAGCAAAGTTGAATTAGCGGTATTAGTCGCGGCGGGCACGATCTGGCTGGTCGCAATTTTTCCAGTGGTGGCGGCGTTGGCGCCCACTTCTTTGCCTATGGCCGCGGCCGTGGAGCCACCGGTAATCGCCCCGGAGGCACCCCCGGTGATGCCATTAACAACGCCACCAAAGAAATTGGAAAGATTATTAGCCGCGCCAGCGGCAAAGTTGTACGCGGCGGCGGCGGCGTCCGCGATAGCCCTAGCGGCTTCCAGAACTTTCAACCAAAAAAGAACGGTTGGCGCCATTAGCAACGCGCCGCCGCCAATAAGATAGGGCATCAAACGCCTGGCCTCAGCAATCAAGGCCTCCCTAGCCTGAGCATCAGTCAGGAATTTTTTTAAGAGCATGGCTGGGTTACCACCACTCGCAATCAGGGCCATTAGTAAGGCGGCGCGTTGTTGGGCCACCTTCGAATCGGCGGCTTTCTGTTGTTGTTTGGCAAAATTACCATAGTTTTGACCCTGCATTTGGGCCATCTGAGCCTGTTGTTGGGGGGACAGATTGGCGCCGCCGGGAACTGGATGGCCGGCGTCGTCATAACCCGCCACCATTCCGTCCGCCAGCATAGCAAGAGTTTGCCGCGGATCGGCATAAAATTGCTGCATGACGAGAGCGATGTTGGCGTTCGGATTCTTCTCAAAAGCAAAGGAAATCACCGCCTCCATCAAGAAAGTTTCTCGGGTATGGACGGTGGCTTCCTGCTCGGTTACCTGTTCCACTTTGGCGACATTCAAGCTGGCGCCCCCGGGAGAAACAAAGCTGTTGGCAAAGATTTTTCCACCGGCGGTTTGGCGGGCCTGGTTGATCTTATCCTGCAGAATTTGGGTGGCCTTTTGTTGGCGAGCCAGCAAAGTATGAATCTCCGCCAACTCGCTGGCGGTGAAGAGAAAATCAGTTTCGGCAGGATAATTCTTTACCATCAGCCGGAAGATTCTCGCTAACTCCTGCAACTCGCTAGCGTTTAGTCCCTCCTTGCCGTTGAGCTGAGCGAAGACCCGCTGGTCGTTAGCCGACAACTTGGGGAATTCATTTTTGAGCAGGTAGGTGATGATTTTATTGCGGTCACCGCTGCTGAAGGCGTCGGCCGCCAAGCCAGCATCGGTTTCTAAAAATTGTTTGCCGGTTAAAATTTCCTTAATTGTGTTCCGGCGCTGTTCTTGGGTTAGTAGATTGGCCTTTTGCGCCACCAAGGCTAGTTGTTCAAAGGTTTTTAGCTCGAGGTTTTCAAAAAGACCCTCGATTTCCGCGATCGAGTACCCAGCGCTGGACATGGTTTGGAGAAATTCGTCTCGCGCCTCTCGTGAGATTTTCGAAGGAGCGACTTGTTTTTCCACCGAGATCCGGTCGAGATTTTTCTGAACCACTTCCGTCCAGATCGTGGCCATATCAGAGAATTTCAGATCCCGGGCCAAACCGCCGCGCTGAAGGAATTCCAACCAGATTTGTTGAGCTACCGTTTCGCGATTGCGGGCAATGATCTCGTCGATTTCTTTGGGCGAAATTTTTTGTTTCAACAGGGCGGCGCGTAGTTCTTCTAGTCCCAAAGAAACCATGGTTTGTTGAACGTGGACGAGCTCGCTGATGGTCTTGCGCGCCTCCGGCTCCGTCAATTCCGGACCGGTCGGAACCGGTGTTACCAGTGCTCCGGGTGGGGTGACGGCCGGAGTTGGGGCGGCGCGAGCGGCTTCCTCGGTTGGCAGGAAGCGCTTGGCTGTCTCAGCTACGCTGGTCACTAGCCGGTCGACGAAATTACCCAGCTGATCGTAAGAAATAGCGGCATTTTCTTCCCGGGAATCAAGATCTAGGTCAATGACGGCCTCTAAGTCGCCAATATTGTAAAGTTGGGCCCGCTCATAAACGATGTCCAAATTCTTGGCCGCATCGGCCAATTCCTGTAGCGCATCGTTGCGCGTGGTGAAGTCGGGGATTCCGGCCAGTTGGGCGAAGAGCGGCTTAAGCCGGGACTTGGCGCCAACTACTAACTCGCTTTTATCGCCGGCTTTGGCAACTTCCTCAGTTGGCTGTTCCGCTCCGCCACCTCCTTCCGGGAGTGGAGCTGCCGGTGGGGTCAGAATGGCTTGTAGAGCGGCCTCGAAAGCGGTCTGAGCCTTTTTACTTTCGTCAGCAAATTGTTTTTTTAATTCTTCAAGTTGCTTTTCTAAACGGGGAAAGTAATCAACCTGAAAGAAAGTGTCCGCTTCGAGTTCAGCGGCAAACGGATCGGCATTAAGGTCCGGAAAAGCCAGCAGAGCTTCGACTGTTGCCGCCTGTAATTCGCCCTGCTCCTTAGCGGTCTTGAGAACCTCGTTAATCAAGCGGGCGCGACTATCGGATTGCCAAATCTGTGTCCATTGTTCTTCTAGAATTTTTTCTAGGGTTTTATCGAGCGGTTCTTGTTGCTGGTCTTTTTCTTTTTTGAAAAGGGCTTCTTTGGCTTTCTTTTCCGGTTCGGGTAGGGCATTGAGAGCCTCCCGCAACTGGCTTGTTATCTCTAGATCAACCCCTTTGTCGAAGCCACCGAGGATCTCTTTCAGTTTTGGGTAATTCTCTTTTAATCTCCTTAATATTCCCGATTTTTCAAGCCAATCCGATAGTCTTTCCCGCCGCGGATCGATGGCTCCAGCAACCACGGCTGCCTTGGGAATCATTAGGGGATCGATCCGCTTAATCCACTCCTCAATGGGGGTCGAAGTTTTGCTGTCCTCA
Source organism: Candidatus Woesebacteria bacterium (assembly GCA_963749595.1). Classification (GTDB taxonomy): domain Bacteria; phylum Patescibacteriota; class Microgenomatia; order UBA1400; family UBA1396; genus CAVVNJ01. The sequence goes on from CAVVNJ010000009.1 coordinate 11,114, forward strand.
AATCCAGGGGCAATTAGTTCTTCCAGTTTCTGGACCTCAGCCAATTGGGCGGGCTCTAAAGTAATGCCTGCTTTGCCGATCCAGATTTGGAAAAGTTCCGGAAACGCATCTTTAACGAATCCGTGTAACTGACGCTTAACCGACTCGACTTCAAAGACCTTGGAACCGAGGGTAACATTTTCTTTGCCCCGATTGATCGCCTTACGCAGCGGGTTGAGAAATTCTGTCTTGAACTGGTCCCAGGTTTTATCCTCAAAACTAAAATCTTTCAGCGCATCAATCAGTCCGGTCGGATCGCGAAATTTGATGGGAGAGTCATCGGCCATGATATCTGAATTATATGCTAGAATCGACCTAGTTATGAGCACACTCTTAGCTCAAGTTGACTTGGAAAAAGCTTTCCTTTTAAACCCGAAGGGCGACACGGTCGCCGATACTTTTGCTAACCCGGCGGCTCTCATCAACATTATCCTGCCCAACCTACTGGTTTTTGCGGGAGTACTGCTGTTTATTTTCACGGTGGCCGCGGGTTTTAAAATGGTGATGAGTCCGAGCGGACAAAAAGAACCCGGACGAGGGCAAAAAGCGGATCAGTTACGCGTCGGTGGATTTGTACTGTTGTTCATTTCTTACTGGATCGCTCAGATTGTGGAAAATTTCTTAGGAATCTCGATATTAGGGGGGACGCCATGATGGCTTTAATTGCTCAGGATAATCCGTTCGGCGAGATCCAGCCGCCGGAGGCGTCTGGAGAAGGGTTTTGGGACTTTGGGCAGCGGCGGAGCAGGTTTGACCGGATTTATTTCCAACGGCGTGGTTTTGATTACCATGATCGGCGGAATCTGGGCGTTGTTTAATATTCTTGACCGCCGGCTTGGCGGTGATCACGGCTGATGGCGACCCGAAAAAGCTTGGGCGAGATGACCGACAAGATCAAGAAAAGTTTTATCGGTTTGCTGATTATGGTGTCGGCGCCGCTGCTGGCGGCGCTAATCGGTCTCTTCTTCTTTGGCGACGCGTCATTTCTGCTCCAACCGACGATCTTAACCCCGGAGGACCATAATATGATGCGCAACTTGTTGGCTCAGGGTCTGGAATTAGGAGGCGAGCCAATTACGGGCGCTGGTCCGCTTGGGCGATGATGGCTGGCAAAGATGCTCCTCTATTTTTTGAGGAGCAACTCTCGAACATCATCGGTTTCATCACTCTGCTGGGTGGAATTTTTTTCATCGTCTTCTTTTTGATTGCTGGTTTCGAATGGCTCCAGGCCGGAGGCGATACGGGCAAAGTCGAGAAGGCCCGGTCGCGGATGATCAATGCGGCGATCGGCTTGTTGGTGATGATCCTGGCGACGGCGCTGATCGGCATTATCAGCGGCGTGTTTGGGTTTGATATTCTCAATCCGGCCGAGACATTCAGACAATTAATTCCCTCTACCGGAAAAAGTTTCATCAGGACGCCGTAAAGTGGTAGGATCAATAAAAGCATGAAACAACTCCTCCTGGCCCAAATCACCAATCCCGCCGTTCCGGCTCTGGAAACCGTCAGCGGCGACAGCGCGACTTTTGGCGCAACCGTACTCGGCCAATACATCGGTATCCTGATCCAGACCTCAGCCGTTCTCGGTGGATTGGCCACTTTGCTTTATATGTTCATGGGTGCGCTGCAGTGGATCACCGCCGGCGGCGATACCGGAAAGATCGACAAAGCTCGTGGTCGGATGCTGCAGGGTTTAGTAGGTCTGGGTGTTTTGGTTTCCGTGGTCGGTATTGCCAGCTTTATAGGCCCGGTTTTCGGACTCGACTTACTGGCGCCGACGTTTATTAATCAACTCTCCGGCGGGTCTGGACGCTCAGGAACGATTAAAACCTTACCTGGTCTGCCCCTAATTCGATATGAGGTACCGTAAAGGAAATATATGTTATCTGTTTTCCAAGCCACCGTCGACATCCGAGGCAACCTAGGTGGCGGCGTGGCTGGTCAGACCGATCTTGGCGTAATAGTCGCTGGCTTTCTGGGAGCGGCGATCGTTATTGCGGCCCTATTATCTTTTGGCTATTTGGTGCTGGGAGGCCTGGCTTGGGTCATGTCTGGGGGCGACAAAGGCAAAGTCGAATCCGCTCAAAAGAAAATCACCCAAGCGATTGTTGGTCTAGCGTTAGTCGCTGCCAGCTACGCGTTGTTCCAAATCGTGCAGTACTTCTTTGGGATTCAAATTTTGGAGTAGTCCTGAATTGACAGCGAAAATAGGGTAATATACAGTTAAAAGAAGAAATAAAGAGGAGAGAAACATGAATGCGAAAAAAACTCTGGCTGCCTCCGCTGCTTCCGTAGCTGGTTTGTTGGCTTCCACTTCCTTGGCTTTTGCGCAAGAGGCGCCGACCATTACCGTCAGCTCTGAAAAAGCGAACGTCAAGATTACCGACATTGGTCAGCTGCTGTCCGGATTTATCGGTGCCATGATCTTGGTTTCGGCATTGTTGGTTTTCGGTTACTTGGTGCTTGGAGGTGTCCAGTGGATTACCTCTGGTGGTGACAAGGGCAAAACCGAAGCCGCCCGCAACAAGATTACCGCCGCTCTGGTTGGCTTGGCAATCGTGGCTTCTGCTTACGCCTTGATGCAGATCATCGCTTTCTTCTTCGGCGTCAACATATTTGGCACCGGAATTACCGAAACCATCAACGTTATTCGGCCTTACAACTAAACTCGAAATTAGAAAAAGAAGGGCTCCGTCAGGGCCCTTTTTTGTGCCGGGGTGCGGGCGGTTCATTTTTCACAATCCTTTTCACGAGTTTGGGACATCTATATCCCGCCAGGTTTTTGCGCCCAAAATGGTCCGTAAATGTTCCAGTGATGTTTCCTTAACAGTCCACAATCGGTCCCGGTTTGGCCATTGTTGCCAAAATGGGGACCTTTTGGGTACCTTTAGAGTGCCGACTTAAAATTAGGGACTTTATGTGGACCTTTTACGGACCATCTCGGTCGGCTGCAGAAAGTGGTGGATATTGGGAGCCGTACTCAATCGAACTCGATAATAACCCCACTAGACTTCACATCCTGGACTCAAACAGTCCCCGAAAAGTCCCCAGTTTAAAATTGGCACCGAGATGGCTCAGAGAAAGTCCCTAAACTACCACTCTGGACCTAAATGGTACCGAAATGTTCCTCCCAATGGATTTTTCCAGTGCCACTGCCAACCCATCAGAGGCGCAATTCGGCGGGCAGATATATGTTCCCAGCCATGAACTCGACCATCCGGCTCATTGGAGTTTCAGGGCTGATTTCTATGTACTAGTACATGAAAATGGGAGAAGTGTTTTTCCTGATGGGCAACCAATCGATATTAAGAGAAATTAAGACTCGGCGGAAACGTTTTCGACAAATTCCGGCGTCGTCCGCACCGTCTTGCTCCACTGGGAACGCAATCGCTGGTAAATTCTTTGCAGAATGCGCAGCTCCTCAATCCGGAATAACCAACACAACCCTAGGTAAACAGCACTGCCTAGACCGGTAACTGAAATCGTTAATTGCAACAAAGCCAGTGTGCGGGAGGTTTCAAAAACGTACAAATCGAACAACCGCTGAAAGACAAAGAGCGTTAACGCCATTAGAAATGCGGCCAGACCAGTTCTCGATAACGAATCGACTAATTCATGGACGCCATCCAACTTGATTCGCCAAACCAGCAAAATGAGGAGCAGTGACATTTCAATGATACCCGCGACCGTCAAGGCGATCGCAATTCCTTTCAAGCCGAGAGACATCTGAATCACGAACAACCAGCCCAAAAATACCGTCAAGATAAAGTAGAAAATTGAAACGATAAAAGGCGTAATGGTGTTGTTGAGGGCATAAAATGCCCGGATTAATAGATGGGTTGCTGCCTGGGGGGCGATCGATAAGGCCAAATAGCCCAAGGCTTCAGCGGTCAAGAGAGTTGCCCGCCAGGGTAGATTATCGGTTCCATAAGCCAGACGGACGATCGGTACGCGTAGGATTAGCAGTAAAACGGAGGCGGGGGCCGCAAAAAAAGCAATTTGCCGCAGGGAACGGAAAGTCGTTGAACGAAATCCGGTTAAGTCGTCATGGCTGGCGGCCAAAAAAGGCAGCGCGGCTTGGCCGATCGAAAGACCAAAAAACCTGATCGGCACCGACATCAGAGCTTGGGCGTAATTTATGAGCGTTAAACTCAGTCCGCCAATGGCGGTAGTAAAGAAGGTAATGGCGAGTAAATTTAGTTGGTTCAGCCCTAGAGTCAGGGTGCGAGGTCCGGCCAGCTGAACCAGATGCTTAAGGTCGGCTTTTTTCCAGCGGGGGGACAAATCCAGACGCCACCCAAGTTTCCAGGCCAGCGGAATTTGAATTAACATGTGGAGAAAAGCTCCGAGCACCGTTCCCCAAGCTGCCGCTAATAATCCCAACTGACGGTTGGCGATCACTACCATCAGGATAATGCCAATGTTGTACATGACCGGACTAAAAGCGGGAACGATGAAGCGCTTGGCGCTCTGCAGCATGGCTGAGAAAAAACCGGACAGGGCAAATAAAATTTGAGCCAGCATCATGACGCGGGTCATAGTGACCGCTAAATCATGTTGCGTCTGATCAAATCCCGATCCAGTGATCAAGCTGACAAAGCCGTCTGCCCACAAGGCGATGATGATGCCGGCGACGGCGAAGATTCCCAGCAGCACCAACATTGCCTGATTAGCCAGATTAAAGGCCTCGGTTTTTTCATCTTTGTAGAGTTGAGTGAAGAGGGGTAGGAAAGCTGAAGAAACCGCTCCTAGAACGATCAGCTGGTAAGCAAACTCCGGCACCCGGAAGGCTACCCAGTAGGATTCCAGCAAATAGTGACGTGTTTCACCGACCAAGTAACTGTACTGATCATTAATGAAAAAAGCCCCGAGGACGCGATTTTTGAGCAAGCCAAAAATCGCGGCGGCAACCGTGGCGGTCAAAATAATAAAGGCCGCCGACAAGATCGAGGTCTGTTGCGACTCGATCCAAGAACTTTGACGGCGGAACCAGCGAGCCAGCGCTTGCATTAGCGGTAGTATTACCGATCCTCCGGGGAACGTCCAGAGCTAGACTTTTTTTGGGATGTGATATAATTTCTGCCTATGCCAGTAACTCAATCCGCCAAAAAAGCTTTACGCGTGTCTTTGCGCAAGCAGACCATGAATACTCGCGTCAAATCGCAGATGAAAACCGCCATTGACGCCTATAAGGCTCAGCCCTCAACCACGGGTTTGTCCGAGGCTTTCTCCAGAATTGACCGCTTGGTCAAACACAACCTTCTTCCCCGCAACACCGCGGCTCGCCGCAAATCGTTGCTTTCCCGTTTGCTGGCCAAATAACCTCTCATTCCAGGCATAGTACAATAGTGACGTGTTCCGCGCGCGTTGGGGTTTGCTCTTAGCTTTAGTTTTACTACTCGGATTGGTCATCTGGTGGTTGATCCGTCAGCCCTGGTTTAAACCCCATCTGGTCAGTCCCTTGTCACGTCTTAGTTACATTCAAATTGATGACCGCCCGGCCAATAAGGTCGATCAGCGCATTTTGGGTTATCTGCCATATTGGACGCTGAAAGAAGCAACGATCTCTGCTCAATTGACCGATGTGGCCTATTTTTCCATTTCACTAAACGCGGATGGTAAATTGCGGGAAACGGCCAATGGCGAACGCGATTTAGGCTTAGTACGCCTCCAGGAAGCAAGTTTTACCGATTGGATGCAGGAACGCCATGCTCTGGGGCAGAGAGTTCAGATCACGGTTTCTTTGTTTGATCCTGACACGATCACTAGTCTGATTAACAGTCAGGCTTCGCGCCGTCAGGCCGCCAATTCTCTAGGCCAGTTGGTGGCCAGCTATCCTTTCGATGGCGTTCAGCTCGACGTAGAATATTCGGGCGAGGTTTCGGATAGCCTCCGTACCAACTATGTCAGTTTGGTCAAGGATATTGATGCCGAATTAGCCAGAATTGATCCTCGAATTGAACTTAGCGTTGCGATGTATGGATCGGCCGCGTCACGCTATACTTTTTGGGATCCCGGCCGCCTTCACTCGCTAGTCGATTTTCTGATGGTGATGGCTTACGACTATCATGTGCGCAGTTCACCGGTAGTGGGTCCGGTGGCGCCAATTTTTGGTCGGGGAGCCGGGCGTTGGGAAAATGATGTGGTGAGTAACATGCGGGATTTACTGCAGCAAGTCCCGGCCGAAAAGATTGTTTTGGGCATACCTTTTTACGGTTACGAATGGACCTCTACCTCCGATCAGCCAGGGGCGTCAACCTTTCCCGACAGTGGATCGACCGCCACCTACCAACGGGTGACAGCAATTTTAAGTGATCCTAAACTCAAGGCCGAGGAGCGCTGGGACGAAGACGCCTTGGCTCCTTACGTGACCTACCAGGAAAACGGTCATACTCAATTCATTTATTACGAAAATACTCGCTCCCTCTCTTACAAGCTGGATTTTGTGCAGCAGTTGGGATTGCAAGGAATTGGTATTTGGGCCCTGGGCTATGAAGGAGGTCACCCCGAATTGTGGGAAGTGATTGGCCACAAGTTGCGCGGTCAATAACTCCATATTGTTTTCTGTTCCTGGTTTTGTTGAGATGAGAGCAACATGAGTAGGCTCGGCACAGTTCGACCGTTCTCTTTAGGGCGGTGGTTGAGTTTTTTGGGATTGCCTTTTGTTTGGGTGATAAGGCTGATTTTGGCGATCTTGTTGCAGCCGTTTGGTTGGTTGCGCCAAAAAATTAGACCCAGCCATCGAACCAGTCGTTCGGCGAAAAAAAATAAATCTAGCCAACGCCGCCAGCGCTCAAACTTAGATTATGACTGGATTGAATCAACGGTTAGTTGGTCGCGCTGGCGCTCCGAATTGTTGTTTGCCTGGCAGTGGCACCGCCGTCAGTTTCGTTTCCGGCCGTCAGTTGAGCTGCCGGCACTGCCCTCCTGGATCGGCTTTAGTGTTTGGTCGGTTTTCTGCTTGAGCCTGATCAGTTTTGCGATCTATGATGCTTTTTTCCGCGATTTGCCTTCGCCGCAAGGAATTCGGGAGCGGGCACCGATCGTTTCGACCAAGATTTATGATCGCAATGGCCAGTTGCTCTACACCATTTTCAAGGATGAAAACCGCACCATTGTTCCGCTGAACGAGATTTCCCCTTATCTGATTTCAGCGACGCTCGCGATTGAGGACACCGAGTTTTACCATCACTTTGGTATTTCGTTCAAAGGTATTGCCCGGGCCGTCTGGCACAACTTGCAACGCGAGACAATTCAAGGGGGATCGACGATCACTCAGCAGCTGGTTAAGAACACCTTGCTCAGCCGAGAGAGGACTTGGAGGCGCAAGATCCGCGAGGCCGTGTTGGCCTTGGAAGTCGATGCCCTCTACAGCAAGGAAGAAATTCTTTACCACTACCTTAACGACGTAAACTATGGCGGGTCGGTTTATGGGGTGGAGGAAGCTAGCCGATGGTATTTTTCCAAACCGGCCAAAGAATTAACATTGGCTGAGAGTACTTTTTTGGCCGGTTTGCCGGTGGCGCCGAGTGCTTATTCGCCTTTCGGCCCGACTCCATCTTTGGGTTTTGAACGACAAAAAGAAGTTTTGCGGCGGATGCGGGAGAACAATCTCATTACCGATGAGCAATTGAACCAGGCTCTGGCGGAAAAATTAACTTTCCGGACGGCGGCTTATGATATCAAGGCGCCGCACTTCGTGATGTACGTCCGCGGTCTATTGGCTCAACAATTTGGCGAGGAGTTGGTCAGTCAAGGTGGCCTGGAGGTCTATACCAGCCTAGATTTGACGGTCCAGGCCTCGGCCGAGGCGGCAGTAGCGGCCGAGCTGAAGCGTTTAGAGCGATTAAATGTTGGCAATGGCGCGGCCATGGTCACAAACCCCCGTTCCGGAGAGATTTTGGCGATGGTCGGCAGTCGCGACTATTTTGACGCGGAGCATGATGGAACGGTTAACGTGACTCTCCGGCCGCGCCAACCCGGAAGCTCAATCAAGCCGATTACCTATGCTTTGGCTTTTGAACGCGGCTGGACACCTAGTTCGACTATCAATGATGAGCCGGTGATTTATACGGCGGCCGGCTCGCCGCCCTACGCGCCGAAAAATTATGACGGTCGTTTTCATGGCAAAGTGCCGCTGCGGGAGGCGCTGGCCAGTTCCTACAATGTGCCGGCCGTCCGCTTGCTGGTGGAGTTGGGCGTGCCATCACTGGTTGAAAAGGCGCGTCAACTTGGCATCACCACTTGGGAAGACTCTTCGCGTTTTGGTCTGTCTTTGACGCTGGGCAGCGGGGAAGTCACGATGCGGGATATGGCCCAGGTTTATGGCACTTTTGCCAATCAGGGGGTGACCGTACCCGTCAACCCGATTTTGCACGTCCGGCGCTGGGACGGACGCAATTTATACGTTAATCCGTGCGCCGCGTCCAGTCAGCCTTGTGGGGGTGAACGGACACTCACCGCGCTGACGGCCTATGAGATTACCAGTGTCTTGTCGGATAACGCGGCGCGCACGCCGGCTTTTGGTCCACGGTCGGTGCTTAACATTCCTAATCAGGAAGTGGCGGTTAAAACCGGAACCACCAACAGCTTGCGTGACAACTGGACGATTGGCTATACCAACGACCGAGTCGTTCTGACCTGGGTCGGCAACAACGACAATCGGCCGATGAGTCAGGTTGCCTCTGGAGTTACCGGCGCTTCGCCAATCTGGAATTCGATCATGAGCTCTCAATTGGTGGGCCGAACCCACGCTTTTGCTTTACCCAGCGGCGTTGAGAAAGTCAAAGTTTGCCGAGGCACGGGTACTTTACCCTGTCAGGAGTGTCCAAAGGTAACCGAGGAAGTGTTTTTGGCCGGGATGGCGCCGACCAAACAGTGCACGGCCACGATGTTCGCTCCGAAAGCCAACGAAACTGATGTCAAAACCGCCCAGCGCTGAGGGTCTAACCCTCCAGGAGTGTAGGTGCCCCAGGGTCTTAACCTTAACCCAAAAACCAGAAGTACAACGACGCCAAAACACTTAAGATCAGCAAAATTGGCAATACCCAACGGCCGCGCTTATAGCGTTCTTCACGGGGAGCAATTATACGTTGGGATTTTTCGGCCATATTTCCCTAACTCTTTTTTCGATGAGATCCAGAGTCTCCTCAAGATTTATTTTTGACCGATCCAAATACCAGGCGTCTTCCGTAACGTGGAGCGGGTCAACCTCGCGACTGGTATCGCGCCGATCTCGGGTTTCTAATTCGGAACGGACTTCTTCCAGGGTAATGTCTTGACCCCGTTCGAGTAACTCGGTGTGACGCCATTGTGCCCGCGTTTCGTTGTTAGCCGTCAAAAAGATTTTTAATTGCGCCTTGGGCAAAACCCGGAAAGTAATGTCTCGCCCCTCCATCACTACGTTATTATTGGCGGCAATGGCCTGTTGCTGCTTGACTAACTCGCGCCGGACTTTGGCATAGAGCGCCACTTGTGAGGCGCCCTGGCTGACTTCTTCCGTCCGAATGGCCCAGGAGACATCTTCTCCATCAAGAAGTACGGTAATTTTGCGGCCGTCTTCCTGTTCTCCCTGCGGAGTGGCCAGGCTAATGGTGTGGTCGAGAAGAAGAGACGCCACCTGATTCTCATTAGCGATGGGAACCTCATTACGCAGCGCCAACAAAGCAGTGGCCCGGTACATGGCCCCAGTATCAACGTAGAGAAAACCCAAGCGCTGGGCGAGCAGGCGGGCAATCGTGCTTTTACCGACGGCAACGGGGCCGTCCAAAGCGATCTGAAAGGACATTAACGCGCCTTTTTAGCCTTGACAGCAGTCTTTTTGACCACGTTTGGTTCTAGTTTTTTTGGCTGGCGCCGCCGACACTTCCTCATTCATTAACTCGTCGGAGCTGAGCGAAACCAAGCCAACCAATCCCAGAATTACGAAGACGATCGGCCAAAAACGCAACACGGTCGCCGGCAGAATTCCAGTAGTAGCCATAAAGGCCAGTACCCCGGCAAAGATCAGGGTTAGAGGCAGAACTAGCGGTGATTTGAACATATTCTCCTTTTTTTATTCGGACGTTGGGTGGCTATTGCCCAGTATAACGATCTTTCCTGGTTTCGCCAAGGTGAAGTTGATTTAGAGGAATTGGCGGACAACCTCCGCCGATTTGGCCAGGGCGACTTGCTCGTCTGCTGATAAGGCGGTTTCCAAGACTTGTTCCACTCCCCGGCGGCCAACGATTGCGGGCACGCTCAGAGAGACGCCGCTAATACCATAATAATTTTCGAGCGGAATGGAGACCGGCAGAACGCTGCGTTGGTTGCGGGCAATAACTTCCGCCAACTGCGTGACCACTGTCGCGATGGCATAATAAGTAGCCCCCTTGCCTTCGATAATGCGCGCCGCGGCCGTGCGGGCCAGATCATAGGCCGCGTTGACTTTTTGCGGCGTGTATTGCGGGAAGCGACTCAGTGGTTGGCCACCGATGCTGGCGTGTTCCAGAACCGGGAAAGAGGATTCGCCATGTTCGCCCAAAATGTAGGCGTGGACGCTGCGCGGATCGACTTCAAAGACCTGGGAGAGATGATAACGAAAACGGGCCGTGTCCAACATCGTGCCGGAGCCAAAAACACGACCCGCGGGCCAACCGGTTAATTTGGCGGCGCGAAAAGTAAGTACGTCAACCGGGTTGGTGACCATCAGTAATACGGCATCGGGAGCATTGGCCGTGATTTTTGGCACCAGGGTTTCCAAAATGCCGATATTTTTTTTGGCTAGGTCCAATCGGCTTTCTCCCGGTTCTTGAGCGGCACCGGCCGTAAAAACTACCAGGTCAGATTCTTGGAGTTGGGCGTAGTCGTCGGTGGCAACTATTCGGCAAGGTGAAAGAAAAGGCAGAGCGTGTTCCAGATCCAGTTTTTCACTCTCCGCCTTGGCTTTGTCCCGGCTAATCAGTACCAATTCCGAGGGAATGCCCTGGGTGATTAAAGAAAAGGCGCTAGTCATGCCGACATTGCCGGTGCCGATGATTGCGATCTTAAAATTTTCGTCTGCCATATCCATTCACCATACCATACCGATGCTATACTGGTCGCATGATGCGCTTAGGTGTGGTTTTTGGTTCTCGCTCGGTTGAGCACGAAGTTTCGATTATTACCGCCACCCAACTAATGAAGCACGTCGATCAGGCCAAGTATCAGCTGGTGCCCCTCTATATTGATAAGCGCGGTCGATGGTGGACTGGACCGTCATTAACGAAGATCGAGACGTTCCGCGAGCTGGATCTGCAGGATCCGGTCGGAGATGATCGTCGGCCGATCGATTTTTCACCTGATCCGACTAAGGATCATTCAGTGGACGTAGTAATCTTTTGTGTTCACGGCGGCCACGGGGAGGATGGAACTCTGGCCGGATTGATGGAATTGGCTAACGTGCCCTATGTGGCTCCCGGTGTCGTGGCCGCCGGAGTGGCAATCGATAAAGTCATCACTAAGCATCTGGCTGAAGCGTCCGGGATACCGGTGACCAAATACACCTGGTTTACGCGCCAGGAATGGGAATCAGACCGCCAAGAAAAGTTGAATCAGATTACCGGTTTGGAATATCCGTTATTTGTGAAACCGGCCGGATTGGGTTCCAGTGTTGGCGTGACCAAGGTGGAATCGCCGGACGATTTGCCGGAGGCCGTTGAGCTGGCCGTTGAATTTGATCAGCGGATCGTGGTTGAGGAAATGGCTCGAGAATGCATTGAGGTCAACGTTTCCATCATTGGCTCCCAAGACAACGTCAAGGTTTCGGTGACCGAACAACCGGTGAGCACCGACGAGTTTCTCAGCTATAGGGATAAGTACGAACGCGGCGGCAAGAAAACCGGGGGAATGGCCAGCCTGAGCCGCCGGATACCGGCGCCGATTTCTCCCGAATTGTCAGATAAAATTCAGGAGTCAGCGCGCCGTTTCTGGCGTCTGATCGGCGGGGCGGGGGTAGCGCGGATTGATTTTTTCGCCAATCCCTCAACCGAAGAAATCTTTATCGGCGAGGTCAACGCCCCGCCTGGATCAATGGCTTTCTATCTTTGGGAAAACAGCGGTCTGTCTTATCCACAATTGATTGATTTTTTGGTTCACGATGCGCTGGAGAGGGCGCAGGGGCAGGTTGAGTTGCAATCGTCAATTGAATCGAATATTCTCAAAAAAACCTAAGAGAAAGGCGATATGTCTCCGGAAAAGGGTACCTCCGAAAACGCGCTCTTGACTAATACTCTTCAGCTGGCCTGGAAAGAGATGCGGCATTCACCTCCTTCCGAAATAACTATTCCCTGGCTAAGGAACCGTTTTGTGCTTAAGAGTACTGGCGAGGTCTTACCGATCTTCAACCCCGGTGCCAACGATTCCGAGCAAGCCACGGCTAAAGTGGTCGCCCGGCAAGTGGAAAAAGCTTGGCGATCGGTCCTGAAGATCTATTGATTTAAGTTGTTACGCCGCTTAAATCTTCAACCGTAGCCAACCAGTATTTTTTGTTGCCAAACTCCAGACTCCGTAGTGTCAGTAGTGTCTGGTAAGGGGTTCCGTCCCGGCGTCTGAATTGGCAGGCAAAGCGATTCAGATAGCCTTGTTTTTGGGCCAGCGCCAGAGCTCTAGCCCGCTCTTCGGGATAGGCATAGAGCCCGCCAACATTTTTGATGGCCATCATCTCTTCCCGGGTATAGCCGCCTGGTTTTAAGATCGCATCATTAAAATCGATTAAGTTGCCGTCCTGATCAGCAATTCCCATTCCGATTAACGCCTGTAGAAAAACCAAGTGATAGAAAGATTCTTTTTCTGTTTCGGATAATTCAAAATTCTGCGTTTTGGCCATAATTAACTTAGTTAAGCATATTTGCAGAGAGAAAAAAAGCGGCGAATCGGTAATTTTTCTCTCCGGCGGCGGCTGGCTTGCCTGATATAATAGCCGCATCGCCACGGTACCGGAGTGGTCTAACGGCCAGGTCTGCAAAACCTCGGATTCGCGGGTTCAAATCCCGCCCGTGGCTCCCTATTGACAACCTATAAGTCTAGGCCTAAAATGGCCGAATCTTGAACAATTAAAGATTAAATCCGTAAACAGTTGGGAGTCGCGTCCCAACCACCTGAAGAAGGTGCGGAGCCCCGCAAAATCGGGGACGGGACAGCCCGTTACAGCTGAAACTCTTGTCACCCATTGGGAAACAGAGAGAGTCGCTAAGCTCTGACGAGCGATCGCCAGACGAAGCAGAGTGGTACCACGGCCCGTTGAAGCCGTCTCTGCGTGTTACGAAGCAAACCGCTTCGTATCGCGCAAAGACGGCTTTTTTTGTACCGCGATTCATCCGGAAAAGCCAGATAAAGGGAAATATGAAGACGAAGTCAAAAAAACTTTGGTCTAAAGGTAGTGCACCGCTCGAACTAAATGTCCAAATTCTGGCGTTTACTTCGTCGGATGATTTGGTTGTGGACCAAAAGCTGATCAAGTATGACGTTTATGGATCCCTGGCTCACTTGAAAATGCTGCGACAAGTCGGTCTAATTTCCGAAACTGAAGCGGGACAGCTTCACGATGGATTGACCGATATTCTGAGCCTTTGGGAAAAGGGAAAATATCTTCTTCAACCGGATGATGAGGATATGCACACCGGGATCGAGGGCGATCTGTCGATTAAGTATCCGATTGCCGGCCAGAAGATCCATACCGGTCGGTCCAGGAATGACCAAGTGTTAGTTGACCTCAGACTTTACACCAAGGAGCAGCTGATTAATCTGGCACAGGAGGTGGTGGTATTGGCCAAACTTTTCCAAGGTTTCGCCCAGCAATACCAAACAGTGCCAATGCCGGGTTATACCCATATGCAGCCAGCGATGCTGTCTTCCGTCGGTTTATGGGCGGGCCAATTTAGTGAAAGCCTGCTCGATGATTTAGAGCAGCTTAAAGCGGCTTATGATTTGAATGATCAATCGCCGCTTGGATCTGGCGCCGCTTATGGGGTATCCCTCCCAATCGACCGAAAAATAACTGCTGATTTATTAGGATTTTCAAAAGTTCAAATTAACGCGCTTTATTGTCAGAATTCCAAAGGGAAAATTGAATCTTCAATCCTGAATGCCTTAGTGCAGGTGATGCTGACACTGGGGAGGTTGGCCCAGGATTTATTGCTATTTACGATGGCGGAGTTCTCTTTTTTCAAAGTTGATACTGCCCTGACTACCGGCAGCAGCATCATGCCGCAAAAGAAGAATTTAGACGTTCTCGAGTTGGTGCGAGCGAGGGTTAAAAAAATAATTTCAGCCTATCTTGAAGCGACCTCGATTGTGGCATCCCTGCCATCCGGTTACAACCGGGATACACAGGAGATCAAAAAAATATTAATCGAGTCGGTCGAAACCACTTTGGAATCGGTCAAAATTGTGCAGCTGGTAATTCTAGGGCTAGTTCCGAATGAAAGTCAGATGGCAAAAAATATCTCCAAGGATATGTTCGCCGCCCATTTTGCTTTTGAAATTATGAAAGAGAAAGGGCTGCCTTTCAGGGAAGCCTATCAGTTTGTCGGGCAAAACTTGGAGTCCATACCTCAATACGATCCAAAATTAGTTCTTACCCAAACAACCTCTCTAGGCGCCCCTGGCAATCTTCAGCTCAAGGAATTGGGCAAAAAAATTAAGACGGGCCAAAAGTACTGGAAAAAGCAGTCTGAGAATCATCAAGTAGTCATCGAAAAATTAATTAAATAAAGGAATTTTATGAAAACAACCACTAATTATCAGAAGGTAGCCTCTCATGAGGTCAAGGAATCGAAGATCGATCAAGTCGTTCTTTTGTACTCAGGAGGACTGGACACATCAGTAATGCTGAAATGGATCCAGGAATCTTACAAGGCCAAGGTTATCGCTCTGACGGTTGATATTGGGCAGCAGGCCGATGACCTACAGGCCATTAAAGAAAAGGCCATATCCTTGGGAGCGGTTCAAACCTACACCCTGGATTGTAAGGATGAGTTTGCCACCGAGTACTTGGCCAAGGGAATTAAAGCTAATGCTGCTTATCAAGGCTCTTACCACCTGAGTACACCGCTTGGCCGGCCGTTATTGGCAAAAAAAGCGGTCGAAATCGCCCATCAAACGGGAACCAAGGTAATCGCCCATGGAGCAACCGGCAAGGGTAATGATCAGGTCCGGATTGAATCATCAATTTTATGCCTGGACCCAACCTTAAAAATTATCGCCCCGGTGCGGGAGTGGGCGATGGGCCGGGATGAGGAGCTGGTTTACGCCGAAAAACATGGTATTCCCACCGCCCAAAAAAAGAAGGGGGTGGCCTACTCCTGGGATGACAATATGTGGGGCGTTACCGGCGAAGGTGGGGAAATTGAAGATCCCAAGCTGGTGCCCCAGTACGAAAAAATTCTGCAGGTATGTAAAACCATCGAAGAAACCCCGGACGAACCAGAGCTGGTTTCCCTGGAATTTAAGAATGGCTTGCCAGTAGCGCTTAACCAAGCTCAACTTCCTTTGGCCAAATTAATCATTCAGCTCAACCGAATTGCCGCGAAACACGGGGTTGGGGTAACCACGCTGATCGAAGATCGGTTGGTGGGGTTAAAGGTCAGGGGTGTTTATGAGTCACCGGCAGCCGAGGTCATTATCACCGCGCATTTCAATCTGGAAAAACTGGTTTCCACGCAGACTGAAAATGAGATGAAAGCCATGATTGACCAGAAATGGGCTTATCTTTGCTATTGTGCCAAATGGTTCGAGCCGACCATGGATCATTTGAATGCCTATATTAATTCGGTGAATGCCAAGGTGACCGGCAAGGTGAAGGTTAAGTTGTTTAAGGGGCAGGCGACAGTAGTCTCCATCGAATCGCCATACTCACTTTTTGATGCCGACCTGGCCACCTTCAACAAAAACGGCAAATTCAACCAGAATTCGAGCGCCGGATTCATTGAGATCTATTCTTTAGCGATGAAGACCGCCCATTTAGTTGCGGAACATCCACCCCTTGACGTTTAGGTGTTAATTTGATTATATTAGCACTCGGAAAAAAGAAGTGATAACGAAAGGACGACTATGGCAGAATTGACTGTCAAGAACATCGCTCCTCTGGCTGGATTCGTCGTAGTCGAACCCGCCGAGGCGCAACGGCAGACCTCATCCGGGATTTACCTCCCCTCCGGCGGCGAAGAAAAGCCGCAGGTCGGCAAAGTCGTGGCCGTGGGCGGTGATACCGTCAACGAACACGGGGTTGTGGTTAAGGCGCCGGTCAAAAAAGACGACACCGTTCTCTATAAAAAGTGGGGCGGCAACGAAATTAAGTTAGCCGACGGAAAAGAAGTACAAGTGATGAAGTTTGAAGACCTCATCGCGGTAATTAAGGAGTAATTATGCCAGCTAAACAAATTATTTTTGACGACCAAGCCCAGCAAAAACTGGTCATTGGTGTCACCAAACTCGCTAACGCCGTCGTGGCCACTCTCGGTCCGCGCGGTGCTAACGTCGCTATCGACAAATCCTGGGGCGCCCCCACCGTCTTGCACGACGGCGTGTCCGTCGCCAAGGAAATCACCCTGGAAGACCCGTTTGAAAACATGGGCGCCCAGCTGGTGAAGGAAGCTGCTTCCAAGACTAATGACGTAGCCGGCGACGGTACTACCACTGCCACCTTATTGGCTCAACAGCTCGTGGTTAAGGGCATGCGTAACATCACGGCCGGGGCCAACCCTATCGTCATGCGCCGCGGCATGGATTTGGCGGTAAAGGCCGTAATCGCCGAGATTGAGAAATTGTCCAAGAAGGTCAAAGAGGAAGAATGGGTCAAAGTTGCCACCATTTCTGCCCAGAACGAGTTGGTTGGTCAGAAAATCGCCGAAGCGCTGAAGCTGGTTGGGAAGAACGGTATTGTCGAGGTCGAAGAAGGCAAGACCATGGACATCACCATCAAGCACACCGAGGGTATGGAGTTCGACAAGGGTTTTGCTTCCCCATACTTCGTGACTGACACCGAGCACATGGAGTCCGTGATCGAGGATCCGTACATTCTGATCACTGATCAAAAGATTTCCAACGTGCAGGAATTGGTGCCTTTCTTGGAAAAGGTGATGCGCGTCTCCAAGAATCTGGTTCTGATCGCTGATGACATCGACGGCGAAGCATTGGCGACCCTGATCGTCAACAAACTCCGGGGGGTGTTTAACATCCTGGCCGTCAAAGCGCCTGGTTTCGGCGATCGCCGCAAGGCGATGTTGGAAGACATTGCTGTTCTGACTGGCGGTACCGTTATTAGCAACGATATCGGTCGTAAGTTGGACTCGGCAGAGTTGGAAGACTGTGGTCGATCCGGTTCGGTCCGAGCGACTAAAGACAGCACGCGGATTGTCAGCGGTGCCGGCAAGAAAGTCGATATCGACGCCCGTGTGGCTCAACTGCAACGCCAAATCGAGCAGACCACGTCCGAATTTGACCGCGAGAAACTCGAGGAGCGCAAAGCCAAACTGTCGTCCGGCGTGGCCGTGATCCAGGTTGGCGCCGCCACCGAGGTCGAACTCAAGGAACTGCAGGAGCGCGTCAAGGACGCCAAGGAAGCCACCAAGGCGGCCATTGAAGAGGGAGTGATCCCCGGCGGCGGCGTGACCTATTTGCAGGCGGCCAAAGTTTTGGACAAGATGACCGAGAGTGGGGACGTCCTGACCGGCATCAAGCTGGTCCGCGAAGCTCTGGAAATGCCGGTGCGCATTTTGGCCGACAACTCCGGCGCCGATGGCGGCTGGGTTGCCAGGACCATCATGGGCCAGAAGAGCGCCTCATTCGGCTTCAACGCCCAGACGCTGGAATTCGGCAACCTGCTCGAGCAGGGCGTCATTGATCCGGCCAAGGTTGCCAAGCACGCGCTCATCAACGCGGCTTCGGTCGCCGGCAGCATCTTGACGACCCGCGTTTTGGTCACGGACATTAAAGAAGATAAGAAATCCATGCCATCCCCAGATATGGGCGGCATGGGCGGAATGATGTAGGGGTGACCTCACCCCTGGAGGGTCAGACCTTCCTCAAGGGGCCGGGTAACCGGCCCCTTTGGTATAATCCCGACCTATGCCTAACTGGAAAGAAATTGCTTGCGAGTACGAGCGGCAGCAGCGGGATATTGTTCGATTCGATTCCTCGTATCTAGACCTCTGGTCGGCCAGAAACCCAATTGAAATGGTCGAACAACACCTTGCCCAGGGGTTGCTGGTTGTGGCACTCTGCCAGCATGGAATCGGACGAAGTCGCGGTGTGGTCCAAGAAATTCGCAGATTGGTACCTACAGCTTTCTTATTGGAGGGAGTTAGCGCCGCGGAAGATTTTCCTAAAAAAAAGGTCGATCAAGTGGCGGCCGCACTTTCACTCTTGCCCTATATTCTGTTTACCTTTGGCCCCGAGTCAAAGGACCGTTATTTTTTTGCCGATGAAAAGCGGCTAGTCCAGATCGTGAGTCAAGCCCTGGGAGATAATTTCATCTATTTGTCGCCGAATCATGGCTCGCGGACCGATTCCGAAGATATTTATCGCCGCGCCAAAGATTGGGCGTTGGATTTTGTGAACGGCGAAGGCGTGCGTTAACTTATCGGTCTTTTCTGTTATAATCAACCCATGATGAAACGAAGCAACTTCGCTTTTGCTTGGCATTATTTTACTGCTTCTTGCGGAGGGTTTCGTCGGATCTAAATAATTAAAAAGAACTGCGAACACACCCCTCCGCCAGGAGGGGTTTTTCGTGGATCGGAAAGGTTTTATGAATAACAATAATCGTCGACTAACCGTTGGCATTTTGGGTGGCATGGGTGCCCGGGCCAGCGTGCGCTTCTACGACGAAGTAATTCGGATTTGTACCGAGGAAATGGACGTGGTCGCCAATGAAGATTTTCCGCGGTTGCTAATCGCGAATTTACCGCTACCAGATATTATTGGCAGTTCGGATTTGCGGGACAGGGCTGGTCGCATGATTGCCCAGGAGGGACAGAATCTGCAAAAGGCTGGAGCGGAGTGTCTAATTATGGCTTGTAACACGGCCCATCTTTGTTTTTCCGAACTACAGGCCGGTGTTTCCATTCCGGTGCTAAATCTGATTGAAGAGACTGTCCAGGCTCTACCTCCAAGTGCTAAGCGAATTGGCATTTTGGCTACTCCAACCACGATTCAAACCAGTTTGTACCAGGAGGCCTTGGAACGATCGGGTCGGGAATTCATTCTACCGCTCGAAACAGAGTCGGAAATTTTGGCGGAGATAATCCGGTCGATCATTGCCGGTAAGGACGGTTTAGAAGAAAAGCGGAAGCTGCTGTCCATAGTTAATCGCCAAATCGCCGCCGGAGCGGAAGTGATTGTTCTGGGGTGCACCGAATTGGGTCTAGCTATTGGTCAGACCGATGTTGGTATTCCGCTGGTCGATTCGGTTGTTGCCGGAGCCAGGAAGGTAGCTCGTCTGGGTCTGGGCAAGATCATCGACTAACCGGAAAGAGAAATATCTCTCCCATTAACCATGGCAAAAAGGCATGGAAAATGAAGTGCTATGATGATGTCAACTTCGAAGGGAGAAGCGATGTCTCGATTTCGTCGGCGGAAAAAAGAAGTACAAGTTGTTCAGCCTACAGAATCAAAGTCGATTACCGACCCTAAGCTAATCTGGCTTTTCCTGGAAGAAGAATTTATTCCTCTGATTGTTCAACATTATTCCGATTCAAGCCAAATCAACTACGCACTTTTTCAGTTACGGTGGAAAGAATTTTGTGCCAAACATGGGATAGCTGCTCGGGCCGATCATGTGGCGATTTATGAAGCGCTATATAGCGAGTTACAGCATCCTAATGAAGCACGAGAGAGTCTGGAGATATTGGCGCGGGCTCAGGCGGTTTACCATCGCATAACGACTGAAAGGGTGATCGAGCTGGGTCTAATGTCTCCCAAGCCACGATAATGAAAGGAAAAAAATGTTTCATCGAAAGAAAAAAGAGGCGGCTCTAATCCAACCGGAAAAAAGTGAATATTCTCCCGCCAGGATTTTTCTTGAGGAAGTATTTTTCCCTTTAGTAGAACGCAATCCCAGTGGGATCTCTTTCCAACTCTTACAGATCCGTTTGGAACAATTTTCCCAAAAGGAAGGTTTGGCTGAACCGCTGGCGACCGGTCAGATTACTGACGAGCTATCTTATTTACTACTACACCCCAACGAAGGTCATCCTAGTTTGGCATTGAAGCTGTTGCGAGTTAATGCCGCCGTCGTTTGGTCACGTTTACTAATTGAGGCCATCGTGCAGGCTGTCGACCAGACCGAATTTCAAGCTCTATCAACGGCAACGACAGCCCAAATTTTCATCAAGGACTGGTTGCTGCCAATGATCGAAAGACATAGAGACGATCTTAGTGTCGTTACGCATCGACTTCTGGAATCAAAGTTAAATTATTTTTCCAAACTCAATCCGATGGTCGACTGGAATGATGTAGTGCGGGAACTAACCAAGCTAATGGCCGATCCCAACAATCTTGAATTGAATCGTGAAGACTTGTTTCTGGCCAGAAGGGTAGTTCGGCGGGCAATACGAAATATAAAACTCAACGGTTCTAACCGATGAAAGGATAAGATGAAGCGCTTATTTAGAAGAGAGAATAAAGCTCCGCTTGAATCAGAGTCAACCCAAGCTAACCCAAGCTGGTTATTCATTGAGCAGAAACTGATTCCCCTGACTAGGCAGTTTTGGGACGAACCGGAATATCTTGACCGCGAGTTTGTAGAATCTTTACTAGATGATTTTTCATTGCTAAATCGTCTAGTGCCACCCTTGACTTTATCCGAGTTATCCCAAGAAATTGCCGCTCGTTTTTCTGCCAAATATCAGGAAGTCGGTTTGGAATTACTGACGCGAGTGATGACGATTATCTTTGATCTGGATCCAAACCCGCCTAAGTTTGACGCTAAACCGGTTGACGGTATATCTGGATTCTACGAAATCTCGGTTACCCGCTGAGGAATCATTCCTACTCAACCTCACCCCAAGAGGAATGATTCCAGATTGATTCCTCCAGGCGTGGAGTGAGGTAGGAATGATTCCACCTCTGGTATGATATGATACCTTCTGTTACTAAACGAAAGGGTTGTATGACTAGGCCTTTGGAACACGTAGTAAATACCGAATTATCGGCGACTAATTTAGTTCGGAAATTCATTCAAGAAGAATTGCTTCCGGCATTCGAGGCGAGCTGGGATCATCCCAATATCGTCCGTTATACTGCCATTAATCAACTTCTGACAGATTTTTGTAAACAAAACAATGTCCGTCCCCCGATTGCTTTGGAGCAAGTGGCAGCCGAGATTTCCCGCCTAATGGCAGTCCCGAGCGCTTTACCGAAAGAGTTGAAGCTGAAGTCTATGATCCACGCCGAGCTCGAGCTGAAGCGAATTGTTGCGATCCTTGCCCGCCGCAGTCGCGATAACCGTTTTCGCTAGAGCTTTTTGGCGGGTTAGTGGAAAAGACCTCTTGCAATCTGGTTAAGACCGCTGTAAAATGATCGGTCTAGACAAATCCGATAAAAACCGTTTCCGGAGAAACTTTGTCCAAAACCGCAATTGCTTAACGATTGTAAACTTTGAAAGCCCCCTCGGGCGGCTTTCTTTTTTGGTGCGAACAGAGGAAACGGCGAGGAAGTCTTAGGAAAAACCAATCAAGAGACGGAACGATCGTGCCAAGATCGGGCTGTCCCTAACAAGGACAAAGTTTATGAAGCAAGGACGCCTGTACTGGGGAAATAATGAAACCGTGTTGCCGCCGATTGATTTGACGGCCGTGCAGCGGGAGTCCTACGACGAATTTTTGCAGAAGGGTATTCAAGAATCATTTGCCGAAATCAATGAAAACGGCGGGATTCTGGATTTTACCGGCAAAAACTGGAAGTTGGAGTTTGGCGCCCATCACCTGAGTGGCCCACGAGTTCAGCCTGAGGAAGCGCGAGAAAAAGGTTTGACCTATGACTCCGCACTTCGCGTTGAAGTCACGCTCACCAACCTGCGTACCGGTGCCATTAACGTTCAAGAAGTTTTCATGGGCGAAGTTCCGCTCATGACCGAAAACGGTACTTTCGTCATTAATGGCGTTGATCGGGCTGTCGTCAACCAATTGGTTCGTTCCCCTGGTATTTTCTTCTCTGGTGAAGAGGACGCCCGTTCCGGTCGTTTGCTCTACCGCGGTGAACTTCGCCCTCTGCGCGGTTCCTGGCTGGAGATCAGCGTTGGCCGTCGCAATGTCTTGACCGTCAAGATCGACCGTCACCGCAAGATTGCCGGCACGGTTCTATTGCGGGCCATTGGCTACGGTTCTGATGAACAGCTGCTTGAGCTTTTTTCCGAGATTGAAACCCCGGAGAACTCCTACATTGCCGCTACGATCGAAAAAGATCCGACCAAGTCCCAAACCGAAGCCTTAATTGAGCTTTACGAAAAGATTCGCCCAGGTGAACCGGCGGTTTTGGAAAGTGCTCAAGAATTACTGACCGAGATGTTCTTTAATCCTCGCCGTTACGATTTGGGCAAGGTGGGCCGTTATAAAGTCAACCGCCGTTTGGGATTGAAAGTGGAGAACCACAAGCGTAATCATGTCCTGACCAATGAAGACATCATCGCCGCTTTCAAATACTTGATCAAACTACAGAACGGTCAAGGAAAAGTCGATGATATTGACCACCTGTCCAACCGTCGCGTTCGCCGGGTTGGTGAGCTGGTTAATACCGTTGCTTTCCGAGTTGGACTTCTCCGTTTAGAGCGATCTATCCGTGAAAAGATGTCTTTGACCAAAACCGACGAGGAACTGACTCCGGCTTCTCTGATCAATGCCCGGCCGTTAATCGCGACCATCTCGGAATTCTTCCGTCGCAATCGTTTGTCCACCATTCTAGAACAAACCAACCCCTTGTCCGAAGTCGACAACCTGCGCCGTCTGTCGGTGATGGGTACCGGTGGCGTGACCCGTGAGCGGGCTTCGTTCTCCATGCGCGACATTAATGCCTCGCAGTATTCTCGGATTGATCCGGTCCGCTCTCCGGAAGGTCCGAACATCGGTTTGGTGACCTACATGGCTCTTTTTGCCCGGGTTAACGAATTCGGTTTCCTGGAAGCTCCTTACCGCAAGGTGGAAAAAGTGGAAAGCAAAAAAGGCGTCAAGATGCGCGTCACCGACGAGATTGTTTATCTCCAGGCTGACGACGAGGAAGAACTGTATATTACCCACGCCGGCGTTAACATTGACGCTGACGGTTTTATTGCTCAGGAGTGGATTCCGCTGCGCCACAACAACGAATTCATCGAAGGTCCGGTGGAGCAGGTGCAGTACATTGACGTTGTTCCCCGCCAGGTGGTCGGCACCTCTGCTTCTTTAATTCCCTTTGTCTCTCACGACGAGGCCAACCGGGCCCTGATGGGCTCGCACATGCAGTGTCAGGCCGTGCCTTTGCTGCGTCCGGCGGCGCCGATCATCGGCACCGGCATGGAAAGCATCATCGCCAAGGCCATGGGCCGGACGGTGGAAGCGGAATACGCTGGCGAAGTTGAGTACGTTGATGCCAGCAAGATTCTGCTGAAGCTTAATGAAAAAGATGCTGATAAAGCGAAAAAGAGGTTTGCCAGCCGTCCGCTGGAGAACGTCACCTTAATCGGCGATACCATCACCTACACCTTGAGTAAATTTGTCCGCACCAGCCAGAGCACCTGCTATTCCCAGCGGGCAGTGGTGAAGGCCGGCGATAAAGTCAAGCCAGGCGATTTATTGGTTGACGGTCCTTCCGCCGATCGCGGCGAGTTGGCGCTTGGCCAGAACTTGGTGATTGCCTACGCTTCCTTTGACGGTTTGGGTTACGAGGACGCCATCATCGTTTCCAATCGGGTTGTAAAAGACGATTTGCTGTCCTCGATCCACATCAGCGAGCACGAGGCTCAAGTCATGGATACTAAACTTGGTCCGGAAGAGCTAACCCGCGATATTCCTAACGTTTCGGAGGCGGAACTACGCCACTTGAACGAAGACGGTATCGTGGCCATCGGTTCGGAAGTTAAGGCCGGCGACATCTTGGTTGGTAAAATCGCGCCCAAGGGCGAGACTGAACTGAGTGCTGAAGAACGCCTGCTGCGCGCCATCTTTGGTGAAAAGGCTCGGGAAGTGCGCGACACTTCGCTGCGCATGCCTAACGGCGAAAGCGGCACGGTGATTGGCGTGATTATTCTTGATCGCGACAAAAACGACGAACTGGAATCTGGGGTCAACAAAAAGGTAATCGTTCGCGTGGCACAACTACGCAAAGTGACGGTGGGTGACAAAGTCGCTGGCCGCCATGGTAATAAGGGCGTTATCTCCAAGATTATTCCGCTTGAGGATATGCCTCACCTGGCAGACGGTACGCCGGTTGATATTATCATTTCCCCGCTTTCAGTCTTGGCCCGTATGAACATGGGTCAGTTGCTCGAAGCCCATCTGGGTTGGGCGGCTCAAGAACTTGGTTACCGCGTGGCGGTGCCGGTCTTTGAAGAGTTGGAAGAGAGCAAAATCTGGGATGAGTTGGAGCGCGCCGGTTTGCCCCGTAGCGGTAAAGCTCAATTATTCGATGGCCGCACTGGTGAGCCATACAGCGAGCAGACCGTGGTTGGTATCGGCTACATCTTGAAGCTGGTCCACATGGTGGAGGATAAAACCCACGCCCGTTCGACTGGTCCTTACTCCTTAGTGACCCAACAACCCTTGGGCGGTAAAGCCCAAATGGGCGGTCAGCGTCTGGGAGAGATGGAAGTCTGGGCTCTGGAAGCGCACAAAGCGGCTCATACCCTGCAAGAAATGTTGACCATCAAGTCCGACGATGTGGTCGGCCGGGCTAAGGCTTTTGAAGCCATTGTGTCTGATCAACCGATTCCCGAACCGGCGGTGCCGGAATCGTTCCGGGTTTTGATGCGCGAGCTGAATTCGCTTGGGCTGAACATCGATATGCGTGAAGCTCAGACCACGGTGGAAGTCGAAGCGGCGCCAACCGAGGCCGCGGCGTTGCAACAAGAAGAAATGGAAGTCGTGCCAGACGAAGAAGCGATGGACGAAGAAGAACCGGAATCCGAGGAGTTAGAGGCGGAGGAATTTGCCGAAAACTCAGAGAATTCGACTGAGGGAGGGGTATAACATGAACGGTACCGACATGAATATCAACACGAATTCTGGCGAGTTTATGCCTAAATTCCAGAAACCGACCGAGCGTGTGGTGGACTTTGAGTCACTGCAGGTTTCTTTGGCCTCACCTGATCAAATCCGGGAGTGGTCCCACGGCGAGGTCACTAAAGCTGAAACAATCAACTACCGCACCCAACGGGCGGAAAAGTCTGGTTTGTTTGCCGAAGAAATCTTCGGACCGATGAAAGACTGGCAGTGTCATTGTGGTAAGTACAAGGGCTACCGCTACAAAGGCATCATCTGTGATAAATGTGGTGTGGAAATCACCCAGAGCCGCGTTCGCCGCGAGCGCTTGGGTCATCTTGATCTAGCCGTTCCGGTCGCCCACATCTGGTTCTTTAAAGGTGCACCATCGCCATTATCCCTACTGTTGGACATGAGCCCGCGCAACTTGAGCGCCATTATCTACTTCAGCAAATATATTGTGCTGGATATTGATACTGACGAAAAAGAGCAAGTCTTAGCCCGTTTGGAGCAAGACAAGCTGCAGGCTCGCGAGCAGTTGGAGGACGAAGCCAAAGAAGCGGTGGAAACGATCAAACAACAATTGCGTCTCGACCTGGAATCGATCAAGCAGCAGATTGCCGACGAGGAAAGCCGTGCCCTAAAGCAGGAGGCGGTCGAGCTCAAAGCCAAGCAGCAGATGGCGAGCATCAAAGACCAGCTGGCCAGTGATCTGGAAAATACCAACGAGGTTTACGGCACCGTTCAAGAAATGGTCAAGAAACTGAAGAAATACTCAATTTTGTTTGAAGACGAGTATCTTAAGTTAGCCGAATACGACGCCGTCGATCACCTACGTACCAGCATGGGCGCGGAAGCGCTTTTGGAAATGGTCAAGGCGATTGATCTGGACGATTTGGCCAACGAAATGCGCGAAGAAGTTGCCACTTCCTCCGGTCAACGTCGCGTTAAGGCGACCAAGCGGCTGCGCATTGTCGAGGGTTTCCGTAAATCTAACCAGCGCCCGGAATGGATGTTCCAGAGTGTCTTGCCAGTTTTGCCTCCTGATTTGCGTCCCATGGTGCAGTTGTCCGGCGGTCGCTTTGCGACCTCCGATCTTAACGATCTGTACCGCCGCGTGATCAATCGGAACAACCGTCTTAACCACTTGGTTCACCTCGGCGCGCCGGAGATCATTCTCCGTAACGAAAAACGCATGTTGCAGGAAGCGGTTGACGCTCTAATCGACAGCGCCCACGCCCGCACGGCGCGCCGCGTACGCCGCCGCCCGTTGAAGTCTCTTTCCGAGATGTTGCGCGGTAAGCAGGGGCGTTTCCGCCAAAACCTGTTGGGTAAACGCGTCGACTATTCCGGTCGTTCAGTCATTGTGGTTGGTCCTGAGCTTAAACTAAACCAGTGTGGTCTCCCCAAGGAAATGGCACTGGAAATGTTCAAGCCTTACGTCTTGCGCGAGCTGATCAAGCTCGGCTATGCGCCCAACATTCGTTCCGCCAAGTTCATGCTGGAGCGTCGTCAGGAAGTAGTTTATGACATTCTGGAGTCAATCACCAAGGATCATCCGGTGTTGCTTAACCGCGCTCCCACGCTACATAAGCTGGGCATTCAGGCTTTCTTCCCGATCCTGATTGAAGGTAACGCGATTCGGTTGCATCCCTGTGTTTGTTCCGGTTACAACGCTGACTTTGACGGTGACCAAATGGCCGTCCACGTTCCGCTGACCAAACAGGCGATTCGCGAGGCGGCCGAAATGATGCTGCCTCAACATAACCTGCTCAAGCCGGCGGATGCTTCCCCGATCACCGTTCCGAACAAGGAAATGGCGATGGGAGTGTACTACCTAACTTCGGTTGATCCCAAGGCCAAGTTGCATGAGGGCATCTTCGCTTCAGCTGATGAAGCGGAACATGCTTTCCAGATCGGTTTAGTGACTCGACGCCAGCCAATTACGGTGCGTCTGCGCCGCTCAGGCGTGACCGAGCGGGTAGAAACCACTGTTGGTCGCATTCAGTTCAATAACATTTTGCCTGAGGAACTGCGTTTCCTCAACGTTGCGGTTACCGCTGGCAAGATTAAAGAATTGATTACCGAGGCAATCGGTCTTTTCCCCGAAGATCAGGTCGCCGAATTGATCGACAACATCAAAGACATCGGCTTTTTGGTCGCGACTCGTTCCGGTTTGTCCGTGGCGGTTAGCGATTGTGTCATGATTGAAGGTAAGGGCTTGATCATCACCGCGGCTAACAAGCGGGTCGAGGAAATCCAGGAGAGCTATCTCCAGGGTCTGATCACCGCTGAAGAAAAGCGCCGTTTGATGTTCGAAGTCTGGATGCAGACCACGGACGACGTGGCCGAAAAGACCTGGAACAACTTTGACGAAGCCAACGCCATCAAGGTGATCATTAACTCCGGTGGTACCCGTGCTTCCAAAGATCAGGTCAAACAGTTGGCCGCCATGCGTGGACTGGTTGTTGACCCTCTGGGCCGGATCGTGGAAATGCCGACGAAGTCCAACTTCCGCGAGGGTTTGTCGATCTTTGAGTACGTGACCTCGTCCCGTGGTTCCCGTAAAGGTCTGACCGACTCGGCTTTGAAAACCGCCGATGCCGGTTACCTTACTCGTCGCCTTTGTGACGTTGCCCATGACGCGATCATTCGCGCTGAGGATTGCGGTACCGAGGAAGGTATCGAGATCGTCCGCAAGGGAGAACGCGAAAAGATTTTTGCCAACCGCTTTATTGGTCGAACGGCCGCAGCGGATATCACCGCTCCGGATGGCCGGGTTCTACTGGCTAAGGGTGAGTTTATTGACGACGTGATGGCTAAGCAATTAGCCGCCGATGGCGTGGAAAAGGTGACCGTTCGCTCGCCACTAACCTGTCAGATGCCGATTGGCCTTTGTCAGAAGTGTTACGGTTGGGATTTCTCGACCAAAAATCTGGTCACCGTTGGTACTCCGGTCGGTATTATTGCCGCCCAGTCGATCGGTGAGCCTGGTACCCAGCTGACGATGCGGGTCAAGCACTCCGGTGGTATTGTCGGTCTCGACGTTACCCAGGGTCTGCCGCGGGTTGAGGAACTGTTCGAAATTCGGGTTCCCAAAGCCGAAGCGCCAATGGCCGAGATTTCCGGTAAAGTGGCTGTGGCCGAAACCGAAGCGGGCTATAAAGTCACGATTACCTCGACTGGTAAGCCCCAAGAAGTGCGGACTTACGATATTCCGCGCGGCATTGTGCCCCAAGTTAAAGATGGCGATTTGGTGACCGCCGGTCATCAATTGGCCGCTGGTTCGCTGGACATCCGCAACGTTTTGGAGCTCCGTGGTTTGCGCGCATCGCAGCAGTACTTGCTGGACGAGATTCAGCGAGTTTACGAGTCGCAGGGTATTTCGATCAACGACAAGCACTTTGAGACAATTATCGCTAAGATGAGCGACAAAGTCTCGATTGAGACCGCTGGTGACACTTCGTTGTTGCCGGGCGAGATCGTTGACCGTATGCGCTTCCGCGAAGAGAACGAGAATGTGTTGGCCGAAGGTGGCGAACCCGCAACCGCGCAGGTGTTGGTACTCGGTATTACCCGAGCTTCCCTTTACACCGAAAGCTGGCTGTCGGCCGCTTCTTTCCAGAACACGACTACGGTTCTAACTCAAGCGGCTACTGAAGCTCGCGAAGATCGTCTCCTGGGTCTGAAGGAAAACGTCATCATCGGACGTTTGATTCCGACCTCCCCGGAGCGGGCTGAGATCGAACTATAAAAATCGTAAGGGGATTGTTCTCGAAGAGATTAATCCCCGCTTCCAAATGGAAACCAAAAAGGCGGGGGTAACAACCCGCCTTTTTGGTCGCGTCGGCTCTTGCCAACTCGTCGAACAACTGTTTACAATGGTCTAAAGGAATTTGACCATGCCCGCACGCCGCTCATCTTTGTCCCGAAATTGGTTGTTGATTGTGGTCGGAGTTTTGGCCATCGCAGGATTCGTCGCTTCCTACTTCTTAGTCTTTCAGACTCAGGAAATTCGCCAGCAAGCGGCTGGTTGTTCGGAAGCACCCGTTAACGTTGAATTTCGCAAATACACTGGTAAAGATGAGCCTGGCTGGAAAAGCGATTTGAATAATGTTTTTCCTGGTGACAAACTAGATGTAAACTGTTTTGCAAAAAACGGCACTGCTTTGCTCAAGAACGGCAAATTTACGGCTACTCTCAATGGGAAGCCATACACTATTCCCAAGGCGGCTTTCAAATCACCAACGGAAATCCGGGGTTGGAAGATTCCGCAAGAAGGAAAGTATGTCTTTACTTGTAGCAATGGTGCCGGTTGCAAGGATAGTGATGATATCGTCATTCCCAAGCGGCCTACACGTCCCACCCCGACTCCCACACCAACTCCGCCCACCAGCCCAACGCCCACGCCAGTTGTCTGTGTACCCCCGCACGTGGCTGACCTAAACCATGACTGCCTGGTCGATATTCGAGACTTCGACCTATTCCTAAAGGACTTCCTTGCCAACCAATAAAAAGAAAACCTATCGCCGATCTCGTTTCCAGCCCTGGTTGGTGGTAGTTGGGGCGATCGGTTTGGCGGTCCTCATTTTGGGTGGTCTGTGGTGGCAGCAACAGCGGTTAACGCAGCAGCAACTCCAGGTTTCCGAAGCTGCCAGCGAGTCGATCATGGAAGTCGGGGCGGAAGTGCCTTCAACTTTCAAAGTCGGAACCAATACACCCCTTGTTTTGAACCTGAACACTAAAGTTAAACGGATTTCCGCTTTGCAGCTGGTAATGTTGGTCAAAGGCATTCCTCCCACTCGAATCACCTTGTCACCGCGCACGGTGGTCGGCTTGAACACGGTAGTTTCTACCAAGACCGCTGCCGGTAATGACACCCAGATTAAGCTGGTCTTTTTCTCCGATCCGTCGGTAGCCTCGGTTTACTCGACTAACGGGCAGGTGGTGAAGATCGCCGATATCGGTATCAATCCCAATGCTATCGGCAGTTACGAACTACAATTTAACACTACCAATTCAATAGTGACCGGTTATCCTAATCCGGAAATTTCACTGAGCTTGCCAGGCACGATTGCTCTGGCTGCGATTGCTCCGGGAGCCGGAGGTGGCGGGGCTGACGTGAAGAAGTCCTGTGACCAAAATTGTGCCACTGACACCGAATGTAAGGCCGAGCTTGTTTGCTATCAAGGTCGCTGCCGCCTCCCAGCTGATAAAGAGGATGTGAAATGTGGTGTCAAGCCTGATCAGGGGATTCACCGCAGTTGCAACCAGTATTGTGCCGATAGCAATGAGTGCTTGGACGAATTGGATTGTTATTACAATCTTTGCCGCAATCCACGCAATCTTGAAAACGCGAGCTGTGCTGAACCTACCCCGCAACCAACCCCGAGGCCTATCTTGAGCTTCCGTCGAGCCACACCTACCCCCACTCCTCGTCCTACACCGACGCCTACGCCGACCCCCACCCCGACTCCCACGATTCGGCCAACCCTAGCTCCACAGTTCGTGGTCACCCCAGTAAGGCTTGAGGCCACGCCCACCCCGACTCCAACCCCTTCCCCGGAACCGACACCCACTCCCAAGCCAGCGAGCTCTGGCGGTGGTTTACTCGGTTCGATCTTGGTCTTCGGTGGGATCATTGTTGCCCTGGCGGTCGGGATTTGGTTTGTGGCTAAGCGGTGGTCGCCTAAGAGTACGCCTGGATGGTAAGGCTGCTATAATTTCTGATATGGAACTTCCTTTTGCCCACGCTGCGGACCGATGGTTGATTCAGGAGGGTTTGAGTATGACTCCGGAAAGTGAGGCGAAGTTAGATCGACTGTTAACGGTAGATCAGATTATAGCCGAGGCGAAAATAGCTGACGAAAATCAACAAAAAGTCCTCAGATTTGCTGCTGATAAGCTTGAGGCGAATAAGAAACATCAAATTTCTGTCGCTGCACTACGAGAAAAGCTGAAGTTTTTGGAGAAAAGTTGGCTCGGCTGGCAAGAGCGAGTCGGTGGGGAACATGAAAATATTCACTTGCCGTTTCTTCCATTTTCTAATTCAACCGATCGAGGGACCGCGGATGATGATAGTCGGGAAAACCTGACTTCAGCTGTAGAAGTAGTGCAAGTTCTATTAACCAATCTGAATGCTATTTCCTAAAAGAACGATTGTTGATGTCTGGCAATACACAGCATTGAGCTTTAGATTTTTTCTGTTATAATTAATCGGTCTAGTGTGAAGAAATTCAGGCTGGTCGGTAACGATACCGCTTGAGTAATACTAGAAACTTCGCTCCTTTTGGATGCGTATTTTTCAGTCTTCACCCTAGTCGAAAACAAAAACCGTAAGGGGATTTTTCTCGTAGAGGATAATCCCCGCTACAAAATTAGGGAAGCAATTATGCCAACTATTAACCAATTAATTCG
The DNA here is from genome assembly GCA_963749595.1 of Candidatus Woesebacteria bacterium. Classification (GTDB taxonomy): domain Bacteria; phylum Patescibacteriota; class Microgenomatia; order UBA1400; family UBA1396; genus CAVVNJ01. Next base: position 42,757 of record CAVVNJ010000009.1, read on the forward strand.
TAAGGGACGCTCGGCTAAACCGAAGCGCGTCAAGGCTACCGCTTTGCGCCGCGGTTTTAACGCCATCAAAAACCGCGTCAACTTGACTATGAGCCCGCAGCGTCGCGGCGTTTGTACGTTGGTTAAAACCATGACTCCGAAAAAGCCGAACTCGGCTCTCCGGAAAGTAGCACGTGTTCGTTTATCCAACCGGGTTGAAGTTACCGCTTATATCATGGGTGAAGGCCATAACTTGGCCGAGCACTCCATTGTTTTGGTTCGCGGTGGCCGCGTGAAAGATTTGCCTGGTGTGAAATACCACATTGTGCGCGGTAAGTATGATGCCGCTGGTGTTGCCAACCGCAAGTCTTCCCGATCAAAGTATGGTGTCAAGAAACCAAAGAAAGCTTAAGTTTTACAAGGTAATTTATGTCACGAGCCAAATTAACCCCCAAACGTCCTTTCCAACCCGACCCGCGTTTCAACTCGGTTTTAGTCGGCAAGATCATCAACCGCGCCATGCGCGATGGTAAGAAAATCGCCGCCCAAAAGCAGATTTACCGCGCCCTGGAAATTGTTTCTGAGACCCTGAGACGCGATTCTCTCGATATCCTTGAGGAATCAATTCGCAAAATCACCCCACTAATGGAAGTTCGTTCCCGCCGGGTTGGCGGTGCGTCCTACCAGGTTCCCATGCCGGTTCGTCCGGATCGGGGCCAATCGGTGGCGATCCGCTGGTTACTCAACGAAGCCAACAAGCGCGCCAACGGTTCCTACCACAGCTTTGCCGACAAATTGGCGGCTGAGTTGATGGACGCCCTAAAAGAAGAAGGCGGCGCTTTCGGCAAGAAGATTGTCACTCACAAAATGGCCGACGCCAACAAGGCGTTCGCTCACTTCCGCTGGTAGAAATATGACTCGTAATCCAGACATGGGCTCAAAAATCACTCGCGCTGAAGCTGATCGGATATCCAACGAGCAGACTCATCAATTCGTAACGAAGTTGCTTACCGAAATGCGAGAAAAGCACGGTGATCAATTAGTGGTCACCCTGGGCAAGGAAAAACAAGTTGTTAATTTAGCTAAAGTGTCGCAATTAATCGGCGAGCTATTAACTCGGAGCAAATATAAAGAAATGTCTTTTATTTATCGTTTATTGTCCAAAATCGACGGTATTTCCATCACAGCTGATACCGTGAATCGTTGGGTGCAAGAAATGGATAAAGCAATCGAGGAAGATGTTGAGGATCAATACGACCTTCGCTAATTGAAAGAAACCTATGGCCACCCCGCAAACCGTCAAAACCTCCAACCGCCACATGGCGCAGAACCGGATCCGCAATATCGGCATCATTGCCCATATCGACGCCGGTAAAACTACCACAACCGAACGCATTCTGTATTTCACCGGCAAATCCTACAAAATCGGTGAGGTGCATGAGGGTGCGGCCATCATGGACTGGATGGAGCAGGAACGAGAGCGCGGTATTACCATTGTTTCCGCGGCCACGACTACTTTCTGGACACCGGAACTGGACACGGCTATGCCGCATGAGCCGTTCCGCATCAATATCATTGACACTCCCGGCCACGTCGACTTCACTGCTGAGGTGGAGCGTTCGCTGCGCGTTCTGGACGGCGGTATCACCGTTCTGGATGCCGACAAGGGCGTGCAGTCCCAGTCCGAAACCGTCTGGCGCCAGGCTGACAAGTACAAAGTTCCGCGCATTTGTTTTGTCAATAAAATGGACAAAGTCGGAGCCAACTACAACTTCGTGGTCAATGACATCCGCCAGAAATTTGGCGTCAAACCGGCCGCGATGGTCTTGCCCATGGGCGCCGAAGGCGAGTTCCGTGGCTTGATTTTACTTTTGGACATGAAAGCGGTGTACTGGAAGGACCAAGAGCCGGAAACCGATTACGAAATCATCCCGATTCCCGAACAATTCCAGGCCGAGGCCGAGGCCATGCGCCACACTCTGGTCGAGCAGATTTGCGAGACCGATGAAGCCTTGTTGGAGAAATACTTCAACGGCGAGGAAATCTCGGTCAACGAACTGAAAGTCCGCGCTTGCGCAAAGCCGTCATTAACTACGAGTTGGTGCCGGTGTTTGCCGGATCTTCCCTGCGCAACATGGGCGTTCAGCCTTTGTTGGACGCGGTGGTTGAGTACTTGCCCTCTCCGGAAGACATCGTCGAAATCACCGGTACCAATCCGCGCAATAACGACGAGAAGTCGTCCGCAAGTTGGTGCCGGAAGAAAAGCTGGCCATGCTGGCTTTCAAGATCCAGACCGATCCGCACGTTGGCCGCATTACCTACTGTCGTATTTATTCCGGCAAGCTGTCGGCCGGTTCCTATCTGTACAACGCCACCCGCGATCTCAAAGAGCGCGTTGGCCGCGTCCTGCTGATGCACGCCAACCAGCGCGAAGAAATTGAAACCGCTTTTTCCGGTGAAATCGTGGCCTCTGGTCGGCTTGAAGGACACCCGCACTGGCGACACTCTTTGTGACGAAAGCGCCCCAATCCTGTTGGAAGGCATCAGTTTTGCCGAACCGGTCATCTCTTTGGCCATTGAACCCAAGACCAAAGCCGACCAGGAAAAGATGGGCGTGGCGCTGCAACAAGCTGGCCATGGAAGATCCCGACTTTCCGCATCAGCGTCAACCAGGAGACCAACCAGACGGTCATTGCCGGCATGGGCGAGTTACACCTGGAAATTTTGGTCGACCGCATGAAGCGCGAGTTCAAGGTTGGCGCCAACGTTGGTGCACCGCAGGTGGCTTACCGCGAAACCATTTCCAAGAACATTGAATCCGAAGGCAAATACATCAAGCAGTCCGGCGGCCGTGGCCAGTACGGTCACTGTTGGTTGCGGTTGGAGCCCAAGGACCGCGGCACCGGTTTTGAGTTTGTCAATGCTGTTACCGGTGGCGCCATTCCCCGCGAGTTCATCTCGCCGATCGAAAAAGGTGTCAAGGAAGCCATGGCGAACGGCGTAATGGCCGGTTTTCCGCTGGTGGACATGAAGGTGACGGTCTACGACGGTTCTTACCACGACGTTGACTCTTCGGAAATTGCTTTCAAGATCGCGGCCTCGATGGCTCTGCAGGACGGCGTCAAGCGCGCCGGGATGCAGTTGCTTGAGCCGATCATGAAGATCGAAGTGACGACCCCCAAAGATTTCATGGGCGACGTGATTGGCGATTTGTCATCCCGGCGCGCGCAAATCCAAGGCTCGGACGAGCAGGGAGCGGCCGTGATTATCAAGGCGCTGCTTCCGTTGGCTGAACTCTCGAGCTATGCTACAATTCTTCGTAGCATGACCCAGGGTCGCGCCTCCTACTACATGGAGCCGAGCCACTATGAGGTCGTGCCGTCCGGCATCGCCCAAGCGATTATCGAGAAGCAAAAATAAAAACCGTAAAGGGATCAATCTTGGAAAGAATAATCCCCGCTACAAAATAGAAAAAAGAAAAATAAAGGAGAAAAAAATATGGCTAAATTCCAACGCACCAAGCCTCACGTAAACATTGGTACCATTGGTCACGTCGACCACGGCAAGACCACTCTGTCCGCCGCGATCACTCACGTGCTCGCTAAAAAAGGTTTCGCCCAGGCGATGGACTACAAAGATATCGACAAGGCTCCGGAAGAAGCGGCCCGCGGTATTACCATCAACATTACTCACCTTGAGTACGAAACCGAGAAGCGCCACTACGCTCACATTGACGCCCCTGGCCACGCTGACTACATCAAGAACATGATCACCGGTGCCGCCCAGATGGACGGCGCGATCCTGGTGGTTGCCGCCACCGATGGTCCGATGCCTCAGACCCGCGAGCACATTCTGTTGGCCAAACAGGTTAACGTGCCTCGCTTGGTCGTCGCTTTGAACAAGTGCGACATGGTTGATGACGCCGAACTGCTCGACTTAGTCGAGATGGAAGTCCGCGAGCTGCTGACCAAATATGGTTTTGACGGCGACAACGCTCCGATCATCCGTGTTTCCGCGCTCAAGGCTTTGGAAGGCGATGCCGCTGAAGAAGCCCAGATTCAGAAGCTGATGGATGCGGTTGACGAGTACATTCCGGATCCAGTTCGTGAAACCGACAAGCCGTTCCTGATGCCGGTGGAGGACGTGTTCTCCATCAAGGGTCGCGGCACGGTCGTTACCGGTCGTATTGAACGCGGTATGGTTAAGGTGGGCGAGGAAATCGAGATTATCGGTATCCGCGACACCCGCAAGAGCACTGTCACTGGCGTCGAGATGTTCCGCAAGGAACTCGATCAAGGTCAGGCCGGCGACAACGTCGGTATCCTGCTTCGCGGTATTGAAAAGGACGACGTCGAGCGCGGTATGGTCTTGGCCAAGCCCGGCTCGGTCAAAGGTCACACCAAGTTTGAAGCCAACGTCTACATCTTGAACAAGGATGAAGGCGGACGCCACAAGCCGTTCTTCTCCGGTTACCGACCGCAGTTCTATATCCGAACCACGGACGTGACTGGCGAGATCCAGTTGGCGGAAGGTACCGAGATGGTTATGCCTGGCGACAACGCCACCATGACGGTCACGTTGATTAACCCGATCGCCATGGAAGATGGTTTGCGCTTCGCTATTCGCGAGGGCGGCCACACCGTCGGCGCTGGTGCGATCACCAAGATCTTGCAATAAGATCTAGGTTTAAACCGAAAACTAAAGCCCCCGGGAAACCGGGGGTTTTTGGTAAACAGGCTGTGATAAACTGTGGCTAATTCGATGGGAAGACTTGACGGAAAGGAATTATGAACCAAAATTTTGGCGATTTGGGTGAGTCTGATCGATTTCGACGGGAAGTCGATTCCCAAGTAATGGAAGGTCGGAAACTATTGGAGGTTGCGGCTGGCGCCATTGCCGGTCTTCGGTTGACTTATGAAGAGATGAGGACTTTCCTTACCTCGATGATCCGCGATAGTTCATTAAAAGGTTGCGAAATCATTGAAAAACGGAACGGGTATCATTTTGACGCTTATCAGGAAATGGCTGCAACAATGGGCGGCGATAAAAACCTTGATACAATGTCTGGTTCGCCCGAAAAGATGGCCGATGGCAGTTGAAGCTTGCAGCGTTTCCGCCCGAGGATAGAGTGGAGTGGTAATCGTTAGAACGAGCAAGTTCATTCCTGATACACTTCGATAGGATGAATCAAAACCGCAAAAATCAGGTTTTTACCGGCGACGCACTCCAAGGCGAGAGCTTCCAAAGCGTGACCTTTGCCAACTGCCGTTTTCCGAAAGCCAATCTACGTTTCACTTCATTCCAAAATTGCATTTTTACCAGTTGCGATTGGACCGGCGTCTGGCTCGACATGACTAGTTTCGTTATTGTCGCTTTGTCGAATGCAAGCTCAGCAATCTCGACTTGACCGAAGTCGAGTTAAAGCAATGTCTCCTTCAGCGCTGTCTGATAAAAAATTCCCTGTTCCAAAAATTCAAACTGGGAGATCAGAATGTCCGGCGAAAATGGGATCTGAAACAGCTCGATTTCTCGGAAAGCGATCTCACCGAATCAATATTTCTAAATTGTGATTTGACTGAGGCCAGTTTCGTTCAGGCCAGATTAGAGGGCACTTGTTTCGAGAAATGTAACCTGACCAAGGCCAATTTTACGCAGGCTCATCTGGAAAGAACGAGTTTCGCGGATTCTAAGATCGATCGGACGATCATGGACGTTGAAGGCCTGATCCGTTTTGGTTTGTCAAAAGGTTTTGTGCTGAGTGAGTCGTGATTTCTCATAGGGTGATAGACTTTTTCTATGACCAGGTACCGTCCACCGGAAAAAAATTTGCCCATTGAGTTGAACCCAGCCGTCGAAACCGCCAGCTTCACTTACTTCGGTCGAAATTTCAAAACTATTAAGCGGGAATTTTTGGATCAAGATACGAAAGATTCTTCCGGCCAATAATTCAGTTCGAAGTCGAAGACAGTGACGGCGTCAAACACGGAGAAATTATCGGTGAATTTAGGCCGGACTCATGATCGGAAAAGCTTTCATTCTGATTCTTGACGAATACTCGTTTCCGGTCGATGAAGAAAGAAAAGATCCCTGGACACGTGCCCAACATTGTCCGAGAAACCATCGTTCAGCTGCTTGACCAGGGTCAGGTGGACCAATGGGTTTCAACGGATTATGTTTTACTCGAAGGCGGGATGCGCACTTACGAAGCTTTGCTGAAAGACCAGAGATTGATCGGGACGAAAATTAAACTTTCCGAACCGGATTCGGAGGGAGATGACCGTTATCAATACATTCTCACCAAGAGAAAGTCATGAATGTGGTTAGTTGAAAGTAGACCATCAATGAATACTCGGTCTATCGAAGCTAATCGTTTTCCGGACGAGTTGCCGACGAGGGAGAAGATAGAAGTTCCAGAGGTGCGGAAAAAATGTTTTCTGCGCAGGTTGGCCAAGCTTTTAACGACTCTACTGCTAGTTTCGATTTCCGCCAAGGGCGTGGCTGAGTCGACGACAGTCGACGAGCTGCTGAAGTTCCAGGGTCTCAAGGTCTATGCCGCTTATAACGAGCTGAGACTTAGTGAATTAATGTTAGACCATTTTTTAAATGGCGATGGGGAGCCATTAGATATTTCTGCCGATTTTCTGCTGGCGCTTCACTCAAAATATGAGGCTCAGTCCAAGGGCAAAAATTTGAATCTACAAAAACCAGAAGAAATCATCAATCGGTATATTCTTGAGGAATTCCAGCCTCAATATGAGTCCAGTCGACCTCAAATTTTCGCCCAGACTCTTCAGGTGGATTCCGACGGGCAATCAACATACCACTACCGGTCGACAGAGTCGATGGAAGAACTAGCGGGACAGAACGTGCGTTTCTTTAAAGTTGCCGGGAAAAGCCGGGATCCTGATATCAACGCCAGTCTAGGACACTTCACGTTGATTTTGGAGGGAACGGTTGCCGCTGTCGATCCGGTAAAAAAAACCATTACCCTCGATAATAATGCCGTTTTTACCGTTCGCGACGAATATAACTGGGATCGGCACAATGATCAGTTATACGTGCCTTTTTCACTCGGGAGGGCGGTTGATATGGTCAATCCAGCTCTCGCTGGAGACTGGATGAACGACATTAAACTTATCAGCGTTCATGATCGTGATGGCCGCGTCTTGGTAGAGTCGGGGAGGGCCCGGAATTTTGAGGTCTCTGCCAGATACTCTTTGCCGGAGCCGCTGATATTTTCCTATAATCATTTCCAACAACCATAATCTGTCTCCCTAATTGTTAGAGGAAAATATATTTTCGGCTCTTGAAATAAGTCAATATCACGAGAATAATGGTTTTATGGCGAAAAAAAACAGCTCGTTCCGGTTGCAAAAAAATGTTATTGCTCTCATCGCGGCAATAGTGGTGGTCATCGGTCTGGGTGCCGCCTATGTGCTATCTCAATCCAGCCAAAACATTGCCCCCAAGGCTTCTGAGACCGGAAGTCGTAATCCGCGCTGTAATCTTCGCTGTAAAACTGATGCTGACTGTCAGGATACGGCCATGACTTGCGTTAAGACCTCGCTCTTTGTTGGTTGTCGGCTGAGGAGCAATCCTGGTGATCGGCTCTGCGGTGGAAGCACGCCCTCACCTTCTCCCGATCTGGTTTCAGGTCCCTGTGAGCCCTGTGGCAATAATGGTACGGCACCGGAGTTCGATAAGACCTGTGCTTCTGGCTTGACCTGCACTGATAAGCCTGGAGTAGGAACCAAGCCTGGGGCCTATACCAAGACTTGTGTGCCTAGTGGTAAAACTTACCAGGAAACGTGTGGCTCAGGTTGGAAATTGGGCCGTTGATTTCATTCTGAATCTTTGTCTGGACTAGGTCGTTTGGAACCGAGCTGGAGTATGGTAGGCTTCGTTCATATGAACTCATCAGAGCGGCATCATCCAAGCGAAATGATCTCATCTTTGGAAGTTGCCGGTTTTTTACGCGAGTTGACTGATTTAATAGTCAATGTAGTCCGGTCGGTAGAGTCCGACCGCATGCCTGAGAGGATTGTGGAAGCTAGCCACATCCTGGATCGTCCAGGAAAGATCGGGGGATTAAGCGAGGGATCACCAGTGGAAGTGTATGCGGTGATGCTTCGCGACGGTCAACGGATAGAGCTGGTGATTGCGAGCGATGTTTTTTACCATCCCGTTTTGAGAAAGAATTTTCAGCGCGTCCACACAAAATTACGGCGCTCTAGCCCCGAGGGCATGAAGGGGGTAATTAAATTTGTCACCCTGACGCCAGAAGCAAAAATGCTGCAAAAATTACCTTTCCGCCACTCTAAATCGGAGACAAAGATTAAGTTAGGCTTGTCGACTGCTCAGCAAATTCGGGCGGAAATCGATCAGCTCAAGACGGAATTTGGTTCCTGAGCCAGAGTTTAATGAAAAACATGATTGACGTTTTTGGCTAAGAAGATCAGAATTGCTCTATGCCAAAAAGTAAATTGTCCCAACCTAAAACCAAGTTAACTATTGCCGTTGTGGCTTTTTTGATCCTTCTTTTGGGCTTGGGCGCTGCTTACGCCTTGAGTCAATCCCGTCAGGATATCGCGCCGAAGGCCTCGGAATTTAAGAGCGCCAATTCGCGCTGTAATCTTCCCTGTAATGTTGACGCCGAATGTCCGCAGCCCTCAGCTCAGAGCTTCGATATGGTCTGTCTCAAGACGGGTGATATCAGAAAGAAAGGGGTCTGTCGACTCAAAAGTAAGCCTAGTGATCGTTATTGCGGTCAGAGAACGGGCTCACCATCGCCGTCACCCGCTTCAACATAAGCTTTGCCTTTGGGCAAATTACTTTGCTACTCGCGCTTTTTGTTTCACACTCCCCCGCGCGCGACAACCCCAGCCAAACTTCATAAAAATTGTGAAAGTTGTCAGCAAGCTCCAATCGGCGATTGAAATTCTCGAGATAGCCGGAACCGGACCCAATCATCCAGGCCTGAGATGGGGCAATACCCGGTTTTTGGGAGCGAGTCCCTTTTCCTCTTGGCAGAACGCCTGGTATTAGGTATAATCACACTCTGTCTTTAAGAGAATATGTACTATGACACTCGAAAACAATGGTTAAATCAGCTAATAAGATCCGCGTCCGCCTGAAGGCCTTCGACCATCGAATCCTGGATGAAGCGGTCCGCAAAATCATGCAAAGCGTCTTGGCGACCGGCTCCCAAGTCGTGGGTCCGATTCCGATGCCGACCCTGAAGAAGCGTTTCACCGTGCTGACTTCCCCTCACACCGATAAAAACGCCCGCGAACACTTCGAGATGCGCACGCATATCCGCGTGCTGGACATCGTCAATCCTAACGGCAAGACGATCGATTCCCTGATGCATCTGGAACTTCCGGCCGGTGTCGGGATCCAGATTAAGAACTGATGAAGGTTTCCTATGGTAGAGAAAGTTTTTGCTCAGAAGAAAGGTTCCCGCCAGGTCTGGACCAAAGCCGGTAAGCGCTTGGTCGTGACCCAGCTGGTCGTTTCCGGCAATACCGTGGTTCGCCCGGTTGGCACGGAGCACGTTCAACTCGCTTTTGGTGACAAGAAGCTGAAGAACACGCCGGCCGCCCAGCGCAAGCCGATGGAGAAAGCCGGTTTTTCAATTGGTAAGCGCGTTTTCTTTGAAACCACTTCCGCTGAGGAACTTCACCGGGCCGAGTCATCTCGGTCCAAGACGTTTTTACTGCTGGCGATGTCATCAAAATTACCGGTAAAACCAAAGGTAAAGGCTTTGCTGGCGTGGTGAAGCGCCATGGTTTTGCTGGCGGTCCCCACACTCACGGTCAGTCCGACCGCGAGCGCGCCCCGGGTTCCATTGGTCAGCGCACCACTCCGGGCCGGGTTTTTCCTGGCATGCGGATGGCCGGTCACATGGGCCAAGGTCAATCAGACTCTCGAAACCATGCGAGTAGTGGCGGTTGATGCCAAGAACCAAATTGTCTGGGTTAATGGCACCTTGCCTGGTGGCTACAACTCTTTGCTTGACGGTGGCCAAGTCGAAAACCGGCAAGCCAATCGAGTTGAATGATGTCAGCCAAGCGCTTTTAAATTTGTCGACCGAAGTTGAAGAAAGCCAATCGAGGAACTAGTTCCGCCCACGAAGAAATCGTCGACCCCAACTGAAGAAATCGCTCCGGAGGCCGAGCAAGCTCAGGAGTAACCTATGAAATTAAAACTTTATTCCCTCACTGAAAAACCTACCACCGTCACCGTGCCGGAAACGGTTTTTGGCGCGGCGGTCAATTTGCCCTTGATTGCTCAAGCGGTGCACGTTTACCGTTCCAATCTGCGGCAAGGTGGCGCCAAAGCGAAGACTCGCGGTGATGTAAGTTTAACTACTAAGAAGATGTACAAGCAAAAGGGAACCGGCAACGCCCGCCATGGCGCTTTCTCGGCGCCCCAATTCGTGGGCGGCGGTGTGGCTCATGGACCGACCGGAATGGAAAACTGGAAGCGTTCTCTGACCCCGGTTTTGGCGCGCAAGGCTCTGGTTTCTGCTTTATCCGCTTTGGCGGCTGACAAAAAAGTAGCCGTGGTAGCTGATCTGGAAAAACTGGATGGCAAAACCAAAACCGCGGCTAAATTTATCACTGAGATTAGCGAAAAAACCGGCGAGAAGGTTTTGATCGTCGTTGATCAATCCCACACCAATGTTATTCGCTCGCTCCGCAACTTGGCCAATGTTAAAATTACGAGCGCTACCCGACTGAATACCTTGGCCGCGGTTAGCGTCCAACAGGTAGTCATCATGCAGCCTGCCTTGGAATTGTTGGCCCAACGCTTAGCTCCGGTTAAGGAGACCAAATGAACCCATTTGTTTTAATTCGACCAGTTATTACCGAAAAATCCCTGCAGATGGCCAAGGAGAGCAACGCTTATACTTTTTTGGTTGATCCCAAGGCTGATAAAACTGCCATTCGCGCTGCCCTGAAAGCCGCTTATAAAATCGATATCCTTGATTTGAAAACCATCACTCTACCAGGTGGAACCAAGCGAACCGGCAAGAAACGAGTCCGGGTTAATGTTGCGCCTCGTAAAAAGGCGGTAGCGATCTTACCCAAAGGACAAAAAATTGAGGCCTTTGATCTGTAAAGAATGAGGAAGCATGTTAATTAAAGCTAAACCAATCAGTCCCGGAAGCCGCAACCGCATTAACAGTGCCGTGGTTCTGGCTAAAGTATCTTCGGAAAAAAGCCTGGTTGGCAAGGGTACGCGCCGTCGCAACGGCCGCAATAACCAAGGCAAAATTACCGTTCGCCACCGTGGCGGCGGCGCGGCTCGCAAATACCGCTTAATTGATTGGAAGCGCAACAAGACCGGTATCCCGGCCACGGTTATCCAAGTCGAGTACGATCCGAACCGCAACGCCCATATTGCTTTGCTTCATTATGTCGATGGCGACAAGCGCTACATTCTCGCCCCGAAAGGCTTGATTGCTGGTGCCAAGTTGATGTCTGGTCCGGAAGCTCCGCTGGAAGTTGGAAACGCTTTGCCGTTAGCTAAGCTCCCGGTTGGTGTTCCGGTTCACGCGATTGAACTGCGCCCCGGTAAAGGCGCTCAGGTTGTTCGCGGCGCCGGCACGGCAGCTTTAATCCAGGCAAAAGACGAAAAATATGCTACAATTCTGCTTCCTTCCAAGGAAGTGCGTTTAGTGCCAATCATGGCGCTGGCCACTCTGGGTGAGGTCGGTAACGCCGATCACAAGAACATCAAGCTTGGTAAAGCTGGTCGTAAGCGCCATTTGGGTATTCGCCCGACTGTGCGTGGTGCAGCGATGCACCCGGCTGCTCATCCGCATGGTGGTGGTGAAGGAAAGAACGGTGTTGGTTTGAAACATCCTAAGACTCCTTGGGGTAAGCCGGCACTGGGCAAGAAGACACGCAAGAAGAAGAAATACTCGAGTCGTTGGATTGTCCGCGACCGCCGGAGCAAAGCCTAATATGTCACGTTCAAACAAAAAAGGACCCTACGTCGACGCCAAGCTCGTCAAAAAGATTTTGGCGATGAATGCGTCCGGTTCCAAGCAGCCGATCAAGACCTGGGCCCGGGCCTCACAGATCGCTCCGGAATTTGTCGGACACACTTTTTTGGTTCACAACGGCCACAAGTTTATTGAGGTCTTTATCTCTGAGGACATGGTTGGTCACCGCTTGGGTGAATTTTCACCCACCCGGACTTTCCGTGGCCATGGAAAGGTCGTCAAGCGCGTCTTAAGCAAGACATAAAGAGCGTAAGGGGATTAATCTTGAAAAGAATAATCCCCGCTACAAAATTGAGACAAAAAAAGAAAAACATATGATCGTTAAAGCCACTCAAAAATACGTCCGGATCACCCCACGCAAGCTGCGGTTGGTAGCTGATGCCGTGCGCGGCAAAGAATTGCTTTCCATCAACGAGGCCTTGTCGACGTTGAATAAGCGCGGCGCCAAAGTGATCAACGAGACGATTCGCCAAGCCGTGGCTAACGCGGTCAATAACTTAGGCTACTCTGAGCAACAGCTGTCACTCAAAGCCTTGGTGATTGATGAGGGTCCAACCTACAAGCGATTCCTCGCCGGTGGCCGTGGACGCGCCAAACCATACCAGAAGCGAAGCTCACACGTGACAGTAGTTCTAAATATTGCCGTTCCTGAGAAGACCGTTTTGGCCAAAACCGAAACCAAGACTGAGGCCAAATCAGAGGTCAAAATTGCGGCGGCTCCTGAAGTAGTTAAATCCGAAGAGAAAAAGACTGCGACCAAAAAACCCGCCACCAAAAAGGTAGCGGCTAAAAAAGCTCCGGCGAAAAAAGCCGCCGCCAAGAAAGAAACACAGGAAAAGTAACCTATGGGTCAAAAAGTTCATCCCACCGGTTTTCGTATTGGCAACACTTTCACTTGGAAGTCGACTTGGTTTGCCGGTCCGGCTGATTACGCCAAGCGTGTTCTGGAAGATAAAAAGATCCGGGTATTTTTTGAGAGCAAGCTGGCCAGCGCCGGTTTGGACCGGATTGAAATTGAGCGTTCGATTAACGTCATTAAAATTAAACTGCATGTTTCCCGCCCTGGTGTTGTGATCGGTCGCGGTGGTTCCAACCTGGAACTGCTCAAGACTGAATTGGCCCGATTGTTGAAGATCAACCCCCGCGATCCAAAAGGCATGAAAGTTTCTATCGATGAAATCATTGAAGTGAAACAGCCTGATTTATCCGCTAAGTTTGTGGTTGAGCGTATTACCGATCAGATGATTAAACGCTATCCGCACCGCCGCGCGGTGTCGCAAGCGTTGGAACGAGTGATGGCCGCTGGGGCCAAGGGCGTGAAGATTCAATTGTCTGGCCGCGTTGGCGGTGCGGAAATTGGCCGTCGGGAAAAATATTTCCTAGGCACGGTACCGACTCAAACCTTACGTTCCAATATTGATTACTATGAAGCTCCCGCCCACACCAAATCCGGCACAGTCGGTATTAAGGTGTGGATTAATAAAGGTGAGGTGACCGCGTAAAGAGGCTCTATGTTGCAACCTAGTCGTACCAAATACCGCAAACAATTTCGAGGCAAGAACCGGGGTGTCGCTACGCGCGGCGCAACGATTGCTTTTGGCGAATTTGGTTTACAGGCCACCGAGCATGGTTTTTTCTCCGCTCGTCAAATAGAAGCGGCCCGTAAAGTGATTGCTCATACCACCAAGCGTCTGGGTAAAACCTGGATCCGGATTTTCCCTGATCATCCACTGACCAAAAAACCATTGGGCGTGAAAATGGGTTCCGGTAAGGGTGATATTGAACAGTACGTTGCTAAGATCAAGCCCAATCGAGTATTGTTTGAAATTGGCGGCATATCGGAAGAAATCGCCCGTGAAGCCCTGCGCAAGGCCGGACACAAAATCCCAATGAAGACCAAGTTTATTAAGAAGGAAGTTGAGACGGTATGAAACGTGATGAGCGACAAAAACTCCTCGCGCTAACCGCCGAGGAAATCAAGAAAAAAATCGGCGAACTAGAGCTCGGGGTTATGCTTGCGCGCCAAGAACGTCGGTTGCAAGATAAAAAAGTAGTGGACATCAAGCGTCCGGCAAAGCTTTTGGCCCAGATTAAAATGCTGAAGGCCGAGCGTCGCCGTCGTGATTTGGAGAAAGTATGAAGAGCCTGACCGGAGTGGTATTGCGCGTGAACGATCCAAAGACCGTTAAGGTTGAGGTCTCTTTCAACTGGCAACACCCCATTTACAAAAAATATGTTAAGCGCACTAAAGGCTATCTTTGTGGTTTGGTTGAAGGCCTGACCGTAGTGGTCGGTGATCAGGTTGTCCTGAAAGAATCTCGCCCCTTATCAAAGCGCAAGCGGTTTATTGTTACGGAGAAGGTTGCTTAGGGAGATTAAATCTCGCTGCAAAATAGGAAGACTATGATTCAGATTCGTTCCATTCTTAATGTCGCCGACAACTCCGGAGCCAAACAGTTGCGTGTTTTGCACGTGCATGGTGGTTCCCGCAAGCCCAAGGGTTCTTTGGCGGACATAGTTTCGGCCTCCGCCATTGCCGTGGCTCCCAATGGCGCCCTGAAAAAAGGTGAGCTGGTAAAAGCAGTGATTGTTCGAACCAGAAAAGAAGTTCGACGGGATGACGGCAGCTATATTCGTTTTGACGATAACGCCGCGGTCTTGATCGATTCGATCGAAGGCAAATTGCCTCGCGGCACCCGTGTTTTTGGTCCAATTGCTCGTGAGGTAAAAGAGCGAGGATATGCTAAAATAGCGTCCTTGGCTCCAGAGGTGCTGTAGATATCGCAAGAGGATTTTCCCTAAAAGGGAGAATCCTCGCTACAAAATGGAAAAAAGAAAACAAAAATATGAAGTTCAAAGTTGGTGATAACGTCATTGTGACCGCCGGTAAAGACAAAGGTAAGACCGCCAAAATTGTGCGCGTTTTACCTAAAGTCGATCAGGTGGTGGTTCAGGGTGTCAACGTTTATACCCGTTCCATCAAGCCGATTGCTGGTCGCACTGGCGAGCGCGTCCGCAAGGAGCGTCCATTGTCGGTTGCCAAAATCGCGGTGTTCAACCCAGAGACCAAAAAAGCCGATCGAATCGGTGTGGTCGTCAAGGACGGGAAAAAGCTCCGCGTGTTCAAGAAGACAGGGAAGATTCTATGAATCGTAAGTTGCAAGCCTATCGCGAGGAAGTCGTTCCTTTCCTGATGGAAAAGTTCGCCAAGAAAAATATCTTTGCCGTGGCTCGGTTGGATAAGATTACCATCAATGTCGGCATCGGGCGCGAAAGCGCTGCCAGAGACAAAGTCGTTGCGGCTGTCTCCGAACAATTGACCGCTATTACCGGCCAAAAACCCCGCACCAACCCCATCCGTTTGTCGATCGCCGGCTTTAAAATTCGCCAGGGCGAAGTGGTTGGTTTGTCCGTCACGTTGCGTGGTGACCGGATGTGGAGTTTCTTTGATAAGTTTGTTTCCATCGTTCTGCCACAGGTGAAAGATTTCTCCGGCGTTCCCCGTACGGCTTTTGATGTTAAGGGCAACTATTCGTTGGGCTTACGCGAACAGATCATTTTTCCGGAGATTAAATATGATGAAATCGATCGAGTTCGCGGTCTGCAGATTGGTTTCTCCATTAGCAACTCGTCCGGTCGGGAAGAATCGCTCGCTCTATTAGAAAAACTAGGTATGCCCTTCACAAAAACGGAGTAAATCATGGCAAAGAAATCAAAAATCGCTCAGTCACTCAAATATGCTGACCATTCAACCAAGGCCCACCATCGTTGTGCCTTGTGCGGTCGGCCGCGAGCGTACATGCGAATGTTTGGAATTTGCCGTCTTTGTTTCCGAGAATTGGCCCATAAAGGTGAATTACCAGGTGTGGTAAAATCGAGTTTTTGAGGTGATATGACTGATGCTGTTGCTGATTTAATAATCCGAATCAAAAATGCCTACTTGGCCAAGCATGACAAAGTGGTCTTGCCGGCGTCCAAACTGCGGGAAAACATTGCCCATATTTTAGTCGAAACCGGTTATGCCACTGGTGTTGAGCGGGTGACTAAGTCACCACAAGATGATCTGGTGATCACCCTGCGTTATATTAAAGGTAAGGCTGCGCTTTCCGACCTGGAGCGTGTCTCCAAACCTGGTCGCCGCATCTACGCCACGGCCGACAAGTTGCCGGTAGTGCTGTCTGGTTATGGTACCGCTGTCTTAACTACCTCCCAGGGAGTAATGACAGTTCAGCAAGCAAGAGACAAAAAACTGGGCGGGGAAATCCTGTTCAAGATCTGGTAATGGAATAATATGTCGCGTATTGGTAGAAAATTAATTCATCTTCCCACCGGCGTTACGGTGACCGTGGCCGATAATTTGGTGACGGTTAAGGGCTCCAAAGGCACACTGAGTGAGCCGCTTCCGGTTGGCATTCAAGTTAGTCAAACCGATGATCAAATCGGTGTGACCAACCAACGTTCTGATCGTCAGTCCCGAGCCAATCATGGCTTGGTACGCGCCCAAATCAATAATATGGTCCATGGCGTTTCCGAAGGTTTTACGATTAAACTGGAAATGGTTGGCACCGGTTACCGCGTGTCAAAAAAAGGCCAGGGACTAACCCTGAGTATTGGTTTCTCTCATCCGGTAGAGATTGACCCCATTGCGGGGATCGAGCTGGGTGTTGAGGGCAACACCATCATTATTGTCTCCGGCATTAGTAAATATCTGGTCGGTCAGACTGCGGCGAATATCCGGGCAATCCGGCCACCTGAACCCTACAAGGGCAAAGGGATTCGCTACCAGGATGAAGTGATCCGCCGTAAGCAAGGTAAGGCTGCTGCCAAATAAGGATTTATGAAAAGTCACGCGCTCAAACAGCTCCAAAAAACCCGCCGCGCCAAGCGTATTCGGGCGAAAATCTTTGGCACGGCCCAGCGGCCACGCCTTTCGGTGCATCGCACCAATCAGCATATCGCGCTCCAGGCGATCAATGATGAGTCCGGTGTCACCTTGGCAGCCGGTTCCGATCTCAAATTGAAGACCGGCACCAAAACCGAACGAGCTCAGCAAGTGGCTGAGCAGGCCGCGGTTGATCTGCAAAAAGTCGGTGTTACTAAAGTCGTCTTTGACCGCGGCAGCTTCCGCTACCATGGTCGCATTAAAGCCGTGGCCGAGACTCTTCGCCAAGCCGGAATTGAAGTTTAAAGGGAAAAATGATGAAAAACGACCAACAACGCAACCGTCCTTCTCGCCAGCCGCGGGAAGCCCGCGAATTTGAAGAGAAGGTGGTGCAAGTCAACCGCGTCTCCAAAAAGACCAAGGGTGGCAATAAGATGGGTTTTTCCGTGCTAATGGTGGTCGGTGACCGCCAGGGCAGTGTTGGTGTTGGTCTGGGAAAGGCTAAGGATGTTCTTAGTGCGATTCACAAAGGCGTCCGCAAAGCCAAGAAAAAAATGATCAAGGTTCCGATGAACGGAACAACCATCCCTTTTTCAGTTAAGGTCAAGCGTGGTGCGGCCTCAGTTTTGCTTCAACCAGCCCCTCGTGGTTCCGGCGTAATTGCCGGTGGTCCGATTCGGGCAGTGGTGGAGGCGGCTGGCATTCGGGATATTTCCAGCAAGATTTTGGGTACCAATAATAAAGCTTCTAACGTCTATGCCACTTTTGCGGCTCTTCAAGACATCCATCACATTGTTGGAGTCAAGGATATTAAACTGAAGTCCGCTTTGGAAGAAGAAGCGCAGGAGCGCCAGAAAGAACGCGAGGAACAGCGTTTGGCTCAAGAGAAGGCGACCGGTGCTGAAGTCGCCGAAGAAAAAGTTTCCCCCGCGAAAAAAGCGGTGGTGAAGAAAGTTATCACCAAGAAACCAGTAGTGGCCAAAAAGACCTTGGCAGTGAAGCCGGCTGCGGCTAAAAAGCCAGCGGCCAAAAAAGTTTCGGCCAAAAAAGAAGAGTAACCTATGAACCTGTTAAATAAACTACCATTAGTCAAGAAAAATGCCGCCAAACGCGTTGGTCGGGGCTATGGTTCCGGAATCGGTGGTCACACCTCCGGTCGTGGTTCCAAAGGTCACGGTGCCCGCGAAGGCAAAGGCACGCCGTTGTGGTTTGAGGGTGGTCAACTGCCTTTGATCCGCCGCCTGCCTTGGTTGCGCGGTAAGGGCCGTTTCCAGTCCCTGAAAAAAATCAACGAAGTTCAGTTAGCCGCCGTTCTGGCGAAGAAATTAGCCACCGTAACGCCGGAGACTCTGGCCGAGGCCGGCTTGACTCGTCGCAATTATGGTTTACCCCGTTTGGTCGGCGCGATTGAACTGACTCAGCCGATTAAGGTTGAGCGAGTAACGGTTACCAACCCTGTTAAGCAAGCGATTGAGAAAGCGGGAGGCAGCGTAACCTTGTGAATCGCCTTTGGTCGACGATCCGCTCTCTTTGGACGTCGCGCGAAGTGCGCGCCAAGCTTATCGCAACCTTAGCTCTGACGGCTTTATTTCGGCTTTTTGCTCATGTTCCCCTTTTCGGGGTTGATTTGGAAAAATTAAGCGCCTTGTTCAAGCAAAGTCAATTTCTTGGTTTGCTGGATATCTTTTCCGGCGGCGCTTTAGCTCGTTTTTCGGTGATGGCGGTGGGCATCAGCCCTTATATCACGGCTTCTATTTTGATTCAGATGTCTGGCTTGTTTTTCCCCAAGATCAAGGAAATGCAGAAGGAAAGCGAAGGCAGTCGGGCTCAATTAAACCAGTGGACGCGCTTCCTGACCGTGCCGATCGCCGTGGCCCAATCCTTATCATTATTATTTTTGCTCCGCTCACAACAATTATTGGTTGCTGGTTCGCCACAGGAATTTGTGGCGATGATCGTTTCGTTGGTGGCCGGCTCAATGATCGTCATGTGGATCGGCGAGCAGCTGACCCGCTACGGCATTGGCAACGGAACTTCTTGGGTGATTTTTGTTGGTATCATCAGTCAAATACCAACTTCTTTTTCTCAGACCTGGGCGCTACGCTCCACCGTAAATCCCACTTACCTACTGCTTTTAGCGGCGGGCCTGGCCGCCGTGGTTTTGTCGATTGTGTTTATGAACGAGGCGATTCGCCGGGTGCCAATCCAGCAGGCCCGCCGCATCCGTGGTTCCCATACTTATGGCGGGGCGATGTCGCATATTCCGATTAAAGTCAACCAATTCGGCGTGATGCCGGTGATTTTTGCTTTGCCGATTTTAACGCTCCCAACTACCGTCGCGACGTTGCTGCTGAACGCTAAATTGCCATCCGGAATTATTGCTTTTGCCCGCCAACTGCAACTTTGGTTTGCGCCTGGTTCGCTGACTTATAATTGGCTTTACTTCCTCTTCGTATTCGGTTTCACCTTCTTTTCGATTTTTGTTTACTTTAATCCTAAAGATTTTGCCGAGGATCTGAAGAAATCCGGCGTCTATATTCCGGCGGTTCGTCCCGGTAAGCCGACGGCTGAGTTTCTCTTGCGGGTCTTACTGCGAATTTCGTTTGTCGGCGGCCTATTTTTGGGAGCGGTGGCCCTGCTGCCCATTCTGGCCCAGAAGGCCACGGGCGTTACCACGCTAACGGTTGGCGGTACTGGTTTGTTGATCGTTGTTTCGGTAGTCTTAGAAATGGTGCGTGCGGTGGAAGCGCAGCTAGTACAGGACCAATATGAGCAATACGTCTAAAGAAAATACTAAATCCAAGGCGATGAAAATCGTTTTGATCGGTATCCAAGGAGCCGGTAAGTCTACCCAAGGCAACTTATTGGCCGAAAAATACGGCCTGCCTTATCTTATCCTCCGGCCACATTTTCCGCGAGATGGCCAAGGAAAAAACCCCGCTGGGCCGCTATATCAAAGAGACCATGAATTCTGGTGCCTTGATCCCGGATGACAAAACCCTGGAGATTGTCGAGGACTATTTGTCCCGGGCGGAATACAAGAAGGGTTATATTCTGGATGGGTTTCCCCGCACCATTCCCCAGGCCGAAGCATTCAGCAATGGTGTGTCTGCCGTGATCTACCTCAAGGTTTCTGACCGCGAAGCCCTATGGCGCATTGCCGGGCGGATCCTCAATGCCGCCGAAATCCGCGCTGATGAAACTCTGCCTTCAATCCGCAAGCGTATCGATATGTTCCACGAATTCACCGAACCGGTGATTAATTACTACCGTAAAAAGGGTCTCTTAGATGAGGTCGACGGTGAGCGGGACGTCCACGTGATCTTTGAAGATCTGTGCCACCAGCTGGAGGAGCGGCATCGCTAGATTGAGCCTTGAGGAAGTCGAGTATTTTTGATACAATTCGACTTCTGTAAAATAAAACTGCTACAAAGAAGAAAAGGAGAAACCTGAAACAACCGCGCGCTGACGTCTTCGAAATCAAGGGGACGGTAACAGAGGCATTGCCCAACACGATGTTTCGGGTACAGGTTACGGAAGGAAAAGTCGAGATAATCGGCCGAATCCTTTTGTGTACGCTCACTGGGAATATGCGCCGTTTCAGCATTCGCGTGCTGCCAGGCGACATGGTCTTAGCTGACGTCTCGGTGTACGATACCGGCCGAGGGCGAATTACTCGCCGTCTGCGAGAAGGGGACTTGAATCAAAGTCCGAGAGTGGAATAGGAAACGTATGAAGTACAAAACCAGTATCAAACCGCGCTGCTTGCAGTGCAAAATTGTGCGCCGAAAAGGGGTGCGCCAGGTCCGTTGCGTTAACCGACGCCACAACCAGACCCAGGGATAAGGAAAAGTTATGCCTCGTATTGCCGGTATCGATCTACCAGTTCGCAAGAAATTATTTATCGCCCTGACCTATATTTTTGGGATTGGGCGGACGAACGTTGAAGAGATCCTGAAACGGGCCAATGTTGACGGCCAGAAACGAGTTGAGCAGTTAACCTCCGAAGAAGTCAGCCGCTTGCAAAAAGTCATTGAATCCGGATATGAAGTCGAAGGTGCGTTGCGCAAAAAAGTGCGCGATTCGATTGAGCGTTTGAAGCGGATTGGTTCCTACCGTGGCATTCGCCACGTCCGGGGTTTACCGGTTCGTGGACAGCGCACTCGGACTAACGCCCGTACCGGTCGCGGCAAACGCCGGACTGTGGGTGCTCTGACCAAGGAAATGGCAGCCAAGCTGGAAACAGTAGCCACTAAGAAGGTATAACCATGAAACCGCAAAAATCCAAAGCCACCAAAAAAGTCCTGAAAGCCGTTCCGGCTGGTCGGATTTACGTTAACGCTACTTTCAATAATACGATTGTAACCGTTACCGACGAGCAGGGTAATGTTTTAACCAGTGCTTCGACCGGGCAAGTCGGTTTTTCCGGATCCCGCAAGTCTACCCCCTATGCCGCTACCGTCACGGTTGAACAAGCTGTTGACAAATCCCGCGCCTATGGCTTGCGCACGGCTGAACTATTCATTAAAGGTCCCGGCCCCGGTCGTGATGCCGCTCTGCGGGTCATCAAGAACGCCGGTATCCATTTAACCATGATCGCTGATGTTACCCCCATGCCTCATAACGGAACCAAAGCAAGAAAGATTCGCCATGGCTAGATATACCGGACCGAAAAATAAGCTCGCCCGCCAGTTGAGCCAAGACTTGGGCTTGAAGTCGAACCCGCTCAAAGTAGCGCGTCGCCTTAATGTTCTGCCCGGAATGCACGGCCGCAAGATGCGCCGCAAAACTTCGGATTACGGTCGTCAACTGTTGGAAAAACAGAAACTGCGGTTTGCTTACGGCGTTCAGGAAAAATACTTACGTCAACTTTATGGTCGTAGCCATGAAGACCCCTTCCGCTACCGGTCAGGCCCTGCTAAAACTATTGGAACGCCGCCTGGACAATGTTGTCTTTCGCTTGGGTTTTGCGCCCAACCCGCGCCGCTGCCCGCCAGCTAGTTACCCACGGTCACGTCCAAGTTAATGGCAAGCGCCTAAGCATCCCGTCTTACCGCGTTTCGATTAGCGAAACCGTGGCCCTGGACGACAAGGCCGCCAAAATCCCTTACGTCGCTGAGCTCTTGACCAGCAAAACCGTTGGTCTGCCCAAATGGTTGGAGCGCCAGGCCACCGTTGGAAAAATTGCCGCTTTACCAGAACGAGAAGATATCACTGAAGGCGTGGACGAGCAACTCGTCGTTGAGTACTATTCAAGATAAGGAGATTTATGATCAAGCCAGTTTTTAACGTCACTATTGCCAAACAGGAAGCCGATTTTACTACTTTCGTCTTGGAACCTTTGGAGCATGGTTTCGGCCACACTCTGGGCAACTCCTTGCGCCGAGTTTTGCTTTCCTCGATTGAGGGTCACGCGGTTACTCGCGCCAAGATTAAGGGAGCCGATCATCAGTTCTCTACCATTAAAGGAGTGACCGAAGACGTAGTCGAGTTATTGCTCAACGTCAAAGAAATTCGGGTTAAATCTTCCCTCGACGATATTTCCACTCTAACCCTCTCGGTCAAGGGCGGCGAAGTCAAAGCCGGTGATATTGAATGCCCGGCCGGGGTTGAGATTATTAATCCCGAACTCCACATTGCCACTTTATCTGGCAATACGGCTTTTGAACTGGAGCTAACGGTGGAAAAGGGTATGGGCTACGGCCCGGCGACCGATCGCGAAGCGATTGGCGTATCCGGTGATCTGTTGGTCGACGCTCTCTATTCGCCAATCGTAAAAGTCGCTTATGACGTGGAAGAAACTCGCGTTGGCCAGCGCACGGACTATGACCGCTTAATCCTTAAAGTTTGGACCAACGGTACCGTTGACGCCCGTGAGGCTCTCAATCAAGCTTCCGAAATTTTAATCGTTCACTTCCAGCAGGTAATTAATCCGGTTGATGTGGTTAAAAAAGCCGAAGCGCCTTCCGTTCGTCCGGTTAATGAAGCCGCCCGGTTGACTATCGAAGAACTCGATCTCCCCACCCGGATTGCCAACGCTCTCCGCAAGGGTGGCTACAACACCGTCGGTGATTTAATGAAAGCGACCCAAGCTCAGGTTTCCCTCGTGAAGAATCTCGGTGGTAAATCAGTGGGAATTGTCGCAGAAGCCATGGAAAAAGTCGGCGCTAACTTCAAGGAAGAACAAGCGTAAAGGAAATTATGCGTCACCGAGTTAAAGCCAAACACTTCAATCGCGATACTAAGGGTCGGAAGGCGATGTTCAAGGAATCTGCTTTCTAATCTTTTTGAGCACGGTGCCATTGAGACTACCGAACCCAAAGCCAAAGCGATCAAGCGTTTAGCCGATAAAATTATCGGTAAAGCCATGCCTGGCACGCTTACCGCCCGCCGCATTCTGGAACGGTTTTTCGGTTCCAAGAAAGTGGTTAACCAGGTCGTCGATTCAGTGGCTCCGGCCATGAAGGATCGCACTTCCGGTTTCACCCGCATTATCCATTTGGGTCGCCGCCGCGGCGATGACTCCGCGATGGTTAAAGTGGAGCTGGTAAAGCCGCCCATCGTTAAAACCGCTGAGCCGGAAAAAACAGTTAAGACCGTCAAAGCCGAACCGAAAAAGGTTAAACCGGCCGCTAAAAAAGCTCCGGCCAAAAAAGTCGCCGCTCCGGCCAAGGAAAAACCGGCTGCCAAGAAGAAATAAGCAGGATTTATGATCAAAACGTTCATGCAAAGAAAAGAAGATGTGGTACGCCAGTGGCATTTAATTGATGCTAAGGGTAAATTATTGGGTGATATCGCAACTCAAACGGCGGTGTGGTTGGTTGGCAAGCACAAACCGACCTTCACCCCGCACGTTGATGGCGGCGACTACGTGGTCATCATCAATGCTAAAGAAGTTGAAGTTACCGGCAACAAAGCCGAGGACAAAATGTATTACCGCCACTCTCGTTATCCCGGCGGTCTTCGCGAGGAGAGCCTGGGAACATTGCGCGAGAAATCTCCCGAGCGTTTGTTCGAAGAAGCGGTTAAAGGCATGTTGCCCAAAAACAAGCAGCAGGATCGTCGTCTCCGCCGCTTGAAGGTTTTTCCCACCGCCGAACACCCGTACGCTGATAAGTTAGGTAAGACGCAATAGAGGATATATGGCCAAACAATTCAAAAAAGCTCCCAAGAAGATTCAAAAAGTGGTAAAGAAGGTCGTGGCTGTCAGGGCAAAAGCGGCCGTAGCTCACGGTGGTGCCAAAATGGCTCTTCCAGCCGGTGAATTTATCGCTACCCTCGGTCGTCGCAAAACGGCTACCGCTCGCGTCCGTCTTTACAAAACCTCCGGCGACTATATCGTCAATGACAAGCCGATGGCTCAGTATTTTTCCTCGCTCATTGGTCCGGAAGTCCGATTCTTGGAACCTTTCCGCACGACCGATACGTTGGGCAAATATGCTGTCAGTGTCAAAACTAATGGTTCTGGTTTGGCCGCTCAGCTAGATGCCGCGGTGCTGGGTATTGCCCGCGCCCTGACCAAAGTCGATGAAGGTTTTCGTCCTCTGTTGCGTGAAGCCGGCTTACTCAGCCGCGATCCACGCATGAAGGAAACACGCAAACCCAACACCGGTGGCAAAGCCCGCCGGAAGCGTCAGTCGCCTAAGCGTTAAAGATTTCTTCCTATATTTGGTAAAGTTTTCCCTTGCAAGGGTTGACTTTGCCATATCATGGGTTTAATATAACAATATCGTTATAGATATATGAAAAGAAGCAAAAATGGAAGTAGAGCTCTACACGTCAGAACAAGGCAGATGCAGTGTGGAAGAATATCTTCAGAGTTTGCTCCCAAAAACGGCAAAAAGAATTATTATGTGCTTAGAAAAGATTGAAAAATATGGATTTATGGCGTTCAAATCACTTGACACAAAAAAGATGAAAGGGCATGAGTTTAGAGAAATTAGGATCGGTTCCACTAGACTTTTTTACGTTACTCGGGGAGGAACCTTTTGGCTCCTGCACGGTTTTACAAAAAAATCGGGGCAGACCCCACTTCGAGAAATTCGGTCAACAGAAGCCAAAATAGCCGATTTAGATTTAAGAATAATTCCAAATATGTTGAGACCAAAAAGGATGTATGAAATTAACTGATCTGAAGAAAAAACTACTTACCAAAAAAGAATTTAGGGCTGAATTTGAAAAACACGATTTGGCTTTGGAGGTTAGTCAAAAGATTCTGGAAATCAGGATTGTCAACGGCTTAACTCAGCTTGAGTTGGCCAACCTAATTTCTACCAAGCAATCAGCCATTGCTCGTGCCGAATCTGGTAATAGTTTGCCCAGTTTGTCTTTTTTGAATAAGATAGCCTCTGTTCTTGGTACAGAATTATGCGTTGATTTTAAAAGCATTAGATCTATCCAACTCGAAAATATGACATCCAGCTTTTATGCTGGCGTAGTAGCTTTTAGATCACCAGAAGTGCCCTATTTAAATCCCCAATCAATCTGGCCCAATACTAGTGCTTCAAATGACTCAGTTATCGAAGGAGGTATGCTGTGATTAAACACATCTGGACAGTTCTATGTAAAAAGTCGGTTATTGATCAAGAGACTAACAATCTAAGTTTATATGAAATCTTGGAAAAAATTACTGTCGAGATTAAAGCGGAGCGTTCACCAGAAATTCAGATTCCCCTTGAGTTTGAAATTATTAGTATGTGGACAAAAATTTCCAAAAGAGATTACGTCGGTAAATTCAGGATTAATATGATGTCTCCAGAAGGAAAAAAGTTAGGGGAAAGTATAGAGAATGAAATAAGTATCCCAGCTAATATTCCCAGACTTAGAACGCGACTAAAAATTAAAGGGATAACATTGATTGGATCTGGTAACTATTATTTCGATATTTATTCAATTCAGGGTGAAAAAACAGAAAAAGTAGCAAGTGTGCCATTAGAAGTTGAGCTAAAACCTGTCAAGAACGTTGAGTAGCAAACAATATAAATTAATCTGTTACCATACTCCTTATATGGCCTGGTACCGAAAATATCGTCCCCAGCGGATCGCTGATTTGCAGATTGTGCCCGTGCGCGAGCAACTTTTGCAGACCTTGGCCAACGGCAAAATTTCCCATGCTTACCTGTTTGCCGGACCCAAGGGCACTGGCAAGACCTCGACTGCCCGCATTTTGGCCCGTGTTTTGAATGATCCAGCCAATGAAAAGGTGGTGCTCGGTAAAAAGGGCAAATTATCCGAGCCTGATCCGGATAGCCGGTTGTTGCAGAAAATCGCCGAGGGTCATTCGGAGGTGGTTCTGGAGCTGGACGCTGCCAGTCACCGCGGGATCGATGATGTCCGGCGCCTGCAGGAAATGGTCTCGGTGGTGCCGACTGAGGGCTTGATTAGAGTGGTGATTCTCGATGAAGTTCACATGTTAACTAATGAAGCCTTCAATGCCCTGCTGAAGTTGCTGGAAGAACCGCCGGAACGGGTGGTTTTTATTTTGGCGACTACCG
Source organism: Candidatus Woesebacteria bacterium (assembly GCA_963749595.1). GTDB lineage: Bacteria > Patescibacteriota > Microgenomatia > UBA1400 > UBA1396 > CAVVNJ01. The sequence goes on from CAVVNJ010000009.1 coordinate 69,125, forward strand.
AGTTACAAAAGGTTCCCGCCACGATTCAGTCGCGTTGTGAACTGATTCCTTTCCGCCGAGCGAATAGTGAGGAAATCGGGGCGGCTTTGCAGATGGTTGCCAATGCTGAAAAGATTGATTTATCCAAGGAAATATCCCTGAGAATTGCCGAGGCGGCACAAGGTAGTTTTCGCGACGCGGTGAAGTATCTGGAGCAAGTCGCGCGCGGCGGGGCGATGGACGAAAAATTATTAGATTTGTTAACGATTGGGCAGCAGCAGATCGAACCGTTGCTGCGCGCCCTCGCCGCGCGCGATCCCAAAGAAGTCGCAAAATTGTTTCAGGAGTCCAGGCAAAAGGGTGAAAACTTTGTCGCTTTGGAGCAAGCTTTAGTTTTGGCGGTGCAGGAGCGACTACATCGGGCGATTCAGCGGGGCGAAAAGTCAACGCGCATCTTGATCGAGTTGTTATCTCATCTGGCCCACAATCTTGGCGGTCCCGAACCAATCGATGGAATCAAGCTTGAGGTCGCCTGTCTAACTTGGTGTTTGACGGGGTTGAGGATTGATTCCTCCCCGACGTTACCCCAAGAGGAATCAATCCGGAATGATTCCTCTCGAGAAAAAGTAAGCAAGGAATCAATCCTATGCGCGTGGGAGGTGCCGAGTACGGCCATCACCCTTGAGGAAGCCAAACAACAAGCTAAGCAAGAAAAGGCACAAGCGCCGGTGGCCGCCGTAGACTTGAGGTCGGTTGAAGAATCTGAACTAGTTTCGAGTGAGCTTGTCATTGATCGAGTTCAGCAAGCTTGGCCGCAATTATTACTCGCGGCCCGGACGAAGAGTCAGGCGCTGGAATCAATTATCAAACAGGGACGGATTAGTGGTGTCAAGGGCGCTACCATCCAGCTTGAATTCGAACTCGGTTTTCACAAAGAACAACTGGAGACTAAAAGATACCACGCCGTTTTTCTGGAGTTATTGGCCGAGAGTTTTGGCCGCGGCGTAACTTTTGCGGCGACGGTTCTGCCTCCAGCGGTGGTGTCGGTCATTAATTCCGATCAGAGTCAGGACTCGCTGGTTCAAGCTGTCGAGGCGGCCGTTTTATCTCTCGGGTAAATGTGGTACAGTTGGCGGTAGTGAAATAGGACAGGAAAGGAATTATGAACAACCCCCTCAAAGCGCTCGGCGACTTAAATCAACTTCGTTCCCAGGCGATGGCGATGCAGAAAGCCTTGGCCCAGCAGCAAATCGTGATCGAAGAAGGCGATGTAAAGGTCGTGATTACCGGTGATCAACGGATCGTGGAGTTTAGCGTTCAGGGCGTCACTTCCGACGTGGCTGTCACCGCGCTCAACAAAGCCATTAAGAAATCCCAAGAGATGGCGGCGGCCAAGCTGCAGGAAATGACCGGCGGATTGGGCGGCATGCTGGGCGGACGATAAGCTACAAGGAAGCGGGGATTTTCCTCTTCGAGGAAAATCCCCTTTAACGTATGAAACTTCCCCGGTCCGTGCGCGCGGTGACGGAGCATTTTGAGCGTCTACCTGGTATTGGACCCAAGACGGCGCAACGGTTGGCGCTGTATCTGCTGCACGTGCCCGATCACGTTTTAGCCGAGTTCGCCAACTCCTTGACCAGCCTCAAACCGAACACTCGTTTTTGTGCCCAATGCCACTTGATTGGCGAAGCGGAGACTTGCGCGATCTGTGCCGATGACAGCCGGGAAAAGTCGACCATCTGCGTGGTGGAGCAGCCGCTGGACGCGATCGCCCTGGAACAGGCAGGCAAGTACCACGCCCTTTATCACGTGTTGCATGGGGTGATTTCGCCGTTGGATAACATTGGTCCCGATCAATTGTACTTGCGTGATCTGCTGACTCGTTTAGACGGTGTAGACGAGGTAATTTTGGCCACCAACGCCACGATGGAGGGCGAGGCCACGGCGCTTTATCTTGAACGGTTGCTGCGCGACTCCGGTTATGACTCGCAGCGGCTGAAAGTCACACGCATAGGCCACGGTCTGCCGATCGGGGCGAACATTGAGTTTGCAGATGGAATTACCCTCGCTCGGGCACTCGAAGGTCGGCGGGTGATGTAGCGATCGGTTTTTGACCGGTTACCAAACCCATTTCGGCGTTTCCATCCGAATATTTAAAGTCCTGGGTTACTAGATTTACCCGATGGAAGCCGATTTTGTCGGCTAATTTTGACCAGACAGCTGCATTAAATTGACTTTTTTGGTAATCAAAGTTATTCGATTTTATATCGGCGATAAAAAAGCTGGTGCCTGGTCTTAGAACCCGGAGAATCTCAGTCAGCAAGATTCCAGCCTGTTCATAGCCTAAATAACGGGCCAGAAAAAAAGAAACCACCAAGTCCGCACTGTCTGCTGCCAGTGGGAGTGGTCGATTAAGATCGGCAACGGTTCGTAACCGCGCGGGGTTCAGCGAGAGCATGCGGGGCGATAGATCAAGGGCCAGGGTATGACAGTCTAAAGATTTTCCCAAATAGGCCTGGTTATTGGCCCCTGCGCCCAAATTGGCGACCAGTGGTGAACTCGGCAATTTGTTCAGCAGTGGCGTTAGTCCGCGAGTAATAAAGCGAAAGATTGGTTCTTTTAGCTCGCCAAACAAACCGGAGTGATTGCGCCAGTACGGTGCCTCGTCATTCCAAAAAAGCTGTTCCCGTTTAAGCGATGACATCAGGGTATTATAAACCCCAGGCTTACTAATAGCGGACTGCGGGCTTAGCGGATGGGGACGGGGAAACAGTTGGCTGACCCATCATCAGTTTTTCATCTTGCCTTTGCCGAAATTCAATCAGCTGCCGGGCGTCATCGACCTGTTTATAGTAGGCCATCATCGCCAATATCGCGAACAAGAGGAAGAAGATTGCCAACCAAAACAGCGTGTTTTCCGAGATTGCCGGTTTTTTGGCCGCCGACCGCCGGACAGTCCTCACCTCCGGCATTGACATCGGCTCCATTACTATGTTCTTTTTTGCTGGTCGACCGCGCTTTTTTGTGGTACGGGCAGCCATAATTTACCTCACCACGCTGATGCTGACGCCTAGTTCGGCCGCCGGAGCGGTTAAGGTGATGCGGTTATCGCTGGCGCTGCGGACGACCGTGTAGTTGGTGTCATAAGCCGCGGCGCAATCGGTGACCGGAGTGCCGTTGTTAGTGAGTGGGTCCACCGGAAGAGCGGCGATGTACTGGGGAACGAGGTCAGCACAAAGATCAACTGCACCTGAGCTGATGTTTAGAACGTTAGTGGTGATGGCCCCGGCACCGGGAAGCGTTCCCTTGTTGTCAGCGGCATACTGGTGAATGGCGTTTAGCAAAGCGTTAACATCACTGCTGCGCTTGGTATTATTGGCCTGCGAGAATTGGCGTGCCGGGTTGATGGCGATCAAGACGATGGCCAACAAGACGGCTAAAACGCCGACCACGACCAGCAGCTCAATCAGAGTAAAACCACGTTGGAGATAGTTTAGTTTCTTCATATCTCTTAATATTGAGGCAATTAAAAACGAGTGTCAAGGGGAAAAGTTGCCCGAAACCGTGGCGCCTGGTGTAGTCGTTGGAATGGCTGGGGCCAGAGTGGCGGCAACTGGCGGCCGAGGGCTAGGAGTGCTCTTTCTAACCTGCTGCTGCTGTTGAGTCAGAATGAAAAAAGTTAAACCAATTACCAAAATGATGAAGCCTAAAAAGATGGCTAAGATCAGCGGGGTGTGCTTCTTGGCCAGTGCTTCCTCCTGCTCCTGTAGGGTTCGGGTGGGTTGGCGAATCTGGGCCAGACTAAATCCTTTTAACTCATCGGCCCGACGAATCAGCGTCTTAACAGCGGCGGAATCAAAATTTTTGATCCCCAGCAAGCTCAGAACTGAGATTGGCACGACCGCCAAGGTTGGAAATCCGGCGGCCTCAAAGGGATCGCGAATGGCTTCAAACGTCGTTCGGTTTAAGGCGACGGTGGTCAATCCGCTCCGGGCAGGATAATTTCTGGCCAAAACCCGTTCAAAAGGCACGGTTTCAATGAATTCTTTGGCTTGTTGCTCGTTAACTTCCGGTGCCGGATCGGAAAAGGCCTTGGAAAAGTAGGTGTTTTCCGAATAAATTTGAATCAGCGGGCTCGGCGTAAGTTTTTGGCTCTGGATTAATTGGTCGATTATTTTGGCTAGAGATTCCCGGGAGATCACTTCGTAGTCACGAATAATGGTGTCCGGTAAGTCGATCGCCAAGGCCTGGCCATTGGCCGCGTAGTAATACAGTTTGCGGGCGTCAACGAGGATTATGGCTGGTGAAAGATTAGTTGTTGCCATTAAAATACCTCATTCCAATCTTGGATTGACAAGACGCCACTGGTAAAACCAGCCACAACCCGGATCTCGCGGCGGAAGTTGTTGAATTGTCCGATCGAGGTGATGGTCTGCGGGCCGGTCCCGGTCACGGTAATTGTTGCGGTGCCGGAATCAATTGTCAATGTTTCGCCGGCATAGGCTGGGTCGCGTAGTAAGCGCAAGGTAGCGTTTTCTACCCCGGCCTCAGCCAGACTGTAAGCAATCAGACTTTGTTCAAACCGACTGGCTCCCAGCGAGCTGTTGATGATTAAGGTTACCGCCGCGGTGGTTACAATCAGGGTAATGGCCATGAAGAACAGCAGGATCGTCAAGGCTTGGCCAGATTGTCGATGAGGTCGATAAATTTGTTTCATCTTAGTCCCACCGTGATTTGTTGGTGTCGAATTTCCGCCGGTTGGGCACCGGTTCCGGTGCCGGTCAGAGTAAACTTAATTTGCAAAGTCGGTTTTCCACTGGGGTTGCCAATCCTCGTCACTAACAAATTGCTTACCGAGACGCCGTCGCTAGAGAGAGGATAGTCTTGACCGCCCGTGGTTAGACGCAGCTGAGTACCGCTTAGGGCGTACTGGAAGCTCCCCCCACCGATCAAAAGGATTAGATTGTCAGCGCTTTGCCCATCGGCCGGGGCAATGACGCTGTCGGCCCGATGCAGATCATAGGTTAGGCGGGACAGGAGAAAATTGCCCGACTGTTCCACGTTGGAGGTAGATTGAGAGGCTAGCTGGACGTCAAGGGCGGTTAAAAAAATGGCCGTAAAAACGCTGATCAGGATCATGATCAGGCCCATGAAGATTAGCAATTCGATCAGAGTGAAGCCGGCGCGGAAGTTTTTCATGGTGAGTAATTTACCGTTATATCCGAAAATTGGGGAGTGATGTTAGGATCACTGGAGCTTAGATAGACTTTGTAACGGAAGCATTGGCCCGGGTTTTGGAAGTTTCCGCTAGTTAGGAGCGGAATTGAGCTGCTGTCATCAAAAAAGGTCTCTGCGGTTCCATCTGGGCCGATAAATTGCCAGCTGGCGCCAGCGCAACTGCCCGCGACCGCCGGCGCGACCGCCATTTGGTACCTCACCGAGGTGCCGGCGGGTTCGGATTCGGTGACCCAAAAACGGTTAAAAGCGGCAGAATAGCCGGCATCAAAAGTGTTAGATTCAAACGTTCCGGTCGCGGTGGTGCCGCCGCCAAATCCCTCGATAATTTTGAGTTCCGTATTGGCGTCACCGGTGATAATATAGCTGTAGGCGTCGCCATCGCTTTCCAAAACCGAGGCCAAGCCGTTGACGCCGGTGTCAATGTTCAGGCTGCCGCAGGCGGACGGGGAGTTTCATTGGTGATGTCGATGACTTGGTATTCATCGCCGTTGGCTGCCGACAGTGATCGCTTTATTTCCAGGGACCACGGTTACGGAGCGGGGATTCATGCCATTGGTGTCATAACTGCCGATCACGGGTCGGTCGCCGGTTTTAGATCGATGTGTCAATGATGAAAAACTCTGCTTGCGAACCGGAGGCGCCGGTGGCCAGATATACTCGGTTGCCGTCGCCGCTGACGAATACGTCCCGACCGCCCTGTCCGGGGACGGACGCTTGCCGACCACCGTCGAGACTGCTGGGATTGGAGACGTCAATGATCTGCAACTGGGCGCCTGATTGATCGCGATGAAGGCGTGCGAACCGACCACCACGATTCTCCGGCCGTTGCCGGCCAGTCCGACGCTGCCCAGTTGCGGCCGGCTGCCGGATTTGTGTCGCAGGTTGAAACTGTAAAAGTGTTGCGGTCGGTCATGTAGCTCCGGTATTGCCGGAGACAAACACGCTATCTCCTGATCCGGGGCCGGGAGAGTTAAAAGCCCGACTTCGCTGGGCGTGCCGGTGATGTCGAGAATGACGATTTCCTTATTATTCGTGTCCGTGCCGAGGTAAGCGTAATTCGTTTCGCCAAAAATGGCGTTGGTCTTGAAGCCATTGAAGGTATTAGTAATTGAGGGGATCGGAGGTTTGGTGTCGGTAATGTTGATGGTCGCATAAGAAACTCCGGAGGCATTTTCTCCGGTGCCGGCAAAAATCTTGCCCTGAATGGCCGAGATGGCGTTGGCGACGCCGTTTTTGGGCAGATCCAGCGGGGTAATCTGCAAATTAGGGGCGCACCAGTTGGGGATGGATCCGGAAGCCAAAACTACGGCTCCTCCCCCCGTCGTGGTCACGGAAGTATCGTTAGTGGTGCCCCCGCTAAACTCTTCCGTGCTTGATTCTTCTAGGGCATCGTTATCCAAGTAGCGGGTGAAGATCAGCGTGGTGCTAACCTCGGAGGCAAACGGTGTTGGCCAGCTGACGATGATCAACGTTTTTTTGGTGGAGGGGTCCAGTTGACCACCGTTTTCCACTAGCTGCCCATTTTCATTGCGAAAGGCCGAAGATACTTGAACCGAACGGGTAAAGCCGGAGATAACTTCCCCGTTGGGCTGAAGCTGCCAAAGGCCATTCACCACAACCGGATGATAAGTTCCGTCCACGGCAAAAGTGGTCCAGTTTTGTTCGCGGACGCTGCGCGTGGCTTCCACCGCTTCCTGCATTAGCGCCGTCGCTTGAAGCCGTTGCTGTTGTTGTGCTTTTCCCTCCCGCGTGGCCACGATACCGGTTAGCAAGGCCGGCATTACCAGCGACGAGACCGCCATGGCGAGCAAGACTTCGATCAGGGTTTGGCCGGACTGCCAGAATTTTCGCATTTTACTGCACCCCCGTTACGACGCCCAAGCGGTTAAAGGTGGCTTGGCGGGTTTGGTTGTTAGCGGGATTAAACAGGGTGAAATAATCTGCGCCGGCAACCAAACCCGCCACCTCCCCACTTCCGGGACTAAAAACGATCACCGCACTGGGTAGATTGGTACCGCTGAACTGCAACGATCCCGGAAGATCCACGACGGAATTGCCGAGCTTGTTGATTTGATAGGTTGGGCCGTAGAAGAGGGTGTAGCTCTCAGTTTCAAAATGGACGCCATAGCTATCGGTAACGCCGCGCCCCTCTGTATCGCCCAGCATCGCCTTGAGCTGCTGTTGTTTGATGTCGGATAAAATCGCTTGGAGGGCGCTATTGATTTCAACCTGACTGCGGGCCCCCAAAAGATTAGGCACGGTCACGGCAATAATCGTGAGGATAATCCCCATCACGATGCCTAACTCGATGATCGTAAAACCATTGCGCCGCATCGTTTACCTTGACCCTACTTGCCCGATCAGTCCATAAATCGGGGCAATAATTGACAGCATCATGCCGCCCACGGCCGCGCCAACAAACACCAGCATGATTGGTTCCAGCAGAACCGTGATGGCTTTGAGTGAGTTGTCGACTTCATATTCCATGAAATCCGCGATGTCGGCCATCGATTTTTCCAAAGTGCCGGTCTTATCGCCGACCTCGATTAATTTAACAATAATGTTGGGAATAAGTTTCCTTTCTTGCCGCAGTCCTTCCGCCAACTTTTTTCCGGAAGAAACGGACTCATGCAAATTGTGAATCACGCGGGCGATGTCTTTGCGCAAAACTACGTGTTCGGCCAGCAGTAGTGCGTCAGGCAGCGGTAGTCCCGAACCAAGCAATAAATGCATACTATGGGCAAAACGGGCCAGATCAATTTTTCGCACTAAATCCGAAATTAACGGCAGTGACATCAGCGGCGTGAGCAATAGGCCGCGGTTGCGTCGGTAAATCACGATCATGACGGTCACGATTAAACCAACCACGGCGATGACCGGCACCGTTTGCTTAAGCAACAAGTTTGAAGCGACAATCAGAATTCTGGTGGGCAGCGGAAGGGTGATGGTTAAGCGGGAGAAAACGGTCGCGATGCGGGGAATCACCACGACTAGAATCATGAGTAAAACGAGTATAAAGATAACCAGAATCAGCACCGGGTAAGCCAGAGCGGCTTTAATCTTGTCCGAAAACTCGGCTTCCTTTTTAGTGCTGGTTTTTAGGTCCTGCAAAATTTGGGCCAACGTGCCTGCCTTCTTCGGCGGCCCGCACCAAGCTCACGGTGACCTCATTAAAAACACGGGGAAATTTTGCCAGCGTGGTGTTGACCCGCTTACCCTCACTCAGGTCCGCCTGCAAAGTGGAGAGGACTTTTTTAACGTTACCTTTGGCATCGGTTTCCAGGGAATTTACCGCTTCTAAAATGGGAATGCCGGCGCTTAGCATCGTCTCAAGATTGCTGATGAAGCCGATTTTTTCGTTCGTGGATAGATAAAGTCGATTTCCGTTCATACCATTTCTGTTTTGGTGACCCGCAACACCTCCTCCACCGTTGTTAAACCACTGACCACTTTATTGAGACCGTCATCGACAATCGTAGCCATGCCTTCCTTAACCGCGGTGGCCTTGATGACGTCGGCATCGGCGCGTTGAGTGATCAGGGCGCGAATCGCTTCGGTGACCAACAGCACCTCAAAAAGACCGATCCGGCCAGCGTAACCGGTGCCACGGCAGACTTTACAACCCGTGCCGCGATAGACACGGTTTTCCTTTTTTTCACCGCCATTGGGAAAATGTTTTTTTACAATTTCCGGCGGAAAATTGTCCAACAATTCTTTTTCACTGATGGTGGCCGAGGTTCGGCAGGCCTCGCAAATTTTTCGAACCAAGCGTTGCGCGACAATAACGTTCACGGTTGAGGCAACGAGAAAGGGTTCGACTTTCAAATCCAGCAAACGGGGAACGGCCGTCGCGGCGTCATTGGTGTGGAGCGTGCTGAAAACTAAGTGTCCGGTGAGAGCGGCATTAACCGCAATGCCGGCGGTTTCGCTGTCCCGAATTTCGCCCACAAAAATAACGTTCGGGTCCTGACGCAAAATTGAGCGCAAGCCATTGGCAAAGGTCAGATTGGTTTTAGTGTTGACCTGGATTTGGTTGGCCCCTTTAATGCGGTACTCAATCGGATCTTCAATGGTGGTGATGTTGCGGTTGCGCTGATTAAGAATTTTCAGCATGGCGTAAATCGTGGTGGTCTTGCCGGAGCCGGTGGGTCCGGTAGACAGAATCATGCCGAAAGCCCGAGAATAGGCCTGGGTCATTTTGTTAAGATCGCCTTCATTCATGCCAAGGTCTGCCAGGGAATACTTACGGAGACGCGAAGAAAGCAGCCGGAGCACGACTTTTTCCCCGTCAGCAATCGGAATAATGGACACCCGAATATCCAGCGTGTCTTCGTCAAACTCCAGGTGCATTTTTCCGTCTTGAGCGCTGAGATGTTCGTCCGTACGTAAATCGGAAAGGACCTTAATCCGGGTTAGAATGCGGTCATGGAGCGGTAAATTGATGTGCAGAGCGTCTTGCAGCTCGCCATCGATACGAAAGCGGACAACTGATTCTTTTTCTTGCGGTTCAATGTGGATATCCGAGGAGAATTGCCGGTAAGCCGATTCAATCATGGAATCAACAATTTTCACTACCGGCGGATCGCTTACGCCGTCACCCCCGGTATCTTCTCGTTGTAATTGATCGATCGTTTTCTGGATATCTTCTTTGTAATGCAACAGGGTGTCTTCAATATCTTTAGTGGTGGCGTAATGGACGTTGACCTTCTGCCCGGTTTTCTTTTCGATCAACTCAACAATATCTTTGCGGCTGGGATCAGCCATGGCCAGATCAAGCCCGGTGGTGGTCCGCGCAAAGGCGATGATTTTATATTTTCTGGCCAAACGCTGTGGAACAACATTCAGTACTTCATTGCTAATTTCTTTTTTACCCAAAGCAACGAACGGTATTTTTATTTCCGCCGCAATTAGCTGTCCCAACTTCTCGTCGGTAATGACCCCTCGTTCAACCAGGGCGTTAGGGAGAGTTTCCCCACTGGTTTGCGCGTAGGCGACTACCTCGGCCAGATCTTTGACTTCCAGCACATGGGCCGCGAGGATAATTTTTTGGATTAGTTCGGCGGTGATAGGCATCAGATCAATAATATACTAAAGTAAGTTACTGTAGTATCCTGAGACTATGACTCTTTCCGAAGCGCTCGGCAAAGGAAAAACTCTTGCTTTTTTCTCTCTGGTCTATGTCCTGGCGATAATTACCTACTGGTTTAAACCCTGGGGAGTCCAAAATGATTTGGCTCAAACCATTGTCTATCTTCTGGCCCCGGTTTTAGCCACCGGTTCGGCCCTTTTTTTACTGGCCAAGTATGGCTTGACCGGCAAACGTTCGCTGGTGTTTTTCACTTTGTTGGCCGGTCTGATTTTTCTGTTGGCCGGTGAGGTGATCTATGTTTATTTCGACTATTTTTTGGAGTCCCGCCCGTTCCCAACCGTGGCTGACGTTTTTTATTTATTATCCTACCCATTTATTTTCTTAAGCATTTTTATCGCGTCGCGCTTGCTGCGGGAGTCGGCTCGTTCGCTGAGCTGGCAATCAAGGATATCTTTGCTGGTTTTGTTCCTGTTGTTTGGTGGAGTAGTGGCTTACTCGGATATTTACTTAAGTTACTCGACTTCGGAGTCGATTCTGGTTAACGCCATCAATTTGGCTTATGGACTGGGTGACTTTTTGATCATTGCCGGCGCGCTGGGTTTATTCTATCTGGCGCGCCACGCTCGCCAAACGGCGGAAAATTATCTCTGGACGGGTCTGGTGGTTGGCTTTGGCTGTATTACCGCCGCGGATTTGTTATTCGCTAATTTTAATGAGTTGTATTTATCGGGCAATACCATCGCGGTCAACATTATGGACTCACTCTGGATGCTGGGTTACACCGTGATCGCTTTTTTCATCATGAACTTTGTGGTTAAGTCGATTCAGACTAACGACTAATTGCTCTCAGGCGTGGGTGCAGGAGAAGCCGTCGGGGTTGGAGTTGCTTTTACTAAGTTGGTAGCAGCATCGGCACCCAGAATTACTAAGATATCTCCTTGGGGCTTGGCTTCACCGGTTGGGAGCGATGCCACTTTTGCCTGTAGAAGTGTGGCTAGTTGGGTGGCCTCCGCCTTTTTCGTTCCGGATAAATCAACCACTATGGTTTCGGAGTAGCTCTTTTGCGCGTTGCCCTTACTAGTGATCGATAAATTATTGACTTTCTCTTTCAATAGGTTTTCGACCACGGAAGTGAGACCGGAGGAATTGGTCCCGTTGGCTAAAGCGACGCTGATAGTTGCGGCGTTTTCACCCAAATTGATCGCCGCCACCTCAATGATTTTATTCGTTCCCGGCCGGTAGAGCACGGCTTTTTTAGTGCCGGTATAAATTAAAACTTTATCGCCGTTTTCCGCTTTGGCGAAAAAAGGTTGGGTTTTTACTTTTTCGGCATCGGTGACGGTCATCAGGGTGGGTTTTTCTTCTGGTAATTCCATTAGTGTTCCGACCTTGTTAGTAAGCTGTTTGGCTTCCTCATCGACCACGATATTAGGATTAGCTTTGATTTTTGCCAGCTCGGATTGGAGAGAGCGGTAGCGGGTTACGCCAAAAAATAAACCGCCGCCTACGACTAATATTGCAACTACAACTAAGCTTATTTTTGAAACTAAAATCGATAGCAACGTCCTAATGATTCCCATGTCCTGTCTCCTCAATTACTATCATTCTATTAAGTTCCGTAACAAACTGTCAAGATCGAACCGACCGTTAATTGACTTGGGCCGAGTTTGAAGCCGTCGGGGATGGTTCCGGTGTTATTTCCGGAGATGGAGTCGGAAGAGGACTTGGTATTGGAGTGACCGGTACTGCGGTCGGTTCGGGAGTTGGCGTTGATGCTGGCTCGACAGTTGGAACTGGAGAGGGCTGGCTGGTTGGTTCGATCACCGGGGTTGGTTCCGCGGGATGGTCGATTTTGGTTACCGTGGCCGGAGTGGTTGAGTTGGCCACCGACAAAGCCATCCAAGAGAAATTCAGGTCAAAACTGCTCGGCCGGGAAAGTCTGATCTTGAAACCCTTGGTAGTCAGATCAGCGATCGCGTAGGCTGGCACCTCGTCCGGTTTGGTTGTGCCAACCAAGTTGACGTTGGCGGTGACCACTGGGTGGCTAGCGTATTCTTTTTCGAAACGAACCTCGACCTCGCTGGCACCACTGGGCAGAAAGGCGAAACCGGCGGTGTCTTTATTAAAGGTTGGGCGGCCCAGGAAGGCGACGTCACCGTGGAAGACAACTTGGTCAAAGAATTCACTGACCCGGCGGAAGAGTCCATTTAAGAGGTCGGCCAGGAGAGTCGGAGATCCACCGGCAGTTTCGGAAGAGGCGACTTGAGCTGAGTTAGAGGCTAGACCGTCAACTTTTTCGGTGAGACTGGATAAGTTATTAGCGAGGATCGACCAACCCTGAATTTGATTGGCTTCGATTTTGTCAGCCTTCAGAGTGCCGGCGAAGAAGGCGTTGCCCAGAGAATCAACGCGGACATTTTCCAGTCCGTTTTCGCCCAACAGTTCTAGAGTTCCAGTCAGGCGGGCGTCCTGGGCGGTGATTCGAGGGGCAATTACCTCTATGCCGGCGGCTACGCGATCAGCCAGAACATTCGAGAAGTCGGCTGGTTCACCGGTCGCGAGAGGTTGACTGAGCAACTGCGTTAGGACTTGACGGCCATAGTCGGTTTCATTCTCGGTCAGTCCTGGTAATAGGTTAGATAACGTTCCGGTAGCAGCCCCGTTTTTCACAAAAGCCAATACCGCGCCGGTTCCCTCACCGTTGAAATCGGTCAGCGCCGTCCCAATCACTGCGCCGGCTTTCGTCGCTTTCATGGCCACTCCCGCCAGGCTCGAAGTCGTGAGGTAATCGCCCGCCTTAATTGGCCCATTCTCGGATGAGACCTTGACCGGTACGCGGCCGGACATGGCTATCGGTACGGCTTTAACGCCCTCGTTGGTGACATTACCCATCACTAAACCTGGCCAGGTGGAAACAATTCCCAGAACTCCCGGGTCGTAGGCAATGGCGCTCTTTTGGGCACCGGTTTCCAAGTTAGAATCTAAGGAAACTACGTCGCCGGCGGATAAGGTTGAGTCATTGGTGGTATAAAACTCTGCGAGGTCAGAACCATTATCGATGACCGTGGCGAACATGCCGAAAATGCGGACGTCGGTGTCTCCGGTGGCGGTGGAGGCACAGAAAGAATAATTTTGCGCTGCTGTGCCAGCATCCGCTTCCAGAGCAACCAACTCAAAGTCGCCAACTATAACGCCATTAGCTACTGTGATAGCGATGGTGTTAGTCGCTAGGACCGAACCGGTACAAGTGGCGTTATCTTCAATTTTGATGACCAGAGATTGGTCAGTGTTGTTACTGCTGACTAATTCGACTTTACCGCGTACATAAACGTCGCCGGTGGCCGTTGAGGGAGTAACCGAAACCGACGCCAAAGTAACTTCTCCAGCCGCAACATTATCGAGGGCATCACTCGTGTCATAGCTGGCGGCGGATTGGACATCAGCCAGCGTGGTCACACAGTTGACCCAGGCTCCGTTCTCATAGCAGCGATATTTATTAGTGCTGGTGTTGTAGTACATGCCGCCGTTAACACCGGTGGGGTCGGCCGTGCCGTTATCGAGGACTAGGAGATCGGGTGTGGCGGTGGCGCTATTGCCGATCTGCACTTTGCCGCTAGAGGAAGTCGGTCCGACTGTAAAGTTGACGTTGCCGGTGCCGGAGTTAATATTGACTGCGGTCGCCCCGGTAATGTTGCCGATGGTCAAGGTCTTGGCATTGGCGCCGGTTCCTAGATTAACCGCACCGGTAGTGCCGGAGTCAAGGGTGAGGGCATTAGTCGTATTTGAGGTGACGGAACCGGCGCCGGCAAAACTGAAGGCCGTGGCGGAAACACCAATTGTGTCGAGTGAGGCCACCCCGGTTAACGCCCCACCAGTCGTAACGTTAAGACCGCCACTGGAAGTCAGGGCAAAGGTTCCGGTAGCATTACCGACCGCCGTGTTACCGGTTCCGGCAGTGTTGAAGTTGATGGTCGGAGCGGTAATAGCCGCCGTTCCGGAGGATAGGGTTTGAGTCAGGCCGGTTAATCCGGTCGAGTTGATCGCTCCGGAGGTCGAGGTCAGGCTGAGGGTACCGGACGCTAAAGTTAGGCCGGTGGCCCCCGTTATGGCGCCGGCGCCGGTAATGTCGATCGAGCCGGAATTAAGGATGTTGCCCAGCGTGCCAGTGATCAGGATGCCGTCGGTGATGGTTCCTGCTGTTTCGGCAATCTGTAAGCCGCTAGTCATCGTACCCGCACCGGTTTGTTCAATTAGCAGACCATTGGTTAAAGTGCCAGAGGCGATCGAATTAAAGATTCTTTGGGCGGATGTTCCAGCAGTATCCTGGTTTTCCAGGGTCAGGGAAGTCGGGGTGGCGACCTCGCCCAGGGTGAAAGCGATATTGCGGGCGGTAGTCGTTAAAATGGTGTTGCCGTTGTCATATGCGACCTGCAGGGTGGCAGTGCCACCGCCGGCTTGATCAGCGGCACAACCCCAGGTGTCGGTAGTCTCGTTCCACTTGAGAATTTGGGTATCGGAGCAGCCTTGTAACAGGGTTAGACCAGAGGACAAAACCTCTAGACCTGAGCCAGAAGAGGTGGTGCTGGAAAGAGCGTCGGCCGAGGCGGCCACGTTGACGGTGAGGGCGCCTGAGGAGATGGTTAGACCGTTACCGGTCAAGTCGGTGAAGTTTTCGGAGTTAACCGATAAAGTCCCGGCTGTGATCGTGCCGGTAGTGCTGATGGTATCAGTGCCGACATTGATTGACCCAAAGTTGGCAGTAATCGATCCTGAGTCTAAAGCGCCCGTCCCGGTGATAGCGGTGGTGACCGCGTCGTTGGTGTCAACCAAGGCCGCGTCCTTGCCGTCCAGCCGGTTGAGTTCGGCGCCGCTGATTAAAGTGCCGGCATTATCGAACAAAGCGGTGAAGCCGCCGCCGGCGTCAGTGAATTTGATTGCGGCGCCGAGGGGTAAGTTAGTATCCGCATTGGCGATCACTAAGCCGGAGTCCAGACCATTGGTGTTGGCCGAATCAGCCTGGGTAATGGTCAAGCCGGAAGTTGTGCCGGCCGTGCCGCTGGGCGTTCCGGTGATGGAAACCACGTTGACCGTACCGACCAGGTCGGAACTGAGGCCCAAGTTTTCCGTTCCGGCAAAGGTATAGGTGTGGGAATTGGTCCAAGCGAAGGCCGTATCCTGATTCACGCTCAGGGTCAGACCGGCGGTCTCGCTGCCGCCGTCGGCACCGGAGATTCCCGTGCCGTTAGTGATGGAGGCGACGTAGTTGCCGGCGGTGTCGGTACCCAGAGTCAGATCGCTGATTTCGGTCGGGCCAATGCAGTTGGTGCAGCTTAAGTCGTTGGCGGTCAGTGACGTGCCTAGTCCAGTCGAGTCGATACTCCAGGTGCCGTTGCCGATATTTTGGCCGGCTGCAATGGAAATTCCTCCGGTGTCAGTGGTGAGCGAGTCGACGGTTGTGGCGTCTTGGATATCTACCGTTCCAGCGCCGTTGGCGACAATAACCAGTGATTCGTTGGTCCCGGTAGTGATGTCGGTGGCTAACCCAGATAAGGTCAGTGTGCCGCCGTCGATCGTCAGACCAGCGATGGTTGAGGAGGCATTAACATCAATCGCCGTCGTAAAAGTAGTGGCCGCAGTATTGAAGGTCCAACCACCGGTGACTGTCTCAGCCTCATTTAGTAAACCAACCTGATTGCCGATGCGAACCCGGGCAGTGCTGCTACCTTGATCGGACACGATAAACTCATCGGTCGAGGTCGCCGCCGGCCCAAACTCGATGGTCGAAGCGGGTGAGACCGAAGGAGAGGTATCCGATTCGCGAACAGTTAGTGAACCGCCGGTGGTGTCAGCCGCACAACCCCAGGTATCGGTGGTCTCGTTCCATTTTAGGATTTGGCTGTCGGAGCAACCTTGGAGGAGGGCTAATCCGGAGGACAAAACCTCCAGGCCAGATCCGGAGGAAGTCGTGGCTGATAGGGCGTCAGCGGAGGCGGCAACGTTGACGGTGAGCGCTCCTGAAGAGATTGTTAGCCCGTTGCCGGTCAAGTCAGTAAAGTTTTCCGCGTTAACCGACAAGGTTCCAGCGGTAACGGTGCCGGTGGTGGAGATGGAATCGGTGCCGACATTGATCGAGCCAAAATTAGTGGTGATCGAGCCAGAGTCTAAAGCGCCCGTCCCGGTGATAGCGGTGGTAACCGCGTCGTTGGTGTCAACCAGAGACGCATCCTTACCATCCAAACGGTTGAGTTCGGTACCGCTAATCAGAGTGCCGGCGTTGTTGATGATTGTGGTGAAACCACCACCGGCGTCGGTGATGTTTAGAGCCGCCCCGATTGGCAAATCGGTATCCGCATTGGCAATGACCAAACCAGAATCGAGTCCATTGGTGTTGGCCGAATCGGCCTGGGTGATGGTTAGTCCTGAGGTAGCGCCAGCTGTTCCACTCGGCGTTCCAGTGATGGCGACGACGTTAACGGTACCAGCTAAGTTAGACGTAATACCCAAATTTTCCGTCCCAGCAAAGGTATAGGTGTGGGCGTTAGTCCAAGCAAAGGCCGAATCCTGATTCACGCTCAGGGTCAGACCGGCGGTCTCGCTGCCACCGTCGCCACCGGAAATTCCGGTGCCATTGGTGACCGAGGCGACGTAGTTGCCAGTCGTGTCGGTACCCAGAGTCAAATCGGCTATCTCAGTGGAACCGATACAGTTGGTGCAGCTTAAGTCGTTAGCCGTTAAGGAAGTACCTAGACCGGCCGAGTTGATACTCCAGGTGCCGTTGCCAATACCCTGTCCGGCGGCGATGGTTATTCCGCCGGTGTCGGTAGTGAGCGAGTCGACCGTGGTGGCGTCTTGGATATCAATTGTTCCTGAACCATTCGCGACGATGACTAGCGATTCGTTGGTCCCGGTAGTAATGTCGGTGGTTAGCCCGGACAAAGTTAGGGTGCCGCCGTCAACAGTCAGCCCCGCTATGGTTGAAGTTGTGTTGACGTCGATGGCTGTAGTAAAGGTCGTGGCCGCGGTGTTGAATGTCCACCCACCAGTTACCGTTTCCGCTTCATTTAGTAGTCCGACTTGGTTGCCGATCCGAACCCGCGAAGTGCTCCCGCCCTGATCGGAAACAATAAACTCATCAGTTGAGGTCGCCGCCGGCCCAAACTCGATGGTCGAAGCGGGTGAGACCGAAGGAGAGGTATCCGACTCCCGAACAGTCAGCGAGCCGCCGGTTGTATCAGCCGAACAATCCCAAGTGTCGGTCGTTTCGTTCCACTTAAGGACCTGAGCGTCGGAACAACCTTGGAGCAAGGTCAGTCCGGAAGCCAAAACTTCCAAGCCAGAACCGGAAGAAGTTGTCGCCGACAGGGCATTCGTGGCGGCGGTCAAGTCGATGGTGACATCATCGGCGTTAACGGTAATGCCGTTGCCCGCGCCAATGTTCAAAGTTGTCGAACCACCCAGAGAAACCGAGCCGCCGTTAATCAAGCCTGAACCAGCGGTGATGGTTAAAGAAGAATTTGCCAGCTCGCTATTGTCTATTTCCCCAGCTGGCAACGAAACCGTACCTGAGGATACAGCCAGACCAGTGATGTTTTCCAAAGCGCCGCCACTAGTTAGCCGACTGGTCCCGCCAGTTGATAGCCCGCCATTTAGAGCTGCCGATGTGGTGAAAATGGTACCTAAAGTATTAAAGGTCCAGCCACCAGTTACCGTTTCCGCTTCATTTAGTAGTCCGACTTGGTTGCCGATGCGAACCCGACCCGTTCCGCCGCCCTGGTCGGAAACAATAAACTCGTTGGTGGAGGATGCGGCCGGACCAAACTCGATGGTTGAGGCGGGAGAGACGGAGGGGGAAGTATCCGACTCCCGAACGGTCAGTGAACCACCTGATGTGTCGCTGGCGCAGGCCCAGCCCCCGGCGTCGGTCCACTTCAATAGTTCGTTGTCGGCACAGCCTTTTAGTAGGGCCAGACCAGAGGCCGAAACTTCCAATCCGGAGTTGCTGGAAGTCGAGCCGGTTGTGCCGCTGGTCGTTAAATTAACATCTAGGGAAACGGTTCCAGTTGTGCCGCCACCACTCAAGCCGCTGCCAGCCGTGACGCCTTCGATGTCGCCCGTTCCTCCAGATCCCGCTGATCCCGTAGCCCCAGTAGCCCCAGTGGCGCCCGCCGAGCCAGTATCACCTTTATCGCCTTTTGCCCCGGCTGGTCCAGCCGGACCGGAAGGTCCAGTTGGCCCCGGTGGACCGATTCCGGAAACGGCGGCGACGGCTGCTCCCGCCTGAGGAGTAACTACCAAGGCGCCATTAGTCGCATCCCGCTGAACGTTGACAAAGGAACCAACATTACCCGCCGGCAAACTCAATCCGGATAGCACCGGAGCCTGAGCGTAAGCTTTTTTCACCAGCCAGGATTCTTGGTCGATGATCGCTTCAATCATCCCCAGAATGCTTCGTTCCGGCTCGCCTGTCTCCTCAGCAAATAGTTGTAGAGTTTCGCGAAAAATCAATTCTTCCGCCGGATCGACGACTTTCAGGCTATCCTGTAGCTGTAGGCCCGACAACTCACCGCGCGCGTCAAACGTGCCGGTAATTTCTTTTTTATCTTTTAATGAGAAGAGGGTGAAATCCCCAACCAGCCGGCCGCGACTGATCCGGCCGCGTAAAACTTTAACCGGCAGGACAGAACCGTCCGGCAAAACAACCCGGGAAACAGTGCGGGCAAAAACTGCCACCGGTCCCACCTCCTCCCGCTTGGAATGGAAAGAATCAATCGTTGTCGCGCCATCACTCACTATGCCGTGTTCGCCGTCGCCAAAGCTTAGTTCGGCATTACCCACAAAAGTGTCGTTTTCAACGACCGCATTTTCAACTTGAGCATAATAAAAAGTACCACTGCCCTTTTGAACCAGCAGTAAGAATGGTCCGGCAAATTGACTCTTTTCCAACGCTTTACGGTCGATTGATTGAATTACCCCTGCCTGACGAACTTGGGGCCGAATTCTCGGAATCAACCAGCCGGAGATATTCAGGGCTCCACCAACCAGGACCAATAATAAGAGGATTCCAATGGCGGCCGAGAGTCGGAATGAGCTGTTGGCGGAAGGGCGGGTCATGTCGCCTTCCTGGTCCTTTCCGACAGGATAGTTAGGCCGATGATAAGAATCGACAATCCGCCAATCGCCAAGATCGCAATGTAGGCCGTCTGCTTCACCGAGAGGGCTTCAAAGAAAGGGGCCACGATGGTGAGTTGCCAATCATTTCCGACTAGCGTCTGGTCAGCGGATAGGGATAGATGTCCGTCCCAACCATAACCGCGGCGGACCAAACCCTGTTGATTGACCGTTTGAACGAAGACATCGCCTTCTTTAACTTCCAGAGAATCTAAGGAATTGGGCCATAACAGCCAATCTTTCCGACTGTCTTTTAGAACGAAGTACTGTTTGGTGCGCGGCGTGGCGATCGCGCTCAAGGAATCGTTAAGCAGGGGCAGATTTAAATAACCGATTAACACTCCGGCCAACTGTCCAGATGGTTGGAAAATTGGGTGCGCGATCGCCACCACATCCGTGCCCGAGCCCTCAAAGTTGGCAATTATTCCGGAGACGTAACCTCGTTCTTCAGTTTTAACTTGGAGAAAGTAGTCCTGACTACCCACGTCCGTAGTAGTAATGACTCCTCCGGAGGGGTAATTAACCAGGACCTGACCTTTTTCGTTAGCGATAATCACCTTATAAAGGTTTGAATTGCTTTCATAGAGATTGCGGGCCAGGGACAAGCGATCCTTTTCCGGACCTTTGAGCGTGCTAATCAGTAACTGGTTTTTACTCATGCCCTCAACCGCGGCCGTGGTTCCATTTAAAACCGACTCGATTTGGATCCGGCCATAAGTAACCTTGTCCAGCAAAGTTTCGGAGACGTTAGTCACGATTAGGTTTTGGGCGACATAGATCAAGAGAATCACCACCGCGAAAATCGCAAAAAGTCCGCCGAACATCCGCACGACCATACCCCGAATTTCCGGTTGGCGGAAAGTCAACTCGTCCCAAAAAGGAACCAGAATGACAAACAAGGCCGACATCATCAAAACAAAAGTTTTTGGCCACTCCGATTCGCCCGCAAAAAATAAGGATAAGCCGGCCAGAGGCAAGGCGGTTAAACCGATCAGATAGCTTAGTCGCTGCTTATGGGCAAAGTAGGACCAGGTTGCCAGAGTGGCCAAGCTCAGGATCACCAAGCCGATCAACCAGATCGGCCAGGTCGCCAGTTCCGGAAAAACCCGAAGCATACTTTGCCAGGTGGGATTTTCCGGATAGAGCACCGCAGCCAGCCAAAGGCTGAGTAGTACGCCATAGCCATAAAAGGTGAAACTCTTGAGCGTACTCACCTCGGTTACTAGCTCCAAAAGAACCAACAAACCGATCAATCCGGCCAAACTAACGCCGAAAATATCGAACGATTGCCACCACAGTAGCGCGAGAGAAGAAAAAGCCACAACGAGGGCGATACGAAAAACTTGGTTCCACCAGCGGTTGTTTTCGGGTCTTATTTCGGTATAAATCAGCCCGACTCCGCCCAGAAAAAGCCAGAGACGAATTGGAATTAACCAGGCAGCCAACTGACTGACTTGGTATACCTCCAGTAATCGTAAGGGCAGGATGGAGGCCAGGGCGATCACGACGGCGGTTAAGCCAACGAACCAGCTAAACAAGGTTGGTGCGGCCAGCATTTGAGCCACTTGGGTCCGACCGAGTTTTACGGCCTGGGCATAGGTCTCAACCTGGGCAGGAGTGGTGGTTGGTTTAGGCACATCATCCAAACTATTTATTTATGTTAAATAACTTAATAAATAGTAGAAGAAATATCGGGCAGCGTCAATCAACAGCTAATTTCCTTAAGCTAGAACTGCGCGAACGTTCGCGACGATTTCATCAATGCCAACTTCAACCTTAATCAAATAGCGGGCGGGCTTGAGATTAGTGGCGCCCCAAGCGGTTTTTTCATCTTTATTGAAATTGGACAGGATTATTACCGGCACCCGAGCCCCCCAGTCGCCGGATTCGCGCAAACGGCGAAGCATCTCGGTACCCCTCATTTTAGGCATCAGCAGATCAAGAATGATGACATCTGGTTTTTCTTCGATCGCCTTGGCTAGTCCTGCCTGCCCATCTCCAGATACATGAACGACGAAGCCCTCCTGGGTGAACTTGGTCGACAGCACCTTGGCCATGGTATTTTCGTCTTCAACGATTAGGATCTTAGGCATATAGTTTCCATTCTAAAGGATATTGCTTCATCTTATTCAGTATCATGGCAATCTGCAACCGTTAACCGATATGGTACAATTTAACTCGATGCAAAACCAAACCTGGCACCTCATGTGTTATTTTTCCACCACCGGGAGGGGCGTGTTTTTGCGGCAGTAAGTAGAAAAAACCAAAAGACAACACCAACCTCCTCACTAGGAGGTTTTTTGTTAGGAAAGGAAAAAATGTTAACCAAAAAGGAACTCGTTGACCAGCTGTCAATTCTGGTGGCTTTTCGCACCCTGACCGGCGACGTTGAGTCCAACCGCCGAGCGCTGGATTATGTTCAATCCTTGTTGTCGCCGAAAGCGAAGATGAAAAGAGTTAGAAATGGTCCAGCGGAGATTTTATTGGCCGGCAACACTGACAGTCTGAATCCTGATTTCGGTTACCTGGTACACATTGACGTGGTGGCGGCCTCGGAAAAATTGTTCACGCTGCGGAGGGAGGGCGATCGGGTCTTTGGTCGCGGGGTTAGCGACATGAAGTTCTCGATTCCGCTAGGGATCGCTTTGTTAAATGAAGCCGTTGAAACCAATAGTCAGGTGACTTTTTCGCTGGCCATCACGACCGATGAGGAAACGGGCGGATTTGGTGGCGGCAAGTTTTTGGCTACTGAGCTGGCGTGGCAGCCAAAAGCCTTGATCGTACCGGATGGC
This sequence comes from Candidatus Woesebacteria bacterium, assembly GCA_963749595.1. Classification (GTDB taxonomy): domain Bacteria; phylum Patescibacteriota; class Microgenomatia; order UBA1400; family UBA1396; genus CAVVNJ01. The sequence goes on from CAVVNJ010000009.1 coordinate 91,391, forward strand.
GGCGATAATCTGAATTTTGTCAGCAAAGGCAAGGGCGTGGCGCAGTTTCAAGTCAGCGCGAAAGGAGTTTCGGCGCACGCCTCCCGGCCGTGGTTGGGCAAAAATGCTTTGCCGCCGCTTTGCCAATTGGTAGTCGAGTTGGAACAACGCTATGGCCAGAACAGTCAGCAAGCCAACTGGAATACGACCCTCAACTTTGGTCAGCTGATCGGTGGAGTTTCAACTAATCAAGTTTGTGACTCGGCAGTATTAAAACTAGATTTCCGTTACCCGGAAACTGATTCGTTCGAGCGGATCGAGCAGGAGCTGCTGGCTCTTGCCGAGTCAATAGATCCCGAAATTAGCATCGCCAGATTGTCGACCGGATTGCCGACGGTAACTGACGTAAAATTAACGGTGGTGCAACGTTTTTTGCAAACTTTGCAGGACGAGTTTCAACAAGAGATACCGGTCAAACCTAATTACGGCGCTTCCGATGCACGCCATTTTGCCCCGTTTAAAATTCCGGTGCTAATGATTAAGCCGGTGGGCGGAGACATCCACTGCGAAACCGAGTGGCTGGACATCGCGTCAACGCAGAAGTTTTACCAGGCGTTGCGAAAATTTATTTTCCCAAGAAAGGAGATTTAATCGGGCTTCCCTTGACGCCCTACGCCCGGAAACGTAATCTAGGGATATGGCCGACGAACCCAGCTCTGCTCCTACTCCGCAATCGATCGCCCAGCTGCTAAGTCCAGCGGTACCAACCGATCAAGTAATGGTGCAGCCAGTTGTGCCTGCGCCGACAACCCAGGTGGTTGACACCCCACCAACAGTGTCTGAACCAGTGGCGGAGGTGACGCCAAAACCGTCGCCCACCGAAGCAGTTCCGGTTGCCGCTGAGCCGCCGATCCCTGAAGAACCGGCTAAACCGAGCGGTGACGAGGAAAAATCACCATTGGAAATTCTTGAGGAAATACTGGCCAGCGCCGGTGCCGAAAAGGACGAAAAAGAGAAAGAAGAAACGGAGAAGAAAGCTGCTGAGGAGCAAGCCAAAGCGGAGGCGGCCGCCAAGGAAGCGGAGTATCGTCAAGAGGCGGATCAGAAAATCGCTGTTGCGGAGCAGCAACTGGTCACGGCCAAACAGGAGCAGGCGCAGGTCGATGCCGACCATCCGGCGGCTCCCTCCGCGGTTTTGCCGGACGAAATGGCCATTCATCAGATGCACCATGAGGTCCGTCCTGGAACCGTAGTCCTAGGTGCTTATTAATTGTTCATAATCGATTCTATAATCTGTCAGAAAGGAGGATCGTAGGCCATGAAAATCTACAACACTCTAACACAATCGATCGAACCCATTCGCAAGCTAGCGAACGAGGACCAGATCGGGGTGTACGCTTGTGGTCCTACCGTCTACGATTACGCGCACATCGGTCACGCGCGCAAGTATACGCTGGACGACGTCTTGATTCGGACTTTGCGGTTGGCTGGTTTTCCGGTGAAACACGTGATGAATATCACTGATGTCGGCCAACTGACCTCGGACGCCGATACCGGGGAAGACAAGATGGAAAAAGGCGCCCGTAAATTCGGCAAAACTGTCTGGGAGGTGGCCGAGTTCTTTGAGGAAGATTTTTGGCGCAAAGCTGATCTGTTGGGTTAAGCACCCCGAGATTGTTGTCGAAAGCCACCGATCACCTCGTGAGCAGATCGCGATGGTGAAGAAACTGGAGGACAAGGGCTTCACTTACGAAATTCCTGGTGACGGCATCTATTTTGATACCAGTAAAGACCCGCATTACGGCGAGCTGGCCCGATTGAAGCTCGATCAACAACTCGAGGGCGCCCGGATCGGCATTACGGAGGGCAAGCGTAATCCCAGCGATTTTGCGTTGTGGAAGTTTTATCCGGTTGGCGAAAAACATGGAGATGGAATGGGATTCACCGTGGGGCAAAGGTTTTCCCGGTTGGCATATCGAGTGTTCAGCGATGAGTATCAAGTATCTGGGCGAACAGTTTGCGATCCACACCGGTGGCATTGACCATATTCCGGTTCACCACACTAACGAAATCGCCCAAGCCGAAAACTCTACCGGCAAGCGGCCCTTTGTCCGTCACTGGGTGCATCATAATTTTTTGCGGGTAGATGGGAAAAAAATGAGCAAGTCGCTCAATAACTTCTATACCCTGGACGACGTGATTGCCAAGGGATTTTCGCCGCTGGCGCTAAAACTTTTATTTTTGCAGGCGCACTACCGCGATGAGCTGAATTTTACCTGGAATTCTTTGGCGGGCACCCAAAAGGCCTACGAAAAACTGCAACGGCAGGTGGGAAAACTTTTGTCGGCAGCCAGTTACGAAGATCTATCTGAGATACCGGAGCCGGAAGCCGTTAATTTGTCGATGAGCTTAAGCAGCGGTTGGACGAATTTGTTGGTTATCTGGAAGAAGATCTTAAAACGGCGCAAGCCCTGGCGGTGCTATGGAAGACGGTCAAAGGCTCATCAGTGGAGGCGCTGCCGGTGATCAAGCGGATGTTCGAATATTTCGGCCTAGCAATCTGAAACGAGGTAAAGTGAGCGATTTTAAGCTTTTTTCCCACAACGGAAAAATTTTGCCGGTCAAGGCGGCCAAAGTTTCGCTGTTTAATATCGAATACAGCTATGGTTTCGGCATTTACGAAACGATGAAATTGCGCCATGGACGGCTATATTTCGTTGATCAGCACTTGGAGCGATTGTTCCACTCGGCGGCGGTGATCGGAGTCGACATCGGCTATCCGGTGGACCAGATCAACCGGTGGTTGGCGGAATTGGTCGAAGCCCTGTCAATCGAGGCGGCCAATCTCAAGATTTTGGTGATCGGCGGAAAAGAATCGGCGGTCTATATTTTTGCCAGTGCGCCGCTGTATCCGGACAAGAAACTTTATCGTCAGGGGGTGAAACTAATCAGCTATCCCTACGAACGGTTGTTTCCGACGGCCAAGACGCTCAACATGCTGCCGAGTTATTTGGCGTATAAAAAGGCGCAGGAAAGTGATTGTTACGATGCTTTGTTGATCGACGCGGAGGGCAACATTCTTGAGGGGACGCGAACGAATTTTTGTTTGGTGCGCGGTCAAACGATCTACCGCGCGCCGGCGGATCGAGTTTTAGGCGGGGTGACGTTCCTCACCCTGGAGATTGTCGCCAAACGGCTCGGCTGGTCGATTGTTGAGCAGTTAGTGCCATTGAAAGAAATCGCCGATTTCGAGGCGGCCTTTGTGACCAGTACGAGCACCAAGATTATGCCGGTTAAGCAGATCGACGATCATCTTTTCCCGCCGATTCCGGAACCTATTTTTGCCCTGATCCGGGCTTACGATAATTTTTTGGCGGAGTGCCGGGGCGTCCTGCCGGACGCCCCGGACTCTTCCGTTTAACGTCGCCCCGCTTGGGCGATTTGCCACAACGCGTCCACCAATGCCTGGTTATCAGCCCGAGTCTTCAGGCCGACGCGGACATAGTGTTCGTTCCGGATCCCGTCCGTCCGGTCGAGGTCGACCACCTTGATTCCGCGGGTTGGTAGGAGGTTGGCCAGAGAAAGTTCCCGGTGGCGCACCATGAGGATACCGACTTGGGGTTCGCCGCCGATTTCGATTCCTGGTATTCGCCGGATTTCGTTTTTCAACCACGTCAATTCCCGCTCCTGCCAATCAGCGCTGCGGCGCAAATGATCTAGATCGTCCAGCCCGGCCAGGGCTGCCACCAAACCTTTAGCGGTCGGGGGTTGGATTTCCGCGCGAATCAGGGCTGCGATTTCCGGACGGGCGAACAACATGCCCACCCGCGCCTCCGGCAAACCGAACGCCTTGGAGAAGGTTTTGGTCACGATTAGATTGGGGTGGCTGGGCACGAGCCGGACTTGTGATGCCAGGTTATCCGGATCAACGATCTCCCAATAGGCTTCGTCGACCACTGTCATTCCTGAGCGGTTCCACTCAACGAAGGACCGCAGTACTTTTGGATCCACCATTGTCCCGGTCGGGTTGTTGGGATTGCAGACCCAAACTAGCGAACCACTTGTCCGATCGTCTCGCGGTAAAGAAATTTGCTTGATTCCAGGCAGGGGCGTGACTGGCACCTGATTGGTCTCAACCGCTTCGGCAATGTGGAAGTAAGTTGGTACGGGAATTGCTACTTTCGGCCAGAGTGGGGCGATCAGTTTGGCGATGGCGTCAATCAAACAATCGCTGCCCGCCGAGACGACAATTATCTCCGATGGTACGCCCAACCATTCCGACAACCGAAGGGTTAATTCCTTGAGCAATCGTTCTTGGTCGCTTGGGTGCTCAGCGTAACGCGCCAGCCGTTCCGCCACCAACGGACTGGGCCCGAGCGGATTACCGACAATGCCGAAATCAAGTTCGCGCCTTTCCGGTTTACGCTCCGGTTGTAATTTTTCGTTTTTCATCTTACCTCCTTATTTTTTGGCGGCCGGATCATCACCGCCGCGCTGTGTCCAGGCCGCAATTTTTGTTTGACGACCTCGGCGATTGCCGGATCAATAGCCAATAATTCCTCGGTGCTGGCCTCCACGAAACCCAGTCTTCGGAAAATCGTTCGTGCTACCGTGATCGTGAAACAACCATCTTCCGCGGGCAGGGAGTGGATCGCCTGTTGTAGCAGTGACTGTAAAATTTCTCCACCCTGATGCCGACGACTGGGGTGGACGACTCCATGGTTGAAGTAGTGCCAAGTTGCTCCTGATCCCCGGAACGGCAAAATCGTGTGGCCGGCCAGAACCTCTCCCTTGGTATCAATGGACGCCCAAACCGACCCTCCCCTTGAAGAGAAAGTCATTAGTTCCTCTGGCGTGAGATCGCGAATCAGGCCGCCGTTAGAGATGAATTCCGGCTGCAGTAGTCGGTGTAGTGCGAAGATAGCGGGAAAGTCCATTAAAACACATGGGATAGGTGGGATTAAACCCTGCCTCCAGGGCCTGCGGAATTAGGTTGGTTGGTTTTGGTGGTAAGAGTTCAATGCTCATAGCCACTCCTTTCTTTTGCATAAAAAAACCTCCGGGTTGGCGGAGGTTCGGATTGGTGTATTGATAAATTCTTTTACAACCGCCGAACCTCCCTGGTTAAATTAAAGGAATAAAAGCGACACATGATTTGGTGAACGGTTGGGTTCATTGCCACTAATTGTAGCACATTGGTTTATAGCCCGATTTGTCGCTTAAAAATCAACCAAAATTTTCTCCAAAATCCCGCTTTGGCATACTCGCGGCGGAACTGGTGATATTGCTTGTACTCTTTCCAATCGACCGTGCCTTGTAGAGGTGGATTAAGCCAGCAGGAAAGAATTCGCCACTCATCTTTATTTTTTTCCTGAGCCACGACCGACAGGGTTCGTCCGGAAAATATTTTCCGGAATTCGTGGGAGCGGGGCCGTTTGGCGGGCCGATTTGATTCCGGGTGACTAATTGTTTCCACGATCATGCTGTGGGAGATACCGCGTTGCCGCAGTCGTTCTTGCGCGTGGTGAGTCCAGAATAACTTCATGGGTCTATTGTAACCCTACTCAAGTCGCGCTAAACCCTTGACTCGGCTTCTGGAGAACATGAAGACGAAAAATGCCAAGGACAAGAGTAAGTACAGCAGGTTCAGCCCCAGGCTGATTAAAAGGTAATCGAGCCGCATTGTGCCGGTATTGATGATTTCACGCATGCCTTCGAACACGTAGGTCATGGGGAGCAGACGGGAAACCGCCTGCACGGCCGGCGGCAGGACCGTTAACGGATAGTAAACCGCGGAGAAGGGCGCGAACAAAAAACCCATGCTCCAGGCGATCGTCTGAATCTTATGGCCGTAGTAGATGATCAAGCCGGAAGCCAGAAAACCCATGAACCAACCGGACATCATCAGCAACGCGAAGAACGGTAGGATTGACCAGCCGATCGCGAAGACGTTGATGGCATACAACAGCCATACTGCCCCGGTGGCAACAGCCACGGTGAGGATCAGTTTGAGCCCGCCGACGATCATGACGCTCAGCACCCACTCGATCACGGTGAGCGGCGTGGAGAAAAGATTAACCACGTTTTGGTTCCACATTTCCTCGAGTAGATTAACGGAGATTTCGTAATTGGCCCGCCAAACCACTTGCCAGAAAACTAGGGCGGTCAGGATCAAAAGTACCAGATTGGGAATTGCGGTCTGAGTTTGCATGATCCAACGGCTGGTCAGTCCCCACATCACGATGTCCAGGACCGGCCAATAAACCATATCCGACCACCGATCCGGGCTTTTGCGGAATAAGTACAAGTGGCGTATGACGACCGCCTGGACTCGGTGCCAACTTAAGTTCATGTTCGGGTTCCTTTTCCTTGGCGGGCCAGTTGCAAAAAGTAATCTTCCAGACTTGGTTTCTGAATGGCGATTTGGGAATAGTTGACGCCAACCTTGGCCAAACCGGCCAATAGAGTCGCAATATCGTGTTCTTCTACTTCAATCGTAATCGAGCGCTGGTCAATACTGGAACGCAACGAATGTTTTTCGGTGTACTCCTTGGTTCGCTTCAAACCATCGCCGACTAGAAGCTCCACGCGGGCGGTTGAAACGCTGGCGGCTAATTTTTCCGGTGTATCAACAGCGACGATTTTGCCGTGCTGCAGAAACATCACTCGGTCACAGACCTCACTGACCTCGGCCATGTTATGGGAAGTAAACAGAATCGCCACACCATATTCGCGCCGCTGTTCCTGCACGAATGCCCGCACTTCCAAGGCAATATCCGGATCCAAGGAAGCAGTGGGCTCGTCCAGCAAAGCGACGCGCGGGTGAGCCAGAAAAGCTTTGGCCAACATGACTCTAGTCATCTGTCCGGCCGAAAGCGCGCCGGTGGATTTTTTCTTTAATTCTTTGGCTCCAAAAAAACCCAAAAATTTGTCGATCCGGTGTCGCCGTTCACTGGCACTCAGGCCATAGAGACGACCATAAACGTCCAAATTTTCTCCAACGGTGAGGCGGGAGGGCAATTTAACGTAGGTGCTGGCAAAAGCGACTTGTTGGAGTAGTTCTGAGCGGTGACTCTTTAAGTCTTGACCAAAATATTCGATCTTCCCGGAAGTTGGTTCCAGAGCCGTCAAGAGCATCTGAATGGTAGTGGTTTTGCCCGCGCCGTTGGGCCCGAGCAGTCCCAAAATTTCACCTTCGCTCATTTGAAATGAGAGGTGATCAACGGCGGTGAAGGAGCCATAAGACTTCGTTAGCTCCCGCACAGAGAGTGCTGGTGTACCCGAAGAAACGCGAGGGGACATTCGGTTAGTTTATCACTTTTGGACGGTAAGTCGCTAGAGAATTTTCTTTAAAATGACGCTGTCTTTGACGAATCCCAGGCGTTCGTAAGTGGCGATCGTTTTCGTGTTTTCGGCAAAGGCTTCGACCGAAATCGATTTGCAACCCTGAGATTTTATTTCGGAAATGAAGGTGGCGTAGAGTTTTCGTCCGATGCCTTTTTGGCGATAATCCTCGGTGACGAACCAGTCGATAATCTCGGCTTCGGGGTGGTGGATAATCAGGGGATTGAGATGAATAGTGCCGGAGATGAGACCAATAATCTGGTCGTCTTTTTCGGCCACAAGAAGGATATAACCTTCATCGAAATAAGACTGGATTGTGTTGGCGCAAAACTGTCGGTCGTCATGGGTTTTAACCAACTCCTTCGTTACTCCCGTGAGTGTTTGTTCCATATTGAAGCGATTGAAAAATTCAAAATAGAGTTCGGATAGCTGGTCAACATCTTTCGGTCGAGCTTTTCTGATTTTCGGTCCGAAAAAGGGAAAGGTCATTACTCGACTATACATTTTTCATGTACTAGTACACTAGTACATAGAACTTAGGGTTGTTTCGCCTGGTTCCAGAGGTCACAAAAATGTGGCAATTTACGGGGCAAATTCGAGCTCTTTAACCAGGTAAGCGCCGGTCTCGGAGTTTGGATTGGCGGCAATTTGTTGGGGCGTACCCGCGGCTACAACCCGTCCGCCATCTTCGCCGCCACCTGGACCCAAATCGATGATCCAGTCGGCATTCTTGATGACATCCAGGTTGTGCTCGATCAGGATAATCGAGTTACCCTGCCGGATTAATTTATCCAGCACGTCCAGCAACTTCTTGACGTCCTCAAAGTGTAGTCCGGTCGTCGGCTCGTCCAGTAAATAAAGGGTATGTACCAATGTGTTGGTCGTCAATTCTTTGGCCAATTTGACCCGCTGTGCCTCGCCGCCGGAGAGGGTTGGCGCCGGTTGGCCGAGCTTGATGTAGCCCAACCCAACGTCGAGCAAAGTTTGTAGCCGCTGCTGAAGTTTTTTGTAGTGCGAGAAGAATGCCGCCGCTTCTTCGATAGTCATATCCAGGACGTCGGAGATCGTTTTGTCATGGTAGCGGACTTCGAGAGTCTCGCGGTTATAGCGCGTACCATGACAGACCTCGCAGGCCACGTAGACGTCCGGCAAAAATTGCATTTCGATTTTAACCTGGCCCTCGCCCTGACAAGCTTCACAGCGGCCGCCCTTGACGTTGAAGCTAAAGCGTCCTGGTTTGTAGCCGCGCTCCTTGGCGTCGTGCGTTTCGGCGAAAACTTCACGAACTAGATCAAAGACCTTGGTGTAGGTGGCGGGATTGGAGCGCGGCGTCCGGCCGATCGGGCTTTGGTCAATCAACGCCAGACGCTTCAGTTCTTCATGGCCGTGAATGGCTTCCACCGGACCCGGAGTTTCGGAAGAAACCCGATCCAGCAGTAAAAGTAAGTTTTGGTAGAGCGTGTCGTGGAGCAAAGTCGACTTTCCGGAACCAGAGAGGCCGGTGAGACAGACTAATTGATGCAGCGGAAATTCGACGGTTAGGTTTTTCAAGTTGTGCGCGGTGGCGCCATGGACCACCAACGATTTGCCGCGTCGGCCCAGCGGTTGCGGCCGCGACTCCAGCCAAATGTCTTTTTTGCGGTTTAAATATTGGCCGGTGATGGAATGTTTGTCTTTCATTATTTCGGCCGAAGTGCCTTGCGCGACCACCTCCCCGCCGCGCACGCCTGCCCCCGGTCCAAAGTCGATCAGCCGGTCACTGGCCAGCATCACGTCGCGGTCATGTTCAACGACCACGACCGTATTGCCAAGATCGCGCAGCCGTTGCAGGGTGGTGATTAAACGATGGTTGTCTTTTTGGTGCAAGCCGATCGTTGGTTCATCAAGAACGTAGAGGACGCCGGAGAGGCCGGTGCCAATTTGGGAAGCCAGACGGATCCGCTGGGCCTCGCCGCCGGCCAGGGTATTGGCCTCGCGCGCGAGCGTCAGATAGGTTAGTCCAACCGAAACGAGGAAATTCAAACGGGCAATAATTTCTTTGGCAATCGGCTCAATAATCTGACGCTCGCGCGCCGTCAACACCGATTTGGTCAACATATCCTGAATCCAAGCCAAAGACTCGCCGATGCTCAACTCGGTGACGTCGGCAATTGACAAACCATCGACCGTAACCGCCAAACTTTCCGGTTTCAATCGGCGGCCACGACAATCAGAGCAGGGATTCTTCTGCATGAATCGTTCTATTTCCTGACGGATATAATCGGAAGTGGACTCGCGGTAGCGACGCTCCAAGTTAGGAATGAAGCCCTCAAATGTTTCGCGGATTAAAGTGGATTCGCCGAAACGATTCTCGCCACGGACGGTATAAACCGTGTCGCTGCCATAGAGTAATTCTTGCTGTAGTTCGGGGGAAAGTCTTTTCCAAGACGAGCGCCAATCCTCCCCGTATTCCGTAACCACGGTCCGCACGATGCGGGCAAACCAAGTATCGCTTTCCAGCAAACGGGCAAAAGGAATGATCGCTCCTTCCGGCAGGGTCAGGGTCGGGGCGATTAGCTTTTTCATTTCAATGGAGAGGATTGTCCCCAAACCGCTGCAGCGGGGACAGGCACCATGCGGAGTGTTAAACGAAAACATTCGGGGTTCGAGCTCCGGAACCGGTTGGCCGGTGCTGGGATAAACGCGCTTCTCGGTAAATTCCCTAGTTTCCAATTGGCGGGGCTTTTCCGGGAAATCCAGGCCCGGATCCAACACGTAGGCCAGAGTTAACCCAACCGTCGGACAGCGTGAGGGCCTGTTCAATATCGGCGTTAAGGCGGGAGCGGAGCGCGCGCGACTTCTTCCGGATCGTTCAGTTGGACCTGGGCGACCACGACCCGATCAATCACTGCCTCGATCGTATGTTGGTTATTTTTGAATAAGGTGATGTCTTCGCGCAAATCATAGATGTCGCCATCAATGCGGGCTTGGGAATAACCTTTTTGGCGCAAGTTGGCAAATAACGATTGAAATTCGCCTTTACGTTCTTTGACCACGGGAGCCAGAATTAAAAAACGGACCGGACCGGCCGACGCGCGCCGGGCGAGCTCGCCAAGTAATTCGTCCAAAATCTGGTCCAGGGAAAACGGTAGTACTTCTTCGCCGGTGCTAGGATCATGCGGCCGCCCGGCGCGCGCAAACAGCAAACGCAGGTAATCGTAGACCTCGGTAATCGTCCCGACCGTGGAGCGCGGGTTGTGTGAGGTCGTCTTTTGGTCAATGGAAATAGCCGGGGATAAACCAGTGATGCTTTCCACTTTCGGTTTCTGCATCACGCCTAAAAACTGCCGGGCATAAGCGGATAAGGATTCCACGTAGCGTCGCTGACCCTCGGCGTAGAGGGTATCAAAGGCGAACGAACTTTTACCGGAACCGGATAGACCGGTTACAACAACCAGCGAATTTTTCGGCAAATCCAAGTCAACGTTCTTAAGGTTATGTTCTTGCGCGCCGCGCACGCGGATAAAATCGTCCATGAAGCATCGTATTATACGGTTTAGTGACTAAAAAAACTAGTCACCTGCCGCAAGTCGCTGACACTGACCAGTCGTTCGTCAATCCAGTCCGGCCCAGGATATTTTTCGCCGGTACCAGACACATAATCCAAAACCAAGTTGATCGTGCGGCACGGCCAAATCCCCCTGGTAGGAGTCGCCAATCATAATGCAGCATTGCGGTTCAACTGGGCGGTGTTGATATTCTTCAGCGGCTAACAACATCGATTGAAAGCCGGAAAGGGCTGGTTTGTCGAGGGGGTCACCGGTAGTCAAGGTGTCGTAAGTCAAACCCTGGTCGCGGTAGCGTTCGATCCGCTGAATTTTTTGTTGTCTCGATCGATCAGGATCATAAGTAAAAGTTTGTCGTGGCTGGTTATAACTTAAATGCCCGTCGCTGGAGGTAAATAAATGAACCGAGCGGCCGCGGCGTTTGATTTCGGCGATCAAGGCCTGAGCATCCGGCAGGACGGCCGATTTTTGGGCCACCCCTTCCCAAAACGCCGCGGCCGCGTCTTCAGCCATCGAACCAGCCAGCTCGATCCTCAGCTCATCAGCGCAGAGTTTCAGCAAGACTTCTCGGCTCCATAATTTGGCGGCACCGAATTTTTTGATTACCTCCGGTTGATAGCTCCGGATTTGGTCCAGTAGAACTTCATAGGCCGCTTGTCCGCCAGGAATTTTTTCCCAATCGGCCGGATCTTTGGCGCTGTAACCTTGCCGGATAAACCAGTATTTTTTATTGAACAAGGCGATGATTTTTTCCGCGTCTTGAGGATCGATCCCTCGGGATAGATGTTGCTGCGCCAGCTTGGCACCATAATCATGCGCCCCATCGGTATTCAGAATCGTATCATCGACGTCCAAAAACCAAACGGTATCCTGCCAAGAATGGATCATATTATTCTTTTGGTTTTGCTAATCGACTAAAATCGATTAGGCATTTTTGGTACTTTTCCTCGCTAAATTTTATTACTTGCCAGTGGGAAAGTGCTCTTTCCTGTTCAATGGTAATGACGTTCAATCGGTCAAATAAAGTGTCTCCGAAGTCGGAAAAGTCGCCAGTCAATAATATCAAGTGAGGATGTAGTTGCATTCTTGCCATTAGAAATAGATCGTTTTGTGGCGTTGATTGTTTTCCTTTGGAGCGCAAGAGACGTGATAATTCTAGAGCTTTTTCTTGTAATTGGTGATGAATTTCTTGATGGCTTGATAAATTAATGAAGGGCTCATGGTCAATAAAGTTCTCTCGAGCCTGTATCTGTTCAGGAAAGTAAGTGTCGCGAAGAAACTCGAATTTAATTACTGGATCAACCAAAAAATCACTTTCGGGGAATAGTTTAAGGGTCACTTCCGATAAAAGCTTCTCATCGGAGAAGAGATTGGCGAGAATATTGTTATCGAGGAAGACAGTATTCTTCCCGAGTTTCTCCTGCCTGGATTTGTCGTAGTATATCTGCATTCTTAGCCTCGAACTCCTTAGATTGTCTGATGATTTCAACCAAATGATCAACGGCTTTCCTACGCTGTGGGCCAACTAATGTTTTTTTCTTAAGTTTGACTAACTGAGCTTTCAGCATATTTTCATTGTAAAGCAGATTCTTACCGAAACTAACAATTTTTAGCGTTTTAGCACGTCTATCTGAATATTTCCCCCACAAGAATACTGATAGCTTTCCTCTGACGGTCCAAACAACGTTAACTCATGATAGGCAGTTTTGCCGTGTTCATAACTGCCGCTGTCGATTACCACCGCCATTTTATTGGCGCCACTAGGATCATAGTATTCGTCACGCACGTCGCAACCATGTCGTTTCAGGAAGTACCGGTGTTCTGGGCCGTTATGATAGGGGTGAAAACCACTGGTCACGCTGACAAAAAGCGGATCCTTTTCCTGGGCGCAGAAACCCCGAAAACATTCTTCCAATTGGGCCACAGTCCGCGGCGCTTTCGCAAAATGGGCGCGAATTTGTTGCGGCCGCAGCCAGTAGGAAGCCAGCAGCATGACGATCAATAGTGATATTTGTTTGGGCAGGGCGGCAATCACAAAAAATCCAGCGGTGAGCATGGCAAAAATATAATGTTTTTGCACCACCAACGGAGAAAGCAGCGTGATTGCGATCGTTAAGCCGAGTAACCAAAGTAGAGTAAAAAAGTCGGCTGATAGGAGCGCTTTTTCTTTCTTCTGCCGCTGGTAGACGACAAAAACCAGGACCATTAGCCCCAGCAATAACCAGGAAAACCAAGTCGAGGCGCCCAGCAGCTGAGTCGGCAAGTCGATCAGCTTGCCCAAGAGCGGGGCGTTAGTGGCAATCACCGCCTGTGGCCGCAAAACCGCGCGCGTAATTTGAAAGTCGTGCCGCAGCTCGGAAATTAACAAGCCCAAATTGGCCAGGACGCCGCCGGCGAAGGTTGTGGCCAGCAGGAGCCAGCCGCGCCGCCGCCATTGCCAGAACCAAAGCGGAATGAAAGCCACGGCCAGCGGCGCGGCGGAATAGTTCATTGAGACGGCAAAAGCTAAAGCCAAGCCGTGCAATACCACCAATTTAAGTTCGAATTTTTGACGTAGCCGCAAATAGGCAATGATGGCCAAACTCAACAGCGGCCCCAAGTATGACGGATTCCAGACAAAACGATTCTGACCGATAAATTGCGGGTGGATCACCATTAGGGCGAAGACTACCAACCATAGTCGTTGCCAGTAAGGTTTGGAGCGAACTAAGTAGAGGCCCAGCCAAAAAATGGCGAGATAAACGACGGCATTGGTTAGAAGCGTGCTGTAGGGTGAGCCGCCGGTCAACAAAAAGAGCGGGTAAAACGAGTAGTAGTACCAGGCGCTCTGGTTAAAAGGTAGGGCGCTGGTTTGCGGACCCAGGAGAGGCGGTTTGCCGGATCGCTGCCAATCGAGGAGTACCAGAAAATCACGGCCAATGTCGTTGAAGAAGAAGAGCGACTCGCGAATGTTGTAAAACCGGAAAAAGAGAAAAGCCAGGGATAAAAAAATGGCAATGTTGCGGACGGCTGTCCCTCGGGTCATGGTTATATTTTAGCGGGAAAGGCAAAAGAAAGCAGAGGAAAAATTTAATGTTGCGGGGCAAGGAATCGGACCTTGTCTGCGAGATTATGAGCCTCACGTGCAACCGTACACTACCCCGCGCGATGGGGCTATTATAGCACACAGCCTGTACAATGGTTCTATGAAGGTCGCTCTCGTCCATGACTACTTACGCGAGTATGGCGGGGCCGAGCGCGTGGTGGAAGCCCTGCATGAGATGTTTCCCAAGGCGCCGTTATACGTGGCCTTCTACGATCCTGCCGCGCTCGGCCCGCAAGCGCAGCGTTTTGCCGGTTGGGATATTCGTGAATCGCCCTTAACTAAATTACCCTTATACAAACGCCTTTTTTCTCCCTACCGCCTTTTTTCTGCTTGGGCCTTTTCTCAATTAGATCTGTCCGAATTCGACGTGGTTATTTCTTCCACTAATATGTATATGGCCAAAGGAGTCAGGGTTAAGCCCGGCGCTCGCCACCTCAGCTATATTCATACGCCACCCCGTTCACTTTACGGTCTCTCCACCCAAACCGACTGGCGACGCAACCCAATCATCCGACTTGGTGGCGGATTGATCAATCTCTGGATGCGTCGGCTGGATTGGCGTACGGCCCAAAATCCGGATTTATTGATTGCCAACGGTCGCACCACCCAAGAGCGGATCAAAAAACACTATCAACGCGATTCGGTAATGATCTATCCTCCGGTAGCTTTGGTCGATGCCGGCCTGAAAGTTTTGCCGGCGGAGGAACGAAGTTACGCCCTATTCGTCGGTCGATTGGCCTACAGCAAACATCCGGAACTGGCGGTCCAAGTTTGCCGTGAACTTGATTTGCCATTAAAAGTGGTTGGCACCGGCTCCTTGAGTGAGGGGTTGGCGGCCCAAGCGAGTGAAAAAGTCGAGTTTCTCGGTTCGGTTGATGACACGACCCTCCGCGAGCTTTATCAACACGCCAGAGTACTGCTTTTCCCGGCCGAGGATGAGGATTTCGGCATCGTCCCGATTGAGGCCATGGCCGCCGGGACGCCGGTGGTGGCCCATTACTCTGGCGAACCCCGTTTTACCGTAACAGGTGGGTTATCCGGTTTTCACGTTCAAACTTTTGACCCGGACGACTGGAAAAAGACGGTTGAAAGAGCTTGGAAATACGAGTGGGATTATCGCGCCATTCAGCAATCAGTAGAAGAGTTCTCCAAACAAAATTTCATGAAGCGGATTCGGAATTTATTGGCTTGATTTGCGATTATCATCGATGTTCTTTTCATGGCCCTACAACAATGTGTACATATGTACAACAAACCCTGTTACTCATTAATAGTACCTATCTTTAAAATCAGGATCGATCAGACTTAGTTTCGGCGCGAAAAAAAAGGAAAATCTAGTTTACCGGGTAGTTGTAGTGGGAACGGCTACTCCCGGAGTTGGCACCAACCGCAAAAACATTACCGAATTTGCGGGCATAAAGACCGTCGTCGCTAATTCCGCCGCGGTGGTCGCCAGTGGCACTCGGCGCGTATTGCCGCCCAAGTCAGTGATCTCCAGTTGATAATTGCTCGGGAAGATATTTGTAAACTTCACCGGAACATTTTCGGAATGCTTGCCGTATTGGTCATAGTTGGCCAACAACATTTCGGTGTACAGGCCGTTCTTGCTGGCCACCGCCTTGACCCAAGTGCCTTTGCCAGATAGCCGTAATCGGTTTCCGGAAATGCGGTTCATTAAACGGAGAGCCAAGTAGCGCGGCTTAATGTTGGCCCCAAACTCATGATTGGTCAACAGACCCCAGCGACCCCAGCGCTCCTGTCCCTTGGGATCTTTGCCATCTTCAACCTCAAAGACAAAACCGCGGTTAATATTGCCGACCATCTCGATACCCGCGGCCGCGGTGTGGGCGGCGCCAAAACCAGTGTCATAGCCGGGATGAACGTTGCTATCGTGGCCGAATTCGGTGATATGAAGTTGCAGGTTGGCCAGGCCGGGGTTGGCGGCTTTCCACTGGTTGGCTTGTTCAAAGTCTTTATCGAATTGAGCCAGGTCCTTGTTGTAGCGGTGCCAGGAAAAGAAGTCGAGTCGCCAGCCATTCTTTTGGGCCTCTTTAGTCAGTGTATCGAACCAGTTTTTATAAAGGGCCGTGATGGCCGGGCCACCAAACTGAAAAGGTTGAGCCCCGCGAACTTGTTTTTGTGCGCGGTCGGCGTAGCTATAAAGATTGAGGTAGTTGCGGTCGCCGTAAGTTTTCCAGCCGCCAAAGAGATCAGGTTCATTCCAAACTTCGTAAATAACGTTGGCGATTTTTTTATCGCCGGAATAATGCTGAATCGTGGCCCGCACCGTTTCTTGCCAATATTCCCACTTGATCGGCGGACTGGTGATTTGGCCGTCACTGGCGATGGTAGCTGGCATATAGGACAGGGCGATGTAGGGCTTGGCCCCGGTGGCGACAATGTCATCGATCAGCGGATCGAGCTTGCTGAAGTCAAAGCGGAGAGTGTCCCCATCTTTTTGCACAATATCGTAGAAAGAATAGATGTGATCAATCCGGATATATTCTGGATTCAGGGCGCTAACTTTCCCCTTAATGTCGGTCAGCCGCCAATTGCTCATTTCGCCACCTTGAGCCAGATTGCGCCAGGGTTTGGTAAGCGGGCCGACTTCCGCCCGGGCGTCAACGACGAGGTTGGCTGGAGTTCCACTTGCCCCCGCTAGAAATTGTCTTACCACTGGGAGTTGGGCCGCGCCGATGATGCCGGCAATTGCCACCACGATCACCGGTACTAGCTGGAGAATCAGGCGAATACGCGAAGACCGGCGTGATGAACGTCTGGGCATAGCAATAGTTTAGCCGGAAAAAGGTGGCGGGTTCAAGCAGGGGAAATAGCACTCTTGCCAAAATAGTGCTAACGAGGTAAAGTAGGCAGACTATGGTCGATCTTACCGGGCGTCAAATTCAGATTCTGCGCGCCATTGTTGAAAAATACATGGAAACCGCTGAGGCCGTGGGTTCGGAAACCATTGACAAAAAGTTCAATTTTGGCGTTTCTCCGGCCACCATTCGTAATGAGATGGTTTATTTGGCCGACCAAGGTTACCTTCGCAAGCCTCACAGTAGTGCCGGGCGCGTCCCCACCTCTCAGGCGATCAAGTTTTACGTCCGTGAGTTGATGCGGGAGAAGGACCTCTCCGTGGCCGATGAAGTTTCGGTTAAGGAGCGTATTTGGTCCAATCGCAACCAAATTTCTGATCTTTTCAACGAGGCGGCCCACGTTTTGGCCGACCGCGCCCGCTGTATCGGCTTGGTCATGGACACGGAAGATGGTCGCCTTTACACCTCTGGCTATGCCCACATCTTGGCTTTTCCGGAGTTTTCCAACGTCGATGTGACTCGGACGGTTCTCACCCTGATCGAAGAGGTGCGTGCCATGCAGGAAATTTTTGATTACGCTCGCGGCGAAGAACCGATCCACCTGGTTTTGGGCGAAGATCTGGGGAACCAGTACCTTTTGCCGGTCAGTTTTGTTTTTACCGATTTGCAAGTTGGTAATAACCGTTACAATCTCAGTGTCATTGGCCCGGCCCGCCTGGATTATGCTTATGTGATCCCGATGATGAAGTACTTCCGTACTTTAATCGTGGAAATGATCGGATAAAACTCAAAGTGAATGAGGAGCGTAAATGGCGAAGTCAGACGCCCAGCTAAAAATCATGGAAGAACAAGTCGAACAATTGCGCCAGGAATTGGCGGTCTGTCAGGAGGCACAGAAGCGGATCTTGGCCGACTATCGCAATTTAGAGCAGCGGACCCAGCAGGAAAAAGTCATTTGGCGCGAGCAAGCGGCCCGGATGCTGATTCTTGATCTTCTGCCCACGCTGGATCACGTGATGCTGGCTCAAAAACATCTGTCCGATCCGTCGATCAAGCTAATTGCCGATGATCTGCAGAAAGTACTGTCCGCTCATGGGCTTGAAGCGTTGCCAACCATCGGTCAGGAATTTGATCCCAGCCAGATGGAAGCGGTGGCGACCGACGCCGGTAAAAAAGATGAAGTCTTGGCTGAGGAAGAGCGCGGCTATCAATTGAATGGTAAAGTCATTCGTCCGGCCAAAGTGATTGTCGGCCGAGGCGAATCATTAACTAAGGAACAAGAGTAAAGGAGAAACTATGTCCAAGATTATTGGCATCGATTTAGGAACGACGAACTCCGCGATCGCGGTGATGCAAGCCGGCAAAGCGGTCATTATCCCGACTTCGGAAGGGCGCAATACCTTTCCTTCCATCGTGGAACCGGTCAAGCAATTGGTCGGTGATTCGGCCAAGCGCCAGATGGTGCTGAATCCTAAGAACACGGTCATGTCGGTGAAGCGCCTGATGGGCCGCCGCTTTGAGGATAAGGAAGTCCAGAAAGCCAAAGAGCATTTTGCCTATACCATTGTTAAAGGTAAAGACGGGTTGGCTGATGTCGAGATCGATGGTCGCCAATATACGCCGCAGGAAATTTCGGCCAAGGTGCTGCAAAAAGCCAAGGCGGACGCCGAGGCCTTTTTGGGCGAAACAGTCGATCGGGCCGTGATCACGGTTCCGGCTTACTTTGACGACTCGCAGCGTCAGGCTACCAAACAAGCCGGCGAGATTGCCGGGCTGAAAGTCGAGCGCATTTTGAACGAACCGACCGCCGCCTCGCTGGCGTACGGCTTGGATAAGAAAAATAACGAAACCATCGCCGTGTACGATCTTGGCGGCGGCACCTTTGATATTTCCATTTTGGAAATAGGCGAGGGTGTATTCGAAGTTAAGTCGACTAACGGCGATACCTTTTTGGGCGGTGACGACTTTGATGCTGTGATCATCCAGTGGATTGTGTCCGAATTCAAAAAAGAAAACGGGGTCGATCTGGGCAAAGACCGCCAGGCGCTGCAGCGTATCCGCGACGCGGCCGAAAAAGCCAAGATCGAGCTGTCTTCCGCGGTGGAGACGGAAATCAATCAACCTTTTATCACGCAGGGCGCCGATGGTCCGTTGCATCTGACGCTGACTTTGACCCGCGCCAAGCTCGAGGAGCTGGTGGCCGAGTTGATCACTAAAACTTTCGGTCCGGTCAAGCAAGCCCTCAATGACGCTGGCGTTTCCGCGTCCGACATCAACGAGGTAGTGCTGGTGGGTGGCATGACCCGCATGCCCAAGGTGATCGAAGAAGTGGAAAAATTCTTTGGCAAGAAACCCAATAAGAGCGTTAACCCCGATGAAGTCGTGGCGCTGGGCGCGGCCATTCAGGGCGGCGTCATCACTGGTGATGTTCATGACATTGTTTTGTTGGACGTTACGCCCCTGACCCTGGGTCTGGAAACTTTGGGTGGGGTGCGCACGGCCCTGATCCCGCGCAACACCACCGTGCCAACCAGCAAATCGCAGGTCTTTTCCACGGCGGCGGACAACCAGACGCAGGTGGAAATCCACGTCTTGCAGGGTGAGCGCGAAATGGCGGCGGACAATAAGTCGCTCGGACGATTCATTCTTGACGGCATCCCGCCGGCGCAACGCGGTATGCCTCAGATCGAGGTCGCCTTTGACATTGATAGCAATGGCATTTTGCACGTAGCGGCCAAGGATAAGAACACCGGCAAGGACGCCAAGATCACGATCCAGAACGCCACCAACTTGTCCGAGGAAGAGGTCGAAAAGATGAAGGCCGAGGCCGAAAAGTACGCCGAGGAAGACAAACGCAAGCGCGAAAATGTGGAGGCCCGTAACCACGCCCAGGGCGTGGCGGCCGAGATCGGTAAACAGCTCAAGGAATACGGCGACAAACTGGAAGACGCCGACAAAACCAAGATCGAGGAGTCGGTGAAGAAACTGGAAGAGCTGGCTCAGGATCAGGAAGCGTCCAAGGAAACGATCGATAAAGCGATTGAGGAAACTTTCGCGGCGGCGCAGAAAATCGGTGAGGTCATGCAAAAGGCCCAAGCTGAAGCGCCCAAGGCGGAAGAAAAATCCGAGACCAAGCCCGAGGATGACAAGGGTAAGGCCGAGGAAGGCGAGGTTGTCGACGGCGAGTAAGCGCGACGAATAAACCATGGCGACTAAACGTGATTTCTACGAAGTTCTCGGCGTCGCCCGATCGGCCACCAAGGACGAGATCAAAAAGGCCTACCGCAAGCTGGCCTTAAAGTTCCATCCTGATCGCAACAAAGAAGCTGACGCCGAACAGAAGTTCAAAGAAATTAATGCCGCTTATGAGGTCTTAAGTGACGAGCAGAAGCGGGCCGCCTACGATCAGTACGGCCACGCCGCGTTCGACCAAGCCGCTGGCATGGGTGGCGGCAATCCCTTTGGTGGGTTTGCTGGCGGCCCGTTCCGCTACACCTATTCCGCCGGCGGGGAAAACCCGTTCGCCGGTTTCGGTTTTGACGCCTCCGATCCGTTTGAAATTTTCGAGCAGTTTTTCGGTGGCGGATTCGGTGGTGCCCGGCGGAAACAACGCTATGCCTTGACGGTTAGTTTTGACGAGGCCGTGCATGGCACGGAAAAGAAAGTCCAGATCGACGGCAAGCAACACACCATTAAGGTTCCTGCTGGCGCTGACGATGGGACTCGGATGCGTTTCGAAGACTTCGATGTCACCATTCAGGTCCGACCTGATCCGCGGTTCCGTCGCGAGGGATATGACGTGGTTACAGAAACCGAAGTCGATTTTCTGACCGCCTTACTCGGCGGGGAAGTCGAGGTGCCAACGCTGGAAAAACCGCTGCGGGTGAAAATCAGGCCGGGCACGCAATCTCACACTCTAATGCGTTTGCGCGGCAATGGCGTGCCCCATCTGCGGGGCTCCGGACACGGTGATCTATATGTCCGGCTACTGGTCAAGATTCCGGAAAAATTGTCCCGCGAACAGAAAAAAGCCCTTGAAAGCGTGCGAAATCTCTTCTAGACTGATTTCGTATGCCCAAATTACTGGTTCAATTTACCCAAACCCTGTTACTCGCTTTATGCTTTCTCGCGCTTGGCATAAAACCGGTCCAAGCCCAGACTGCGGCGGTTGCGGTCGATGATCTGGAACTACTTAATGACGGCCCACATTTTTTTGCCGATAAAACTGTAACTCTGGATCAGGATTACACCGGTTCGGTCTACGCTTTTGGCGGTGAAGTTAGGTTAACCGGCCTGGTTGATGGCGATTTGATCGTCGCCGGCGGCAGCGTGACGATTGATGGCTCGGTTTTGGGTGACGTTTACGCCGCCGGCGGGACCGTGGTCGTCAATGGCGACATCGGTGGCAACCTAACCGTTGGCGGTGGGGAGGTGCAACTTACTTCCTCAGGCGAGGTGGCCGGGGCCGTGATCGCTGGATCCGGTAATTATCGTCAGGAAGGCAACGTGCTGGGTGATCTAAAGCTTGGGGCCAAGACCGCGTTATTGGCTGGCATGGTCGGTCAAACGGCTACGTTGCAGGCCGAAAAATTAACGGTCGCCGATCAAGCCGTAATTGGTGAGGACTTAAAGGCGCAAATCGGTAAGGAGTCCATGGTTAGTGACCAAGCCCAGATTACCGGCGAGCGTTCAGTCGAGATTAGACCGGATAAGTTGACGAAGACTCAGCCTGGCAAAATGGCGAAAGTGTCTTGGTCGGGAAAGTGGTTATTTAGCTTGGTTGGTCGGGTCATCGTGATGCTGCTGGCCGTCGCTCTGTTTGGCGAAACCCTCAAGAAAGCTGGCACGGTCTTTGATCGCCGCTGGCCGGATGCACTTTGGAAAGGCGCTGCGTTCTTAGTACTGATTCCCTTTGGCATTCTGACTTTGATGCTCACGATTATCGGTTTGCCGGCGGCTTTGTTAATAGGCATGGTTTATGGTCTGGTTCTTTTGACCGCCTGGGTGGTGCCAGGGTATTGGCTGGGCCGCTTATTAGTGCCCAAGGTTTCGCCCTATGCTCAAGGGACGGTGGGGGCGCTGATTCTTAGTATTGTGGTCCATCTCCCGATTCTGGGAATGATCGCCAGTTTGTTGCTGGCGGTTCTGGGGACCGGGGCCCTCATCGACTTATGGCGCCGAGGCAAGTAAGTTAATTTGCTATACTGCCGCCATGACCCATCCCGAAACCCGTTCTCATGACGAAACGATGAAGATCGTGGCTGAGCTGGCTTTGGCCATTGCCGAAAATAATCGGGAGCTGATCGCTGAGTTGGGCGAGCAGTTGGCTGGAAAAAGAAAGCCTTATGTCCGACCGGATTTTGAACAACCTACTAATCCAGCCAGGTTTGAGGTAACTAGACGGGTATTGCTATTACGCCGATTTGCCGAAGATGAGTTGGTCGCGGAGTATCGATATTTACCGGAAGATGTTACCAGTGCCTTGCAGGAATTGCTCGACTTAGGGTACATCGTGATTGACCCAACCGCCCCCACGGATGGTCGGGTTCATTATTGTCTGACCGATGATCGGAATAAACGACTGGAGCTTTCCCGCAGCATTGAAGCGGTGTTTTATCGGGAGCTTCCCGAATCCGAATATCGACACCGGTAAGTAACACCCAGTTTCCCTTTTCCCCCATTTTTGTGTATAATGTGAACGTCCTTGATCAGTTCTCGAGGCGGGTGTTCCCGCCTTTTTTACTAAAAGGACGTCAAAATTGGGTTAACAAGGGAGTAAAACATGTCGAACAGCATGATTAAAAGCGGTTTTCTGGCCTTGCTGGAGCAAGTCGCCAAGGAACGCAATATTTCCGTCGATAAAGTCATCGAGTCCATTGAGCAGGCCATTGAAGCGGCTTTGCGCAAGGATCGTCCGGAGTTGTTTGAGGACGAGGAACTGGACGAAGAGGGCAATGTCATTCCCGGTAAGGTTCGTTTTCAAGTCGAGCTTGATCGAGCCGAGGGTTCCGCCCGCATTTTCCGGATTGAAGAAGACAAAAAAGAGGACGTTACTCCCGCCGGTTTTGGTCGGATTGCTTCTCAGACTGCCAAGAACGTGATTTTCCAAAAAGTGCGCGAAGCCGAGCGTGATGCGCTGATCTCTGACTTTTCCGATCGGCTGGGAACCTTGAGCCAAGGCTTAATTGTTCGCTATGACGGCAAAAACGCCATCGTCGATCTGGGTCGGGGCCAGGCGATTATGCCTCCGGAAGAACAGATGCGTGGTGAGTTTTACAAGCCCAACATGCGGATTACGGTTCTGATCAAAGAAATTCGCGAAACCTTTCGCGGCAAGCAGATTGTTGTCTCCCGGGCCGACAAAGATTTGATCGTCAAGTTGTTTGAGCGGGAAGTTCCCGAATTGGCTTCCGGTGCGGTTCAGATCAAGGGCCTGGCTCGTGAAGCGGGCGTGCGCACCAAGATTGCGGTTTATTCCGACCAGTCCGGCGTTGATCCGGTTGGTTCCTGTGTTGGTCAGCGCGGTGTCCGGGTGCAAGAAGTCATTCGCGAAGTAAATAATGAAAAGATTGACATCATTCAGTACTCCCCTGATATGCGGCTTTACTTGGCCGCGGCCTTGGGACCAGCGGAATCGTTGGTCATTGAGGTGGACGAGAAAAATCGTCGTGCGATAGTAATTGCCCCTGACGATCAGCTCCCGCTGGCCATTGGCCGCGGCGGACAAAACGTTCGGTTGGCGGCTAAGCTGACCGACTTTGAGATTACCGTCAAGTCAGCCACCGGCAAACAGGAGGCCAAAGTGACCGGTCAGGAAGAATACGAAATCGATCAAGTTGCCGGCCTGAAGGACGAGACCCGGACCTATCTGATTGAAAATCGCGTAACGACTCTAGAGGACCTGCGCCGTAAATGGCAGGATGAGCGTTTCTTGTCCGGTTTAGAACCCGACCAAAAGGCTGCTTTTGGATCCGGCCGTCAAAGCCTACATTGCCCAACTTGAGGCCACTGAAAGAATCGAAAAATAAGGACGAAAACTATGGCTTTACAGCCGCGACCGCCAGTTGTCACCATCATGGGACACGTTGACCACGGGAAGACGTCCTTGTTGGACTTCATCCGTCAAACTCGGGTTGCGGCTGGTGAGGCGGGGGGCATTACCCAACATATCGGTGCCTATCAAGCCGAGTTTAATGGTCAGAAAATCACTTTCATTGATACTCCCGGACATGCCGCTTTTTCGAAAATGCGTTCCCGCGGCGCGGCGATCACGGACATTGTAGTTTTGGTCGTCGCTGCCGATGACGGTGTGATGCCGCAAACCGTTGAGTCAATTCAACATATCAAAACCGCCGGCGTGCCTCTCATCGTGGCGATTAACAAAATCGACGTCCAGGGTGCCTCACCGGAAATGGTCAAAGCGCAATTGGCCGAAAAGGAAATTTACGTCAGTGGTTACGGCGGCGACGTCGAAGCGATTGAATTATCCGCCAAAACCGGCCAAGGCGTGGACAAGCTTTTGGAAACTTTAGTGGTCATGGGCGAAGTGCTTGAGCTCAAGGCTGATCCCGAGGGTGAGCTACAGGGCGTCGTGATTGAGTCCAGCAAGCATAAGTTCCGCGGACCGGTGGCCACGGTTCTCATCCAAAACGGTACTCTCCGGCCGCACGCCACAATTTTTGCCGATGATATCGCTTGTTCCGTACGGACAATGACCGATGCCGTCGGTCAGTTGATTGAGGCGGCCGGCCCTTCTTTGCCAGTAGAGGTTGCTGGTTTTGACAGCGTCCCGCCAGTGGGCGCTTCCATAACTCGTCAGGAACATTCCGTTGTCGCCGTCGCTAAAGCCGCGCCGTTGATGATTCCCTCAATTGAAGAGGCGTCTAAACTTCGCTTAATTATCAAAGCCGATTTTGTTGGTACTTTAGAAGCGATTCGCCAGAATTTGGTGTCTGACAACCTGGAAATTATCGGTACCGGCATCGGTGACGTGAACGAATCGGACGTGATCTTGGCGGAGACGACAAAAGCGAGAATCGTTACTTTCCAGACTAAGGCTCCCGGTCCGATTAAAAAATTGGCTGAGAGGCTCGGGCGTAAAAATCAAGCAATACCAGATCATTTACGATTTATTGGAAGACCTGCAAAAGCAGTTGTTACATCTTTTGGCGCCTGAGATTAATGAAAAAGAAACCGGGAAAGCGGAAATTATTCAGATTTTTTCCATTCGCGGCGAGCAAATTTTGGGCTGCCGGGTGCAGACTGGTGTGTTGCGCAAAGGTGATTTGGTTCATCTCAAGCGCGCCGACCAGCTCCTGGCTGACGCTAAGGTGGTCTCACTCAAGCAGGGAAAAACTGACATCGACAGCGTTTCCGAGAACGTTGAATTTGGCCTCGTGCTGGATAAGCCAGCCACCGTGGTCGTGGGAGACGTTGTTTTGGCCTACCAAATAGTTGAAGATTAACGGCCGATAGCTTTCGTTTTTATTTTTTTCGGGTAGAATACACTATATGCAGAACAATCTGGATCTTTCCGCCCTAGCGGCGGTTTACGAAAAAGCCCAAAGCGTGGTTTGTTTTGTCCATCCCCAAGCGACTTATGACGCGGTGGCGGCAGCCTTGGCGCTGCGGATTGCTTTCCGCGAGGCCGGCAAATCCTGCGAGGTGGTTTGTGAGGAGCCGATGCGGGTGGAGTTTTCGCGCTTAGTTGACGTTGATACGATTCATTCTGAAGCCGGCAACCGCGACCTGGTCTTGTCCTTTGCCTATAGTGAGGAACAGGTCGATAAAGTCAGCTATAACGTAGATGAGGATAGCAAGCGTTTTGAGTTGGTGATTTCTCCCAAAACCGGCGGTCAGCCGTTGGATCCCAGCACAATTGAGTTTCGTCGGGCCGGGTTTGCGGCGGACGTGATTTTCCTGTTTGGTTATCACGGCTTGGCCGAGTTGGGCGGAATCTACGAACGAGAAAAATACGCCATTGACAGCGCCTACTCCGTGGCCGTGACCCAGAATAAAATTCCCGGTTATGCCAAGCTGCATCTAACTTTGCAACCCGAGCATCTGTCTTATTCCGAGCTGGTCTATTTCATTGTTCGACAGCTGCAGATTGCGGAGGTTAAGGACGATTTGGCGACCAATCTTTTAGCCGGTATTGAATATGCTACGGATCGTTTGGTTCAGCCCAATCTCTCTCCGCGCACTTTTGAAACAGTCGCTAATTTGATGCGCCGTGGTGCTCGCCGTGATCCTAATAACCCGGCGTTCCAATTCTTGGGTCAACCCATTCGTCAGTCTCAGGAGCCGCAGTTTGAAGGCGGCGAGCAGGAATGGAATCTGCCCAACCTTCAACCGCAAACGATGCGGGTTGGGGGCATGGGAGCGGCTAAAGCGCCAGCTTTTTCGGGACAAGCGATGCCCCAGTTTGCACCGTCGGCTCCGACTGACGTCGCACCGCAAACCGTCTCAGCCAGCGATTTTGCCCGCGCGATGTCCAGCCGCTCTTAATTAAGCGGTCTTGGTGGCGGCTTTAGCCTGTTTTGAGGCCTTGATGTGCTCCCAGACTTTGCGCTTAATTTCTTCCATGAGTTTGGGATCTTCTTCCAGCACCGCTTTGGCGTTATCGCGTCCTTGAGCCAGAGTTTGGCCGTTGTACTTGAAGAACGCGCCCGCTTTTTCCACGATATTCATTTCCGTGGCAACGTCCAGTACGCCGCCGGATTGGGAAATGCCGGAATCAACCATCATGTCGAATTCGGTGGTCCGGAAAGGTGGAGCCACTTTATTTTTGACGATCCGGGCGCGGTGGCGGGTGCCGACGGTAGTGTCGCCTTCCTGAATGTTGCCGATCTTGCGCATGTCGATTCGCACCGAAGCGTAAAACTTCAGAGCTTGACCACCGGCAGTCACTTCCGGATTGCCAAACATCACACCGATTTTCATGCGCAATTGGTTGGTGAAGATGATCACGGTTTGGGATTTACTGATGACGGCGGCCAGTTTGCGCATGGCCTTGGACATCAGTCGGGCCTGGGTGCCGACCGAAACATCACTCATTTCACCCTCGATTTCCGACTTGGGGACCAGAGCCGCGACCGAGTCGACGACTAGAACATCGATGCCCCCGGAACGGATCAGAGTTTCGGCAATTTCCAGGGCTTGTTCACCATAATCCGGCTGAGAAATCAGCAGTTCTTCTAATTTGACGCCGATGTTTTTGGCTCGCTCTGGGTCAAGCGCATGCTCGGCATCAATGAACGCCGCTACCCCGCCTAGTTTTTGGGCTTCGGCAATGACATGCAGACAGACGCTGGTTTTGCCGGAAGCTTCCGGACCGTAGATTTCAACTACTCGGCCACGCGGCAAACCGCCTACGCCCAAGGCCAGATCTAAGGGCAGACACTGCGTCGAGATCACCGGCATGGTGTACATCTCGTCCAGCTTGCTGCCTAGGCGCATCACCGAGCCTTCACCGTAATCCTTCTGGATTTGTTTTAGCGCGATCTCGATTGCCTCGCGCCGTTGCTGCTGTTGACTGTCGCCAGCCTTGGGGGCAACGACATTAGCGTCAGAATTTTTTGACATACCTACTCCTTACTTTTGTAGCGGGGATCATCCTCTTCGAGGAAGACCCCCTTACGGTTTTTAGGCGGGAATCAACCTCTCCCAGGAAGATCCCCTTACGCTTTCCATCCACTATGACAGGCAATTATTACTAAATTGTTACGAAGAAAGGTCTTTTCTTTGAAACTTCGGGAATTTCTCCTGCCAGTCCTTCGCCGTTTGTTTCGTGACCTGCTTGACCGTCTTAGCGGCGGCCAGCATTTTTTGTTGGTTTTCCGGTTCCAAAAACTCTTCCTTTTGTTTTTCCAGTTGTTGACGGAGCTGCTGCAAAGCCTCGTGCCCCTGTTTGGTGCCAAACAAGAACATGCCAATGGCGCCGCTCAGCAGGCCGATGAAAAACCCGGTGCCAAAATTACCGCCGTCATTTTCCGTCGATCGAGGGGCAGAACTGGGTGCGGTTTTGTTATTCTTGCGCATCGTCGTTTTGTCTTTTTACGAAATGGGCGAATGATTCAAACATTTTCATGCCGGTCTTAAGGCCTGCCATCATGCCGCCCAAATTTTGTAGCGGGGTAAAGGTTTTGGTAATGACGTTATCAATGGTATCGGCGAGTTCATTAAAGCGTTTCAAAGAACGGCGGACTTCCTGCATGACCAGAATAGCCTGGACGCCGACCACAATGAGAATCAGCGACAGGATAGCAGCGACGACGGTGAGGACGATGACGAGCGGATCCATATGATTCATCTAAGCATGGATAGGTTATTTTCACAAGAGCGGCGACGTGGTGTATAATGTCGCCAATGGCATTGGAAAACACTCACCACCAGGCTTGGTATTACACCTTAACCAGGGGGGTGCGGTTTCTGATGGGCTAAAAAAATAAAAGCATGAGTCAGGCCAAACCTCCCAGATGGGAGGTTTTTTGTTTTGACCCAAGAAAGGCAGATATGCCGGAAAAATTAAAAAATATTTTATGGATGGGAGAAGAACTCGATTTTGAGCTTCGGCCCGATGCCAAAGCGGAGGCAAAAGCATTGATTGCTCGCTTTCTGCGGCTGACCGCCAACCCGACTTTGTCCCACTGGCTTTATTGAGCCAACACAGAATATCCCCAAACTTAAATCTCAGATCGAAACTCGACATCATCGCCAGCCATTCACTTTTGTTGTCGATCTAGCCCGCGGTCCTTTGATTCGAGCCCTTGCTTGTCTGGACCAAGTCCCGCATTGGACCGGATTTTCCATGGGTCGTATTCGGGAAGTCAGTAGTATCGATCTTCCCACCAGTGGTCATATGCTCAGTCACAATCTAGAGGAAATACGAGCGCTCTTGGCGAACCAAGACCTAAGCAATATCTTGGTTTTAGATGACACCTCTTTTTCCGGATCGACCTCATTGATTTTCGAGAAACTATTGCGAGCGGCGTTCTCCGAGAAGAAGATGGATTTCACGCATGGTTTCTTGATTCTCAACCAGGGAAAGCTTGGCAGCAACCCAGGTGCCAAAGAAAGACTCGGAGCAAAGGCTTTTGGTGGTCGGGAAATGGTTACTCCTAAGGATGATGGCTGGCACTTTTTCGATTTAGTGAAGCAAGGAGACATTGCCAACCACCTATTGGTACTAAGTGAAATTCTTAAGCTTATTGGTCGGCCAAACTTCCCCCAATTGGCAAATGCCATTTTAGCCGACGAAAAAACGCTACGGTTAATGTTTCCTCAGGTGATTACCGCTCGAGAAATATTGGAATTACAATCAACCGGTCATTTTATCGGCCAGCTGAAAACGGAAGGCGGGTTTCAGGTTCGGAACCCCCAATTGTTGCCCAATATAATTGGTCAAAAACACTTATTGCCGCCCAGCGAGTGGCGAGGGGATCGGGATGAGGTTTTTGAGCTGTTGCTTGCGTTGAATCAACTATTAGCGAAAGGATCGCGATGAATAAAATTGAGGCCATTGTTTTTGACTTAGACGGAACGTTGTACTCTTTCGACGATCGAAACGAGAGTCATTTTCCGTCCTCCCGCTTTGGGCAACAGATTCAAGCTAATTGTCGGAAATTTTTTCAGGACCGTTTTGGCTTGAACGAGTTGGAAGCTCAGGCCTGCTATTTGGATTTCAATGAGCGATACCAGGGAGAAGTAAGCTTGGGTTTGGAGCGTGAACGAGGGGTGCCGCGTAGTGAGTACTTTGCGGTGACGTGGAATCTCCAGCCGCAAGATTTTTTGGTGGCCAATCAGGAATTGAAACAAACACTCAGCTTGTTATCAGTGAAGACTGGGATCTTGAGTGCCGCACCGAGAATATGGGTCGATCGTGTCCTGCAATTCTTAGCCATAAATCAGTTTTTTGCGGAAGCCATCTTTACCGGCGATCCGGATATCCGCAAACCGGATCCACGGTCGTTCCAACAATTGGTCGACTTTTGGCAGCTGGCACCTCAGAAAATTGTTTCCATTGGCGATCAAGAAAAAACCGACATTCTGCCGGCAAAAAGCTTAGGAATGTTGACGGTGCGAATTGGTAGAGATCTAGAAACTAAAGCTGATTTTCAGGCCGGTGACGTTATTCAGGCGATCGCGTTATTAAAAGAGAAAGGATTAATATGAATAAGTTGTTAAAGAAAAAGATCATCATCGACACCGACCCCGGCCATGACGATGCGCTGGCTTTGCTGCTAATGCTGAAATCAGGGCAGTTTGACGTCCAGGCGGTGACCACGGTGGCCGGCAACGCGACGATCGATAAAGTCACTCGCAACGCCCAAGCGATTTTGGATCTGATTAGGTCGAAGGTTCCGGTGTTTTCTGGCCAACCTAGCCCTTTAAAGCGGGAACTGGTGACGGCGGTTGTGCACGGTGAGAGTGGTCTAGACGGGTTTGATACTTCAAAAACGAACTACCGCCTGACCGCCGACGCGCCGGAAAGGATCATTGAGATTGTCCGGAAAAATCCTGGCGAGGTAACGATTTTAGCTCTTGGTCCGCTGACCAACCTGGCGCGGGCGTTCCAACTCGATCCGGAATTGCCGTCCCTGATTCCGCAAGTAGCGATTATGGGCGGGGCAATTGATGTTCCGGGAAATAAAAACCGGGTAGCGGAGTTCAACTTCTTCGTCGATCCGGAAGCGGCGGACATTGTTTTCCGGTCGGAGGTCCCGAAAGTTTTGGTTCCGCTTGATGCCTGTAATAAGGTGGTTTTACAGGTTGAGGATTTTGAACGGCTGGCCAATCGACGATTGAAAAAAATCTTGGTGCCGATGATGCGACACTTTATGGCCGGACTAACTGTCAATGAAGGGACCAAAGGACTTTTGGTCTACGACGCCCTAGCCGGGTATTTTCTGCTGAATCCTAAAGCTTTCCAACTCGAGCCGATGAATATTGTGATCGAAACGAAAGGTGAACACACGTTCGGCATGAGCGTGGCCGAACGACGAAAGTATAAACGGGAGACGCCTAACGTGATGGTGGCTAAAGAGTTGGACCAGAATCAGTTCAAACGGGATTTATTTGCCACACTTGGTTAGCGCCGGTCGACGGCGGTCAGGCTCAATCCAAAATCATCACCGGGCAAAGAAAACTGAGTGCCGCTAGAGGTATTTAGTGGATTAAAGGCATACTGGTACTGAAGATCGGTTTCCGGAAGGTCGGCAAATCCAGATCCCAGGCGAAGATTAACGATCTCTTTCTGACCCCAGAGAGGAGCAGGAATAGGCAGGTCGATCATCTGACCATTTTGGTCCATCAGGCGAACAACAATCGATAAGACTCGTTGATTATTACCAGTTTCAATCGAAGCGATCGATTGGATGGCATTATTAAGGATAGAAATCCCTTTTCCGTAAGTCTGGCCGTTTCGCAGATCTTGATAAAAATAGTAAGCCGATATGGGTTGTCCGCCTTCAACCTGTAATTTTGTTTCGCGATTTTCATCTACGGTTGACAATAATTTACGGAAGAGTTGAGTGGCGGTCTCAGGATCATAGGGACCTGGTAGTAAGTCGAGATCTATCCGATCAAGACTAGGAAGTTTAATTTGGTCTTCAAAATTAACGATGGCGCCATTATTGTCGAAAAACAACTTCAATCCTCCAATTTCGCCAAAGGCGGGCATGGAAGCACCGATTGCCGGACCATCGCTCACGTAACCCAAGTTGATCAAGTCCTGATTAGATAGCTGTAGTACTGCCGGGATAACGTCAGCTGGGGCCGCTTGTTTATCGGGGGTGCCGACTACTGGCTCATCGGACGCGACTTGACGAGATGAATGTATGAGTAACAGGCTGAGTAGAAAGAGAACAGCTGCAGATGTTATTACCTTTTCGGCGTTGTGATTTGATTTCTCATTTTTTTGAACAACTTTTATTTCCCGTGGAACGACGGGGAGCACATAGCCGCAAGCCACACAAGCTGTTGCGCCTTGATTATTGCCCTGGCCACACATTGGACAGTTCAAGGGATGATGTTTTTCAGAGTGTGTCATAGCCTAATTATACCATATACTATAGGTTGGTTAAATCGGTATAAAGCGGGGATGATCTGGCAAATTAACTCAGTAGTCCGCCGGTTTGGACATCGATTTGTCGTTATAATGCGACGATGGGTATCTTTGAATCCTCCCGCAAATTTATTGCTAACGAAGGCGGCGAACGAACCAAATTTTTTTTGCGCTTGAATCTTGAACCGTTTATCAACTTGGATAAGCTTGAGGTAAGGGGTCAAGAAAGCCTGGAGAAATTGCCTCCTGAGCGGACCGTGATTTTTGCCGTTACCCACTTGGATGATCTTTCCGTCCAAGCGATCGGTTACTGGCTAATGGAGCAGGGTTACGATGCCTATCTGACCCAACAATCTGCCCAGAGAAAAATATCCGAAGCCGCACCGCTGGCCTTATTGATGCGAGTGATTGGTTGGGAGCGCTTTTTTCCGATTGGCTCGCGCACGGTGAAAGGCCAGATTAAAGGCACGATCAGCTATAGCGAATATAAAGACATTGCGCATAAGGCGCCGCATTACATCGTGATCGCCGCCCACAATCCGGTGAAAGCGGGTGAGGGAGCTCAGCTTCCGGAAAAGGCTGGCTTAGCGGCACCACTGGCGGCCATTGCGACCGGCGGGGTAATTGTCCCGGTCAGTATCGACATTCAAGGACCGGCGGTGACTTTTGAAAATCCTTTGTCCGCTCTTCGCCGTCCGGCCACTATTTCTTTTGGCGAGCCGGTTGACTGGTTCCAAGATCAGAGTGCGGAAGCGGTAGTGGCTCGTGATCGGATTCACCAGCAAATTTTGGGTTACGAACCGGAAACCAAGTTGCCCAAGGACTATCTTCGCCAGTTGGGCGGCGATTTGATGGGTCGATTGGCAATGCTTCTTCCGGTTAGCAAAAGAGGGATTTGGAATCAGGATTTATCTCAGAGTGAGACTTGATTGACCGGCGGCTAATTCGGCCGTGATGGTTGTGGTTTGTTTCCAGGCATCGATGTCAACTCCGAAAGAGTTCCAATGTTCGCCCTCGGCTTGTGTCCAGCAACGAATAATCAAATCGTTTTCCGCTTTGATAGTTCCGTTTTCTAGTTCAATCGTTATTTTTTCCGGTAATTGATTGGGGGAAAATGCACCGAGCCAATCATTATCTCCCACCTCAGGAAAAACGGTAACATCAATGTAATTTCTTCCCTCGTCATGTGACACGTGAATCTTCCAGATTTGTTGACCTTGGCGATTAAAACCGTGGAGATACAACAGATGATCGTTTTGCAGACCGGCAATATTAATTTCCCATTTTTGGAAATCGATTAAATTTTCGGCGACAGCAACTTTTTGATGCGGTCGGAGGATTATTTCTCTAGGCGCCATCGGCGTTTCGGTTGGTACCGGGAGGGCGGTGGGCGGGGGTAAATCGATGATGATCGGTTGGGTCTCGATTTCGGCCGGATGGCTGTCGCTGCCGGAATCTTTGATATAGTCGGCGGAGATGCTCGTGTGGTAATTGTTTGAATTGTGGTTCTTTTCCTGATCAGCACAGCTGGACAATCCAAGAACAGCGGAAGCGATAAAGCCACCTGCGGCAATTTGACGAATAATCTTTTCTCTTGAGATCATGGCAAGGATTATATACTATTCTACCGTCACAAAGATAATTTGTTCGCTGGCGCGCCCTTGCTGGTCCCGGGCTTGAACGACGATGGCTCGTTCCCCGGGTGGCAAATCGAGCGAGTAAGTGAAGTTCCCTTGTGGATCCAGGGAGACGAGTTCCGTATTAATTGTCAGGGAAGCATCGGGATCGGTTTTACCGGTGACGCTGATTGGTGCCACCACGATCGCCGAGTTAATCGGGGTCTCGACCGTCAGTTGCGGCGGACGGCCCAGTTGTTGCCATTTTTGGAATAACCAAGCTCCGCCAACTAAGATCGCCAACCATAAAATTGTCAGCGAGAGTATCCGCGGTGTGAACCAAAATCGCCAACCGCGGCGTCGGTGAGGTTTTACCGGATTGCTAGCCGGAGAACGATCCAAATCCCGGCGGAAGAGGGCAATCGCATTTTCTTCCGGCAAGCTGATTTCCTGAGCAATCAAGCGGACATAGCCCTTGACTAGGGCCGGGGCCGGCAGACGGTTCAGGTCTTCTTCCTCCAAGGCCTCAATGAAATCGGTCGGCACCATGGTTCGGCGCGAAAGCTCGCCGGGACTTAAGTGGTGTTTCTGGCGGTAATCGCGTAAGACGGGTCCGATGGTTTTCATGCCGCTGGCGGTTCGCCACCCTGCAAGAACTGCTGGGCGGCGCTCTGGTTTATTTCCCGGGGTTTGGCGCCATTAACCACGCCGACAATACCCAACTCATGTAGTTGATCCAGAATCCGCGCCGCCCGGTTATAACCAACCGATAGCCGGCGCTGGATGTAGGAAGACGAGGCCTCGCCTTTCTCCAAAATGATGCGCGCGGCTTCTTTGATCAGTTCATCTTGCTCTTCGGTCCCGCCTTTAGAGGGGCCGCCGTGGGTGAGATTGCTCTGGAACTTAGTCACGATTTCTTCTTCATAGGCCGGTGTTTTATTTTGTTTCTTGAGGAATTCGATCAGGTCGTGGATTTCTTGATCGGAGACAAAGGTTCCCTGGATGCGGACCGGTTTGGCCTGGTCTGGAGGAATATACAGCATATCGCCGCGGCCCAGCAGTTTTTCCGCGCCCGGAGTATCCAAGATGACCCGCGAATCGGTGTTGGAAGAAACGTTAAAGGCGATGCGGGTGGGAATGTTGGCCTTAATTAAGCCGGTGATCACGTCCACCGATGGTCGCTGGGTGGAAACCAATAGGTGAATGCCCACTGCCCGGGCCATTTGCGCCAAGCGAGTGACCGATTCTTCAACCTCGTTTGGTGAAAACAGCATGATGTCCGCCAACTCATCAATAATAATCACGATGTAAGGCATCGCCTGGAAACCGGAGGCCTCGTTGTAACCAGCAATGTTGCGCACGCCGACTTCTTGGAAGACCTTGTAGCGCTTGTCCATTTCGGCGCAAGCCCACTTCAGGGCGGAGACCACTTTCTTTGGTTCGGTGATGACCGGAGTGAGCAGATGAGGAATGTCATTGTATTGGGTTAACTCGACTCGCTTAGGGTCAACCAAAATAAATTTCACCTCATCCGGAGAAGCGCGGAACAAAATCGAGGCGATAAAAGCGTTGACCGCGACTGATTTTCCCGAGCCGGTGGCACCGGCAATCAAGGCATGCGGCATTTTTGCGACGTCAGCCACCACCTCGCGTCCGGCCACGTCCAAGCCCAGGGAGACGGCCAATTTAGACTGGTTCTTTTTCATGTCCGGTGACATTAAAACTTGGCGCAATGAAACTACCTGGAGCGAGCGGTTGGGGACCTCAATACCCACCAAATCACGACCGGGAATGGGGGCTTCAATACGAATTTGACCGGTCGGGGCCGCCAGAGCAAGAGCCAGGTCGTTGGCCAGCGAGGTGATCTTGGTCAACTTAGTACCAATGCTTGGTTTAATGGCGTACTGGGTCACGGCCGGACCAATGTTCACCTCGACCATCTGGGCCTTAATACCGAATGAATCTAGCGTTTGCTCAATGATCGAGGCATTAGCTTTAACGTCGCCGGCATCAGCCTGAGCGCCGCGTTTGGCACTAAGCAAGGAAGTGGGTGGATACTCCCAAGCTTGACTGCCGGGCTGGTTAGCCAGCGGAGCGGTTGAAGAAGTATCTTCCAAATCAATCGACGGCACCATCGGTTTGTTAACTTTGAAAGATTCCTGAGGATTAGCGGTGGTTGCCTCCGGTTCTTTTTCTTTGCCTTTAGTGAGCAGCGAAAGTCCCTTGATTGAAAAGCCCTTGGTTTTGGCTTCCTCTTTAAGCTTGGCCTGTTTTTCGCGGGACGATTGGTCGACTTCAACCATTGAACCAAAGAAGCGGAAGAGTTCGCGCAGGGAAGTGTCGGAAAGAATCAAGAAGCCGGCCAGCCCAACCAGAGAAAAGACAATTTGGGTCCCCAGCGGCTGAATCAGCTCCGAAAAGTTCAGGAAAAGGGCTTGGCCGGATTCGCCGCTTTTACCAAGCACTAAGGCGGACAAGAAAAACAAAAATGAGCCGACCAAAACTTGCGGTTTAGCGAATGACCATTTGGCTCCGGTCAAAACCAGACCCATCGAAATGAATAAAAACGGCAATAATAAACCGGCAAAACCAAAGGTCGAACGTAGGACGTCGTTCACTGCTTGCAGCGATTCTCCCTGGCCCGAAAAAGAAATAATGGTCAAACCGGCCAGTGCAAAAAACAGCAAACTGCCTAGCGAATAAATCGTTTCTAACCGAAGTTTAAGTTTAAACGGCGACCGCTTGCGCCCACGCTTCCCCATAGTCTCCTACTTTATCACTTTAGCCAGGTAGATTACAATCAACAGGAAAGGTAACTTATGCGTCGAACCAAGATTGTGGCCACGATTGGCCCCGCCACGGACACCGAAGAAAAGATTGAATTGCTCCTTAAATCAGGAGTGAACGTTTTTCGTTTTAACATGAAGCACGGCGATGTTGCCTGGCATACCGAGCGGATCCAGCGGGCGCAAGCGGTGGCGGATCGCTTAGGTTTGCCCGTCGGGATTTTGATCGATTTGCAGGGTCCGGAGATCCGGCTCGAAACGCCCAATAAAGAACCGGTGTTAGTGGCTGCCGGAGAAGAAATTCTGCTCTCCTTTGATTTTGTCGAGGGCCGCAAGGGCATCCGAGTGCCTGACCACCGGGTAATAGATGGCTTGAATGCCGGTGATCAAATTTTAATTGACGATGGATTTATCGAGTTCGCGGTTATTGGGCGCGACGAGCAGGGCGTTCTAATCAAGGCCAAAGCCGATTATTCGGTGAGTAATCGTAAAGGCATGAACCTTCCTGGAGTTCACCTGGAATTATCTTCGCTGATTGATGATGATTTTAAAAAGTTGGATATGGCCGCCAGCGAAAAAGTTGATTTCGTGGCCCTCTCCTTCGTTCGAACCGCCGAAGATATCCGGGTATTAAAAGAAGCGATGGATCAACGAAAAATTAACGCTCACATCGTGGCCAAAATTGAAAATGCCAAAGCGGTGGAGCACTTGGACGAAATTATCGCGGTCAGTGACGCGGTGATGATCGCCCGTGGCGACCTGGGAATAGAGGTGCCGTTTGAAGAGTTGACCTACTGGCAAAAAACGATGATCCATAAATGTAGGCAAGCCGGCAAACCGGTAATTACGGCTACTCAAATGTTACAGTCGATGATCGATAGCCCACGACCGACGCGGGCAGAAGTTTCCGACGTGGCTAACGCGGTTTTCGATGGCACCGACGCCATCATGCTGTCCGGAGAAACGGCGCAGGGCAAGTACCCGGATCTGGCAGTTCAGGCGATGCACCGAATTGCAGAATTTAACGAAGCCAAAGTAACCCTGCCGCCGCTGGAAGAGACCCATGTTTTGTCCCAAACGGAAGCGGTGACCCGGGCGGTCAGTGATATTCTTGGCCAGAAACGGGACTTTTCTCTCTCAGCAATTGTGGTCTTCACCGAAACGGGTGAAACCGCCCGCAAGTTGGCGCGCTTCCGTCCGGAGATTCCGTTGATCGCGCTCACTGAGGATACGAAAACCCGCGATGAGCTTTGCCTGAGCTACGGAATTTTTCCCTTAGTTGCTCAGTTTCCAGAGGGAGATATCGTTTCGGTAGATCCGATCATTGAACAGTTGAAAGCCCTGCAAGTGGTTAAAACCGGCGATCGCCTTTTGTTTGTTCATGGGCGTCGCTGGAAGGAACCCGGATTAACCAATACCTTATCCTTGCGCGAGGTGGTGTCCTAATGCCTCGTTTGCTCTACGCCACTAACAATTCCGGCAAATATGGCGAGGTCAGCCGTATCGCCCATCAATACGGAATTGAGTTATTGCGGCCGCTGGACTTTACCCTGGATTTTGAACCGGAAGAATCTGGCGCCACCCTGGAAGAAAACGCCATTATCAAAGCTAACGCTTTCCGTCAGTTTTTACCCGATGATGTTTTCGTTGTGGCCGATGATACTGGAGTGGAAATCGACGCCCTCAACGGTGAGCCGGGGATTTATGTCCGCCGCTGGAAAGATCGGGCGCATAAGATGACCGACGAAGAAATTATTGACTATACTATCGAACGAATGAAAGGCATTCCCGGTTCGGAGCGCGGCGCCCAGATGCGGACCGTCCTAGCCCTTGGTCACCCTAACGGCGAGGTAGAAATATTTGATGGCATCTTACGGGGCTCGATCGTAGTGCAGCCCACGCCGCAACGGATTGAGGGTTTCCCTTTTGAGTCGTTATTTTACATTCCTGAATACCAAATGATGTTAGGGGAGCTGCATCAGCTTTCTGATGCGGATAAGCCCCGGTTTTTGACCCACCGTGAGCGGGCCTTCATGAAGCTTTTGCCCCGCTGGCAGTCTCTCTGAGGGTCTAACCCTCCAGGCGTGGTCAGACCTCGGACTTGACTTTTTCGGTTCTTTTCGTTAACATATAGGACGCTACTATTATCGGCTCAGACCAGAAACGGTCAAAAGTCGGTAATTCCAGCAATTGAGCCTGAACAACTATGGAGGTGTGTGATGGACCTGGCCATTCACGTGGCAGCCGTTTTGAGCGTCGCGATCATTAATATGTTGATCGCTCTGCTGGTCGTCTGGTTATTCAACCGGGCGGGAAAAAATGACTGGGGTGTTAGCTACCTGGATGCTGCCCTTATGGGCATCACTATGGCAATCCTCGCCGATTTACCCTTCCTGGTTGCAGTTGCAATCGGGGTGGTCGTAGCGGCGATGTATCTGAAAGAGAAAGAAAAGTAAGGCTCAGATGGGCGGGGGAAACCCCGCCCATTTTCTTTTTTGCAGGACCGTTAGCGCCGGTAAATTGTCCAGATTGTTTTTCCGTCAAGTCCATTTACCGTGTCGATGATTGGTGCGTTTTCCGGTCGCGAATCAGGCGGGATTGCATGTAGGCCAGGTTCATCGCCGCTCCCATCCACAAATTTCCATTCTTGAAAAGTGAGTCTTTCCAATTGGTCTTTTCCAGCGGTT
>CAVVNJ010000010.1:0-176697 GCA_963749595.1 Candidatus Woesebacteria bacterium
AAGATCTCCCGTTCTGCAGCGCTAGGAACACAGGATGTTATTGCCATCAATGGTAGTAGTAATGTCGGGATTGGAACGACCAGCATCACCAACAAGCTCGACGTCAACGGCAACCTCGGAATCCTGGCCGCAGGAGACCTCCGTCTCTACGAAACCGATAACGGCAACTACACCGGTTTCCAGGCTCCTGGCACCTTATCGGCCGATCTGCTTTACACCCTACCCTCTACTATTGATGCCAACAACTATATTCTTCAAGCCCAAACCGACGGTACTTTGGCTTGGGTTGATCCTACCGCGGCGGGATCAGCCACCGTTTACTGGACCCAGGCTCTGGGAGCGCTCTATCCTAAGAATCCTTCCGTCGACGTATTGATCGGTTCTTCGGCTACCATCTCCGCCAAGTTTGCCTTTATCAATGTTAATTCCGGTACCCCGACCGCTTCTATTTCCGGATCGGTGGCCGGTAATGGCTTGTATCTAACCGGCGACGGCACTATTGCCACCACCCTGAATCGAAACTTGGTCCTTAATCCTAGCGGTGGGAATGTGGGGATTGGGACAACGGGCCCTGTTTCAAAACTACAGGTAGAAGTGGGAAATGTGGATGGAATTACCATACGTAGTTCAAATAGTGGTTTTGTTCGACTTCTTAAGAACGACGGAGTAAATGGTTGGGGAATTGCCACCAACTACAACGTTACAGGTGCTCTTGAATTTCTTAGTGGAACTACAGCTCCAGCAACATCTCGGATGACTCTAACATCAGGGGGTAACGTCGGTATAGGCGATACTTCCCCAGGAACGCACTTTGTCGTTGGTTCGGACGCCGGCCTCTCGGTCGCCGACGCCGCCGGTAACGCTTACTTCCAGGGAAACGTAGAAATTGACGGTACTACTACCTTCGGCAATATCGCCTATACTTGGCCAGGCAGTATCGGCGCCAATAACTATATCCTGCAGACCCAAACCAACGGCACCTTGGCTTGGGTGGATCCCACCGCTGCCGGTTCGGCCACAGTCTACTGGACCCAGGCTCTGGGAGCGCTCTATCCTAAGAATCCTTCCGTCGACGTATTGATCGGTTCTTCGGCTACCACCTCCGCCAAGTTTGCCTTTATCAATGTTAATTCCGGTACCCCGACCGCTTCTATTTCCGGATCGGTGGCTAATGCCGCCCTTTATCTCACTGGCGACGGTGATATCCAAACCACCAATCGGCAGAACATCGATTTGGCTGGCAATACCAGCGGACAAGTCAATGTGCTTAATCGCTCTGGATCAGTCTTTACCACCTTTGACACTGTAAACAGCAGAGTTGGTATCGGCACCACTGCTCCCGCAACGGCCTTAACCCTTGACTCGGTCGCCGCATCCACCGGCATTCGTTTATACAATGTCGCGGACACTGCCAACTCAGTTTATGGGAACATTGCCAGCGATAATACCAAAGGATTTCTCATTCAATCGGCTTCGGCTGGAACCTTTACCGGATCATCCAAAATCACTTTACAAGCCCGGGGCGGCGGTTCTGATGCCAGCGGGGTGGTCATTAAATCTGGCACAATTTTAAGCGCAACCGCTAGCCAGCTCAACGTTGACAACTCGTCGACCAATACCAACGCCAACTTGACCAACGCTATTAATATTAATAGTACTTATAACCCCACTAGCGGCACCTCGCCCTTTAATGAACTTTATATCAACACCACCATTAACCAAACCGGCGGGGCCAGTGGCATTACGCGCGGAATTTATCTCAACCCAACAATCACGGCGGCAGCCGATTGGCGCTCAATTGAAGTGGTTAGAGGAAACGTCCTTTTCAATACTACTTCAGGTAGCGTGGGCATCGGCACCACCGCTCCAAGTAACAAACTTGACGTTAATGGCGATGTTGGCGTCCTAGCTCAAGGTGATCTTAGATTGTACGAAACGGATAATGGCAATTACACCGGTTTCCAGGCACCAGCAACCTTGGCCGCAGATCTGCTCTATACTTTACCTTCCACGCAAACTGCGAGCTACATTCTCCAAACCAACGGTAGTGGAACTCTTTCCTGGGTGGATCCAGCGGTGGTTGCTGGCTCATCGAACTACTGGACTCAGGCTAGTGGCACCCTCTACCCCAACAACAGCACGGTTGATCTCTTGATCGGCAGCAGCGCGACCGCCTCCGCCAAATTTGCCGTCCTCAACGTCAATTCCGGCGTCACCACCGCCACCGTGGCCGGCGCCCTCCGCGCCTTTGGCACTGATGCTTCGACAGTAACCAGCGTCTTCAAGGGCTTTACTGGTCAGTCTGCCAGCCTAACCGAGTGGCAAAACAGCGGCGGAACCGTGCGATCCTTCATGTCTTCCGATGGCCGCTTAAAATTGGCCGGATCTAGTTTTGGCACCTCCACTAATCTTTTTGAGCGTTGGCTCCAGCACCAACCGGGAATTTTTCATCGGCTCTACCGGAACTACCACTGCCTGGAATATTTACGCTTCTGGTGGCGGTGCGAGCCCCCTGGTTGGCCTTGCCCCAGGCGCTCTCGGCCAACATCTGGGCTCAACTATGAATCTAGTCTGGAGTAACTCATCCACCACAGCGTTCGGCGGTACTTATGACGTCCGGCTGAAGCGCGAATCAGCTGGCGTTCTTGGTATTGCCAACAACACTCCTACCACTGGAATCTTGCTGGGTGCGGACGGTTCGGCCATCTTCAATGAACCCAGTAATGACGTCGATTTCCGGATTGAAAGTAACGGCCAAACCCATATGTTCTTTGTGGACGGTACGGCTGACCGAATCGGTATTGGTAATTCGGCGCCGGCCACGCTACTGCAACTGGGCACGGCTGGCTCCTTGGCCGGATCGTTGTCCCTGGCGGGCGGTACCTCCGGCCTGGTCACGGTGGATGTCGCCGCCGCCGCTGGCACTTGGGCGTTGACTCTGCCAACTTCCGGCGGCACCAGCGGCTACGTTCTCCCCACCGACGGCTCAGGTAATACTTCCTGGTCCAATCCAGCCTCCAGTGGCGCCTGGTACCAAAACGACACCCTCAAAGTCCTCCACCCCACCAACGTCACTTATGACGTCTTGATCGGCGGCAACACCACCGCTTCCGCCAAGTTTTCGGTTAACGCCACCGCCGGCAGCTTCTCGCTGGAAGCCAATGGCGATAAACACACCTTTTCTGATATTACCCGCGTCGTTAACTCCGTCACCTTCCACAATCTGCACGTGGCGTCTCAGGGCTACGCGGTCGAGTTTGAACCGGACATCCAGATCAACGGCGGCGATATCGTTGACTTGAATGCCGAAACCCGGATCACCCTGATTCCCAGCAGCCTGCCCACCGCCGGCATTCTGGTTTCCGGCGTGACCGATTCCACGGGTTACTTCAACGGCCGCCGCGGCGCCACGCTGTCCGCCACCCGGACCACGGATAAAGTCTTGACGATCAACGGCGTGACCAGCCAGACCGCTGACTTCTTCCAGATCAATAGCACTTCGGCGGTCACCACCGGGGACATTATGATGGTTTCATCGGCCGGATTGGTCGGCATCGGCACCACCAATCCTCTCGCTATACTGGGAGTTCGTTCAACTTGGGACAGAACATCGCCACCGGTTCTTGAACCGCCGACTGACCTCCTCGGCACTACCGGCGACATTTTAGTCCGAACCGGCACCCGGATTTACGACGGCAATACCAATGGAAGCACCACTCAGGGTTTACGTATTACTTACACTACGCGGGAACGTGGAATTGGCGTCATCCTTTGGCTCGATCGCCACCCTGCCTCAATACACCGGAGTCGAGCACGGCCTCTTTGCTCGGCTTAAATAGCAGGGATCCAACTGTCGCCTCTTCAAAACTCGGAGTGAGTATATCGGCATTACGATCATGACTCCAACCGGCATCTGGATCGGTAACTACCAATTATCCCTTGGTGACCGACGCCGGAGCCGGTGAAGTGGGAATCGGTCACGACCGCGCCAGACGGCAGCCCTGGATGTTAGAGGCGACGCCACCATTTCCGGTACCCTGGCTGTAGGCGTAATGAATGAGGTCAACGCTGGCACCTGTAACGCCGGCAGTGAAGGCGAGATGTTCTACGATAAAAAAGTCCGCTGGTACCGCGTCTGTTCCTTTAACGCCGGGGACAGCACCTATGCCTGGCGGCAAATGGGCGCCAGCGCCGACCAGCACCGGGAAGACAATGTTACCGACTCCGTGGTCAACAACCAGGTCATCCGCAAGGGCTGGGGTTTTCAGAACGCCACCGCCATCCCGGCCATTTCCGAATCCATCAACTGGGGCATCACCTACGATGACGTGCCGATTCTCCTGGTCCAAAATGCCGGCGGCCTAGCCGGGGCCGATCCGACCGTACTCTCCGACTGTACCGCCGCGGTCCTGACCGGTTTCGCTAAGGGGGTCCGATCACCACCACCGGGGCCAACGTTGTCACCCAAGACGTTTCCGGCAACCTGACCAACGGCACCCGTTACTGTTACACCTGGTTGGCCGTCGGCACCTACAACAACGGTTTCGGGGCGGACTTGGCCGAATGGTACGCCACCAATGACTCGACCCTGGCCGCCGGCGAGGTGGTCGCGATTGATCCGAGCGGGGAAATTAAGGTGGCGCGTTCGGACAAAGCGTACGATTCCGCTTCCCTGGGTATCGTCTCCACCAAACCGGGAATCACTCTCGGACCGGAATCCGGCCTTACGCCTGGTTACAGGAAGATGAACAGTCCCCCTCCGGCCAATCCGTCGCGGTGGCCCTGGCTGGCCGCGTGCCGGTCAAAGTATCGCTGGAAAACGGCCCGATTATGGCCGGCGACCGGCTGACTACGGCCTCGACCCCCGGTTATGCCATGAAGGCGACTAAGGCCGGTCCAGTCATCGGCCAGGCGTTGGAAAACTTTGACGGCACCAGCACGATAGTCGCCGCGGTGGAGCCGGGAGTGGACACCGCTACCGCTTCCGGCCAACTCGATCCGAATGATCCGGAGTATGCCGCTTTGAACCAGGGTTTGGGCACGATCCTGGTCTTTGTCAGCCCCGGTTGGTATGACCCCGGCGCCGGCTTGACCACCGTCGATAATCTTCGCCTCCGCTGGGACGAAGCTCACCAGTGGATCGTGGAAAATACGGCGACGGTCGTGGATCAGGTCGACGCCTACCGCGTTCTGGTCGCGGCCAGGCTGCAGGCTGGGCTGGTTGACGCTCAGGAACTGGTGGCTAACCGGGTCGAGATCAAGTCCGACTGCTGGTGCCGGTGATCGCGACCGACGTGATTCGGCCGACCGCTTCCGGATCGGGCGATCTGGTGATCGACTTGGAACGGCCGAATGTGGCTTCCGACTCGGCTGGCAGTCGATTCGGTACTCTGCTAGTTAAAGGCGACGCCTCGGTCAGCGGCACCCTGCACGCCAACAATCTCTCGGCCTACTCCGCCAGGTTGATCCAGCTGGAGAGCGCTCAGGCGGACGTCGTTGCACCTGACGGCGGAGGACGCCTCGGTGGCCGGGACGTTGCGCGCTGGCCGGTTGGAGGGTGAAGTGCGGTCCGATCAGATCTCGGATCTGGAAGAACGGGTCAGCAGTTTGATCGCTCGCCAGCGCGCACAGGAGATCGACGCTACGGCATCGGCTACCTGGCTATTGATCCGCAGATCCAGCAGCTCCTCGATCAGCTCAACGGCGATCCGGTGGCCACCAG
The DNA here is from genome assembly GCA_963749595.1 of Candidatus Woesebacteria bacterium. GTDB lineage: Bacteria > Patescibacteriota > Microgenomatia > UBA1400 > UBA1396 > CAVVNJ01. Next base: position 5,723 of record CAVVNJ010000010.1, read on the forward strand.
CTCGGACCAGTGGGGCACGGTGGCGGGTAGTCAATATCACCTCGGATCAATCTGACCCAAATCGATCACGATCTGCAGATCAAGGGTCTGGTCGACGGCCCACTCTCTCTCCTTGCGCGACTCGCTGGCTCTGGGCACCACTCTCTGGAGCGCCAACACGTTGAGTTTTGCCGTCGACCAGACGTGCGACTCAGACGCGTCTGTTCTGCAACACTTTCGCGATCCAGCCTTCCGGCCAGGGACGGGTTTCAATCCTGGCCTCGACGATGGTCATCGCCCCGGATGGCATTCAGGTCAGCGTCGACTTGAATGCCAAGGGCAATGTCCGGGTCGGCCAGTCGCTCTACGCCGACGTGGTCCAACCCAACGCGGGACAGAACATCGAGGTCAAGCTGGCCTCGACCGAGCAAGCGGACAAGTTGGGCGAGTTGATTATTCGCGGTAAAAATGAGGAAGAGGTGGCGGCATTTTCGGCGTCAGGCTCGGCGCGGATCAAGAAACTGATCATTGCCGCCGAAAATGCCGCCAGCACCCCGGAATCAGCTTCCGTCTCGGTCTTAACCAACACCACCGCCGGCACGGCCGTCCTGTCCGGCCAACACGGCCTCCTTTGTGATTCGCAACAGCCAGGTGCAAAATAATTCGCTGATTTATCTCACGCCCACCAGCTCGACCGGCAACCGCGTTCTATTCGTCCAAACCAAAACCGCCGACAATCCAAGCACTCCGGAAAACGAGGGTCAATTTATCGTCACCCTCGATTCCCCCGCCGACCAAGACGTCCACTTCAACTGGTGGATCATCAACTAAGGTTGAAGGTTAAACCTTCCAGAGGTGATTTTGTTGAAGGTCAAACCCTCCAGGCTAAATTATTTCTTCAAGGTTCGATACAGATCGTGGGCGCCAACCAAGAAAAAGATGGCTGTATCTTTTCCGTCTGCCCAAATAAAAAAGAGCCGGTTGCCCCGATCGACTCGGATCGTCCAGATCTCACCGCTGACGAGTTTCTCAAGTTGCAGAGAAGGATGTTGGGGGTTAGAGGCAAATATTTCCAAAACTCGATCTATCGCCCGAACACGCTTGGGATTTCGTTTGGTGAACTTGTGGTAGGTTGTTTCAAAATGTGGATCAAAGTGAATCTGGGGCATAAAAATTAAAGCTCATGAAGATGCTTAATCGCCTCGGACACGCTGGAAAAGGTTTTTCCCTGACCATGGGCATAATTTTTTTTTGCCTGTTCAGCTAGCGTTAAAAATTCGGAAGATATATCGAAAGAGGGCCGAGCAATGCCAGTAACAAAAGCTCCGAAAAGCATTCGGCCCAACTCTGAAACCGTCATGCCATGCTCTTGGGCCTTTTTTTCGGCCATGAGCTTAAATTCGGGAGAAACATTGAACTTAATGAAATCTGATTTGGTAATCTGGGCGGTGTTCATAGGTACCTATTCTATATCTTTTTAAGTACCTGTCAACGCCGGACGTTGGACCCTGTTAACGGGGTTGCCAAACTCGATCGAAACTAGTACATTGATATCTGGAGCTATGAACGAACTGCCCCCGGTAGAAACTCCAGTTTTAGTGACCGGACACCTACGGACACCGTCTTTAAACGACCGTCGTTGGCCGTCCTTTAGTTTCTCGCGCCGTCTATTGATTCTCCCCCTGGCCGTCATTATCCCGGCTACCCTGCTCTGGATGGGACAACCCGCCCCACCACGGTTAACCGCTCAGGAAAAATTGCTGACTTCCGACTATCTGGCTCAATCCGGACGGACTCCGGACGCCGTCGCCCAAGTCGACACTAATTCGGAAACTAGCCCTGGTCCGACTAGCCCCTCCCCCAGCCCTAATGCCCAACTCGCCAGCACGACCGGCAACTGACGGCTACTCCTATCAACTAAGTCTGTCGCAAGGATTTTTGAGCAAGGCGATCAGTCATTCCCAAGACTACCGCCGCTACCCAGACCGATGCCGATCGGCAGCAAATTTTGGCTTATCTGCAGCAGGCCTTGGAGGCCGCCAATCACGCTATTGAACAAGCGCCCAGTCAAGGAGCCGGGTTTTTGGCGCGCGCGCGAGTCTATAAAACCGCCGCCGTGATCAAGCCGGAACTGGAAAAAAGGCCGAGCAGGATTTAACCATCGCGCGCGCGCTCGGCATTCGACGGTACCCGCTCGCCAACTCCCCCGAATACACTCCAGTAGTTCCCACCCAACAAGCTCAGGATTTGGCTAACGCCCCAGTGATCGCCGCGCCGGAAGACGGACAATCCGCCAGCGTCAGCAGCCAGACAGCGGCGAATACTCAGTCCGGCACCGTGGTTATGCGAACCGGTGAGCGGCTGGCCACCGTTGACTTCCCTGGCCTAGCTAGTAACATGGCTTTACGCGTCGACCCGATCGATCCCGCCCAGAATAGACAAAATGCCATCTTCTCGATCGCAGTCACGCACCGACGGCCAGGGTTTCACCATTCAAAGCAACGTCGCCATTGGCTCAGGAAGTAAGTTGGAGTGGCGCGCGATCAGCGAATAAATCGAGACGAGGAAGGAAGACGCATGAAAAATACGGTATCGCGCTTGGCTCATTGGCTTTTGTGGGGCGTCACCTTCGTTCTTCCGTTTTGGTTCTTGCCCTTTCTCGGCACGAACCTCGATCGCAAAAACAAATGTTGTTCGTGGTGACCGGACTCGATTTTGGCCGTTCTCTGGTCGATTCAATCCGTTCTCACCAAACGGGTCGTGCTGTCTTTTTCCCTGATCAATTTTTCACTGTTGGCTCTGACCGGCACAATGACGGTCTCGGCCGTGCTCTCCGGACCCAACGCACTGTCTTCAACTCTCCGGGCGCGTGATCACGCTTCGCCGGACTGGCCCTAATCGCCTTGTTCGGACCGACTTTGGCGCCCGAACTTCCGTTGGAAGCACGTCGTTCGCCTCTGGTCTTACTCCGGCGTGATTTTGAGTTTCGTTTCTTGGCTGCAATTCACTCCCTGGTCGCTGGGCATCCTGGTTGAATCGCTGGTATCCCAATACCTACGCCACCAACTTGATTTTTTCTCCGGCCGAGACTCCACTCGTGCTCCTGACTTTTCTGCTGCCGTTGGCTCAGCGGATTGCTTAGCTGGTTCATCGCCAAGGATCGGGCGCGAAAGACGCTCTGGCGGCCCGCTGGAGCGATCCCCTGCTCTACGCTAGCCTAATCAACGCCCTGACCGCCGCGATGCTGGTCTACATGTTAGCCACTAAGACCGACTTGCGTCCCCTGTTGCTGCCGTTCCCGTACGGTTGGGAAATCGCGATCGAAAACTTCAAGAATCTCAAGGCTTTGTTCCTCGGCATCGGACCGGAAAACTTCCTCCTCGCTTTCCATCGACTGCGCGCGGCCAGCTACAACCTGCTTCCCTTCTGGATGGTGCGGTTTGGCGCAGCAGCTCCGAGCTTTTGCAGACCCTGGTGACTGGTGGGTTATTGAGCTTGGCGGCTTGGGCGGGAGTATCTGCTGTCCTTGTTCCAGGTAGTGAAGAAAATTGGTCGGAAGGAACCGGGATTGGCGGCGAGCGCCGATCGCCCACCTGATTTTGTTCTTCGTCCTTCCGTTCAACAATCTCCTCTGGGCCACACTTGGGCTGACGGCGCTCGCCGCCCTCAACGAACTACGTCAACTGGCCCCCGAAATGGTCAAGGAAGTAGTTGTTCTGTTGTCCGCCATTCGGGTGGTCTCGACCGAATAACATCAAGACCATTCGCACTCAAGCGGGTTTCTCGCTGGCGGTAGCAATTTCGGTGGTCGCGTTATCAGCTCTTTTGGCCTACGGGGCCGGTCGAGTCTGGGCGGCCAGTGTCTTCTTTGAATTCTCGCGCCAGAGTGCCCTGCGCAACGAAGCGGTCCCAACCTATTTAAATCTGCAGCGGGCCATCGCCTTGCAGCCAAACAACTCGTCCTATCGACGTTCGTATGCCTCCACTAACCTGGCCCTCGCTCAGTCACTGACTACTAAAAAGGATCTGACCGATCAGGAAAAACAGTCCCTGACCACCCTGGTTCAACAAGCCCTCCGCGAATCCCGGAACGCGGCCTCGCTCAATCCGGCGGAAACCGAAAACTGGGAAACCTTGGCTAATATTTATGCCAATTTGCTGGAAGTGGAAGGGGCCGATCAGTGGGCCACCGCGGCGAATATTCAAGCCATTCAAACCGATCCTGTTTCGCCCGGATTGCGATTGTCTCTTGGCAATCTTTATCTGACCCTGGGCAATGTCGACCAGGCTCTCCGGGCTTATGAACAAACGGTGCAGCTGAAGCCGGACTGGGTCGATGCTTTCGGCAATTACGGCGTTGCTCTGGAGAAAAAACAGGAGCTGGCCCTGGCTCTTCAGGCATTCCAAAAAGCACGATCCCTAACTCCTGGCGATTCGGAGTTGGCTAAGGCACTGGACGAGCGGATTGCAGCTTTGCAAAAGCAGGTCGAGGCCAAGCAGGCCGCGGAGAAAAAAGCGGACGCCACCGCTGACAAAAAACAAGTTCCGGCCCCGACCAAGCCCAGCGTCCCCTCCACTCCGGAGCAGGAAGCGGTCCCGGGCGGGTTTGAGGAAGTCGTGAGCGGCGAGCAGCCGGAGGCAACCCCCACCCCGGAAAGCAAAGTCGTTCTCCCCTCCGATGTCGGCTTCTAACCGTGTTCAATGCAGGAATCATTCCTACCGAATCTCACCTCAGGAGGAATCAATCCGGATTGATTACTCCAGGCGTAGGGTGAGGTAGGAATGATTCCTATTGGTTGCAAACCATGTAGACGTTCGCCACAATTTGGGCTTCGGCGATGCCGCAAGCACGTTGGCTGGCGGCCGCCTGTTGATCGGAACTGGTCTCAAGAACGGCGGTTAACCGAAAATCGTCATCGCTAATATTCTGGAAGGTATAAACATAGCTGCCGCTATTGATGGGATCCACCGGCAGGGTCATGTAGGTCGTGCTGGCACTGCCAAAAGCCGCTCCCCAGGCGCAAGCCGCATCGCCCGCGGCACCGCAACCGGCAATTTGCCCGGACGCGCTATTGTCGGGATAAGCTTGGTAGTCGTTGTAATACAGCCGCAACGCCGTCTTGATCGACTGAAGATCGCTCTTGCGCCGCGCGTCCCTCCCCCGCTCGCGAACACTGGCAAAATTGACAAACAAGAACCCGGCGAGAATGCCAATGATGGAAATCACCACCAGCAACTCGATTAGGGTAAAACCGGAAAAATTATTTTTGGCCTTCATATAACCACTTTACCAAATTTCCGTCATGGTCGTATTGGGGGAAGAAACGCCATGATTACAAGACTTGGTGCCACAAGTCTTGCCGACATACACGTCCCCGGGCGTGCCATCCTTATCGATATCGGTCACACTATCCCGAGTATTTTCCAGATTGGTGAACAGCCGATACTTCCGCAGATCAGCATCGGTTTCATAAAGATACTGCCGGGTCGGTTCCTGAGCATCGGACGGAATTTGTTGCATAAAGGTAGTGCCGTCCTGCGAAAACGCCTCTCCCCAAGCCACTCCACTAATCTCACCAGTCGAACCGTCCGGATAAACGCCGTAGTCATTCAGATAAAGCTCCAAAGATTTTTGCATTTGGACCAAACTATTTTTCCGATCCGAGTCCCGCGCCCGCACCCGGGAGATAATAAAACTTCCGCCAACCACGCTGGCCAGCACGCCGATGATCGCCATCACGACCAAAATTTCGATTAAAGTAAAACCACACCGCTCTGGTTGTTTCATATACGAGCCCCTAGGGACAGGTCCCCACAAAACACCCTGTGCCGGTGCTGTTACATTTGTAATTCGAGCCTGGGCAACACAAGCCACATTGATTGGCATAACAAAAAAAGTTGCCGGCCGTGCCGCAAGTTGGCTCCAGCAGCGGCGTCGGCGTCGGGGTGGGTTCTCCCCCGCCTACATTGACCACCGGATTGAGACCGTAGTTGTAATCTCCCCCGCCGTCGCCGGCGTCATCCGGACCGCACCCCTGATCACAACTCAGGGAAGCGACAATTGGGTCGTCAGCATACTCCAGATCAGCATACAAACTGTAACTTAGCCGATCGGCGCTGGGAACATAGCGGTACGGAATTTTACGTATTGGATCACAATAAATCGAGTCCAGATAGGGCTGCAATTCGGTTCCGGAACAGTTGTCGAGGGCGGTCGAGTCCGGATAAACGCCGTAGTCCTCGCGGTACTCTTCCAGCACCACCCGATATTTTTCCAGATGGCTCTTGCGGACGCTATCCCGGCTTTTTTGCAAAAAGGGAATAATAACAAACATCGTGATGAGCGACAAAAAGGCAATGATCGCCGTGACCACCAGCAACTCGATCAAGGTCAGACCTTCCAGAGAAAACTTTGTTAAAGGTCTGACCTTCCTCATAAAACCATAATAGCACTAAAGCTTATCTAGACCCTAAATCTTGGTTCCCACGTGTTTCCAACCAATCAACCCGGCCTCGATTGGGTTTCGGAGAATATACTCCCGTACCCGCTCACGCTCGGCTTCGGTCCGTAAATAGACGGCCCGGAAACTGCCCTCAAACTGCTGCCCCGTCAAGGAATACTTCTTTCGGAGGTATAAACCATAGCGAATCATTATCGAGCGCATGAACTCGGTAATGTCCCGCTGCTGTTTTTGAAAATAACGAAAATGAAAGTGGGTATCGAGCAGACAATAAGTATCGACCAATATCAGTCCCGCCATCTCCCGGATTTTCCGCCGCACAATTTTGCGAAAAACCCAATAGTCTTTGTCCTCGAAGAAAACCGGCTGTTTATTAACTCCCCTGGAGTAAATATGGTACCAACCGTTTTCGACGTATGGGAAAATGCGATTGATTCTTGGCATCATTATCTTTTAGCAGAAAAAACTGACCAAAAACTTACAACTACCGGAAACTATTGGGCTATTTAGCCTGGAAGGTATGACCTTAAACTAGCGTAATAAGCCATAGGCATGGTCGCTGGATTGAATCAAGCCGATAATGCCGATCGGTATCTGGTAGAGAACAATTAAATTCACAAATGCCTCTACTGCGGCATCGTAACTTTCGGGACTATCTTCTTGTCGACTGAGAATAAAAGCTTCGCCATACTGGTGAACCGCCGCTTGCTGCTCCGGAGTCAAAACCTCGCCAAATTGGTCCAGGGCTGACAAATACTCTTCTTCACGATTCATGATCCCCTTTTGTTTTTTTGTGGACCTACCGAGAATCGAACTCGGGACTCGGCAATGCGAATGCCGCGGTATACCGCTTACCTATAGGCCCCACAGTCTCACTCCGAGAGGTTTTGTTGCCGATGTGGACCCAAGGGGATTCGAACCCCTGACCTTCTGCATGCCATGCAGACGCGCTAGCCAACTGCGCTATGGGCCCGGTCAGAGGAATATTATACCATCTGGAAGGTTTGACTTTACGGGTGATCGCGGTAGACAAGCCGAGGTTGACCGATCCCTGAATCAGGTTTATAGACCGGCAAAATTTCCGCCTTAATCTCCGCAGCGGGCAAATCCCGAATTTTCCGGTGAATCGCTAGCGACAGCTCTGGCAGGCCTTGTCCGGAGGCACCGGAAATCGGCCACAGCTTCTTTCCTTCTCCGGAAGGCAGCTTCTGGTTTAACTGGGCGATTATTTTGTTCAGCCGTTTCCGTGGATAACAAATCGATTTTATTCAGGGCGATGAGGTATGGTCTCTCGAGTAAGGTCAGACCTTCCCCAGAGTTTTCTCTGGAAGGTCTGACCTTCAGATCGTACTCGCGCAAGTTCGTGGCGTAACACTTCCCACTGTTTGAATCACCTCGTTCGGCCACCGCTTCCGGATCGGCTTCGGCCTGGGGCAAAAAGGCGTCTTCAACAAACAATACAAACAGCAACAGTCGGCAACGCTCGATATGGCGCAAGAACTCCAATCCCAAACCCTTGCCGGCACTCGCCTGCTCAATTAGACCAGGAATATCGGCCAGAACGTAGCTCGCCGACTCTTGACCATCGACAACGGACAGCGCGCCCAGGTTGGGATCGAGTGTCGTGAAAGGATAGTTGGCAATTTTGGGAGTGGCACTGGTAAGGACAGACAGCAGCGTGCTCTTGCCGGCATTGGGATAACCAACCAGACCGACGTCGGCCAGCAACTTCAGCTCCAGCGTCAAAGTTGCGGACCGTGGATTCGCCGCCTAATTCAAACTCGAGCGGCGTGATGTTGCGCGAACTTTTGAAGTGAACGTTGCCGCGACCGCCGCGCCCGCCTTTGCCCACCAGGACCCGATCTTCCGGACGAATAATTTCTCCCACGGCCATCTTTGTGCCATCGGGTTGTTCTTCCCAAATTACCGTTCCCAGCGGCACGGCGACGTCGCGATCAGCGCCCTTGGTACCGAATTTCTTCACCCCGGTACCGTTGCCGCCGTCTTCCGCCGCGAACGTCGCCGTGCCGCGAAAATGACTGAGCGTGTTTTTGTGAACGTCGGCCACTAAGTAGATTGATCCGCCGTCGCCACCATCACCGCCATCCGGACCGCCCTTGGGAATATATTTCTCCCGACGAAAAGAGGCCGATCCATCCCCACCCTTACCCGACTTTATCGTAATGTTTACTATATCAATCATATTTTGTATATCTAAGTATACATTACCTTATGTTTAGTGCTTTTTACTAGCGCAAATAACCACCTGGATTAAGTAACTGCCCGCCTACCCTAACCTCAAAGTGCAAGTGCGTACCAGTTGAGCGGCCGGTCGATCCCATGTCACCAATCACATCGCCCTTGTTAACGGTTTGACCAACCTGGACGCGAACCACTGAAAGGTGGCCATACAACGTCACCGTGCCGTTGCCGTGATCAATCATTACCCGATTGCCGTAACCAGTGTTGTCAACCCAGCCGGCCACGATGATCTTGCCGGAATCCGCCGCCAAAATCTTGCCGCCGCCACGGTTGGCAATGTCCCAACCCTTGTGGTACCAGAAGTAGCCCTGGGAAAGATAGCCGGCGGCTGGCCAGACAAAAGCGCCGGTCGCCGAAACGGCACCGGCATTGGGAGTGGTCAAGCGCACCGCGACAAATGGTGCCACTTCGCGCCGCACACCGCCCGGAACATAAACGTACTGCCCGGCAGTCAGGGAGAAAGTAGTATCGTCGGCAAAACTGTTAAAGGGAAAAGAGATGATCGGCTGAGCGGCCACTTCGTCGTCGCCGAGACCGTATTTCTTGGCAATCGTGAAAATCGTTTCCCCACGCTGAACTTTATGGCGCACTCCGTCCATGGGCAGAATCCGCAGGCGCTGTCCGGGCGTAAGTTTGGACTGGGATGTCAGATTATTTTCCATGAAAATTGAGTTTGGCTGGAGGTTATACTTTTGGGCGATCGCGGCAACTGTTTCACCAGGTTGCACCACGTGCTCGATCACCTCTCCCCCACGGAACTTGACTACTTCTTCGCTCAGCTCGGTCACGAAGGCGGTGTCACCAGTGGAGGTGCGGATCACGGCTGAAGGAATCGCCGGCGCGGTAAGTTCCTCGGCCGTCGCTCTCTGAACCAGGAGCGGGCCAAAAGTGATCCCGACAAAAAAGATACTCATCAGGGCGGTGTGCAGGAACGGCCGGGCGAACTTACCGCGCCGCTTGTACAAAATCCCAACCACCAAATCTTTCAGTAGCTCAAGATAGGAAAACAAAACGTAACCGCGCCGGTAGGTGTACTCGCGCCAAAAGGCCAAAAACCGCCACCAATCACCGGGAGTGGTCCGGCTCGAGCGGGTCGAGGTTTCGCCCACTGCCGCTGTCGATCCTTTTCGCCATTTGCCAAACACGCTGTACCTGGTTCTACCCTTCCTTCAGGCTGGCCAAGAATTGCTTATTCGTCTTGGTTTCCTTCAGTCGACGCACCACCATCTCGGTTCGTTCGTCTTCACCCAGCATATCAACCATGCGGTGCATTACCAAGATGCTCTGGTAATCCTGGCTAGAAAACAACAGATCATCGCGCCGAGTTCCCGAACGCTGCAGATTAATTGCCGGGTAGACCCGACGTTCAGCCATCCGGCGATCAAGGTGCAACTCCATATTGCCGGTACCCTTAAACTCCTCGAAAACCAAATCGTCCATTCGTGAGCCGGTGTCGACGAGAGCCGTACCGATAATCGTCAGCGATCCCGCCTCTTCAAAATTGCGGGCAGCGCCAAAAAAGCGCTTCGGCGGGTACAAGGCAGCCGGGTCAAAACCACCGGATAGAGTTCGGCCAGACGTAGGAATCGCTAAGTTGTAGGCCCGAGCTAGACGGGTAATCGAGTCCATGAGAATGACGACGTCTCTCCCCTCCTCCACCAAACGCTTGGCGCGCTCAAGAGCAACTTCCGCTACTCTAGTCTGCTCAACTGCCGGTTCGTCAAAGTTGGAAGCCGCGGTCTCGCCTTTACCCTTAGTAATCCGCTCAATATGACGGCGGATATCAGTCACCTCTTCCGGACGCTCGCCAATGAGCACCGCCATAACATGCATGTCGGGAAAGTTTTCGGCGACTCCAGTGGCGATGTCCTTCATGATGGTTGTCTTGCCAGCCTTGGGCGGCGAAACAATCATGCCGCGCTGACCCTTGCCGATTGGCGCTACCAGATCAATGAGGCGGGTAGAAATCGGTTCAGGACCGGTTTCCAAGGTTAATTTTTCGTCAGGATAAACCGGTACCAGGTCTTCAAAACGACGACGGCCGTGAACTTTCTCCGGTTCCTTGCCGTTCACTTTGGTGATCTCCACCATGCCCCAGTAACGATCGTTTTCGCGTGGCTCGCGAGCCGATCCTTCCAAAAAATCACCCGGACGCAATCGCAAACGACGTACCATGGCAATACTAAGGTAGGCATCGCGGCGGGATTGGGAAAAACCGGTCCGAACGACCGCATGGCCCTCAACGCCCAAATCTAGGTAGCCGGCAATGGGGTGAATTGGTAAATTACTCGCGCTTTCGGAGGGAGGGTTGTTGGGACGACGACCAAAATCGCGATCCCGACCACCGCGAAAACGGCCCCGACTCGGCTCGCTCTCTACTGCAACACTGGAGCGGCTCGATTTTTCGGGCGTAACTTTATCGATTTTAGGCTCAACCGGCACACTGGGTGCCGCTTCGGCAACTTTTACTTGAGGTTCAGCGTCAGCTTGACGCGCTGGGGCTTCATCAGCCATGACTCTCCTTCTTACTTACGATTTTTACTATTTTTTGAATCAATTAAACATCGCGTGGGAATAAATGGATTGTAACACAAGCTAAGGTCCAAGACAGGGTGGAAGTTCGGAGGCCTGCCCAACGTCCGAACCTCCACGCTATCTTGGCAGCTTTGCGTATTCTTGGGGTTGACGCCCAAACACCGCGGTGTATGGTAGTCGCAGTGGTGTCCTCCTGCCTACTCGGACACTCCTAATCTTGAAGAAAGCATCGTTACTCGTGATCTTTGTATCAGCGGTGAGGATGCTTTCTTTTTTTGTACCCCGTTGGCCGGATTATAACGCCCACCCTACCCCATTGCAAGACCTATAGCGCTCGATGTCGTTGCGATTTACTTAACCCATATTATATTTTTAAGACATCTACGCCTGGAGAATGCGAACTTATCAGGTTGAGAATAGAAATGTGGAAAACTTTTTCCCATTTCCCACCACCCATGAAGCCAGGTAGTCGAGTTTATGGCCAGGAATATACATCTCCCTGGCCAGTTGCGCCTCAAATGGGTGGGTAAAGGCACCGGGAAGATCCGCTTGGAGGAACATTTGGGTACCGTTGGCGTCCAGTCCGGCAATTTAGGGACTTTTTCTGAGCCATTGGGATGCCAATTTAAAACTGGGGACTTTTCGGGGACTATTTGAGTCCAGGGCGTCAAGTCGAGTAGGGTTGTGTCTGTGATTACCGCGTCGATTAACTATCGTTCCCAATATCCACCACTTTCTGCAGCCGACCGAGTTCTCTGAATTTGATGGTCCATAAAAGGTACGCATAAAGTCCCCGATTTAAAGTCGGCACACTAAAGGCACCTAAAAGCTCCTTATTCGACCAACCGGGGTTAAACCAGAACCAATTGTGGACCATTAAGGGAACATCACTGGAACATTTACGGACTATTTCGGGCGCAAATCGCTGGGAGGATATAGATCCCAAACTCGTGAAGAGAATTGTGAAAAACCAAAAGACTCACCCCCCGCTAGCCCGCGGAATCAAACCTGATACGTGTTTCAGGTCTTTCGCGCTGCGGACTGACTTGTAGCCAAGTCGCTGCGCCTCTTTAATCCTCTTTTCCAAACCAACTACCCGTCGCACCTCGCCCAATAAGCCGATTTCACCACAATACACGAGCTCGTCCCCAAGCGACTTCTCCTTTTTCGATGAGATCAGCGCCGCCCCTACCGCCAAATCAATGCCCGGATCGCGAAACTCTAAGTTGCCCACCACATTCACAAAAACATCATGGTCAGACAGATCCAACTTTGCATGCTTCTGTAAAACGGCCAGCAACAAATGTAGTTTGTTCACATTTATTCCTCGACTTACCCGCCGTGGCGAAGGCAGGTAGGAACGCACGACTAAAGCCTGGACCTCAACCACCACGGGCCGGGTTCCCTCCAGACAAACCGCCAGCGCCGATCCTGGTTTCCCCAGGGATTGTTCTTCCAAAAAGATCTCTGCGGGATTGCTCACCTCTTGGGCGCCATCACCAGTCAGGCGGAACAAACCGACCTCATCGGTCGGGCCAAACCGGTTTTTTAAGGAGCGAACCAGGCGTATTTCTCCTGATCTATCACCCGTTATCTCGATTACTGCATCAACAATATGTTCAAGGATTTTTGGCCCGGCAATGTCGCCGTCTTTGGTGACATGGCCTACCAAGAAAATTGGCGTTCCACTCTGCTTGGCCCAGGAAATTAAGCGCAAAGTCGTCTCCCGTAGTTGCGCTACCGAGCCAACAATGCCCGTTAAGTCGCTGGTAAACATGCTCTGTATCGAGTCCACGATGACTAGTGTTGGCCGCTTGTCCCCCACCAAACCCAACAATTGATCAATGTCAGTGACGGCTGAAAAGGACAAACGGCTTAAATAATCGGTTTTAGCTTTGGCAGACGGACCGGTCATTCGTTCAATGCGGAGAGCAATTTGGGTCGGACTTTCCTCACCGGCCACATAAAGAATATTCTGCTTTGGTTGGTCCATAAGCATTTTAAGTATCATCTGAGTAAGGATTGTTGACTTACCAATTCCTGGCTGGCCGCCAACCAAAAAAACCGAACCTTTCACGATACCACCACCAAAAACCCGATCCAGTTCGTAGAGGCCGGTGGGGAGGCGGCCAGCCGACTCTTCCTTCCGCGCCATCACGTCTAAGGCGGAAACATAGTCCTCGGCCGCAAGGCCGTAGAAAGCGGAATTTCGGCGCTTCTGCTCCGTGGCTGGCATTACCACTGACTCCACCAGCGTGTTCCAAGCCCCGCACTGCCCGCACTGCCCACCCCATTTGGGAAAGCTGGCGCCGCAAGCATCACAGGTATATTGAGTTTTGGGTTTCGCTGGGGTTTTAGGCATGCCAAAAGTCTAACACGCGATTCTTACCGGAAACAAACCATTTTAGGTAAGCTTGGACTCATCAAGAAACTCAATTTGATAATTCATCGACGAATAATCGGTTTTACTCTCGGTCAAGAAATTTTGGACCACTTGATCAAATAGATCCTGATCGAATCCCTCATCCCTGGTTACCAGAAGAGTGAACGGATATTCCTGGTCTTTTCCAGCCAGAGTCGAGTGGCTACCACGAGCGATATTTAAGGCCAAAAAACCGTATTGGACCATTAGTCCGTAGGCAGTTTTTTTATCTTGGTTGCCCAGGAATTCGGTATTACTAATGATGAAGGTCCGCTCGCCAACCTTACCTGGGGTATCGCCCAAAAAACAACCGCCAGCGTCCATCACCGCCATCGTGGTGTAATGGTGACCATGATCGACGTCCAGATGTGCATATTCAGCCCCCACGGCTTCCGCCAGAGCCTTAGACCAGAGCTGGCCAATTTTGTCTTTATTGGGTGAATTGAGAGCGAGATCGAGGGCGGCCTGACCAACAACCGCCGCCATTCTGGCTTGAAGCTCAGGGCTGGCGCGAAGCGCGTCGTGCACCAATCCGGCGGCACCACAACTCTTGTGAGAGGTAATGAATCGACCGCCTTTTTTCGTGACCACCCGCTCGTCCATACAGCAGGCACAATATTCTTGAGCTTTGTCGGATTTGAGGAAATCAACTATTTGGTCAAAAGCCAAACCGTTAAAAACAAACTCGGCCAAAAAGGTTCCTGGCGTACGGAAAGTTTGCGGCGCTTCCCTGTGTGGGGCATAGATTTCGCGGAGATACGCCAACCGCGACTGTGGATCTTCAAAGTGAACCGATTTCACCTCATGATGATCGGCGTGCAAATCAGGCATTTTCTCTCCTCTTTCCATGTTGTTCCAGATCTTAGCCCTGTTCCGCCGTTTCAATCATTGATTGCAAGCCGGAAAGCATTCCCTTAAGATCGCCTTCCACTTGCTGCCAGTCACCCTTAGCCTCGCGAATCGCCGAGAAAATCAGGTTCATATCAACCAAAATTTGATCATCGTTGACCACCATGTACTGCTTGGACATAAGCCTCCGTCCGGGATTAAATCCCAGTTTTCTTATTTGTAGGTAACCGGCAACTCTTGAACCGTCGGCGAAAGCGAGACTCGGCGTTGTTGCGTGTCAACCGAATCGACCACCACCGAAACTTTTTCACCTTCGAAATAGGTCTGGCCAGCCAACTTGCTCTCGTGAATCAAGCCGTCCACTCCGGACGCAATGGTCACGAAAACGCCGAAAGGCACCACTCGCGAAACCGTACCGGTGACCGTGGAACCAGGCTCAACTTCCGTAGCCAATTTTTCCCAAGGATCACCTTGTAATTGCTTGATGGACAGGGTTAATTTGCCCTGTTCTTTGTCCACCATCAACACCTTGGTCTCCACTTTTTGACCCTTTTTGTAGAGCGTGTTCAAGTCGTCCACTTTATCCCAGGCGACTTCGGAAATGTGCACCAGACCTTCCAAGATGCCAATACCCTCGCCCACCGGAACTTCCACCGCCACGAAAATGCCGAACGGCTTAATGCCGGTAATAGTACCGGAAACCACATCGTTTTCCTTGATTGCGTCCATCGCTTGGCTGGAATTAGCAATCTCAGCGGCCTCAGAAACCAAACGCTCCGAGAAAATCAGGCGGTTCTTTTCCTTGTCGGTCTCGATAATCTTGACCTGTAGATCCGATCCCTTGAGGGCATTAAGCCGGCTGGACACGGCGCGACCAAACTGACTGGTCGGAATAAAGCCGCGCACACCGTCTAAAACCACCACCATGCCGCCGCGGTTGACATCAATCGCCTTAGCCGTGATCGTGGTCTGATCTTCCATTAACTTGGTAAATTCGTCCCATTTCTTGTCGAGGGCGGCCTTCTTGAGGGAAAGTAAAATTTGGCCCTGTTCGTTTTCACTGTCGAGCACGTAAACGTCAACGGTGTCGCCAACATTCAAAGTAGAGATGAAATCCTCGGCGATGGCGAATTCTTTATCCACCACCAAGCCTTCGGTTTTGCCACCAACGTCAACCAGGACCATTTTCTTGGTGATGCCGACGACTTTTCCCTGGATCACGTTGCCGGTCTTGGGAACTTTTAGTTGTTGGTCGGCCTGGGCGAGCAGGTCCTCCATGGTGAGCTTGGGGGCAGCTGGGGTCGCTTGAGGCTCGGAAGCCTGAGGCGTAATTGGTTGTTTTGTAGTCGCGGTGGTTTTAGCCATGAACCGAGAATCTCCTTTCAAAAGACGAGTTATTATAACATGGCTAAAATGGGGTTTAGATAGCGCCCATCTCAAGAGCGGTAATCTGCGCTTTGGCAGCCAACTCAACCGCCGCTAGCTGCTCGTCGGATAAATCCCCACTCTGCTGGAGCGATCGGGCCAATTCCAAAGATTTGTTAACTTCCTCAACGCTATTTTGCCGGCCAAAATTTTTAATGAAGCTCAGCGCCAATTCCAGGGATAATTCTTGCAATCTAACCTTGGCACTGTTCTCAATCAGGGCAAATTGGTCTGGACGTACTTGCTGTGAATCACGATTTTCTTCGGCCGCTTTTAAGATTTGCCGAACCTCGCCTGAGGAGCCAGCCCTCTTGAATTGACTAATTAGCGTGCGATAAATCCGGTCTTGAGTCGTGAATTTAGCTTCTAGCGCGGAGTCGATTTTGGGCAATTTACCAACCTCCATATTCAATGCCGCTTGGAGAAGTGGATCTGATGTTTGGGTCAACTCCTGAAACTCTTTCTTCCCATCATTTTCCTTATCGGGAGCAAAGTGGCTGCGGAAGGTAGCTAGCTCTTCTGGCGTCTGAATCCGCTTCGCTTCATCTAAATAGGAAGAGCCCTCATCGGCGATGCGCCTTGACTCGGGATAAATTTTTTCTTCCTTGGAATCGATCTGCTCTTTTCGCCTCTTCTCCCAATCAGCCTTCTGTTCAGGAGACCAATCAAGATTCATTGGGCTGGCCTCGTCATAAGCCTTGGCTGCCACCTCATCTGCCTGGTGAGCCTGATTAAGGTCCTCCAGCGTCGCTCCCTCGACCAGATTCGGTTCAAATTGCGAAATCTCTTCCGGCATAATTCCTTCCTGTTTCTGGCATCAGTATTACACTCGATTATCTCCCCGTCCAGTCTCTGACGGCATAAAAAAACGCCATTCACCCGGCCCTGAGCTATTCTCCCACATCGTTGCCAATGCAGTACGTTCACCGCTGCGGCGTTTCAAGACTCTGTTCGGAAAGGGAAGAGTTGGGACCACCGCGCACTAAGGACCGGATGAATGGCGTCTCTCTCGGGTCTGACCCTCAGGGTCAAACGGATCCATCATCAAATGTTCAAGTACAGGTCTTTACCCCCGGAGGGTCAGACCCGTAGTGTTCACGAGCACTTCGCTCGCAAACAAGTAGAGAGACACCAGCTTTTTCCGAAGAAAAAGTCGGCTTTCAAAAAACCTACACGCAATCATTTTTTCGCGTCTGTTTCCCGAAGGAAACGTTCGAATTTGTGGTCGATTTCTCGAGCCAGCATATGCTGACTCATTAACAACCACGTGTATTCAATCGAATAGTTAGTACGCATAGGCTTAATCTGTCACCAGACTTACACCGTGCGCCTATCAACGTCGTAGTCTCCGACGCTTCTAATAGGGATTCCTTATCTTGGGACGAGCTTCCCGCTTAGATGCTTTCAGCGGTTATCTCACAGTAGTGTAGCTACCCTGCGCTGCGCCTGACGGCGACAACAGGAACACTAGGGATTACCTCACCCGGGTCCTCTCGTACTACGGGCAACTTCCCTCAAGAATCCAACGCTGATAGCGGATAGAGGCCGAACTGTCTCACGACGTTCTGAACCCAGCTCGCGTACCGCTTTAATGGGCGAACAGACCAACCCTTGGGAGCTTCTTCACCCCCAGGATGCGATGAGCCGACATCGAGGTAGCAAACCGCACCGTCGCTAGGGACGCTTAGGTGCGATCACTCTGTTATCCCCGGAGTAGCTTTTATCCGTTAAGCCCGGCACCTCCCACAAAGTGCACGAGGATCACTAAGACCGACTTTCGTCTCTGCTCGACTTGTATGTCTCACAGTCAAGCACGCTTATGCCTTTGCACGTACAGCCCGATTTCCATCCGGGCTAAGGGTACCTTTGTACGCTTGCGTTACTCTTTAGCAAGCAACCTCCCCAGTTAAACTACCCACCAGACAGTGTCCTCCTTGACGTTGCAGTCAAGTTGAGTGAGATCTTCTATATAAAACGAGCGGTATTCCACTATTGGTCTGAAACAAGTCGCAACCTCCCACCTATGCTCGACAATTCCAAATAAAAATTCAGTGCCAAGTTATAGTAAAGCTTCACGGGGTCTTTTTGTCCTGCTGTCAGTAGGCCGCATCTTCACAGCCATTTCAATTTCGCCGGGTACTAGTTCAAGACAGTTGCTGAGTGGTTACACCTTTCGTGCGGGTCGGAACTTACCCGACAAGGAATTTCGCTACCATAGAACAGTTATAGTTACTGCTGCCGTTCACCGGGGCTTCAATTGAAAGCACTATCACCTATGCGAGTGATCACCCTCGCAGTTAACCTTCCGGCACTGGGCAGGTTTCAGCCCGTATACTTCCTCTTTCGCGTTTGCACAGACCTGTGTTTTTGTTAAACAGTCGCTCCATAATCTTTTGCTGTAGCCCCGATCTTGCGCCAGGGCAGGGCATCTTGCGAACTTACGCCCAGCTAATTTGCCGAGTTCCTTAAACTAGTTTCTCCCGCTCGCCTTGGTCTACTCGACCAGCCCACCTGTGTCGGTTTTCGGTACGATTCATATAGTATCTCCTTGCGAAGCTTTTCTTGGAAGCTGAAGTCACTCGACTTGCCCTTCTTGCGAAGCAACTTGTATTCACAGCTCGATATAAACGCCATGACGGATTTGCCTATCCAGACTGATCTTACTGCTTAAACGACAGTATCTTCATCACTGCGCTCGAGATATCCAACTCCGTCCCTCCCCAAGTCATAACGATCACACTCAAGGACCGGAATATCAACCGGTTATCCATCGGCTACGCCATTATGGCCTCACCTTAGGGTCGCCTAACCCGCACACGACGAACGTTGCGTGCGGAAACCTTGGACATTCGGCGTGGAGGATTCTCACCTCCTTTTCGCTACTCATGCCGGCATTCTCACTTCTGATCGCTCCACCAGCTGCTTACGCGCTAGCTTCACAGCACACAGAACGCTCCCCTACCACTCCAATGTCTTGCGACATTAAAATTCCGATCTTCGGTATTCTGCTTGAGCCTCGTTACATTTTCGGCGCCGTCGTCCTCGGCTAGTGAGCTGTTACGCTTTCTTTCAAGGATGGCTGCTTCTGAGCCGACCTCCTGGGTGTCTTAGGAATAACGACTTCCTTTTCCACTTAGCATACATTTAGAGACCTTAGCTGAGGATCTGGGATGTTTCCCTTTCGCCTCTGGCGCTTAGCCCCCGGATACTGACTCCCAGGAAACACATAACGGTATTCGGAGTTTGATTAGAGTGCAAGAACTTGCGTCCCTAACACCCATTCAGTGCTCTACCCCCGCATAGCTTAACCATGAGCCTATACCTAAATATATTTCGGGGAGAACCAGCTATCTCCAGGTTCGATAGGCATATTACCCCTAACCACAAGTCATCCGAGCACTTTGCAGCGTACAACGGTTCGGGCCTCCCGCACGTTTTACCGGACTTCACCCTGCTCATGGTTAGCTCACCAGGTTTCGGGTCTATACACAACTTCTAAACGCCCTATTCAGGCTCGCTTTCACTACGCCTCCGCGATGGCAATCGCTTAAACTTGCAGTATGCATATAACTCGCCGGCTCATTCTTCAATAGGCACGACATCATCCGCTTGCGGGACTCTGTCTGTTTGTTAGCAGATAGTTTCAGGTTCTATTTCACGGGGTCTTCACCCTTCTTTTCACCTTTCCCTCACGGTACTCGTTCACTATCGGTCAATAATGTGTATTTAGCCTTGGAGCGTGGTCACCCCAGATTCCGACCGGAGTTTGCCGTCTCCGAACGTACTCAGGAAATCTCCTAGAATGATCTTCAATTTCACATACGGGACTTTCACCCTCTTTGGTCACCTATTCCACGGTGTTCTGCTACCAAAGTACTCCCATGATGGGGCTCCTACAACCCCGACTGAAGTCTGGTTTAGGCTCTTCCCTGTTCGCTCGTCGCTTACTAAGGGAATCTCTTACGATTTCTTTTCCTCAGCTTACTTAGATATTTCAGTTCAGCTGGTTCCCGCCCCCACTAAAAGTGAGGATCACCTCACGAAGAGGTGGATTTCTCCATTCGGACACCGACGGATCACAGCTTCGTCGCAGCTCCCCGTCGACTTTCGTGGCGTAGCACGTCCTTCTTCGGCACATTTTGCCTAGGCATCCACCATATGCATGAGTTTATACACGCGGTATGTTGATGAATCAACATGAAATGACTGCGTGTCGATAATAACGAATTATTATCATTTGCGGAGCGGCGCGAACGCCGCTCCATGCGGTTTCTTGATTGTCTCTCTACTTGTTCACGAGCGAAAGGACGCGCGCAAGTCTTTCGACTCGGGCAACGCCCAATCTCCATTTCTGCGCCGGAAAACTAAGTAAAAATCACGGCCCGCTATGACTAGCAAAACCTGAAAAGTGATGTATGTACGAAGTTGTCTTTAGCAGAGGACTGTAATATACCATGCGACCCGCCGAGTGGCAAGGGGAAAGCGGATGCGTCTTTGTAGCATAATAAAACATCGATCTATAAATGGAGGGACAACGATTGACGAGCTTCTAGCGACTGGTTAAACTGATCTCAGCGCTATTATAAGGAGCATGCATGAAAATCAAAAGGAAACAACGCCCAATTATTGCCATCTTAGCTTTGATCCTGATTGCCGGAGCAGGCGTCGTTGTTTATTTGACTTCCCAACGTGTTACCACCCAAACCAGCGATGAGCGAGCCGCCGCCAGCGCTACTTTAAAATGTGCTAAGGGCACGAAGAATTGTATTTTGGGAGCCGTAAAAGCTGAAGGATGTACCATCATTGGTGGTGCGGCCGATACCGCCAAGCCTGGCGACTCACTACAGATTAAAGCCACTTATCAGGGTGAAACAATTGGCACAGCGACCGCTAATGAGCCAACCCAGTTCCCGCCAGCTATCAAAGGCACCCCCGGCAATCATGGTTTTACTATCGATCTGACCGATAAGCTGCCTGTGGGAGTCAATAAAGTTGAGGTGGTTGCCTCACCCGCCACCGGCAGCTCATCAAAAGAAACCATTATTTCCGGAGCCCTAGAAGCAACCCGCAGATCCGGAACCAACTTTGCCCTGGTGAATTGCGGCGGCTTGGCCTGGAATGCAGTCTCCTCAAAACACCTTCCGGCTAAGACTGCTGCTCAACGCTCATATCAATTCAGCATAACCGTAAAAAATACCGGAACTACTGACTGGCGCTTTGACGAAATTTATGGTCAGGTTTCCGTAGCGGTGTATGACCGCACCAAGAATCAGTATGTTGCTAGTTCCGGCATTGTTGTTGCTCCTAACAAAAATCACCTTGATGCTGATCAGGTGATAGCGACCGGACAAAGCAAGACTTTTAACTTTACGGTCGAAACCAAGAAAGCGGGCATGTATTTTCTAACTTTTGACCTAAAAACTACCGATGGCAATCGGCCTCTACGATTCACGGGTCAAAGCAAATCCGAAGGCTCTTTCCCGGTAACCGTTGAATAGAGCATTTAGACGGACTAGCACGCTTGGTGGACCCTAGGAGATTCGAACTCCTGACCTCTTCATTGCAAATGAAGCGCTCTAGCCAGCTGAGCTAAGGGCCCGCGATAGCAAATTATATCATTTCGGGTGTGCGATAATTTCCTGGCTATGAATAAAAGAGTCTTGTCGTTTGACCTAATCCGCACCTTCGCTATCTTGGGCGTAGTTGCCACCCACACTGAAGCGATCACTGCTTCGACCACAAATTATCTCGGAGGGATTTCCTGGTGGTTAGCCAATACGCTCCATTCCCTGGCTGCAGTCAGCATTCCTCTATTCGTAATGTTAACTGGAGCGCTGGTGCTGACGAAGGCCAAAATCAGCTGGGGTTACATTGGGCCCAAGATCGTCCGGCTTTTCATAATCCCGTTATTGTTTTGGTGGCCGCTATATTACTGGTGGACCACGATTCGGCCAGGCGGATCGTTCCAGCTGGTCGATCTTGTTCGTCGATTTTTCATTGTAGACATCGGCCATCTATATTATCTGCCGGTAGTCATTGGCTTATATTTGATTCTCCCCTTCCTCTCGACACGCCTCCATAAAATGCAGAAGAAACATTTCCCGCTCCTGCTGGGAGTGGTCACGAGTGTTGTGCTGATTTATCGGCATTTAAGTTTCTTTGTTTTCCGATCAACTAGCTCAACCAACATCGCCCTTATTTTCCTTCCTTACCTGATGTATCTCCTTTGGGGGTTCTTCCTTTCCGGAATACGCATCAGCCGCAAAGCCTGCTTTATCCTCTTGGAGATAGCGATTATCTTGATCGGACTATCGTCACTGCTTACTTATCAAAATACTCTGGCCTACAATTTGGGTAATCGGTTTTTTTGGACCAATGGTGGCGGCAACTTCTTTTGGGACCCTTTTACGGTCCCACTGCTGATATTATCCGCCACCGTATTTCTCCTACTAATGAATATCGAAATCGTCCTCCCAACCATCTTCCGTTCCCGTTGGTTGAAGAACTCATTGGTCGTTATTTCCAGCGCCAGCTTTGGAATTTATCTTATCCACCCGATTGTGATGGAAGTCCTCGACAACTGGCTGAGGATATCGATCCAGTTCATCAGCTACCCGCTCTGGATTTGGTATTTCCAGCGAACCACTCTGGTGTTTCTTGCCTCGGCAGGACTATCCATCTTGGCAATAAAAATACCTGTTATCCGAAATGTTTTTGGCGCGAGAAATTGACTCGCCCTACTCGTCTTCATCATCTGGTTCGTCTGGTTCATCATGCGGCTCACCATCCGTTGTAAAGTCCAGCGGTGGCGAATAAAAAGCCGCCGCGTGTGGTTCGCTGGATAGAACCGGCTTGATTCCATGCTTGGCAAAACCATCCTCCAACCAGGACTGAGCCCGAAAATTGCTCACACTGACTTCCATTTCATCGACAAATCCAGAAGCGGCAAACGAAGTCAGCGGCAAACCCTGTTTGACTTCGGCATCCCAAATTGTCTTCTGAATTTCTTTATATTTATCGATGTTCTCTCGACCCCTAATTGTGTAGAACCATTTCCTGGGTTGAGGTTCAGTTTCCCGACTTAGCATAAAATCCTTTTTTCCAGGTTATTTATTAGTGATTATAGCAAAATTAGATCAATTGCCTTTGCTCTTCCGGCGAATTTTTTCTGCGACCCTGGCCAACTCCTCATCCGGCACGCGCGGGCCGTTGTTCGAGCACAAATAGCCTGGATATTCCGGAAAAACCATTTCCTTGACATCACTGTCGATCGGCCGCCAACCCGCGCGATACTTAGCGGTACCGTGCATCGGGAACAGCTTGGCGTGCAGGTGGTCCACTCCGTAACCCTCGAAAAATAAACCCGTCCGCTCCACGTCATCGGCATAAGCCTGGTCGATTAGTTTGGCAACTTTTTTACTGGCGATCACCAAATCAGCGATCACCGAATCATCGTTATTGAAAGCATAGCTATCGAGATGTTCTTTGGTCGCTACCACGGTAAAAGCTTCAGTATTGGGGAAAATCGTCAAAAACGCCAAGTGTTTCTCGTCTTCCCAAATTTTATGGCAGGGAATCTCGCCGGAAACAAATTTGCAAAATAGACAATCGGGGTTAGCCTTCATGGAGCAATTTTAGCATTTGCTAGAATCGATTCAGAAAGGCCAAATATGCGTTGGCTTAAGCGGATGGAAACACTAAGCGGCCGGTTTCAAAAACCTGAGACCGGCAACGAAATCTGGCAGTATGGGGGCGAAGATCTGCGCGAATTGTTCTCTGTCTGGCTGCTCGACTCCATTGTCCGGACCATGAGTGTTTACCACCGGAAGAAACAGCTGCCGATTGCGTCCGAAATTGCCAATCTGCGCGAACAAGCGGCGGAAGTTGAACGGCGCCTGAGAACCAACGGCTGGTTTTTCGGGCGGGATAGTTCGATTATCAGCGATTACAAAACCATGATCGTCCGATCCGGATCATATGGTCAACTTTTCCATGAACAATTCCGACCAGAAATGTCGACTGCCGAAGCTTTGGAATTAATGAAAAGAAATGTTGCCCTGTGGGACTGGCGCTGGTTTTGGAAGCATCACCAGCGGTAAAAGTGAGGGTACTTGGACTTGAACCAAGGACCTCTGTCTTATCAGGACAGCGCTCTAGCCAACTGAGCTATACCCTCGATAAATCGAGTTCCAATTGTATCATAAACTGCTACAATGGCCGAGTATGTCCTTCGATCGATCGACTGCTCTCAATCTCCTCGACCAATACGTCAAAAACCCTTCCCTGCGGCGCCATTGCGAAATGGTCTCCCAGGCAATGGGCGCCTACGCCGACAAACTCGGAAAGGATCATGAACTTTGGTCGTTGACCGGTCTGTTGCACGATCTGGATTGGGAACAATTCCCGGACGAACACCCCATGAAGGCGGTGACGGAAATTTTACCGACGGCCGGTGCCCCGGCGGAAATGATCGAGGCGATCGCCGCCCACGCCCCTGCATCGATCCGGCAAAGAGCCGCACACCTTAATGGAACGTTATTTGTTTGCTTGCGACGAAGCCTGTGGTTTTCTGGACGCCATCGCCAAAATTCGGCCCAACGGCTATGCCGATCTGGAATGGCCATCGGTGCATAAAAAAATGAAGGATAAGCGTTTTGCCGCCAACGTTTCGCGCGAGGATATTATTAAGGGTGCCGAGTTAATCGAGTTAACCCTGGACGACCATATTTCTTTCCTGATCGACATTTTCCGGAAGTAGACACAAAAAAAGCGCCTAAGGCGCTATTGGGGTCTAACCCTCTTGAAGTCAACTTGTGACCTCCGAAGGTTAGACCCCAGCCCCGTCCCCATTCTCCATATTTCGCCAATCAATCTAACGGAGCAGAAACCGATTGGTTACTTAAAGAGCGCGGGGCACTCTTAGTTTTTGAGAGGGTTAAACCCTCAGATAAACAGCACACGGACTGACAGGAAGGCCTGGACACTGAGATCACAGGACTTCTGGAGTTTTACTAACATTACTGTTAGAAGGGAAGAGGCGTGAGGCCCTTACCTTGAACTCCTTAGAAAGGAGGTGATCCATCCGCACCTTCCAGTACGGATACCTTGTTACGACTTAGTCCTCATCGCTGACCTCACCTTAGAGGGGCCCCTCTCTTGCGAGTTAGGGTCACCCGCTTCGGGCACTGCCAACTTTGCTGACTTGACGGGCAGTGTGTACAAGAAGCGAGAACGTATTCACCGCAGTCTGCTGACCTGCGATTACTACCAATTCCGACTTCATGAGGGCGAGTTGCAGCCCTCAATCTGAACTGAGGGGACGTTTATAAGGATTAGCTCCGCCTTACGCCGTTCGCAACCCGTTGTCGGCCCCATTGTAGGATGTGTGTGGCCCCGGATATAAGGGCCATGCTGACTTGACGTCATCCCCTCCTTCCTCCCCGCTAATAATGCGAGGCAGTCTCCTGTGAATATGTAACACAGGATAGGGGTTGCGCTCGTTACCGCACTTAAGCGAACATCTCACGACACGAGCTGACGACAGCCATGCAGCAGCTGTGTACCACTCTCGAAGAAGTCTCTGCTTTCCCAGAGACGTGCAGGTACATGTCAAACCCGGGTAAGGTTTTTCGCTTCGTATCGAATTAAACCACATGCTCCACTGGTTGTGCGCTTCCCCGTCAATTCCTTTGAGTTTTAGCCTTGCGGCCGTACTCCCCAGGCGGTCTGCTTAACGCGTTAGCTTACGTCACTCCCCCTTACGGAGGAACAACTAGCAATCAATCGTTTACGGCTAGGACTACAGGGGTCTCTAATCCCTTTCGCTCCCCTAGCTTTCGTTCCTCAGCGTCAGGAATACCCCAGATACCTGCCTTCGCCCTTGGTGTTCCTCTCGATATCAACGGATTTCACCCCTCCACCGAGAGTTCCAGTATCCCTCGAACATCCTCAAGTCTCGCAGTATGACGCAGCATTTCTGCGGTTGAGCCGCAGGCTTTAACCAGACACTTAACAAACCGCCTACGAGACTCTTTACGCCCAGTAAATCCGGATAACGCTTGCACCCTACGTATTACCGAGGCTTCTGGCACGTAGTTAGCAGGTGCTTTCTAGCAGGGTACTTTCAATTTATTACTCCCCTGCCACAGTGGTTTACAACCCGAAGGCCTTCTTCCCACACGCGGTGTCGCTGCGTCAGACTTTCGTCCATTGCGCAATATTCCCAGTTGCTGCCACCCGTAGGTGTAGGCCCGTGTCTCAGTGACCTTGTGGCGGATCATGCTCTCACACCCGCTACCCGTCATAGCCTTGGTAGGCCATTACCCCACCAACTAGCTGATAGGACACAGGCTCCTCCTTCAGCGTCGGTTACGACCTTTCCCCTTGCGAGACTTATGCGGTATTACCCCGCCTTTCGGCGAGCTATTCCCCACTAAAAGGTAGATTCCTACGCGTTACTCACCCGTCTGCCACTGGATTCGCACTTGCTTGCGAAAGCTTCCCCGTTCGACTTGCATGCTTAAGGCACACCGCCAGCGTTCATCCTGAGCCAGGATCAAATTCTCAAATAGAATGTAACGGAAAATTACTGTCTCACGGAGAGACAAAAGATTCCGTAAAACCTCCTGTCAGTCCGTGTACTGTCTTATCTTAGAGATCGATCTGGAGAGATCGATCTCACTCAAATTGTTCACGAGCAAACTCGGCCACGATCTGCGGTCGAGAGTTGTATAGTATCAAAAATCCGCCAGGCGTCAAGGGGAAACCACCGAAAAAAAGCTCTTCCGACTAGTAAATAGACCGGCAAATTACTTTTAGGAGAAAAGTTGCTTTAACTTTGGGTGCTCAACCAAACTCGATTGATAGTTGCCCGCGTCAGTTTTGGTTTGAACCAAAGAAGTATAAAGATACTGCCGATCGGGTACTAATTGGTCAATCCACTCGAGCGGATAACGACCCAAATAATCAAGAAGTGTCGACCGGCCGCTCTGAAAATAAAATGGTTGGGAAGTATGGCCTTTGCCAAAAATTATATTGTGATCCTGTTCCCGATCTAAGGTTTTGTAGGCTACCAGGGCATTGCGAAAGGTCGAGATAAAACTTTGCGGATTGGCCAGCTCAATAAAATAATTTAACCGAGCCAGTTCTTTAGCCATGGCCGGAGAAAAATCGAGTAGGGACAGAAGAGGTTTCGCCCCAGAAATTCCGGCCAAAACAGCGCCTAACCCGGCGCCTTTTCGCAAAAAATCCCGCCGCTTCAAAAGCGGCTGCGTAATGGTGAGTCCGACGGCAACCAACAGTGGTGAAACTTCGCTAACGTAACCTGGCAGGTGATTGAAAGGACAATCATTCAACACAATGCCCAAAGAATTATCCCGGATTGATCGGCGGTCATCTGGGGAGTAAGCCGAAGATAATTCAAAATGAGGGTCCAGATATTCAAAGGAAGACTCGAGAATGGTAAACCTTCCCGGGACCACATCTTCCGGCCGGATCTCACCATTGGCATAACCACCTTGACCGTGCGCCCAATAAACGGCGCGATAATTGTGCCCCTCGGCGGTAAAATCCATCACCCGCTTGTGTAACAGAGCTTCAATGGCCGCTGAACTGGCTGCCTTGGGATCAGAACTAATCTCGGCCCCCAGATAAGCCCCGAGTGCGCCGGCGCCGATCTTCCCTCCCAAACCGATAGCCTCCCGGCGATTTAATTTAGGCAATTACTCCCCCTCCCCAGCAAATCCGGGTATCGATCGGGTCATAAAAAACCACCGATTGTCCGGGGGCAATGCCGCGTTGAGATTCGTTCAAAATTAATTCACCCTGATCGCGGTTGATTTTTAACTCAGCGGGAAGCAGGGCGCCGCCATGACGCAAACGGGCTAGTACCGAAACAACTAGATTATCACCGGGAAAAATCTCTGGATCGCGCCAAAACAGATCGTTTAATTTAACTTTCGCGCTTTCGGTTTCCGTGCCGAAGCCGACCGTGATCGTGTTGGCCGTTGCGTCTTTGGCAATTACATAGAGCGGCGGCAAAACGTGTTTCCATTCTTGATGGTTGATGTGAACCATAGGAAATAACTCAAAACCATGGCGCTGGCCGATGGTGTACAACCATACTCCCTGGTGTCGACCAATGATGTTGCCATCCGGATCAAGGACGTCGCCAGGTTTTTCACCGAGACGCGCGCGCAAAAATTCGCGGACATCAATGTCGCCGATAAAACAAATTCCTTGCGAGTCCGGCTTGTCCGCCACCGGAATACCCTTTTCTTTCGCCAGGCGGCGCACTTCGGCTTTGGTCAGGTGACCGATCGGAAAAACCACGTGATCAAGCTGGTCCTGGCGCAAGCGGTACAAGAAATACGTTTGATCCTTTTTCTCGTCCATCCCGCGCGCCAATACCAAGGAATGATTCCTACCCGACCCCACCTCAGGAGGAATCAATCCGGAATCAATCCTCTCGGGAAAGGGTCGGGTAGGAATCATTCCTGTCAACAGGATTTGGGCGTAATGGCCGGTGGCGATCGCGTCAAAACCTTGCTTGATGGCCCAGTCGTAGAACAGGCCAAACTTGATCTCGGTGTTGCACCAAATATCCGGATTGGGGGTAAGACCGCGCTCGTAGGCGCGGAAAAATTCTTCCACCACCCGCTCGCGGTAGGCATCCCGAAAATCGAGTACGCGGAACGGCAATCCCAAATCCAACGCCACAGCCAAGGCATCTTTGCGATCCTCTTCCGCTCGGCAGCCTGGCGCCCGCCAACACTCCAAAAAGACCCCGGTCACTTCATGACCAGCGTCTTTAAGCAAGGCCGCGGAAAGCGACGAATCGACTCCGCCCGACATGCCAAGGGCTATTTTCATGGGCGTATTATACTATTTCGCTCATTTGAACCAGAAAACCCGCCAAATCATTGCCGCCAATAACCACTGGAAAAGTCAAAGCGGCGCGGTCCATCACCGCCCAGCGCGAACGCTTGGATTTCCCGCCTAAATTAAAAGAGACCATTATTAACGAGCGTTTTTTGGCACCAAGCTCCGGAATCACTAATTCTTCCACCACCGCATCTTCACCCAAAAGACCCAGTCGGCGCGCCAATTTCTCATCGATGACCGAATAGTCCCAAGTCGTGTTCACCTCGGCCCGAACATCCTCTTCCGGAGTGCCGTCCGGTTGGAAGAGATCGACCGAAGTTTGCGGGGGCAAGATAATTACCCCGTTCAGACGTAAAATTTGCCGTTGCAACCAATTCTTGAATTGAGTGAACATAAGTCGATTGTAAGCGTTAGCGGAAAACTTGGCTATGACCGGCAGTTGCCGATCCGCTGACGTAAAAGCACCGCGTCATCACGCAACTGCTGCTGGGCCGCTTCAACCTCCGCGTCGTAGGTCCCGGTGGCTTTGGCCGCACGCGTCACTTGGGTTGCCAGTTCATCGAGCAAATCGAGTTGGGCGCGAATGTATGCACCATGAGTGGAACTGGCTCCATAGCCGTTAAACATTTGGACATCATTGTTGCCGAGAACATATGAACCCTGGGAATAAGCGATAAAGCAAGCCAGACCGTCTTCCGGAGTGTTGTTGGTACTGGTTGTCCGGCCGGCTCGCTCGTCAATACAGGTGTCGGCCACGACTGCTCCAGTTTGATAAGCCGGTCCATACTTGGCTGCAAAAACCGGATGCAAAACCTCTGCGCCACCAGCCGTTTCCACCGTACAAGCCACACCGTCCAGAGTGGCGGCGGGTTTATAGGTATCAAAGGCCGGAATACCGCAACCATAAGCAAAACCTAAGCCACCGGTCGGCCCGCCTTCACTATGAGCAATAACGTAGGCGACTAAGGGGTTGATATACAAACTGCCGGCGCCAACCGGGACCGAAGTCGTGGTTTGGACAATAAACTCCGGACAAGTCAGACCACCACAATCACCAAACGGGTTGGCGCCGGTATAGGTTTCCTTAAGCCAGTCCCAAATTTCCGGTTTACGAATCGCCGCCAAAAGATGTTGACCAAAGCGCGTCGCCTCTTCCTGCGAAACATAGAGCAAGTCACAAGTCTGCACCGGCTTGGCCGAGGCGTAGGTAAGATTGATATTTTCGACCAAAGCCTGGAAGTAGGCGCTTAGATCTTTGAGCGCTTGTTCTAAATCACGCGTCAGCCCCCTCACTCCAGGCTTGGGCCCGGTCGCGCCCACACCCTGATAGTACTTCTCCAATCCGGGATAAACTTGGAAATTCTGCAAATAACCAGGGGTGAATACTTGGCGGCGCAAAAATTCGTTTAGAGCCGCCAACTGACCCGGAGTTTGCGGATTGGCGTTGGGCGATTTTCCGGGCTCGGCACCCTGTAGATCCACCAAGCTGGTCTGGATGTATTCTTCCTTGCGACAGCCGTTGGCCGGGGTTGGTTGCATGCTGGCAAAATTCGGATCGTACTCCACCCAAGGTGGATCGACGTCTTGATAAATAATAGTGCTGCTACAGGTACAGCCGGTATGGATCAGCGGTGAAACACATGCGGCGGCATAGATGGTCGTCATTTTCTGGGCGTAGCCCTCCAGATTATCGCTTTTAACTTTGCGGGTTAATCCCAACGTCCGCAAAAATGCCGAGAGTGGCTGCTGATCCTCCGTCGGCTTAGGATTACCGTCTTCATCCAGATTAAAAGGATAAATCGGGTTTTCGCCCTTCATAATGCTGGCGTACATTTCCGGACTTAAAAACATCGGCGTGACGTAGGCCTGCTCGATATCGATATTCAGGGCCTCATCTGGCAGAACCAAATAAGCTCGCTGCTGCCTTTCTTCAATGGGAGGATTGTAGTTTTGGACCATAATTTTTCCGGAAATACGGGTAATTACCTCGGTAATCGCTTTTTTGGCGCCCTCGACCGACGGCTCTGCCACTACTTCGCTCAGCTGCTGGAGAGCATAACTAACAATGTCCTGCGCCTCCTCAACCTGGCCAAATTTTTTATTCTCTGGATCGACTTCACAACGGTTAAAAGAACGCTCGGAAAGCGGCCCCGCCTCTGGATTGGTACCGTTGATTGTCTCCTGGGCGGTCGGGTAAGGGACCGACTCCTGAATACCCGCGTTTACGCGGGCCACTAACTGCAGCTTCAATTGCTCCAAGTAAGCATTGTCCGGCTCAAAGCCCTCTGGAAAGGCTTTTTGCAAATCCTCATAGGTTTCATTCTGGCAAGTTTTATCCTCCTTATCCTTCTTCAGACAAAGACAATCGGAGGGGGTGGAACATTCGGTAATCGGAGGCGTGCTTGCGTCTTTCACCACCTCGTCGTCATAAGTCAGAGAATAAGCCGGTTGACCGATTAAATTTCCACCAACTATTTGTTGGGTCAGTTCATAGTTCTCATCGACGGTCTTCAACCGATCGGTGGCGATACTTTTTTGAACGTAATCTGGCAATAGTTGGGCATAGGTCCGCCAGACCGAGCCGGCAAAGTTCGTCGGTTGTTCTTTAACCTGGATCGGATCCTTAATCGTGGTTGGGTCGATACTATAGGGACGGAATTGAGTTTGATCATACTCATTGGGCGTCAAGCCGGAGTTGTACCAGACCGGAACCACGACTAGTTTTTCGCCGCCTGACACTCCAAATCCGGGCTGATCTTCCGTTCCACTAAACCAGGCAGCGATCTGTTGCGTTAAAAACTGGCCGAGCAATGGATATTTAGCACCATATAACCAAATGTGTTGAACAATGAAACCCATTTTGAAAACCTTGGGCGTAAAAGGTTGAATGCTGCTCACAATCTGGGCGCGCCGGGTATTCCGGGCGGCCTCATCCGAAAATTTTCGGCAAACCGCTTCACTGCCCAGGGTTCCAGCCAACTCAAACAGACGCTGCTCACTGCCATCCGGCAAGGTCACTAAGGCGTTAGCAGAACACGCGGCGGGATCGGCGCCTGGATTCCACTCGCTGCATAAACGCTGGACATACTTGATATATCGCACCGCGCTTAAACACTGGATTTCCGGGCTGGATAAATAGAACCGCGGCGCGTAATTGGGGCGGCCGCCTTTTTGCAAAGCCGTCAAAATTGTTTCTTCCGGGTCGGTTTTGGAAAGATCGGCCTCGATGCTGACCCCACCAAAATCGCTCCGAAACAGCGGAAAAGACATATCAAAAAGATCGAGCGTTTCTTTGGCATGAATGGTTGGATATTGAGTTTCGTTGCACTGGCCGGCCACGCGAACAATCTTGGCATCATATTCCGGTCCCGGTGCCTGATCGCCGGCTTCAAAACAATTGGGCAGAATCGGCTTGATTGCTGGCTCAATCGGTTGATAAATTTGCGGCGGCGCGCAATAAACCTGGGCATTGGCGACATATTTTTCAATTTCCTCTGTGGTGCGCGGGTAAATAAATACCGGCTTCTCGCTCAACTCGGCTTCCTCCTCACAAAGCAGATCGGTTACCTCATCACCATCGGCATAGACCTGATGAAAAACCACCTTGCCGCCAGGACCACCTTGCTCGACCATAAAGCCAGTCATTCCTTTGCCCTTGGTAAAGAACATCGTTTCCCCAGTGCCGGCTCCACCGGTGGTGGTTACGGCGATGACATCGCCACCCGTCCCTTTGGGCGCGCCGCGGAAAGTATCCGGATCAACACTGCGTACAGTTTTGGTAACCACGCTCTCGCCGCTATAGGGGGTTTGACAAGGAACCAGCTCGCCTGAGGTAAGATAAGGGTCTTTTTCGTAAGTTACCGCCGCTTCCGGGCTGGAAAAACTCCCCCCATCAGCGACGCAGCGGGGATAAACCGCTCCCCAGGGACCACTCGCCGATCCTAGGTGGGGCCGGTAGAACGCCGCTGCCCCATTAGTACATTGGCCGTCCCAAACCTGGTCCTCTAAAAAATAAACGTGTTCGGCATCATAGGAATAAATAAAGTAGGTTCGCCGACCTTCCGCATCCACGCCGCCGCCGATTTTGTAGGCTTGATCGCCCGGCGCCCCCTGGGCTTTCATTTTGGCCCACTCTTCCGGCGTCAGAGGAATAACATCAACCACTGCGTTGCCCGCCGGCAGAGTAAACTCGGTGGCACAAACCAAAACGTTGAAACTAACGGCTTTTCCCGGAAACCAATACTCAGCCAAGTCGATTTGCCCAGAACCACAGGCACCAGACGGCGGGGCCTGAGCCTTGACCGGGTTGAACCGCGGCAACCAGACTGCCAGCCAAGCCAGCACCGCCACCAAAGCGCCGAGAAAAATTGTTTTCCACTGCCGCATGTATCGCTATTGTAACCTGGATTGCCGAATAACTTTAGATCGGACAGGCCCCGCTGGCACACTTCAGGGCTTCAAGATCAATGTCCTCCAGCAATTCTTCATCCTCTTCAATTTCGTTGAGAACGCGGACAAATTCCCCCGTCGTCATCGGTTGTTCCGGCTGGTACTCGTAGGCGGTGGTGTCTTGCTGCGGCATGACCGAGCAACATTTCACCTGACTCTGGTACTGTTTGATCATAGCCGCGTACTGGGTAAAAGCCACTTTCGTCGGATTGTACTTGAGGGTGTAGGAAACTTGATTGCCGGTGTCGGGTAAGGGTTGACCACTTTCGTCCACGCCTACAATCCAGTATTTTTCCAACAACATCAACCATTTATACTGCTCCTCAGGAGTAGCTTCCGCCGCGGTAACCAATCCACCATTCATACCCAGACGACAAATCTCGGGTTGAGTGGGAAAGCCCACGATGGCGGTCCCGGCGTAGCTTTTCAATTCTTTGACCGGATAACCTTTTTTCTCGTAGCGCTTGACCAAAGGATCATCAACGCGAAACTGCACCCAGCGCAAATATTCGCGCATGCTGGGCAGGTGTGCCCCCTCCGTCAGAGCAAACAACTTTGACGTTGTTCCAGCTGGTTTAATAGTAGTATTGGTGTGTGGCACCGGCACACCGAGCTGTTGGGCATATTTCGCTGCTTCTTCCACTACCGCCCGCTTAAAACGAGACAGGCTTAGCCAGAAATCTTGGGCCTTCTCTTCGTCGATCAGATCGCGAAAAGACAAGCCGAAATAATTCCAAGCAAACTCATGCACTCCGGTCATGCCGACACCAATCCGGTTGGTTCGCTTTACCTCGCGGTTATATAAGGAATCCATGGTGTTAACCCGGATTAGGGCGCGCGTCGCCGCGCGGAAAGCTTCCTCAGCGTCGTCCAGAGTGGGAGCAAAATACGGCACCACATCCGCGATGACGCAGTAACCGCCCAACATGTTCAGCGAAATTTCACCACAGGGGTTGACGATTTGGCTATAAACCTTGGACGAAGCATTTTTAGCCAGATGTGCCAACATTTTTTCCGTCCGCTTCATTGGCTGATACTTAGCGCTAGCGGCATATTTACCGTCCAAATAGCCATCGTAATTGTCGTCGTTTTGCACTAAGCGATGCTGGTTGATAAAGCCCGGTTCGCCGGTGCCATCCTCGTAGCTGGCCCGCAAAATGGCGTCCAAAAGTTTTTGGGAGTGCTGAGTGCGCTGCTTCCAAAACTTTTCGTCCACCGCGACTGAGTTGTTGGCACTCCAGAGAAAACCGCCGCGCTTAATGTTAACGAAATCGACAATCTCCGGATCGGTCCAAACCTTAGTGGCAATCCGAGCACTGCGCCGGGCGCCGCCAACCAGGACGCATTCCGCCAGATAATGATCCACGTACATCGTTTGCTTCCACGGCGACATGCCGGAACCACGAACCGAGGTCAGGCGTTCAATCGCCCGCATCAAAGGTTTGGGTCCGGAGGCGGGACGATCCTGCATACCGTGAATCGGCGCGCCCTTGGGCCGGACTTGGGAAAAATCCAAGATCAACAAATCATCTTTGTGCTTCTTTTCGTAGGCCATGGTTTCGATCATCTCCACTGCCTGAGACCAACCCTCCCGGTGGTCGGGAACGGTAAACCAGATGGAAGAATCACCGTATTTGTGCCGCGCATCGCGCACGCTCTCATCAATTCCCCAGACGAAATCGGGATGATTCTCGTCAATGACACAGCGCACATTGGGCATAAAATCCCAGTTGACCACGCACATGTCGTCGTCATAGGCCCGGCCAACGCCGGAACCGTTCATCAATAAATAGAACATGATGTAGGACGATGAGGCCGTCGAACAGTTGCCGGTTAGTAACCCATTGGCTAACACAAAACCAGTGGTTACCGGCTCCTCAACACAGAAAACCTCGTCTTTTCCAGCCGGCTCAATGCTTAGTACTTTCCTGGCCTTGTTTTGGGCCAACCTGATCGAAAATAGAGGCTTCCCGTTCGCATACGAACCGTCCCCGCTCTTCCGGTCGTGGGAAGAAAAACCAGTAATAATAAAGCCGGCGTAGGGCGCAAATTCTTTTAGCCACTCCGCTGCCTCCGAATTGCTAGTGCTGATCTCCAAACCCTTGGTGGTGGGGTAGGTTTTGGATCCATCAGCCAACCACCAGCCAAAAATAAAACCAGCAATGTACGTTGGATCATGGGTAAAAGGTAAATCCTTCCAATCTTTGGCGCCCACATAAACTACCGGATCTCCGCCGGCATGCTTTGGGTAAGTGGTGGTATAACCACCAAAATACTGTAAAAAGTTCTTATCATCGCCACACAGACGAATCGAGTTGTACTGCTTTCCTTGAGAATGGATTCTGCCGCCATAGTCACTGCGCGATTTATGTCCGGTTCCGTCGCCGAAGATTAATCCGTGACGAATGCCTTCTTCATCCCGATTTTCTTCCGATTTGGCCGACTCTAAAATATCGCCCACCTGCAAATTATCGGTGATGGTGTCATCAGCCAAGAACCAGCGGTGATTCCTGGTGGCCAGAACTTCAGGATGATAGTTGGTAGCCGCATTATTAACCGGACCAAAAACAATTTTAAACAACTCTTGCTGTCCATAGCTTTTAACTTTGGCTGACCGCCATTGACCATCACGGCTTTTCACCGTCATTGTCTTTCCAACAACTTCGCCAATCGTTACCGAACCATGCTCTTGTGTCAGAATTTTTGTTGATTTATCAAAACAATTCGTAAAAACTTCCATGTTGCGCTCGGGCTGGGTTTCATCACCATGTTGCAGATGACGGCCGGACATTAATAAAGTGGCGTTGGCAATGTGTTTTTTGAGCAGTTCGTACTCGGTCTGACGGTGCTTACGCTGCTTGGCCGGAATAAGACGGGTATTTCCCAGAGCCACCCGCTCCGCCACGTCTTCCCAGGTCTCCATTTGGCCATTAGTCTTGGTCCGTAAAATTGTCCGTCGCGCCACGGCGAGGCCCATACCCCGATCCAGACGCCGAACCACAAACTTCATCTTTTTTTTCACGCTTCCTCCTTATCAGTCACTACCGCCGGCACTTCCTGCAGGCGGGCAATCTCGTCGGCAAAATCCTCCAACGACCGAAAGTCCTTGTAGACCGAAGCAAATAATAGAAAAGCCACTTTATCCATTTTTTTCAGCCGATTCATCACCATGTTGCCGATTTCCCAACTCTTGATGGTGGTTGAGGTACGCAGACGCAGGCGCTTTTCGACGTCGTTCATGAGATCGTCGATGTCCGCCATGGAAACGGGACGCTTCCAAGTAGCTTTAACGATTCCTTTGCGCAACTTTTCCCGATCGAATGGCTCGGCGGCACCGTCCTTTTTAATGACGGTCAAGTCGACACCCTCAATCCGCTCATAAGTAGTAAAGCGCTTACCACAGTGTTCGCAAACCCGGCGGCGACGGATTGCCGATTGATCTTCGGCCACACGGCTCTCTAAAACCGAGATATCAGGATTTTGGCAGTACGGACAGCGCATAAATTGTGTTCTGTTTTTAGTATTTTGTGGACCACACCAACTCTTGTCGGTTGAGCGCCCAAACACTACCAGTAGTGGCAGGTGTTTCAGTAAAGCACTACATAAGGGGCTTGTAAAGGGATCAGTTTTGGGCCGTCTTGGGGAGTCGGAGCCAGCTTTTTACCACGTGTTTCACGAGTTTGGGATATATACCCTCCCAGCGTTTTGCCTCCCAAATTATCCCTTAAAGTAACCTTAAACTGCTCCCTAAACTAACCGGTTTGTGGTTACTCTGGGGACTTTTGGACAGATGTGGTCCACTAGTGGTCCATCTTTGGCCAGAGTGGGCAAATAGGGGTCAAGAATGGGCGAATGGATTCCAATTACTTTCGAGCTTGATTAGCATTGGGAGCAACTACTTATCGACTACTACGCAATCAAGTTCATTCTGACAGCATCTTTGGTTTTTAAGTAGTCGATTGGTCCCCAAATTACCCCCTGCTTGCCCGGATGGACTCAAACTAACCCAGTAATGGACCCCTACTGCCCGAAAGGTCTGATTAAGGACCCTGTTTAGGGTCACCTTTGGGAGTAATTAGAGGCCTCCGGAGGGGACAGTTTGGGAGGCAAAACGCCAGGAGGGTATATATTTCTCCAGCGGTTGTTAGGGATCACAACGTCTTATTTCTATGTACTAGTATACTAGTACATGAAAATGGGAGAAGTGTTTTTCCTGACCATGCTTGATTGGTGAGAAAGCCAATTTTTAGAAACCCAGCTCGGCCTTGGCGGATTCGCTTAAACGATCAATATTCCAGGGCGGATCAAAGGTGAGCTCCAACCGCAGGTCGCGCTCCGGCAAAAAATCCGGCAAATTGGCTAAAGATTTCTCAATCGATTCCAAAATGGTATCGGCCAGAGGACAAGCGGGTGTGGTGAGAGTGTAGCGAATCACCACCAGTGGTGGATTGGTGGGATCCGTCGCCACAATTACCTCATAGATCAAACCCAAATCGACAATATTAATCCCCAATTCCGGATCTATTACCTGGCGCAAACGCTCCCGGATTTCCGATTCGGTTACCACTTAGGCCACCCGGATCTTCGCCAGTTCTTGAGTGGTGGTAATGTCCGCCACGCTTTTGTCATCCCGAAACCGCACCAGACGGGGAAAACGCAACGCCACCCCCGCCGTATGCAGTGGCGATTTGGTAATCTCGTCCGCCGCCACTTCAACCACTAACTCCGGCGTCAGGAGCACATCCGGTTGTAACGCCTCCGGAATATCAATTTGCCAAGCGGATTTTTTCTGACCTTTGGCCGCAATTTGGTTAGCCCGCTCTTTGAACTCCCGCCACTGTTCATCCGAAAGACCGGTGCCGATCTTGGCCAGAGTCACAATTGCGTCGCGTTTGGGATCAAGAACGCCGACCAAAAAAGCGCCGACACCAAAGGCGGTTCGTTTGCCCCGACCGGCATACGTTCCCAACACCACCGCGTCGACGGTGTCGGTCAGCTTGGCCGTGGTCCCCTCCACTTCTTTCATCTTGACCCAGTTAAAATCCTGGCGTCCGGGTTGATAGAAACCGTCGACGCGCTTAATCACTACCCCTTCCAGCCCGGCGCCCAACTGCTTTTGGTGGAATTCACGAAAAGCTTCGGGGTCGGTAGTTCGCAAATGCGGGGCCAGGGTCAAATCGCGTTTGGCCGGCGCCAGTACCTTTTCCAGCTGAGCCCGGCGCTCGGCCATCGGCACCCGCAGCAACGACCGGCCGTTGTAATAAAGCAGATCGAAAACAAAGAAACGCAGTGGAATGCTGGCGGCCGCGGCCTCAATGCCGTGCTTGCGTTTGCGCTTGATGGTTTGCTGAAAAGTCACCAGCTCGCCACTTTCCGGATCATAGCCCACGGCTTCGGCGTCAAAAATGACTGTCTGGGCGTCGACTTCCGCCACGAACTTGGGCAGCTCGGGAAACATCGGGGTGTTTTCTTCCAGATTGCGGGTATAAGAATGTAGCTCTCCGGTCTGGGAGTTCCAGTGAATTTGCAACCGGGTGCCATCATATTTGGGCTCAACGAAGACCTCACCCATCTTGGCGATCACTTCAGTGGGACTTTTAATCCGGTCGCATAGTGCGGCCAAGATCGGCACACTCAAGGCCGCGTCCAACTTCTGGGCCGCCGTCAAACCGCCGCGCAAAACTTGAGCCGCGATTTCCCCGATGTCAGGGTGGCGTTGATAAATGTCATCTAGTTCCGGACGAACCGACTTGTCTCCCTTGAGAAACCAAGACAGGGCATCCAAAATAGTACGGTCGGAAAAACCGAGCCGCAGGTGTCCCATCACCATTCGCGCCACATACCGAGCCGACAGCGGATCGAGTTCCTTAAACAGCGCTGCCACCGCGCGGATCTTTTCGTCCTGACTCCCCTGTCCGCCCAGCTCGGTAATTTCCAGCAGTCGAGCATACAAATCTTTGACCGTTAGCGAACCCTGGCCACCAAACTTACGCACGACCTCCTCGGCCAATAGACCAATGTCACCCAGTTTCTTGAACCGCTTCTTCATTTGTTGCTTGGCTTCTTCATCACGCAACCCTACCGCTCCACCAAATAAATCGGTTTTGTGTTCCCCGCCCTCGATCGACGTTAGGGAATAAAGCATGAACTGCAAGCCAAAGTTATATTCCCGATTGGCATAAATTGGCCCCGTTTGACCGAGCACCAGATAAAGAAACGGCGCCACCTCGTCGGCCGTGACCGAATGCAAAAACTCCGCCAGAAGACGGGTCTGCTCTAGTTTTTTACTAGTAACTTCCAGCGGCTGCAAAACTTTTTGGGTGAAATCGGCGACTTTCATAACTGTAGATTACCAGAGCTTAGACCAAGGTGTAATTCACGCCCTTGGTGACACCGTGCTTGCGAATGATGCCCTTGGCGATTAGGTCTTTCAGATCGCGCAAAATGGTATCGGTAGAAATCAGTGGCAGAATTTCGTTCAAGTCTAGCGAGCTAACCTTGCCCCGCTCCTGCAAGTATTCCATGATAATTAACTGGCGCTCGGTCAGGGCCACCTGTTGACCGAGCTTTTTCTGCAGGCGAAAATCTTGGGACAGTTTGAGCACGGCTTGCTTGATCCGGTCCAACTCGATTGCCAAGCCGTAAGAAAAATATTCCAACCAGTAGGTTAGATCAGAATTGGGGCTATCCTGCACCGATTTGATGGCCCGGTAGTAACCCTCAATGTCATTGTCAAAATACTGTTCGAGTGAGAAAAAGCGCTTGACGTCAAATCCCTCGGCGTACATCAGGGCGAGCGCGGCCGCGCGGGCGGTCCGACCGTTGCCCTCGATAAACGGATGGATGTGCACTAGCTGATAATGCGTCGCGGCCGCGCGAAAAATGGTGTGCAATCCTGAAGATTCGGGACCGTTCAACCAGGCAAAAAACTCTTTCAGGAGCAGCGGCACTTCTTCCGGAATCGGCGGGCGGTAAGCGATTTGTCCGCTTTCCACGCTGCGCACCACGACGCGCTGAGTACGGTACTGACCACAATTTTCCGGCGGAATGATCCGGTGTACGCACAGCGAGTGCCAGGTACGCAACATATCCTCGGTATAAAGCGGGCGCGCTCCAGGCGAAATTTTACGGCCCCAATCATTAATCCAGTCCAGAACGGCACGATAGTTAATCACCTCCTGAATGTCGCGCGCCCGGCCCACAATGCCAGCCTGACGGGCTACCTCATCGGTCTGGGTTCCAGGGGTCGCGATCACCCGCTCCGCTTGCTCGGCGCTTAATTCATTACCCTCCAGACGGGTGCCGTGATAAACCGTGCGCACCCGCGCTTCCTGCTGAAACTTGGCCTCCCAGGCCGGTACCATTGGCGCATTACGGATAACCTCCCGCGACGCCTCAATGCTGGCAATATATTGGAGTAAGTTATTACTGATTCGAAAATTGGGCTGAAACATATCGCTACCAAACACACTGTATCACTATTTCGGCATCTTTTGCAACAATCAGACTTGCTATAATGTATGGTTCATGCCAAAAACACCGCGCAACTTCCAAGAACTTCCCTTGGCCTTCGTCCAGGAATCCATCGCTCTCGCCACCTCTGGTTTTGGCCTGGTGGTTGCCCTCGCCTGGAACGAACTGGTCAAGGATTTAATCAGCCATTACGTTGAACCCTACCTCGGTGCCTCCAGCGGGACGATCTCAAAATTAATCTATGCCCTCGTGATGACCTTCCTGGCGATTTTCGTGACCATGCAGTTGGTGAGAGTCGAGCAAACTTTGCAGCATCTGGCTGATCGGAAAAAAAAATCGACTAGGAAAAAAACAACTTGACATAAAAGATGATTTAGATTATAAGTAAACTTGCTAAATCCAATGTGTCTATCAACTAGCACAATTGAGCAATTAATCCCTCTCGCAGAGGGATTTTTTGTGGTTTTTGTAACTATCTGGTAAGAATTATTTGCTATAAAGCGAGTGTGGTCAGGCCCGGCTACTGGTAGCAAATTGGATTTAGCATCTCAATTACGGGGGTTCGATGCC
Source organism: Candidatus Woesebacteria bacterium (assembly GCA_963749595.1). Lineage (GTDB taxonomy): Bacteria > Patescibacteriota > Microgenomatia > UBA1400 > UBA1396 > CAVVNJ01. The sequence continues at coordinate 47,030 of CAVVNJ010000010.1, forward strand.
CCTCGGGTCCACCACTATTGAGTGACCAGCATCCAAGCAATTGGTATCTGCTCGATCAGATCCGAGGTATTAAACATGACACCCTGTTTTAGATATAGCTCGTGTCCAGCTTGTTTATTCAGCCACGCCCCCACCACCGCCGAAGCAAAAGCCGGAGATGTAGCCCGGAAACCCAAGATCAAACCAGCTAACGCATCGCCGGTGCCACCTTTGCTTAGTCCTGCGTTGCCACCAGCTAGAATCACCAGCTCCGCGTCGTTCCAAATTAAATCAACCGTTCCCTTCAGCAAAAAGGTCGCTCCCCGGCAATCTTGAGAAAGATGATGTAGTTGATCCCGCAACCGACCGTCGATAAAATTCTGCCAGATATGTTCGGAAACAAACTGCGCCGGCAAAGAATCGGGGTTTCCCAAAGGATGGTGAACCGAGTGGGCCAAATCCTGCTGCGCTGACAGTAATTTTTCCAACCAGCCGGGAGTGCCACCAGGCAGCTTGGCCAAAAATTGCCTTAGTTCAACCAGGTGCGGCGTTAACACTGCCTCCGCCGGCGTCCAAGTTGGGTCCATTACCTGTAACGCGCCGGCATCGATTATCCAACGCTTACTCGGCCAACCCAGCAGCAACGCCGCCGTGACCGCCCGCGTATCGGTTTCCCAATCCAACGGTAATAATTCTTCGGCCCGGAGTTGATTTAATTGTTCGTCGGTAAAACGGGTAACCACGTCACGCCGCATGCCCGGCCCAATCAAAATCGCGTCGGCTTCTCCCAAATAATGCGGCAACTCAGCCCGGGGCACCACCACACCATCATGGGCATAAAACTTGGCGTCACGCAGTAGCTCGTTATTCTCTGCCACCGAGGCATAAAAAGTCATGTCGACCAAGCGGGAACAAATTTTAAAACTCCACTGGCTGGCGGCGTGAAATAAATCGCTGCCGCCGACAATCAGCGCCTTGCCATTCTGACCTTTGTGGGACAGGGGTTGAGGCTGGTGAATTTGCGCCAGAAAGCCGGAAAGCATCATTGACTCGAGTATAGCAGCTAGCGCGACGTCTCCGCCGACGTGACGCCGATTTGATAAGCGGCTACGATTTGCACCAGAGTGTCACGCGGCAAACCAACCAAACTAAGGACATAAGGCAAACGATTTCCCTCCTCGACTAGCTTATCCAGCGAAAAGGCCCCGGTGGTTGGATCAAACAACTTGGCTAAATGCTGAAGCGCAGCAATCGAGTGTTCGGTTTTAAGCGCTGCCGTCTGATTCCCATTAACTAAACCTGGCTGGCTAACTTTAATGAGCTGTTGCGTTTTGGCGTGGGCCAAATTAAGTAAACCAACCACTTTAATCCGCATGGCCGCCCGCAAGCGGAGTTCGTTGCGCTTAAGTTCTTCGTCGGTTGAGGGTTCAAAAATCCGCCAAGCGGCCGATTTGGTGGCGACTTGGTAGTTATTTTTTTGGAGCTGGAGCCAAATCGAGCCAATAACCACGATCTCGGTCATCTCCCAAGCAATATCCCAGAGCAATACTTGGACTGGCGTACCGACTTCCCGGAAGCGCTGATAAAACTCTTCCTGAGTTTGGGTTTGTGGATCGAAGTGGAATAAATCCGAGTGCTTATTGGTGCTGGGCAGAACCTCGGTCTCGGGTGGCTTCCTGATCATAGGAGGGTAGTATACGTCATGGTCAAAGTGGGTGGAATCTCGATACAAGTGAGGATGACTTGTTGACCTTTGACCGCTCTTAAAAGGAACGATTGATTGTCGGCGTCCAGTTCAGAAAAAACGTCATCGAGCAATAAAACCGGCGCCTCGGCTGAGCGGGAACGCAAGTACGCCAACTCGCTCAATTTCCACCAGACGAGGGCTAAACGCTGTTCACCACGGGAACCAAAATGTTCAATGTCACGCCAATCGCCACCGCGGGAAAACTCAATTTTCCAATCGTCCTTGTGCGGGCCGACCAGCGTATGACCCGCCCCCACCTCGGCTTGGGCATAATGATGTAAGCGTTCTTCGGAAATAACCGAGTGATCATAAGTCACACGGTATGGTTCGCGAATTCCGTCTTGTTGACTGAGCCACTGGAGAAATTCGGCGCGGGCGGTATGGAGCACTGTACCGTGTTCGATCAGGAGCCGGTCCCAGGCAAAAAAATCATAGCGATCAGCCTGACCAGTGCGTAGCTGAACGATGAGTTTGTTGCGGCGGCGCAGGGCTTGTTCGTAGCCACGCCGGGAACGGCGATAATCGGGCCAAACTTGATCCAACAGCCGGTCCAACAAGCGCCGCCGCGCACTCGGACCCGCCTGAAAAACATTCATGTCTTCCGGCGTGAACAAAACGGTTTGCAACTGGCCCGCCGCCTCGCTGGAGCGCCGCCCCACCCCGTTCACCCGGTACAAACGCTTATTGGTTCGTTTGCCTTGGATTGAACCGGCGGTAAAAATTTGCTCCAAATCGATTATTTCGCCGCTGTCTAACTCGACTTTGCCTTTAATTCGCCCCAATTCACTTTGCCAGCGGATTAATTCTTCGGTCCGATCGGCGCGCCAGGACTCGCCGGTGGCCAATAACTGAATGGCTTCAATCAAATTGGACTTGCCGCTGCCGTTGGGGGCGGCCAAAACATTGAGTCCTGGCGCAAAGACCCAATGCTTTTCGGCAAAAGAGCGAAAATTTTGCAACCACAGACCGTCGATTCTCATTTGGCGCTAGCGTACCACACGCCTGCTAGCTAATAATGCTGCTTGATCGACTGAAAAAAAATATGTTATAAATGAGGTCTATGTTTAAGTCACTGAAGAAGTATTTGTTTCTCCTCGTCCTGGCCATGTTTGCCGTCCCGGCTCTGGCCCAAAGACCCTCACCCCGACCCACTCCCCGGGCGACCAACAAGCCGGTGACTGCCCGGATGAATGCCTGTTTGGCCAAGGAAAGGGCGATTGAAACCCGCATGTCCAGTTTGGTCCGCTTCACCGACAATATGATCGAAAAATTCACGGCGATTACGCTGCGGGTCCAAGAGTTTTACACCACGAAGGTGCTGCCAACCGGGGAGGTAGTGCCTAATTATGACGCGATGATCGCTAATATCGAGGCCAAGAAGCTGGCGATTCAGCCACTGGTCACCAAGGCCCAGAGTGACGTCACGGCTTTTTCTTGTGAAGGCGACACGAGAGTAATTTTCAACACTTTCCGCCAGGATATGCAGGCGGTGAAGCAGGCGCTTCATGAATACCGGACGGCGATCAAAAGCTTGATCGTCGCGGTGAGCGGCGTGGTTGAGGAAGCTGAAGCCACTCCAACCCCGACTCCGTCCCCTACCCCGACGCCAACTCCCACCACCACCCCAGAAACTTAATGAGGAATAACATGAAACAAAACTCCGGCGAATTACAACTAACTTCCACCGCGGTCGGCTTGGTCCTGGGCGGACTGCTGGTCGGCGTCTATTTCTGGCTAATGAATTCTCAGCCAACGCCTCCTTTAATGGGTAATGAAGCGGCCACGGTCGTTGAACGGGCTTCGGAAATTGAAAGCCGGGCTCAACTGGAGGCGGTCAATCGCGAACTGGACGCCACCAATTTGAACGAAATCGATTCCGAATTGACGCGGATTCAAACGCAGGTTAATTACTAGCCAAGCGGGTTAGCCACTTTTTCAAAACAGTCGAGCTGATTGCCCGCCCCAGGATATATATCCTCCCAGCGTTTTGCCTCCCAAACTGTCCCCTAGGGAGACCTCAAATTGCTCCCAAGGGTGACCCTAAACATGCCCTAATTCAGACCTTGCGGGCAATAGGGGTCCATTACTGGGTTAGTTTCAGTCCATCCGGGCAAACAGAGGGTAATTTGGAGACAGATCGACTAGTTAAAAACCAAAGATACTATCGGCATGCTCTTTTCTAGCCGGTGTCGATTTAGGTAGCGCTCCAGCTTGGCCAAGCTCCTGATAAATCAAATAACGAATAAAATTAGGTACAGTTAATTCTAATAACTTGGCTCGATCTTTCAATAATCGGTAAGTAGTTGGTCCTAAGGTTAATCGAACTCGAGTATCAGCCATGAGTCTGTTTATACACTTCGATTCTTACCCAATACTAACCGATAGCAGTTTATCGGCGGATCCACTCGCCCATTCTTGACCCTTATTTGCCCGCCATGGCCACAGATGGACCGCTGGTAGACCCCATCTGCCCAAAAGTCCCTAGAGTAACCACAAACTGCTCCTAAAACTAACCTATCTGGGGTCACTTTCGGGGGTAATTTAGGAGGCAAAACACTGGGAGGGTATAGATCCCAAACTCGTGAAGCCATTCGTGAAAAACCAAAAATCTTACCGCTCCAACACCGCCAAAAAGGCTTCCTGCGGTAACTGCACTTTGCCAATCTCTTTCATCCGCTTCTTGCCGCGCTTCTGCTTTTCCAGCAACTTCATCCGCCGGGTATTATCGCCGCCATACAACTTCGCCGTCACGTCCTTGCGGTAGGAACTAACCGTTTCGCGGGCAATTATTTTCCCACCAATCGCCGCCTGAATCGGAATCTCAAACTGCTGCATCGGAATCACTTCTTTTAGTTTATGGACGATCGCCCGACCGATTGCCTCCGCCTGGTCGCGGACCACGATTTGCGATAATGCCTCCACTTGTTCGTGGTGGACCAAAATCGACAACTTCACCGCCTCGACCGGCTCGTACCCAGTCACCTCATATTCCAGCGAGGCAAAACCAGAGCTGACCGACTTCAGCTGATCATGGAAACGGACGATTAACTCCGCCAGCGGCAGGTGATAAATCAACTTCACCCGGGTGCCGATGTCCACCACTTCTTGCAGCCGGCCGCGGTGCTCTTCACACAACTGCATTACCGCGCCCAAATATTCGCGCGGCGTAAACAGCGTACTTTTAGTCATCGGCTCGCGCAGTTGGCGCACTTGCGAGGGGTCGGGTAGTTCGCCGGCATGGTGAATCGACAGATCGCTGCCGTCGGTCAGCGTAATTTCATAAGGAACCGAAGGCGAGGTCGCCACCAGATCCAGATCGAATTCGCGCTCTAACCGTTCCTGGACGATTTCGGCGTGCAAAATCCCGAGGAAACCAACGCGCAACCCATTGCCCAGCGCCCGCGAGTGGGTACCGGTAAACTGCAGCGCCGCGTCATGAAGTTTCAGTTTCGACAACGCCTCCTGCAACAACACGAATTCATCGCCATCGACCGGATAAAGCTCCAGATAAACCATCGGCTGCGGTTCCTTGTATCCAGGCAAGGGTCTGACCCTCTCGATGTCGACTAGGTGCGTGATGGTGTCGCCCACCGAGACCAAGCCAATATCCTTCAGGCCGGTCGCAATAAAACCAACCTCCCCGGCGCTCAATTTGTCGGTCGGCACGCGGTGTGGGGCAAAATAACCGAGTCCGGTCGGCGTGAAGCGCTGGCGCGTAACATAAGTCAGCAGCTGTTCCCGCTTCATCACGCCGGAAACCACCCGCACGTAGGCGATCACGCCCAGATGCTGATCATAAAGTGAAGTAAAAACCAGGGCGCGCAGCGGATCCTCCACCCGGCCGGTGGGCGGCGGAATCTTGGCCACGATAGCGTCGAGCAAGGCTTCAATGTTAATACCTGTTTTCGCCGAAACCTGCACAATATCGTTCTCCGGCAAATTGAAAGTTTCAATCAATTCCAGGGCGACGGCATCAGGATCGGCGGCGGGTAAATCGATTTTATTAATCACCGGAATAACCTTCAGTCCCAGTGCAGCGGCTTTTTCGTAGTTGGCCAAGGTTTGCGCCTGGATCCCTTGCGTGGCATCGACCACCAGCAGCACCCCCTCGCACGCGGCGAGCGAGCGCGAAACTTCGTAACTGAAATCCACGTGGCCAGGCGTGTCAATCAAGTTCAACTCCACCGGCTCGCCGCGCTGATCGTGCCACTGCATCCGCACCGGGGCCAAAGTAATGGTAATGCCGCGCTCCTGTTCGATGGGGTTGGAGTCCATTACCCGCTCGGTCATGTCCCGGTCGGCGATGGTCTTGGTGGTCTGCAATAAACGATCGGTCAAGGTCGTCTTACCGTGGTCAATGTGAGCGATGATCGAGAAGTTACGGATTTGCATGAAGGGCTATTTTACCAGAGAAACCCACCAAAAACCCCGCCGGAGCGGGGTGCTTGGACTTCATTGCTTTCCCAGTACAGGATTGCGGAGACTCGACTGATTAAAGACTACTCCTTTTCAAGAAAAATCAAGACCAGAACGTTAAACGGTGGTGGACCCAGGGGGAGTTGAACCCCACAGCGAAGTTGACGAAGTCTCACCTCCCGCCTGCGCTGGGCCCAGGCCCACCGGCAGCAATTATGACCATGAATTCTTACCAAACCCTTACCTAATCGAGTAATCCCGTGGTAACATCAAGTAGTTATTATGTTGCAAGCGCTTTTCCCGAAAGATTCTAATTAGGACCGCTTTAGCGGCACTGCCGCCGGAATACTTGCGCTCCGCCGCTCCGGCCCAAGCTCAATTTGTCGAACTGGACCACCGAGAGATAACTGCGTCGCGCACCGACGGTGAGACGTACTGTCGCCACTTTCAGGGCATTGAGTGTCTGATCACTAATGTCCTTGCCTCCGCCACCACGGTCATCGCCCTCGGCGCCTTCGTCATGTTGATTATCGGCGCTTTCCTCTATCTCACCTCCGGCGGCAACACCAAAGGGCACCGAGGCCGCCAAACAAACCATCACTTACGCCATTATCGGTATTGTCGTTTCCCTGATGGCCTACTTCGTCATGGCTTTTATTGCCGGCTTTACCGGGGTGGTCGCAGATTCTGAAGTTTAATTTGAATCTCAATCAGTAACGACTTGTAATTCCTGTAATAAAACATTATAATCCCCGCTCTGCTTCGGCAGGACCGGTTTGAAATTTAATCATTGCGATTAAACTTTCGGTCCGGCGCTCTTGAACAAGTGGATGAAGAGATCCTAGGTGGAAGTAAGGACGTCGCGCGCGTCTTTCCTTCCATCTGGGATTCGCTAAGCCGAGCTCTCGGCCAACTGGATGGAAAAGGATGATGTGAATCAATGTTTAACGTATCGTACAAACTCGTTTCGATGTTCGTTCTGATCGCGGTCCTGGTCTTGGCCGGGTGCGGAGGCGGTGGCCGCAGCGACAAATTGCCCAAGGAGGGCGAGGCGATGCTGGCAGACCACCTTGAAAGCAACTACATGGCCACCAACTGGAACCTGGGCTACCGCATTGTTGCCACCCAAAAGGGTGACGTCAAGGCGTGGAACTCAATGGGTCTGCGCGGTCACCATGATGACGAAGTCTGGTGTGTGGTTGTCGATTGGGACGGCAGCGGGTACCTGGGCGAAGACACAAACACCCATTGGTACGTCCTGCGCCAAAACCTGGCCTGGGACATCACCCAGGCAGATATTTTTTCTCTACCTGAGGACTTCCGTCGTATCGGCTGCTCTATCGGCTAACTTCATCCGCTGCGGTTGATCCGCACAACGAGGCAGGACACCATGGTTGGCAACAACCAGAGGCCCTGCCTCAAATCTTTTTATTTGACGTTTGAGAATTAAGCCGATCACCGTTACAATAAAAGGGTGTTAACCGCGCTGAAAAAGACTATTGGCGTCGTGATTTTAATTGCGGTTTTGTTTGGCGTTGTGGGACCGGGAATTGTCTTTGCCCAGGAACGTGAAGTGGGCGGGGTGGCCTTGACTGATGATGATATTAAGGCCGCCATCAATTCGCCCACTCCAAACCTGGCTAATACCACCGCTTATATTTTCTACACTGTCATTGTTGTTTTAAAAGGCATGTCTGACAGCGATCTGAGTGCTGTGCAAGAAGCCGTCTCTCCACCCGCTGAAGAAAGCATGATTCCCCGCTCCCTTAATTCCGCCCTGGCTCAAGGTGGGGCAATAGGTGGACTAAGCTATCTCACAGTCCAACTTATCGGCAACCCACCAGCCTCATTTGGTTATTACGCCTCCGACCTGGCTCACCGCTCCCGCTTTGGCGCCCAACCAGCTTATGCCCAAGGCCTCGGTTTTGGAGCTCTCTCCCCCATTTTGGGAACTTGGAACGCCTTTAAGAATATCGCTTACTACATCTTGACGGTGATGTTCTTTGTTACCGGGTTCTTGATCCTCATCAGACATAAGGTTAGTGGCAACGTGGCTGTGACAGTTCAGAACGCTCTGCCCCGACTGGTTATCACCCTCATCGTTATTACCTTTTCTTATGCCATTGCTGGCCTAATCGTCGACCTCATGTATCTGGCGATTTATTTCATTATCAATCTGTTTGCCTCACAAATATTTGTTGAAAACGCCCATTTTGAAGGGTCTCTTGGCATCGGATCACAGATCAACCTCCGTCAACTTGCCCTTGATACCAATATTTTCCAATTTACAATTCGCTATATTTTTGGCAGTGATGCCGCAGCCTGGAACGTCGCCAATAGTGTGGCTGGTATCATTTCAAGTGCCCTTAGATCAACTGCGCTAGATAAAGTCTTGCAGTACGATGTTGTTTCGGGGTTATTTGATTTTATCGTCGGTGCCATCTTCTATGTCGTATTAGCGGTAGCAATGTTTATTGCGATGTTCCGAGTCTTTTTTGCCCTGATTATGTCCTATGCCGGTTTTGTGATTAACGTTGTGTTAAGCCCATTGATCCTTCTCGAAGGCGCGATTCCTGGGCGAAGCCCTTGGAGTAAGTGGCTAAAAAACTTGCTAGCTGGTCTTCTGCCTTTCGTGGTTATTATCTTTATGATTTTCATGTCCTATGCCCTTACTGGGGTAAACACTCGCCCAGGTATTGGTTATACCGCTGATGGACCCGACGTTAGTGGTTTACGACTACCACTAATTGGTGGCCAGGGCCTACCAGCAGATGCTTTCATGGGCATTCTGGCGATGGGATTCATTCTCCTAATGCCGGAGGCGGTAAAGATGGCTAAGGAAGCGGTGGGGGCTAAGGGCGGGCCGTTCGACCAATATAAGGATAAGTTAACAGGGGCATTGAAAGAGGGCTGGAAAGGTTCTGGCTCAATGCCTGGGGCAAAATCGATGATTAGCAATGTTGGCGGCGGCGCTGCCGTTGGTGGCGTAGTTGGTGGATTGGCTGCCGCCCGCTCAGCTGAAGCTCGCGGCTATTCTGGGGGACGTCGAACTTTGGAAACAATAAGAGGGGCCGCCCTGGGTGGAGCTGGGGGCGTTGCCCTCACAACCGTAGGTGCTCCAATATACAGGAGGGGTGAAGTTGTGTTTAAGAAAGCCAAGAAATATCAAGAAACTATTGATAAGACCGCACTTTCGTTTGAGGAGGCGGCTAGATTGCGCCGCGGGGAGCGAGGTGCGGCTGAAAAGGGACAAGCAGCAACGGCGGGATCAACCACACCAACCCCCCAAACCGGTGGATCAACTGGTGGAACTCCCACCACCGGAGCGTAGTATGAATTTATATTTGTGGTTACACAGGCTACTTCCAATTCCAAAAGGAAAAGTTGCGAAACGGATTAGTAGGTATGGATTATCAATAAATTTAAAAGCCAAAAATACTACCAAAAATCCATCTTCTATTCTTGAAAAATAAAGTTATTTTTTTAGCCCAGAATTCTATTTCTTTCCAAAAACTGCGCTTAATTCGCTAACACTCGCCTGCATGCTCTTTAGGAATTCATCAGAGGTATATACATAGCCAATATGGACCAACATCTCAAAGAAACTTTCCTCTGTGGGAAACAGATTTGGGCCCGCAATATCCGGAACTTCGACTTCCATGAATTCTTTGTCAAAAAAGTTATTTAATCCTGGGATTTGAGAAAGTTGGAGCAGGGCATTACCAATTGGTCCACGAGTGTACAATCCTTTCTCGAATTTTTCTCTTATTTCTGGGCAAAAAATCATGCCAAGAATCAGCATATCAGACTTTCCCAAGCGCTTAAGAACATCGGAACCCGCCGTCATGTATAAATACTTACCCACAAGGTCCCTAATCAATAAGGCCTCCAGATATTTCTTTGGATTCACCCCGCCCTCGATATTCTTGTACACTTTTTTTAAATCAGAAAAGTCGCTAACTGTGATTTCCATAACCGGCAAACTACTTGGGTTGCGCGCCAAATCGTGGTCTTCAACCCAGCAGGAGCCTGTGTTTGGGCCCACCAATTGCGAATCAACAAACTTATACAGATCATGGGGTGTAACGTGGTAGAACATCGTATGGCGAGTGGTTAAATCTACCGTCGCTCCACCCTTATTGTCTCTGAGTCTAATAATAATGTATTCATCAGCCGAAAGCCTCGATGTTTTTTCATGAAACTCTTGGCCCGTTGAGGCTGATTTGGGCCCAGCATCTCTTCCAAATTGATATCCCTTTAAAACACGGTAAAATCCGCGAATGTCATTGATCAACTTTTCATTAATTTTTTCAGCACTACCAGTTTTAACATCGATTTCACCAAGATTGGTTAGCGATCCGGAGGGAAATCCATCTCGCGCAATCTTGGTCAAATCAAGCCCATCTTTAATATGCATGCACCAGTTCTGAGTAGTGCCTGACCCAATAATCCTAGTTATTGCTCGCAAAGAATCCTCATCACCCTGCGCCAACAGATCGTTTATTGTTAGCCCTGTTTCATAATCCTGATAGTATTGTCCAAAGGTAAGAAAGTTCGTCTTTAAGACTCCGATAGCTCTTGTTTGAAACCTCGACTCTTGACCTTCGGGACTAGATTTAACTTTTTGAGCATATGCCTCCATGTGAAAAATCTTGTCAATATCCCTGACTCCCAAAACATAGGGTCGTAATTTTCCCTCAAGAACGAGCTTTTGAATAAGGGTAATGCCCTCATAGCGGTCTGAGGGAGAATTGTGCTCGGGAAATGGCTTAATTCCCGGACCCGGATGCCCCGGATCAAAAGAATGACCCTTTTCAGTAAAGGCCCGATACAGAGTTCCGTCAGCAACTAATTCCTGATAGTTCTTATCTGGTTGTCCAAGTAATTCACCCCAACTACTTCCACCATTTGGAGCCAGCTCACAATCCTGCCGCGCCCCCTCCAACCAAACCTCCATCATCTGAGCAGCCAATAGAGCAGCAAATTTTCCCGATTGTTCAGTATTACCAACTGGCGCTGCTGCATGCTTAATAGCATCGAAAGTAGCTTTCCGCTTAACCTTGACGGATGGCTGCTCTGTGGTAAAAGGAAACATTTTAGATGGCGCAAATGCCTCCTGTCTAATGGTTTTTGGCTTATATCGCCTCTCCCCTCTGTGCCTGCCGAGATAGTGTGCCATCCCGGGTCGAAGTGGCTTTCCAAGATCACTAAGAATGACTGAAAATTTCTGTGGTCTCGCCCGGTCCGGCTTTCCTTCATGAAGATATTCAAATTTCGCATCTTCCCCTCCAGTGGAGGCCCCAAACGATCCAGCCCGCAAAATACCCTGAGTACTGGCAAAAAATTGCTGCTTTAAGCTTAGAGTGTTGGCCACCCACTCCCCAGTCTGGTCATCATAGGCACACAGCTTTATTTTGCTCCATGGACCATCTACCCATTGCTCTGTCTTAACCCCAGTATTAGGATCTATTCTTTCCTCATTCTTGCCAAGAATGGCCAACCAAAACCAACCATCAAACCAGGATGGAATGGACCTATTCCTTTCTGGATCGGCCAATGGGTAGTACATGTCCTTGAGGCTATCCTCCGACTTAGCAGATTTTAGGTCCTTAGAACGGCCGGAAATCACCTGCATGGCTTGAAAAGAAAGTGTGAAAGAATCGAGAAACTTCTCTGCCGCCTTTCTAGCTGAGGACTGTGGGGGGAAGCCCTCAGCCACAGTTTTCAACAAACTAAGTGCGTCGTAATCTTTTTCCGCACCACCAGGAACACGGCCTATTTTATAATCCGGCAACGATGGTAAATCCAAACCATCTTCAACAATTGATGACTTCATTTGATCTAAAACGATGGAAATTAAAATGCTCCCCAATGTAAAAAGATTCTCCTCAAAAAAAACAATTTTTTCTTCTTTCGTGATTAGGTCCTTTGGAGCATTGGGCACCAATCTCTCCCATTTGACTTTATTAGTCCAAAGAAACCTAAAAAAATCGTTGGGTAGGGTGTCTGGTTCTCCCTCAATCATTTTTTTGGACAAACCGTCCATTCCATCGTCTATGTTCCCGGTAGAGTGATTTGATTCAGTCGCCAGAGCTGATCCTTCTGACAACGAACCAAGGAAGGCAACTACTTCCTCCGGGTCAACTTGACCATAAATGAACTCTAAGATTGATCTCTCCGCCAGAAGTTCGGATTCGGACTTGAAACCGGAATCTGGTGGCAAGGCCCCAGTATCAACCAATTCTTCGTTTATTGAAAACAACTCATTTAGTCTTGGAAAAATGGTAATTTGAATGTTTTTTAAGGCTTCTTTTTGATCTTGCTCTCCACCTGATTCTGCGGTTCGGAGTATCTCACTAATTTTCTTAACAAGAGAAATTACCAATGCTTTACCCTTTACAACATCAATTTGATCATCAATAGCTTGCTGAGTATCTGCACCAAGATGATCAAATGGCTTCATGCCAGTCTCAGTCCTCTGTAGAGGAGTTTTTCGGGCATACTGCGTATAGTCAACCTTGCGACCTCTAATGTCGTCAATTTGATTGCGTATAGACATCTTTATCCTCATTAGTCTCAGGTAAAAACCTAAGCGTAGTATACCATCATTCAATCAAAACTGGTTAATTTTTTTCGTTCTTGCGGTCTTCATAAGTACGGGCCGCCAAAAGAAAACGCTGAATATTACCAGCACTTAGAATTATTTTGTTGGCTTCAACTTTTTGATACTTAACCGGATCGACTTCGCGCATCACCCGCGCAATGTCGTCTTTAAGTTTTTTCATTTTCTCAGCCAAATTGGGATTTTGTCCCTCTTTCATTGCCTGTAAATCATCAAGCATTTTCTTTATCTCAGCAAAAACGTTTCCCTCTTGCTGACGCTCTCCATCTTTGGAGAAAAAATTTTTAAAGAAAATATCTTGAAATCTTGGCTCCAAGGTTATCTCTTTTAAGAAATCACCAAACACTCCACTCTCATTATTCTCTTCGTTCGATTCAAAACCCTGATGGAAGTAGCGAGGACCACTACCTATACCTCGGTCAGAAAGAAAAATCAAATCAAGCAGGTTTTCAATAGGGATGGCATCAGATAGCTTATTAATGTCGCTCAAGACAATTTTATCAATTTCTTTGACTACCCCAAGCAATGATGGTGGTTTTTTTTCTAATGATTTTACACCAACCCCAATTGATTCATTTGGCTGAGTGAGAACAACTAGTTCGGAAGCTATATCATTCACGACCTGACTAATATGAAGGTGGGTCTTAATAAAATCTGCGAGCTGATTTGTGGGAACCTGAGCTAGATCTTTAAGTGGGATATTATATTTGGCACTAAGTTTTTCCCTATCCTCCCCATCGGAAATAACCTCATCGTCAATGGATTTTTCAATCTTGGCGCGTAAGTTTTCAATCGCCTGCTTATATTCATCCCTCTCAGCCGGCAATTTTTGCCGTTTAGCTGCTCTCTTCTTGGATGATTAAAAATTTTGCCTCGACAAAACTTAGAGCTTTCGCTAAAATCTCAGAAACCAAGGGGTCATCCTCTCCAGTCATCTGTTTTGACCATAATCTAAAGGCTTCAATCACTAAGCCCTCTTTTTGATCAGTTGTAAGCGATATATCACCCAGCCTTGCATCAAGAGTTGAAATTTGTCTCACCACCTCATTCACAATCCGATCATGAACACTGACTTGAGAAACTTCTAGCTCATTTTCCTTTGGATTACCCAGTTCCGAAGGTGCGGTGATGCCACCAAGGGCCCCTGATTCTGGCGCCCCATAGCCTGGACCAAAATCGTCTTCACGTTGTTCAAAATTATCAGCCATATCTACTACAGACTATCACAATTTTGGGTTTATAATGCCCAAAAAGCAAGGAAAGAAAATGAAATTTCGTCGTGAAAAAGAAAGTGTCTCCGCTCAAGTCAATCAACCAGACAATCAGGAATATCCACTTCCGGATGAATCTGGAAGTCTCGGCATCTACAGAATCGAGTTTGCTAGCGGTGGTGGTAAGGTGAAAATTGAGTGCGCCCGAACTGATTACGATTTTTTCCCAATCTTTAATGCCATCTTCCATAACCTGCGTGATTCTCTTAATAGAGTGGAGGCCGAGTATCTTCGTGCTATTAATTCAGGAAACTTGAATAATTCTCATTCGCCCGATTTCTCCGCACCCTAACAAGGTCTCAATCCCAACGCCAATAGTTGTTTTTGACCGCCTGATAGCTATGCATCCTCACCCAACACCGAATCCAAGTCCTTAGGCAGCTTCTCAATCACGGTTTTCAAGTCGATTTGTGTTTTTTTCATTAACCGCCGCGCTTCTTTTTCTCTGGCAATCTCGATGGCCTGTAAAATGGTGTGATTCCTCGCCATTTTAGTAGAAGCTAATATTCCTTGCAGGCTGGACCAAGAGTCTTTTGTTTCTCCAACATTGGTGATAACAACATCGATTGGGCTCATTCCTTTAATATTACCTCATTCAAATCTCTTTACATCAAGGCCGGTTTATGTCTATGATCTTTATCCCCTATGTTCCCTCGCGAAACCCTCCGTCGGAAAGATTTTTGGCCCCTTATCGGTGGCAAGGCCATGTTCTCCGCTTTAGTTGAGCAATCTTCGCGTTTATCCGGCTACCCTCAGCCCAACAAGCGGGTTCCCACCAACTTTCTCCTAATCGACACTTTCACCAACGAACTCGTCAAACCCCAACTCGAATCACCACTCGATTTGGAGACTAAGCGCTATCTAAAACTTGAAGACACCATTCACGCCCAACTCGAAGCCGCCCTACGCGAACATCTCCGCACCCCTTATCACACTGATGCCAACGAACTCGACTGGGATAAATATGCCGCCGGTGGCTTCAAAGTCTTTCACCGTCATTACTCGGAAAAAGACCTGCGCGATCATTGTCAGGAGGCCGTCGACGCCAATACCGGGGTTAAGCGCGAGCGTTATGCGCGGGAAAAAGAGCAATTAGATCAACTCTATACCCAGAAAATCGAGCCTGAATTACAGGATTTTAAGTCTCTCGCTCCCGCCAAGGCCTCGATTTTAAGTTGGGAAGTGCGCCAGGCTTACCAGCTAGACCCGGACGAGGAAATTTTTGTCGGTCAAAAACATGGTTTGGTCATGCCAGCTAACGAAGCCGTTTATCCCGAGGGTTGGTCCTACGTCAATCTACACCAATTGGTGTATTTGCCCAAACAACGGCGGCTACTAGTGACCATTGATCAATTTTTTGCCGATCTGTCTTATGAACAACACCGCGCGATTCTCAATCGTTGGCAACCAGAAAGCATTGCTCCCAAAAAACCACTAACTGAAAAACTACTGATGGAAACAGTGATTACCCTGCCGGAAAGTGTTAAGACCAGCCCGGCGTTCGATGTTTTCATTGATCTGGTCAAGTTGCTCGATACTCAGCAGGACGAACTTGGCGTCCGGCAAAAACAACAGTATTCCCACGGTTTCGTCGAAAAAAGCAGCCACACCCTACGCCAAACCGCGGCCTTTCTGACCCAAATTCTCATCATTGAGTACCGAACCTGCCTAGACCATCCAGAGAATCTTAATACCCTGTCACAACGACTAAATATTGCCTTTGAGCTGGCCGCCCACCCACTTCTATCTGGTCGCGACTTTGCTTATCAAGCCTCGTTGGATACCTACCGGGAAAAATTTATCAATCCTTGGCTGGATAAAAAATCAAAAAATCTCAACAGTCCGGAGCAAATCTTTCAACGTCTCAAACAGCCAGATCAGCTGAGTCGATCGCGCAGCGGTCGAATTGACCAAAAAGTTGCCGAACAACGCAATCAGGTACTAATTACTATCAGCCTCAGGGGTTACCCGGGAATCCTCAGCACTTTTAGCTCCCAGGCCCAATGCGCGGTCGGCTCGCTAGGCGGTCTAACCCGGATGCAGGGCGCGCTTAATTCTTCTCTGGCCCAAAGTGTTATGGGCGGCCGGATGGTTTCCTTCTCTGAGTTGCAACAATTGGTCGGCAACCGGGCGGAAAAATTCCACCATGGAAATTGTGTTAATCCCGACTGCCACCATATGCAGGAACTCCACCGGCGGTTTGGAACCAATATTCCCACCAGCTCCCTGCCTTATGTAGGTGAATGCAATTTATGTATTGGTTGTGAGCTGCAGTATCAGCGCGATGAGTTGGGAAAGACAACTAATAATGATCCCGACAATGATGAAGTCGACCGTTGTGCGCGAAAGCTCTATAACTCTGCCAGTGACGCTGTGGAGGATTTAACTAAACTTTGGATTAATGGCTCTGATTTTCCACTTTTTCTCTGTGGTGGCGATCAAGTTCTCCACTAGCAAATGTTTTCTGAAACAAAAAACCGCCGATTTGGCGGTTCTTTGCACTGAGTCATTTGTATTAAAAATGCTCGGCCCGAGATGTGTTTATCCTACTCTAAAGTCCCTGTTTTTCAAGAGTTAATTCTGTTTTATCAGTGGACGTGAGGGGAGTTGAACCCCTGATTGCTCAGTTCTCGGGCCGAGAATCCCACCCGGCACGCCCGCGCAGAAACCATAACAAACAATCCTTACAAAATAGTTACAACTCCCCCTTGAATCACCGCCTCCGCTGTGGGTATAGTGTGGAAAAGTTTGGTCTGCCCTCTGGTTTTTTAGCAACACAACTATGTCTACTCTCATGCCGGAATTGGTCTGGGCCGAGGTTTTGAAAGCCCTGGTTCAAGAAATGCCCAGTGCCTCGTTTTCGACCTGGGTCAAACCTCTGCGGATCCAAAAAATCGATCCCGTTGGCGAAGATCGGGCCATCATTGAACTCACCGCCGATAGTTCTTACGTGGCCCAACAGGCCGAGTTGCGTTGTTATGCTCTCCTCAAGCGGGTAATTGACCGCTCCACCGGCCGCCAGTGCGATTTGGTTTTTCGAGACACTGCTGTTCCTGCTCAGCCAACAATACAATCTCCAAGCGCGCCAACCGCCACCCCTTTAATAGCCAGTCGCCCCGAACCACAATCGTTATTTTCTTCAGAGGTAATCCGGATGCCGACGGTGGACCGTTACAAGTTAGCGGCCCAAAAATCACGTTTACGAGAGGACTTTTCCTTTGACACGATCGCGGTTTCCAGCTCCAATGAACTAGCTTATGCCGCCGCCCAGGCCGTCGCTGGAAATCCGGGGCGAACTTACAACCCGCTTTTTATCTGGGGCGGGGTCGGCGTTGGTAAAACCCACCTTATGCACGCTATTGGCAACCATATCCTGCGCAACAAGCCGGAGACCGCGGTCCTGTACTGCATGGGTGAGGAATTTCTTAATGAAATCATCGCGGCTATCCGCACTAAAAAGGCCCACGAATTCAAGGAACGCTATCGCCACCTCCAGGCGCTATTAATCGACGACATTCAGTTTATTGCCGGAAAAGACACGGCCCAGGAAGAGTTTTTCCATACTTTCAACGCCATTATTAGCACCGGCGGGCAGATCATTATGACCTCCGACCGACCACCCCACGAAATCCACCCGATTGAAGATCGACTTCGTTCCCGTTTTGAGGGTGGTTTGACGATCGACATTCAACAGCCGACCTTTGAGTTGCGTACCGCCATCGTTTTAATCAAATCACAAAAATTAGGACTCGATCTCCAAATGAATCTTGCCCAAATGGTGGCGGCAGAGGTGGAGAGCACACGCAAACTTGAGGGCGTGGTTTTCAAAATCCATAGTGCCCACCATTTTTCCAACCGCCCGTTGGACGAACATTTAATCCGCGATATCCTCGGTCAGGAGTCGCGCCCAATCTTGGCGCAAAAAAATCTCAAGCCCTCGGCGGTACTCCGGGCGGTCACTTCCCATTTTCACGTTAGCTCTAACACGCTTCGCGGCGCTTCTCGTAAACAGGAGTACGTTCTTCCCCGCCACATTGCCATGTTTATCCTTAAGCGCGACCTTGGTCTCCCTCATACTGAAATCGGCAGTATTTTTGGCGGGAAAGATCACACCTCAGTCATGCACGCCGTCTCAAAAATAGAGGCGGAGATTCAAGAAAATACCTTGGTTCAACAACATGTTTCTGCTATTAGGGTCAGCCTGTCAACCAGCTAGTTTTCCACAAAATGTTAACAAGTTGCCGGTTTTAGTGGATAACTACCCCAGCCATGGTGGAATAATTGGGATCAACTTTTCCACTTTCACACTATTCCCACCACCCCGCCACCCCGTTTAATCACATTTTGCGGTTTGTCCCCAACCCAATTCACATTTTTTTACACCACCTCGTCGGTTCGGCGCTCACACGAAGCTTTTCCGGACTAGTCGATGGGACAAGCCTCGGTTTTCAACTTATCCTCACGCCTACTACTACTGCTTCTATTAATAACTCTATGAAGTACACTACGGCCATGAAGTGTCAAATTGACCAAGATTTACTTTTAGATCATCTTCTGGAAGCCCAAAGATTCGTGGCTAGTAAGGGATTCGCTTCAGCCTTACTAGGAGGAATTCAAATTGAGGTTACCACTGATAGTAACTTAGTTATCCGATCAAGTACGGGATCGGTTCTTTATCAAGTCGAGCTATCCTGTCAAAACGCGGATTCGGGATCGGTCGTGATTCCGGCTGGCTTATTGGTATCCAGTGTCAAAACTCTTGGTAGTGGTTTAGTAAATCTGGAAACCGATGGTGATCAGCTGGTGGTTTCTCAGGGTTCGTCGCGTTTTCAAATCGCCGCTTTAACCGGGGAAGACTTCCCTCGCCTAGCTGATGAGGATAAAGCGGAAAAGTTTCTCTTGCCGGTAGAAAATTTCGTCAAGGCCGGTCGGCGGGCCCTGATTGCCGCCAGCGCTGATGAAACGAAGCCGGTTCTAACCTCGGTCCTGCTGGAGATGCGTCAACCCAACGCTTTAGTGGCGACTGACGGCTTTAGACTATTCCGCGCCGTGACTGATGTTTCTCTTGATCAGGAGGGGTCTTTATTGCTGCCGGCTAAAGTATTGCGGGACCTACTAGGTATTCTTGAGAAAAGATCGACTAATGTCTTGGAATGTTATGCCGACGCGCAGCGATCGAGCGTTTTGTTTAATCTAGGTAATGGTTGGCTAAAAACGGCGACAATCGCCGGTGATTATCCGGCTTACCGCGCGATTATTCCGGAAGCTTGCGCCTACTCAATGACAGTCGAGCGAGAGCTGTTGTTGCAAGCCGTCAAACAGGCCATGATTTTCGCCAAAGAGTTTTCCGGCATCGTTGTTTTGGAGGTAGTTGAGGGTGAGTTGGTGGTTTCTTCGCAAAATAGCACTTCCGGTAAGACTCGATCGCGCCTGGCAGTGATTGGAATTGAGGGCGAGCCAGTGAAGTTTGCGGTTAATGGGCGCTATTTGCTGGATTTTCTCAGTGTGGTTGAAGGACTGGAAATTAAAATTCAGGGAAATGAATCACTCCGTCCGGTTCTCTTCACATTGCCGGAGGACGAATCCCTCCTCTATCTGGTGATGCCATTCAAGCTGCAAGAATAATTATCTTGTGATACAATTCCACCTCTATGAAGCGAACTTGGCAACCTAAAAAAGCGAAACGCGCCCGCAAACACGGGTTTTTGCACCGCATGGCTACACGCGCCGGTCAGTTGGTTCTGCAGCGCCGCCGGGCTCGCGGTCGTCATCGCTTGACCGTTTAAGCACGCTACAATAACCCCATGCTCCCCTCTTCCTTGCGTCTCGATCTTCGGGCCTGGCCGGAATTCTTCACCAATCCAAAGATTAAGAAAACGCCGCATCTGACGTTTTTGTGGCAGGGTAATCCCGTTCAACAATTGCAGGTCGCGGTAGTAGTGAAAAAGACTTTCGGTGGGGCGGTGGAACGGGTTAAAATCCGCCGCGTTATCCGCTCAGCGATCATTCGCTTATGGAAGACTAATCCCGATCTTTTTCACCCATCAGTGGGGGTGGTAATTATTCCCCGTCGACCAGTGACTTCACAAGCGGAGTGCGAACGGGAAATTGCATCGGTTTTTACTCAGTGGTTGAGCGCGTGATACAATTCCCCCTGTGCCAGGGCTCCCCTTCCCGCTCCCAATCCCGCCGGCGCTAGAGGAAATATGTTGGATTTTATTGTTAAACCCTTAACCGATCTGATTATTTGGTTGTATTCCCTGACCGGTAGTTTTGGCTTCTCGATTTTGCTTTTGACGGTGATCGTGCGGATTGCCATGATTCCCCTTTCACTTTCCAGTATTCGCATGCAGAAAAAAATGCGGATAATTCAACCTAAAATTAAAGAGTTAGAGCTAAAGCACGCCGACAGCAAAGATAAAACCCAACTTCGCCTGGCCCAGATGGAGCTTTACCGGGAGCATAAAATTAATCCATTGGGAGGTTTACTGCCGTCCCTGATTCAATTTGTCCCCATGATCGCGGTCTATCAGGTTCTTCGCCACTTTTTGGCCAATCAGGATCTAATAACACAAGGAGGGACCTTCTTTTTAGGTTTTGACCTAACTCAACGTGACCCCACTTATATCCTGCCGATTCTAGCGGCGGCTTTTTCTCTGATTCAAGCCTTAATGATCTTACCGGGCCTGGAGCAGCACGATTTAGTCCCGGAAAACTCGCCGTCGAAAAAAGTTCAAAACGCCAACCAACAGGAAACCAAAAAACAGGACAGTGCCGCCGCGATGCAAAAACAGATGGTTTTCACAATGCCGATCATGACTGGTCTGTTCGCGATCGGTTTTCCCGCCGGATTGGGGCTGTACTGGATTGCGACCACTATCTTCGGGATTGGTCAGCAGTATTTTGTTACCGGACTGGGTGGGTTGGAACCATATCTGGCCAAGGTTGGCTTGGTAAAAAAACACCCCGCACTAGCGTTGGTTTCAACCAATCAGCTGGCGGCAGCGCTTGAGTCGGTTAAAGTCACCAAAATCGATCGAAAAATGAATAAGGCAAAACCACGCAAGGCTAAGAAAGGAAAAAAATGACCATTCCGGAATACCTGGATCAATTGCTGAATTACCTCGGAGTAGAGGGTGCGGAGGCCAAGGTTGAAGAGACTGAGGAGTATGTTTTTGTCAACTTGGCGGTTCCGGAAGAAGACGCCGGGAAAATGATCGGCGCTCACGGTGAAAATATTCAGGCCCTGCGACAAATCATCTTTCTCAGCTTCACCGAGTATCTGGGTGAGAAAAAGGTTGTGGTTAACGTCAATGATTACAAGGACAAAAAAGAGGAAGCGGCTAGGGAAATTGGCTATGAGGCCGCCGAGAGAGCGGTTGACATTCAAGAGCCGCAGCACTTGCCGAGGTATCTATTGGCCCATCAGCGTCGCGCGGTTCATCAGGTGTTGAATGAATACAACGGCGTCTTTACCCGCTCCGAGGGCGAGGGGGAGGATCGTCATTTAGTGGTGTATCCTGAAAGTTATCGCGAGCAGTTTGATACCGACGAGTAATATGCATCTTTACGTTCATACTGATGGAGGAAGTCGGGGAAACCCGGGCCACGCCGCTTACGGCTTTGTTTTTCTCAATGAAACTGGAGAAGTGATTTACGAAAATGGGGCCTATCTTGGCATTGCGACCAATAACGAAGCTGAGTATCACGGACTAATTGCGGCTGTGGAGGCATTGCAAGAGTTTAAGAATGTCCAAGGGGTTACTTTTCGGTTGGATTCTAATCTGGTGGTGCAACAAGTGCTCGGTAACTGGAAGATCAGGGAGCCTAGGTTACGCGACTTAGTGAATAAAGTTCGCGACCTGCTACGTCAAGTCGATTTACCCTACGTCATTGAATATGTTCCCCGAGCCCAAAACTGGCAGGCTGATGCCATGGTTAACCAAAAGCTCGATGCCGAGTTGGGATAGTATACCGAGAGCTAATCGTTTGGGTCGCCTGATAGAACGTGAAGTCTCACCTCTGGAAGGTCAGACCTTCCTGGCGTAGAAACGCCGAAGGTCTGACCTTCCAGAGAACTCCACCAAGACCCTCAATAGGCCCTGGCGGGTTGGCGGCCGGATCTTTACACTTAGGGGGTGCATCAGAAGTTTGTAGTCCAAGTGGAACCTGAAGAGGAGTGGATAGCTGTCCCAATCGAGGTCAGCGAACCATCTCCTGTGGTGGTTAAGCCTGAGCCCTTGGTCCAACCACGCCCAAGACAACATATCAGGGTTGATATCGAACAGGTGGAGCGAGAACAGCGCCAAAGGGTGCAAGAGCTTTTGCGCGAGGATGTACTAAAAAAGACTCACGAGTCAGTGGTGATTAATAAACCACGTGGGGTCGGAGTCCCACCTCAGTCTATTGCCACGGCACAGGAAGACGCTTTTCGCCGTATCCAGCTGCCAAATCTCGAGAGGATTGAGCGTCTTTATCAACCTCAATCAACCAAATCAAAGCGGAGTAAGCCGACTACTTTCTGGCAGGGAATCAGAAATAAGGCAACAAGAATAATAGGCAGGGCAGGGAGGGGTAAGAACTTTCTTTGGAGCTTAGGCTTAGGAGTGGTTGTACTTCTAGTCATCAGCGTCGGGTTTTTTTGGCTGGTCAAAACCGATGTCCAGGCAGCAGAAAAAGAGGCGCGCTCGCTGGTAGAAGACATTCAGCAGAGTCGGATTTCTTCAGCCAGGGAACGGGTGGCCGATTTACAACGCAAACGCTCGCGCTATGTTTGGCTATTTAATCGGGTACAGCCGATCTTTGTTCTTGCTCAGGGGCGTTCCAAGGCGCTCCACATTGCACAACTGTTGGAAGTTTCCGATTCTGGATTACACCTCGCTGAGGTGGGGTTGGATAGCTACGCGGTACTAGATCAAGGCTATCGGCAATTTTTAAGCCAGGAAGATGGTAAGAGCACCGAGACCTTTACTAAAGTGTCTGGAAAACTTGAGGTCTTATTCACCGAACTATCTTCATTGCAGGCCAAGCTTCAGCGCTTGAATAATCCCTATCATCTGGCGGCGATCGACGAGTTTAAAAATGAATTGAATGACCGGATGCCTCACCTGCGCAAGTATTTCCTTTCCGCCAAGCAGCTAACCTATGTTTTGCCGGAGATTCTGGGGGAGAACGGCCACAAGAAGCAGTATCTAATTTTGTTACAAAATAATGCCGAGTTGCGACCCACTGGAGGATTCATTGGCTCGTTTGCGCTTTTGACGGTGGAGAATGGCAAGTTTCTGGACTTCAGGGTGGAAGACGTTTACGAAGCCGACGGCCAGTTGAATGGTTTTGTGGCGCCACCGGAGGAAATTACCCAATATCTCGGGGAGGCGCAGTGGTTTTTGCGCGATGTAAACTGGAGCCCGGATTTCCCCACCGTGGCGCAACAAGCTGGTTGGTTTTTGGATAAGGAGCTCAAAATCAAGCCGGACGGGGTGATTGGAATTAATTTATCGGTAGTGAAAAAAATGCTGGAAGTTTCCGGACCAATCCGCCTTGTCGATTACGATGAGGTGATTACCAAAGACAATCTTTATGAGCGGGCCCAGCAGCACGCGGAGCTCAATTTTTTCCCGGATCAACCCAAAAACGCGATTTTCTCAGCGCGGTGGCCAGCGCCTTGTTTGAGAAGCTTTTCCGCGAGGACACCAATACCTTGTTGGTCATGAAATCATTGTTGCAGTCGGCTGATGAGGCTGAGCTACTGGTTTATCTGGATAATCAGCAAGCCAATGAGGCTTTGACCAACCTGGGTTGGGATGGCTCCCTGCGCACCCCAGATTGTCCCAATCCATTTCCGGCTCAGTCCTGTTTTGTGGACACCATCATGCAGGTTGAAGCCAATGTTGGTGTGAACAAAGCTAATCAATTTATTAAGCGTCAAATTAAACAGACGGCAACGTTAAGGGGACAGCAGGTGCTGCACGAACGAACCATCGTGTTGCAGAACACCGCT
Organism: Candidatus Woesebacteria bacterium; assembly: GCA_963749595.1. GTDB lineage: Bacteria > Patescibacteriota > Microgenomatia > UBA1400 > UBA1396 > CAVVNJ01. The sequence goes on from CAVVNJ010000010.1 coordinate 71,065, forward strand.
GACTCCAATGCTTGGCCTGAGGGCGCGTACAAAGACTATTTTCGGCTGTTTGTAACCCAGGGTTCGCAACTATCCGCTCTGACCATAAATTCGGCGCCAGTCGACTTACGCGGGGTCAAAGTGAGCGCTGAAAAAAACAAAACCGTTTTTGGATTTTTGGTTAACGTTCCCATTAAAAGCACCGCGACGATTCAGATTTCCTATAACACGCCGGTGCCCGACGCCTCACCCCTGGTTTACGCCTTGTTTGAGCAAAAGCAGGCTGGTGCCGGTTTTGACCCCATTGAAACCAAGATTGTGATTGAAGATCGAAAAGTTTTAACCGTGGCGCCGGAGCCGAAAATCGATGGCCGGACCCTGGAGTTTGACGGCGATCGGCGCACTCACCAATATTACGCCGTTGAAGTTCGTTAGGAATTGGGCCAGGGTTCAGTAATTAACATCGACTTAGTGGGCTGAAGATTTTGCCAAACCGCCTCGGTAACAAACGGCATGAAGGGGTGGAGTAGCCGCAAACAGGTTAGGTAGACATTTTTTACCACGGCTAAATAGACTTCCCGATCGGTCCGATTCTTGTTTTCCTCAAGATAACGATTGGCAAATTCATTCCAAATAAAGTCGTATAGACCCAAGGCGGCGTCACTGAAATGATAGTGTTCCAGATGTTGAGTGGTTGTTTTTACTAGAGTCGATAACTGATTTAATATTTCTTGATCAACCAAGTTGGTGGAGGATGCATTCTCTGGAAAAGTTTCCCCCAATTCTTGCTCCTGAAGTTGAATAAACCGCCCAATATTCCAGATTTTGTTGCCAAAGTTACGGTAGCCCTTGACCTTGGGCTCACTCAAAGCGATGGGATTTCCCGGTGCTGAGCCGGCAACTAGGGCGATTCGCAAAGCGTCGGCACCATACTTGGCGATAATTTCCAAGGGATTAACCACATTGCCTTTAGATTTGCTCATTTTGGCGCCCTTGGCGTCGGTGACCATGGAGTGGAGATAGACGGTTTTGAACGGCGCGACACCTTCAGGGTGGGCGCTGTCGTTAGTCAGATATTTCCCCAACATAATCATCCGGGCAATCCAGAAGAAAAGAATATCCCACATCGAGTCCAGAACAGCCGTGGGGTAGAAACGCTTGAAGTCTGGTCCGTCTGGATAACCCAATACTGCTAGTGGCCATTGACCGGAACTAAACCAGGTGTCAAAAGTATCGGTGGATTGAACATATTCTTCACCCGGGGGGGTAATGGAAACCACATAGTTGGCAGAAGAGGTGATTACGCTTTGCAACCCGGCGCGGATTTCATCAAGAGTAACTCCGGCGAGTAGTGCTTGGTCAATGCTCTCCGAGCGCCGCTCTCCCTCGTGGTTGATATAGGTGACCTGAATCGATCCCCCGGTTCCAGTTGAAGTGTTATACCAGACCGGCATCCGGATTCCCCAGACGATCTGACGGGAAATTGGCCAGTCGCGAATGTTGCTTAACCATTGTTCATATTGTTTGGTAAAGCGTTGGGGAATGACTTTTACTTCGCTGGTGCGCACTGCTTGCAGGCCCAACTCGGCCAATCCCTCCATCCGGACAAACCAGTTGGGGTAGGGCAAGGGCTCAATGGGGTGATTACCCTTATAGCAGACCGCAACTTGATTGGTGTAATTTTGGTCAATTTTTTCGACCAAGTTTTCGGCTTGAAGTAGGCCGACAACCGCTTGACGCGCATTAGTGGTTCCTAATCCTTGGAATTGTTCGCGCAACATTTCAGCTCTGGTTTTGTCCGGCTCGTTGGGCGGTTGCAACCAGTCTAGGTCGATTTTGCCAAAAGTATTAATAGTCGAGTATATCGGCAAATTATGCTGTTTTCCGATTTTAAAATCATTAATATCATGTGCTGGGGTGACTTTAAGCAAGCCGGTGCCAAATTCCGGATCAACGTAGTCGTCGGCAATAATTGGGATCGGTTGGCGGGTTAGCGGATTGAGGACGTAATCTCCCTGGAGCGAAGTTGTGCGTGGATCATTGGGGTTAATCGCCACCGCCACATCGGCAAAAATCGTTTCCGGCCGAACGGTAGCCACGACCAGGTAGGGAACTTCTTGGCCGTTGATAATTCGCGGTTCGCCGTCGGCAAAGTGATAGCGGAGATAATAAAGCGGCGACTGACGCTCCTCATGGAAGCACTTCTAGATCGGCAAAAGTGGTGCCACACTTAGGGCAGTAGTTAACGATGTAATTATCCCGATAAATCAAGCCATCTTTTTCTAGTTTCTGAAAGGTGTCAAAAACCAGGTGCAGCACTTTTTCGTCCAGGGTGAAGGTTCGGCGGTCCCAGTCGGCAGAAAAACCCAGGGCTTTCATTTGGTCGACAATTAGGCCGGAATTTTGTTTGACGAAGGAAAAAATATCGCGATAGAGGGTTTCGCGATCAAATTGAAAGCGGGATTGACCCTTTTTCTTCAGCTCTTTTTCGTAAACAAATTGGGTTTCAAAACCGGCGTGATCGGTACCAGGAAACCAGACGGTGGGGTGACCCTGCATGCGTTTCCAGCGGATTAAGATGTCTTGAATGACGTACATGGCATGGCCGGCGTGGAGTGAGGCGTTGGCGTTGGGTGGGGGCATGAGAATGGAGAAAGGCTCTAAATCAGATTCGTTAGGCTTAAAGGCGCCGGATTCTTCCCAGCGGCGATAAATCTGCGCCTCGTACTCCTGATGTTGGTAGGTGGTGGGAAAAACGGCCATGAGCATTGATTATATCAAGGAATCATTCCTGGGTGGGATTACCGCAAGATTCCGGCAGTATTCCGGCGCAACCTATCAAACTAGATCAGTCCGGATTTTCTTCGTCTTGTCTGGAGAGCTGGCGCGCGCTAGGGTAGGTTGTCATGAAACAAGTGATTCTCGACGTTGAGACTAAAAAAACCTTTGAAGAGGTGGGTGGCTATTTACCCCAACAGCTGGGAGTGAGTTTTGTGGGCGTTTGTTTGCGGGACGGCTTCACCGGCGCGGGCGAATTCAGAGGATTTTTTGAAAAAGATCTGCCGCAACTTTGGCCGATTTTGGAAACCGCCGATGTCTTAATCGGTTTCAACATTGAGGGTTTTGATCTGGAAACTTTGCGACCCTACTACTCGGGAAATCTGGACAAGTGGGGGGTGTTGGATTTGATGTTGCGTTTTAAAGACGCCGCCGGACACCGGATTAGCTTGGATTCTATTGCTCAGGAAACTTTAGGAGTTGGTAAGAGCGGGAACGGGTTGGATGCGATTCGCTACTACCGCACTGGTCAATTGCGGGACTTGGCAAAATATTGTCTCAAGGACGTGGAAATTACGAGGGATGTTTATGATTTTGGCCGGACTCAGGGCAAGGTCAAGTACACCAATAAGTGGAACCGAAAAATTGAAATTCCAATCGACTTTTCTTTTACGCCCAGTCAATCTGATGGAATCCAAATGACTCTTCTGGGTTAAGTCGCCGGTGGTACAATGGACGTCATGTCGCCAACTCTTTTCGACTCGGAGATGGTGAAGAATCAGCAGAAGACGATTGAGTTGGAAGCGGAGTTGAACCAGTTGAAGAGCGGAATTAAAACACGAGCCCGACCAAGAAAACCACCATGCCCAAAGAGCGGAAATAGCGACAGCACACCACCTGGAAAAACGGCCAGGCCGACACCCCAACGAATATAGCTCCGTGTTACGTGTCCTGCTTCTCCTGGTGGTTTGATGTCAGCATTCTGGGCTCTGCCCAAGGGCGTTGGTTTTGAGTCCCAGCACGAGAAAGAGCAGATCCTGATGGTGTTGCGGCAGCATCCGGTGGTTAATCTTAAGTGGATGGCGACCGTGGTGGCTCTGCTGTTGGGTCCGGTTCTGGTCAGTCCGTTGTTTCCGTTCTTCAGCTTCTTGCCGGAGCGGTTCTTTCTTCTTCCTCAACCTGGGTTGGCTGATGTTAATTTTGGCCTATGTGATCGAAAGTATCTTGAGTTGGTACTACAATCTTTATATCATTACTGATGAGCGATTGATTGACGTCGACTTTTATTCTCTGATTTACAAATCGGTTTCCGAGGCCAAGCTCGACAAGATCGAGGACGTGACCGCCACGACGGCCGGGGTTTTCGGGGCCATGTTCGATTTCGGTACCATTAGCGTTCAGACCGCCGCCGAAAAAAGGGAGTTTGAGCTGGGTAGCGTGCCGCATCCGGCCAAGGTGACGAAGTTTTTGAACGAATTGATTTTGGAAGAGGAACGCGAGCGGAACGAGGGACGGGTAAGCTAGGAGCAATATGTTACAGTTTGTCGGCCGGAACTATTCCTCAATTTACCCTCGTTTCCGGACGGCAGGTGCTGTGAGGGCGGCCTAAAGCTATTGTTCCTGGGATTTTTTCTGCTCTATCTGATTTTCGCCCTGATGGTAATCGACAAGTTAAGCTGATGACGCACACCATTACCGCCCCAGCGACGGCTTTTTAGCCGCCGCCAGTTGGCTGTATTTGGTTTTGCCGGCCTGGTGTTGTTTTCGCGCTCTTCACTCTGTAGCGCTTTTATTGCTATCATGAGCCAAAGATGAGCGCGCAAACCGCCTCGCTTAGTGGGTATACCTTCCAAGACGACTTGGTCGACGACGGCCTCGGTAAAGTTAGAGAGGGGCGAGTTGTACTTAGCCGCCTCGTTTTTCGGGGGGGAACAGTCGCCACATGACGGACGGCGTTTAGTTAAGTTGTTGGAGAGCTTAGACCGGCCGGATAGTCGCTCACTATACTTGGCGATCGAAAATTTTCTGCCCGCCTCAGTGGCGAAACTGCCGCGTCGATCGCTTTGATTTTAAAGATGGGATCAGCGCATGACCTTGTTTAGCTATGGGTTCAGTTTGGCGGTATTGGTCCGGGGAGAAGGCGGGCGGTGGCTCGCGGAGGGCGATCAGGAGAGAGTGGTATTAGAGGGGGAAATTCGGCCTGGGGATTTGTTCTTACTCGCCACCGCCCGCGCCAAAGAGTTGGGTCTAAAGCTTGACTCACTAATTGGTCGGCCGGCGGACGACGTCAGTTTGTTATTTTCCCGCATTCAAACCCACCCGCACTCCGGGGAAATTGCCGTTCTGGCGGTACAATTTGCGCCGCCGGCCGAAGAAACCAGGGCGGCAGCGACTTTGTCCATTCAGGAGTCAAAACCGGACAGTGAAATCATTCCCGAAAATATCAGTCGACCGATGATCGCTCCCCGTCATCTAATTGCCCCGGAGAAAATCGAGCAGGGTATTTTGGCCTCAGAAGAAGAAAAAGCCAGTCGGATTAAACGCACAATAGTGAAGAAGGAGTTATTTTCTGGCTTGGCTCAATCACTGCGCCACCGCAAGAATCTGTTGTGGTTGGCGGCGGGAATCGGTTTGATTTTTCTTCTGATTTTAGCCATGGTGATTTACCGGGGCGCCGCTTTAGAAAAAGAGCGGAAAGACGTGGTGGTGCCGTTGGAACAATTGGTGTCAACCTCGCTTGCATTACCACCGGAGAAGATTGGTGAACAGCGGGCGGCGGTACAGTCTTTGCTGGAACGCCTGCGGGCAACTCGGGTTACTTACGGCTCCAATCAGAGGCGGGTACGCGAGCTGTTAACGTTGATCGAAGAGAAAAACGGGACCATTTCCGGCGAAAAACAACTGGTCAATCTCCCAATCTTTTATGATTTTCGTCTGATTAGCGCGGAATTTTTGGCCAGCAAGGCGGCTCGGGAAAAAAACCAAAGCGTCTTTGTGGATGGCGGCAGCGGGGTAATTTTGTCGCTTAATCTTGATACCAAACAAAATGAAACCTACCCTCGCGAGGGAATTGCTGGCCCGCTCGACATTGCTTTAACAGGGAACACGGCTTACATTTTGCAGTCCGGGAAAATTATGAAAGCGGCGGCGTCTCAGACTAAGGCCGATGAGGTTGCGGCCCTGGGAGCGGTGCGGGAGCCTCTACTGCTTGATCGGTTTGGCGAGACACTCTATATTTTTGACCGCTCCGGGCAACAAATTTGGCGACTACCCCTGGTTGAAGACGCCACACCCTCAGGTTGGATTAAGTCCGCGCGCGGCGTTGATTTTTCCGCCGTCACTTCGTTGGCCATCAATGGCTCGATTTGGTTGGGCAGCAGCGACGGTAATATTTATGAATTTGTCCGCGGGGAGCGTCAATCGTTTAGCGTCTCAGGCTTAGTCGAGCCGTTTACTTCTTCCCTTTATCTGGCGGTGACGGAAGAGGGTGAGCGGTTAGCTGTGGTGGAGCCAGCCAAAAAACGCTTAGTGCTGTTAAACAAGCAGGGAGAATATCAACAACAAGTCGAGTCGGAACAAATCGGAGCGGTAACTGACGTTTTTCTGGCTGAGGATGAGAAAAGCGCCTACCTGGTTGCTGGCAGTGTGGTGTATAAAGTTGACCTTTAGCCGATCTTGCTTTCACTGCCGATGGAACATAAACTGTCTTGTTGGAATTAGAAAATGAGGAATGAAGCTATGACGCTTGCCCAGCAGAGCATTTTTTCGATTGCTCCGGCCAACCGGCTTGATCCGGAGGAGCAGGGTGAAATTGTCCAGTCGGTTCAGGATTGGTTGTTGGGTCTGGTCCTGCCGGATCGGGAGGTAGCGACTCACCTTGGCGACGATGGCGTTGCTCTGGGAAGCAAGTTGCAAAGGTTACAGCTGGACTCTACTTCGGAAGAGGAAAAAGAGTTGCTGCGGGACGATATTTTTTCCCGATTGAGTCGTGTGCCGAATATTGAGGCGATTCTTCATCGTTATGCGGATGAGTTTAAAGTTGATTTCTTGGGCGAACGGATTTCATTGGAGCGGGAATTGGCTGGTTTCGATCTAGAACGCTTGGGGCAAATTGATCAGGCTTATGAGGCTTTTAACCATGGTGATTACGCGCTCGTTCTCGAGCTCCTTTGAGACGTTGAGATGAGGAATCATTCCTACCTCACCCTACGCCTGGAGGAATCAATCCAGATTGATTCCTCTAGAGGTGAGCCTCGGTAGGAATGATTCCTCTTATTTATTCCCGCCAAAAATGGAAGCCCTCGGCCAGCTCGAAGATGCGTTCGGCGGTGACGAAGTACTTTTCCTCGACCGGTTTTTTGATCGGATTGTTATCTTTGTCGAGAGCGTCGACCATCATCCGAACGCAATCCAAGCAATAATCTCGAGTGAAGGGGTCGGTGAGGAGGGTGTGTTCCTCGAACTTGAGTTGATCGGTGGGGTCGTCCGGGCGGGTAGGAAGGCCGGTTTGACCAACAATCCAAGTTCCGCGCCAAACATTTTCCCGAGCTTGGGGTTCAGTGCCACGCCAAAAAATTTCGGAGGTTTGTTCACATTGATGATCGCCTGGGGTGGCATCATTGGGTAGGTCACCGGAGCGCTTGCAAAAACTTGCTTTGGCGATCGTGGGCGGCGCCTCGCGCCAAACGGCATCGGTTTGATCGCGCAGCAAGAAAGTCATGATGTCATTCCAGATTGGCGCCGCCCCCGTCACGCCTGAGACCAGGTTCTGGTTCATAGCCGTGTTGTCGTTGTTTCCGACCCAAACCGCCGTTAAATATTCCGGAGTAAAGCCCATTGTCCAGTTGTCGCGCAGGTCGTTGGTGGTTCCGGTTTTGGCCGCCACTTTGCGTCCGCGAATATAAAGTTCCGAGTTGGTGCCAAAAGCGTTGGCCCGGGCATTGTTGTCGGAAATAATATCATTGGTCAAATAGGCCACCTCTCGATCCAGAACGCGGTAAATTTCATCTGGGTCGGTGGAGATTTTCAAATCAGGAATCGCTCGCTCGTTGGCTGGCGAGTTGGGTGCCACGGCCTGTAATTGCTCGACGGATTGCGCCCTCGCCTCCGGATCGGCTTCAAATAGTACTTTTCCCCGGAAAGTCTCGATTTTCAAAATGGAAATTAAGGGAACCTTGACGCCGTTATTAGCCAAGACTCCGAAAGCAGTGGCCATCTCGGTCATGGGTATTTCTCCCGCACCAAGGGCCAGTGAAAGTCCAAAACGTTGCGGCTGGTCCTTGAGCGTGGTGATTCCCATGGCTGACGCGGTGGCAATAAAATTATCCAAACCATTCAGACCCAAGGTTTTTACCGCCGGCAGGTTGTAGGAGTTGGCCAGGCCGGTGCGCAGGGTAACCGGGCCGTGGTAATTGCCATCATAGTTTTGCGGACAATAGGCCTTCTGACCTAAGTTTTCAAAACAGGTTGGTATATCAAGCAAAATAGTATTCATGCTGACGCGGCGCAACTGCAAAGCCGTAGCGACATCAAGGGGCTTAATCGACGATCCGGGTTGGCGGGGACGCAGCGTCATGTTGATTTGACCCTCGTGGGTGGCGTCAAAATAATCTCGCGAGCCGACCATGGCCAAAATTTCCCCGGTCTTAGGCCGGGTGACCAATGCCGCGCCATTGCCCACTTTAAGCCGCGACAAGGTATTAATTTCGGCTGATAGCGAAGCCTGCACCGTATCTTGCAAGCTAAGGTCCAAAGTGGTGGTAACCCGCAATCCACCGCGCTCAACCAAGGCATGCCCGTATTGTTCGACTAGTTGATCCCGCACGGAAAAGACAAAATGTGGCGCCCGGATAGAAAACTTTTTTTCGGCAAAATGAAGCGGGGTTTGGAAAGTCTGATCGGCTTGTTCGCGGGTGATATAGCCATCCTCAGTCATTCGCCGCAGCACTTCCTTTTGCCGTTCTTTGCCGAGTTCAGGAGTATTGCCAAAAGGCGAGTAGCGGGTTGGAGACTGAGGTAAACCGCCGAGATAAGCCGCCTCCGCCAGTGATAATTCCCGCGCCGGTTTGCCAAAAAAGGTTTGCGCCGCCGCCTCAATTCCCCAGGCAGTGCCACCATAGGGAATGTGATTCAAATACATTTCTAAAATTTGGTCTTTGCTGTATAACACCTCGGTGACGATGGTGAGAATGGCTTCTTTGAATTTTCGTTCGATCGTGCGTTCGCGGGAGAGGAGGGAAACTTTGACCAATTGCTGAGTCAAAGTCGATCCTCCCTGTAGTTGTTGTTTGAACAGAGTGTTAAGACCCGCCCGAAAAATACCGACGAAGTCGAGCCCAAAGTGGCGATAAAAATTCTTATCCTCGATGGCGATGCTGGCTTGGGACACATAGGGTGGCAGCTCGGACAGCTTGACCGGCGTGCGGTTTTCATCCGCGAATATTTCGTATAACAATTCGCCGTTGCGATCAAAGATTTTGGTGCTCACCGCCAAGTCTTCCGAGGAGCGCAGTCGGGCTGGTGATGGTAAATCGCGCAAGAAAAAAATGACGGTTAATATTAGAACCGCCACGGCAGCAAGAGCCAGGGCCAACAGGATTTGGACCGGACGTTTTAACTTCCGGTATCTGGAGGCGGTCTTTTTTAAACGGGAGAGCGAAAACTTCACACCATGATTATACTGGGTTGGTATGCCACATTCACATCTTTCGCCGCGATCAGAATTATTCCAGACTCAGGTGCCTCCCTCGGTGCGGGCTTTTTTGCCATCAGAACTGGCCGAATTGGTGGACGACAGTCTCCAGCTCCATCAGGTGGTTCAATCGATCGAGGCAACCCAATTTAATGATTATTCCTTTGTCGTTTTCCCTCTGGCTAAGGTTTATGAAGGTTTTTTAAAATTATTATTCTTTCAATTGGGGTTGGTAAAAAAAGAGGTTTATTATGCACGGCACTTTCGGATCGGCCGGAGTTTTAATCCCGATTTGGTGCCGCGTTTGCGGGATGAGTCTTGGTTGTATGATGATGTGGCTCGTTTGTGTGGCGAGGGGTTGGCGCGGGAATTATGGGAAGTTTGGTTGGCCGGCCGCAATCACTTGTTCCACTTTTTTCCTGGTGATCGTTATTTGTTAAATCGAAATGAATCCGGCCAACTGATCAACCGTTTGTTGGCGGCAATGGAGTCGGCTTTGGCTTGCCGGCCCAGGGTATAAATGTTACAATCAACCACATTACGGCCTGATATAGCCGGATATTAGGGGGCGAGCATGGCATTTGGCAACATTACCGTTTCTGGTCTTCCAGGTTGTGGTTCAACTACCTTGTTGCGTGCCTTAAAAGAAGAGTTGAAGTTCGAGGGCTGGACGGGCTTTTCCGGCGGGGAATTCATGCGTGCCTACGCGGTTGAAAAGGGATTAATAAATCCCGCCGATGGTAAGTTGCACCACTCGGCTGCAGTTTACGGTGAAGATTTTGATCGCGAAGTTGATTTTGGTATGCGCCACCGCCTGGAATCGGGCCAGGGCTGGATCTTGGAATCTTGGCTGTCGGGCTTCATGGCACAGCAAGTCCCGGGAGTTCTGAAAGTGCTTTTAGTTTGCTCTGATGACGCTGTCCGGATCGACCGGATTGTTAATCGCGACAACGTTTCGGTTAATGATGCCAAGCGACACATTCAAGACCGAACGGAGAAGAACGTTGCCAAATGGATTCGGATGTATGCCAAGGAATGGGAAGAATGGGTGGTGAAATCGGGAAAAGTCGCACCGAACGCAAGGATCGACTTTTGGCGACCCGAGTTATACGATATAGTGATCGACACGTATTCCACCAATAAAGTCGATACCCTGAGTGCCGTTCTAAACCGCCTGTATGAGTCCCGCCAAAAACCAGCCAGCCAGCCAAAAGCTAACCGCCCTGCGTGATAAGCACGCGGATCATGTTTCGCAAAAATCGCGACGGCTAAATCACGTTCAGTCCCTGGGTGAGGGCGTGGGAAGAACTTTTCACACCACCCGCGATCATTTAACGCCATTTCGTTATCAAGAAGCGTTCCGCTCCTTGTACTCCTTTTTCTTTTTGGAGATGAGCTTGTTGGTGATTTGGGTTGCCTACCGGGCTATGGTCGCCATGCCGGTTTGGTTTGACGAGGGCGTCGCTAAGGCACTAGTCTTTGGTTTGCCGGTCTTTTGGTTTGCGGCACGTTCTAAGTTTGTGGCCAATGAGTTGGGTTTGGATCCCCGGCGCATGCTGCCGGGGTTGTACCTTGGCTTGGCGGTTGGAGGTTTGTATGGCTTTATGGGGATTTTGACCGAGGTGGTGGGTGGTCGGCAAGTGGTGGCCGGCAACCTTTTTGGAACCGATCAATTTTGGTGGCTGGCTTTCCTGGCCTTGCTAACCGCTTGGTGGGAGTCGTTATTCTTTTATGGCCTGCCGGTGCAATATATCCGCAGCGTTGCCCCCTGGTTTTCCGAGACTCTCACCGCGTCATTCACAGTTTGCTTGTTTTTGCTATTTCACGCTCCCCTGCGCTTGCTGGTGGCCGGTTACTCACCCTTTTTTCTAGTGCAAATGGGGGTGTTGCTGTTGTTCGCGATCGGGCAGTATATACTATACGTCCGGACGAAAAATATGTATGCCGTGGTTCTGTCCCATCTTTTATGGGGACTAGTGATCGAAATTTATTCGCGACCATTATGAAAAAACAACAATGGCTGAGCAGCTCAGCGCTATTTATTTTTGGCCTGGTCATCATGATCGCTACCCTGCGGGTCTCGCACGTGCGGGCCAGCTATGCCTCCAACGGATTGGTGCAACAGACGCAGGAAAGCGAAACCGATCTAATTTTGGCTCAACTCACTCAATCAAGTTTGCCGGGATCGGTTCCCTACCTTTGGCAGCGGGGCTGGGAGAGGGCCGAGTTGTTATGGTTGGCGGAAAATGAAAAACCTGAGATTTGGTTGGGACGCATTGCCGACCGGGTTGAATCGGCTGAGTTAGCGGACTCACTGGGGCGGGAAGAGTTGGCCCTATCTACTTACCTAAAGGCTTTTGGTTACCTCCATCAGGGTGCTCACACCTGTTTTGCCGAGGGCGATACTCCAGAGTATTGTGAACGAGTAACCTTTACTGCCGCCACGGACGCCTTAGCGGATTCGGTGCAGAGATTTGCCCAGTCAACTACTTCCGACGCTCTTCGGGCCAGGGCAGACAGTCTGCGTTCCCAAATTCAAGCTCTCCGGCAGCAATTCCAGTTCTAAGGTTTGACCTTCCAGGCGTGAGGGTGCTGTGGGGTCTTACCCTCATGTATACTGGCTTCATGGGCTCAAATTTTCCCACCCGCCAGGAGTTAATCAGAGAGCATCGGCGTGGTACAGCACGGGAACGCTTGCACGGCCGAATTCCCAGTGAGTGGCTACGGGCAGCGGTTTATGGCGCCAACGATGGCATCGTCACCACTTTCGCGGTAGTGGCGGGTGCGGCGGGTGCGCAGCTCGGGGTCAGAGTAATCCTGATTTTGGGCATCGCCAATATGGCTGCCGACGGTCTTTCCATGGCCTTGGGTGATTATCTAGGTTCGTTTGCGGAGATGCGCTACAAACTCCGCCAACTTGCCCTGGAGAAATGGGAATACCAACAAATACCGGAAGTTGAGCAAGCCGAGATCGTGGCGCAGTACCAAAAACAAGGGTATTCGGCCGCTGACTCGCATGCGCTGGTAAAGATTCTGACGAAAAACCCCAAACACTTGATCGAAATGGGTTTCAACCAGGAGATGGGATCGCTGCCGGAAGACCGGCGGTCAATTTGGCGCACCGGACTAGTTACCTTTTTAGCTTTTGTCGGCGCCGGTTCTCTTCCTCTGGTGCCATACTGGTGGGGAGCCATTTCAGGATTGGAGATCGCGACCGCTTGGCAGCTGCCAATCTCGGCTTTATCCACCGGAATCGCCCTGTTTGTCACCGGGGCCATCAGAACTTTGATTACCAAAGATTCTTGGCTCAAAAACGGGCTGCAGGTTCTCGGAATTGGCTCGCTGGCCTCATTGACGGCGTATTTTTTGGGGATTTTTATCGAGAGACTGGTGGGCTAGATGTATCGACTTTATACTTCGAATACTTGTCCCAAAGGAGTGGCTGCTCAGGATTGGCTGATTTCGCGGGGATTGGAAGCGGCAATTGTTAATTTGGATGCGATGGCTGATCAGGTAGCCGAACATAAGTTGCGTCTCTTAATCCGAGGTGCGCTCGGCAACGACGAAGCCGACGTGATTCTGCCGGTTTTATCCAGGTTGGTGGGAAGCGAGGAACAACTAGAACTGATTGGCTTCGAGCCGAATCGTTGGGAAGAAAAAACGGGGAAACATGAAAATTAAACAACTTTACTCGGGTGCCGATCATGGGGGTTGGAAAATCAAACAGGAATTATTGGCCTGGTTGGCGGGACCGGTTTCTGCCGCCGGCGAAATTATGGATTTGGGGGCGGATCACTTGGATCCCGATGATGACTATCCCTTGTTCGCGAAGGCGGTGTCCAGCCGGGTATCGGAGTCCAGGGAGCCGGTGGATCAGGATCCAACGGTTTGGGGTTTGTTGTTATGCCGCTCCGGAGCGGGGATGACGATTTTGGCTAACCGCTATCCGTTTGTTCGGGCGGTGGTTTGCCGCTCGGTGGAGGACGCCCGCCACGCCAGAGAGCACAACAATGCCAACGTGGTGGTGTTGGAGGGAGATTACATTACACTCGGCGAAGCCCGCGCCGTTATTCAAGCATTTTTGACCACACCATTTGAGGGCGGGCGGCACGCCCGCCGCCTACGCCAGATTGAGAAAATTGCCAGAGAAATCAAGTCATGATTATCCCTGGAATCCTCACCGATCAATTAGCCTCGGCCCGGCAGCAACTGGATCAGCTGGCGAAACTTACGCCGCGTCCCGAGGTGGTGCAAATCGACATTGTCGATGGTGAGTTCGCTGACGAGCTAACTATCGATCCGAGTTCTCTATCTGAGTTGGATCGACACAATCTTTCCCTAGATCTGCATCTAATGTGCGTAGAGCCAATCTATTCAGTCGAGGAAATGGCGGGGCTTTCCGGTATCCGCTCGGTAATCGGTCAGGTGGAGCGGATGTCCAGCCAGCGGGAGTTTCTCGAATCGGTTCGCCAGAATCACTGGCTGGCTGGTTTGTCGCTTAACTTGTATACGCCGCTGGAAGCGGTCGAGGAAGAAGTTTGGGAGATGGTCGATATTTTACAAATCATGGGCGGAGAAGCCGGTTCGCAGGGGCAAAAGTTTCATCCCTCGGCTCTGGCTGTGATCCAGGAAGCGGTGCAGAGACGGGAAGAGCTCGCTTTTGACTTTCGCATTATGGTCGATATTGGTTTGCAACCGGAAACGATCGCCTTAGCTCAAGCGGCCGGAGCCGATGATTTTGTGGTCGGATCGTATTTGACCGAGAATGTCGACCAGCATTGGCAAGAACTGCAAAAAATAGGGAGAGGACGATCCTGATGACTAAAACCAATCCGATTCGCACCAGCAAGCCGCGCTATTTTCAACGGGTGGCCATCTTTGGTTCGGCCGATATTTCTGAGGGGGACGAGGCCTATCGCTCGGCTTTCACGGCGGCTCAATTGCTGGCCGGTGAAGGGCGGGAGATTGTTAACGGTGGTGGTCCAGGCATCATGCAGGCCGCTACCGACGGGGCGCATGCGGCCAACGGCAAAGTGTTCACTATTTCTTTCCAACCGATCGACGCGCCTTTTTTTGAAGGCAAAACCGATTCGAATATTGGTGATCAAGACGTCATCGCTGAAAACTATGTTGAACGATTGAATTTGCTGATGGAACATTCCGATGCTTTTGTCATTTTTAAGGGCGGCACCGGTACGCTGAGTGAGTGGATGACGGTCTGGCTGATGGCACATATTTATTATGGTCACCACAAACCGTTTGTGCTGTTTGGTTCGTTTTGGCATGAGGTGGTGGCGGTGATGCAAAAACATTTTTATATTGGCAAGCAGGAGCTACGCGTGTTCCGGGTGGCGGACACGCACGCCGATTTGTTGCGGGCGTTTCAAGAATTGGAAGAAGAAATGGAGCTGATTAAACAGGGGAAAAATAATGTTGTTTGACACGATCTCCATCGGCTCGGCTACACTCGACATTTTTTTGCGGGCGGATAGTTTCGCGGTGAACGAAAAAAGCGGTAAAGAATTCATTTATATCGAGGAGGGGGCCAAACATAATGTCGACGAGTTTGCCCTGCAATCTGGAGGTGGTGGATCGAACACGGCGGTGGGATGGGCGCGGCTCGGTCTCCGAGCCGCGCTGATTGCGGAGGTGGGGAAAGACCTGGCGGCCTCGGTAATTCAACAAGAGTTGGAACGGGAGAAAGTCGACTTATCATTGTTGGTAAAGGAAAAGAGCGAACATACCGCCGTCTCGGTGCTTCTGATTTCCGGCGATGGGGGGAGAACGGCGATTACGGCCCGCGGCGCAGCCAACCTTTTGACGGCTTCCGACATCGACTGGGAAAAATTACACACCAACTGGCTCCATCTATCCTCACTGGGTAACAACGAATTAATCGTCCGCGCCGCGGCTCATTGTCGGGAACACCGGATTCGCTTTTCCTGGAATCCCGGTGGACGGGAATTGGCGGAGCTCGAATCCGGCGCCCTCCACCTCAACGAGGTACGGCCGACCTTGTTTTATCTGAATGAAGATGAAGCGGTTCGTCTAACCAAGGCTGGCTACCAACTTGAGCAGGGCGGGGAGATCGTGATTGTCACCAATGGGAAAAAAGGTGGGCGGTGGTATGAACACGGCCAGTGGTTTGAATTCAATGCGCGGGAGACAAAAGTGGTGCAGGAAACTGGTGCCGGCGATGCTTTTTTGACCGGGGTAGTGGCGGGCTACCTGCATGACCGGCGCACTATCGAGGCAATCGAGTGGGGTAAGTTGGAGGCCGCTTCCGTAGTGCAATACATGGGCGCCAAAACCGGGTTGTTGCGGTCTCTCTGAAAACCAAAGGGTCTGCTCTGAATTTACAAAACTCCCCAGGAGACCAATAAGGGGTTTGTTTGCATCCACTCTGGGCAAACGGCGGCAAAGGTCGATGCTATTTACGATTGATACTCGATTCTCTGTCTGACTGATGCTCGACTTGTTACTTGATCGATATCCCTTTCATGGCCCTACGACAATATGTACATATGTACAACAAACTCTAATACTCATTAATAGTGTCTTTCTTTCAAATCAGGATCACCGGACTTAAATTGATCGATCCTTGCCCAGACTGGCCAGAAAACGACCCTAAACGACCCCTATTTTGGCCAAAGGGACTCCGAATGATCCCAACAACTGACCCGCTCTCGGCTCATTTAGGGGGTAGTCCGGGGTGCAAGTTGCCGGGAAGATGTGTTTGCTTCGCGGCCAGGATGATCATAGAAGGTGCCAGACGCGCCGCCGCTTCGCCTTAATGGTATAATTACCCGGTATGTATTTCCTCAAGGCTCTTAATCTCAAAGAAAAACGCGTCCTGTTGCGCCTGGACCTTGATTTGCCGGAAAACGCCGATGGCTTTGATACCACCCGCCTGGAAGCCGGCGCCGGAACACTGAACTTTATTCTCAAGCGCGGCGCGGCCGCCGTCCACGTTATTGGCCACCGCGGTCGTCCGGATGGTAAAGTCGTCAAGAAGCTATCGCTTCAGCCTATTACCGATTTGCTAATCGCCATGGTGCCGCAAAAATATCGCGAGAAAGTTACCTTCGGCGACAACCTGCGTTTTGATCCCGGCGAAGAAAAAAACACCAAAACTTTTGCCAAAACTCTTGCCAAAGGTCACGACATTTACGTTAATGACGCTTTTGCCACTGCCCACCGTGAGCATGCCTCGATGGTTGCGTTGCCTTACCTTTTGCCCACCGTCATGGGTCGCCAGTTTGAAAAAGAAATCAAGGTTTTGCGCAAGATCGCCCATTCACCCAACCGCCCGTACACCATCATTCTCGGCGGCGGCAAGGACGACAAACTCGAATACATCGATCGCATGTTTGATAAAGCCAACGTTTTTTTGATTACCGGTGCCTTGGCCATCAATCGGAAAGAGGAGCTGGAGAAAAAGTACCGCAAAGTGATCGTCGCTGATTTGCTGCCGGATAATCTTGATATGACGCTGGAGTCGCTGGAGCAGTTTGACCGTTTCATCAAAGCCTCCGAAACCGTGGTCTGGAACGGCCCGGTCGGCAAATACGAAGACAAGATTCATTCGGCCGGAACGATTTTCATTGCCAATTCGCTGTCCCGATCCAAGGTTTTCTCGGTTCTCGGCGGTGGCGATACCGAAGCGGCAGTCGACTTGCTCGGCTTTAAACGCGATCAGTTTTCCCACGTTTCTACCGGCGGCGGCGCCATGATGGAGTTGTTGGCCGATGGCACCCTGGCCGCCTATGAGGCGATCAAGGAGAGCCAAGGCAATTTTGCTTGGGAAAAGAATTTAGAGTTTGTCCTCTAGAACGTTTTCGGTATACTGTGCTTTATGGGGTTGACGGATCGTTTTCCTGACTTTAGGCACCTGATGCGAGAATCGGATAACAGACGTCTGTCTGAACTCCCTGTTGAGCCAACTCCACCAACTGCGGAAACAAAGAAGAGAAATGAAGAAGCGGCTCTGTCCCGGGTGGCTCTAGATCTGGCAAAAGCTACTGCTAAAGCGGTGATGGATTCAAAAGATTTCTATCTTGTTTCTGGATTGGGAGTCAAGCATTACCGCAGTAGACTGCACCCAGACCTACAGTTTACCATTGATAATGAAATCGGAGGATCCGGGAGTCAATATCAAATAGAATTTGTCTTTCCGACGATAGATTTTCTGAATAATGATGAGGTGTGGGGAAAAGAATATTCAAGATCGAGGTATACTTTTCGCAGCACAGGTAATGGACTGAAAGCTAAGCATTGGGAAAGATTGAGAAGACATTATTTATCAAAAGATATGTATAAAAAACTGCCAAATGTGAAGAATGAGATTGGAAAGCAGGGTAAGGCTCCTTTTCTCAGTCCAGAAGAGGCAAAAAAGGCAACCACTGGTTTGTCCATGGATTTAGACCCGATTGAAAGTGCCGTTTGGGATAAGGGGGAAACAACTGATTCTAGGCGAGTACTCGATGATTTACAGCGGGATGCTACCCAGTTAATGGGATATTTAAAACCACAAGGCTGAAACCCAACAGCCTTGAATTTTCTCTCAATCTTTGACACCATGCCCCCATATGGCAAAAATCGCAATTAACGGCTTCGGCCGCATCGGACGCACGGCTTTTCGAGTTTGGTATGAGCGTTTCCGCGATACGAGCGAGCTGGCGGTGATTAACACCTCCGGTTCCGCCGATATCGAAACCTGGGCGCATCTACTCAAGTACGACACCAACTATGGCGTCTGGCCTTTTAGTGTCGTGGCCAAAAAGATCCGCGCCGCCAAAGAAGTAACTGATACCGACATCGAGATCGGCACGATTGAAATCGACGGCCGCTCGATTCTGGTCACGGCCCAACGCGATCCGGCCAAGATTCCCTGGGCCAAGTATGGTGTGGAGAATATTATCGAGTGTACCGGTGTTTTTCTGACGCAGGAAAAGGCCAATCTCCATTTGGTAGGCGGCGCCAAGGCGGTAGTGCTGTCCGCTCCGGCCAAGGACGCTAGCATTGCGACGGTAGTTCGCGGCGTTTCGGCCGAGGGGCAGAAGCCGGCCAACGGCATCGTGTCCAATGCCTCCTGCACCACCAACTGTGTAACGCCGGTGGCGGCGATCATGCAGCAAGCTTTTGGGATCGAGAAAGCGTTGATGACTACGATTCATGCCTACACCGATGATCAGAATTTGACGGATAACTCGCACAAAGATCTGCGCCGGGCCCGCAGTGCGGCGCGCAACATTGTGCCCACTACTACCGGGGCGGCCAAGACCACGGGTGAAGTTATTCCGGAATTAAAGGGCATCTTTGATGGTTTGTCGATTCGCGTGCCGGTTTCTGTTGGGTCGTTATCGGATATGGTATTCGTTACCAAACGCCCGACGACGGCGGAAGAAGTGAACCAGGTTTTTGCCGCCGCTGCCGGTTCTGAGCGCTGGAAGGGGATTTTGGCCGTCAGCACCGACCCAATTGTCTCGCAGGACATTGTCGGCCGGAGCGAATCGGCGATTGTCGACTTACCACTGACCCAAGTCATTGGCGGTAACCTAGTGAAGGTTATCGCTTGGTACGACAACGAGTGGGGTTACTGCAACCGCTTGGTTGAGGTCGCGGTCGCGCTATAAAGTTTTCCCTGGAAGGTCAAACCTTCCAGGGGTAAGTTTGAACAAGGTCAGACCTTACTCTTGATTCCTGTATACTGAAACTTAATGCGCCTGAAATTTCTTGTTTTTCTGGTTCTGTTTTTGGTCATCGGCGGTCTCGGCGCCTATCTTTGGTACCGTCGCTTTCGCCCCATCACGCCCTATCCTGATTTTCAGCCGCCGATTGCCTACCGCGCCGATCCCTCCCAGTTGGTCCAAAGAATCGACGAGCTGACTAATCCCTTTCTCACCCCACCCTGTTTTGTCACCGCCACCAATACTTGTCAGTTAATCTTTATCCACCCGCCGGAATACGGAGAGAACAGATTGGAAATTCGTTCGTTTAAGGCCGCGCAACAATCTGGCCCGACTCAATTTTTGCCTTTTGGCCAAATGTTGGTGGCCCGTAATGCTTTAACCCAACATTATTTGGACACACTGATCGGCGGCGCGGCCAGTCAGCCCTATCTGGATTTTGTTCATCAACTCCCCGGAGAGGCGGCCACCCAACAGCTTAACCCCAGTTTTATCTATGCGGTTTACGAGCATCTGTTTGCTGTCACCAGTGAAAGCCCAATCAACTCACCCCTCGCGCCGCCGGAGCTGTCGGTGCAAAAAATTGGCGAGAGTTATCAGGAGGGCAGCAACTTGTTGGCCGTGCCTGGCAGCGCCGATATTTTAATTGCTGCCCTGCAAAACAAGGACTGGTCCCCGGAAGCCAAAGCCTTAACCTACGCGCTGGCCAAGAACCTGGCGCCGGAAGTGGTGATTAAGTTTTTGGCGGAAGAGGGAGCGCTGGAGCGGCGTTATTTGGCAACCTTTGCCCCGCCAGAACTGGAATCGGTCAAGCGAGTCGAATACGCCGGTGCCGCGGTTGGCTTGACTCAGCTCTATTCCGACGAGAATAAATCTTGGCAAGTTGCCCTGTGTCGAAATGGTTTGGCTCAGGCTTGTCGAGTTGAGGACGAGGCCTTGTTGTGTTCACCAGTGCCGCAGTTTAATGAGGATTGCCGGTTGAACCTGCTGGATTTGTAGAAATCCCTGCTATAATATTAGACGGAGCGATCTCGTCAACCGAGACCGACGCGCATGGGATAACTCGTTACCCGGCCGTAGTGCGCTCCCTCTTGAAGGGGGCAGGCTTCACCCTCCCCGAAATCCTGATTTATCTGTTTTTTTCTTGTACCACTTGGTGCACGATTATTATGCTGGAGACGGCACTGTTTGGTTTTCCGTATTTCTCGAGCTTTGCCGTGATTCTGGGGGCAACGCTGTGGTTTAATTGGCGGAAGTTTGCCAAAAATAGGAAATAATCATTGTTTTTCTAATAGTTTTATACTACAATTGGGCAACTATGAATAAAGTTCAGCTTTCTCTCACTAACGAAGAAGTAGCGATTCTCAGCAGTTTTGGGAGCCAATTTGGTTATTCGTTGCCAAAAACCATCCGTTTTGTCATTAGTCGATCGGTTGAGGAATTTGTCGACAAGGGTCTAGTGCCAGAGTTTCCGATGAGCGAGGCAACGGAGAAGATTGGTCAATTAGCCCTAGCCGAGCATCAGAGCGGGCTAACCAAGAAGATTGACAGTATTAGTGATTTTATGAATCAACTATGACTTTGCACTATACCGATCGCTTTCGGAAAAGGTTGGCCAAGCGAGTGAATAAGAGTCTGGATTTAAAAGAGAAAGTTGAGCGGCAGTTGGGGTTATTGCAGGCTGATGCTCGTCACCCAGCTCTGAAAATGCATAAACTAAAAGGGGCGCGATCAGAGCAGTTCGCAATCCGCATTGAGGGTGATTTGCGGATCACTTTCGTCAGGGTCGATGACGGGTTTCTGTTAGTTGATATCATTACCCACGATGAGTATTAGTCAAATAATAGTCGATTATTAGCCGCTATTTCACGAAATAGTTCACGAGTTTGAGAACAGATGCTTTCTTTTGGCTAATTCCAGCTAGTCACAACTTGTACAAGATGTTGTACAAGTTGGACCAAGCAGAAAATCCGGAAATTAACCCCTATCTCCCCACGTCCCTGCTCCCGAAGCTATTCCGAAATAATGCTAGTTGGTTCGCTCCTTTACACCCTGTGGACAAGTTATGCTACAATATGGGCTTAAGATGGATTGGACCTGCACATTTTTGCAGTCTGTATCAGTTGGAAGACCGATTGGTTCTTCCGTGTTCCCACTATTAAGCTCAACTAAGGAGGCCCATGCCCTGGAATCCTGATCGTGAATCACGAGAAATGTCGTCGCGGGAATTGCAAGATTCTTTGGCCGATCGAATTGCCCCTGGAACAAGGTTGAGAAAGTTTGCCCGCAAGGCGGTGCCTTTTGGTTTGGCTGGTCTGGCCGCCGTCAGTGGTCTGCGTGGTGGCGAGATGGCCAAGCAATTTGGTCTGGATGCCCGTCCGGCCTTGGCCCAGGAAAATGAGCAGGAATCGGAAAAGCACTTATTTCAGGCTACTGTGACGGTTGATGGTCTGCCGGTGTACGACAGTTCCCGGGAAGAGGCGCGGAAAATTAATGAGTTGCCGATGGGAACTTCGCTTTTTGTGGTTGGCGGCGAAGCAGACGAGAATGGTTTTATTCGTTACGTGGATGAGAATGACACGTCCCAGACCTTGGGCTTCTTGCCCTATCAGGGAATCGAGGTTGGTTTGGCGGTTATTCCTGGCGCTCCGGTTCCAGAGCGAGTGGCTTCGGCGGAACAAAATAAGTTATACCGCGCAACGGCAACGGCGGCGGTGCGCGTTCGTTCCACCCCGGAAATTATCGACGGCAACGTAGTGGACATTATGGAAAGTGGTGAAGAGGTGTTGGTGCAAGGTACTGGCTCGCAAGAGTGGAGTCAGGTCTTTAGGGAAGATGGAACGCCGTGGGGTTGGTCAGCGTCGAGGTATTTGAGTGTTGATTTGGATGAGCCGGTGGATGTGGGTTTGGATGAGGAGGAGCCGACGGGTGAATTGGCGAATGTAGTGACGAGCGTGGTGACGCAGCCGGGAATGGGAGCGGGTGAGAATGAAGATGCGAAGCCGATTTTGAAAGATGAGAGTGAGGAAGAGGAGCCGGTGCCGACTGGTGGAAGATATACCCCCGCTTTAAGTGCGGATCAGCTGAGATTTGTAACGCAAACGCTGGAAGTAAATAGTGACGCAAAGGATTGGGCGGGACACACAATTGAAGTGCCAAGAGATCCAGATCCAAGTAGGGAGGGTATTTTCCGAGAGGTTGGTGCTCTGGAAAAGACCCAAGTGTTTATTAAGGGTCGCGTAGTGGGTATCTTTAGTATTGAAGGAATTCTTCGCGGGGAAAAAATAATTCCTGATGAACAAGAGATTTGGTATGCAGAAGTTAAAGTTGGTGAGAAGACGATGTTCTTTGCTCTGGGCTCATTGGACTTACAAGGTTGGCTTGGAATGTCTCCGACCACACCCAAGAACGATGAGGTTAGCGTAGCCACAGGAGCGTTCAATACGACGATGGAGATTTGGACGTCGTAGTTAAATTCTTCCAGAAGAATAAAAATGTACCAATTGTGGTGGTATTTAAGGACGATGTTGCGAGTGATTTTGCAACCTTACCTGCAGGATGGCAGAATGATCCTCGCATTGCTCTAAATGTTCGTCTTATCGAAGGTTCTGACTCTGGTCAAATGGTGCTCATGATTGCAGGCGTTCCCGCAGGGCAGTACTTGTTTGATGAGACTTTTCCTGACAAATTAATGATCATGTTGGGTAAGACCTTTATACCAATCCCCGATCCTCGTTTCGTTGGAACGTCCTACGGCAACTAGCCAGGCGGTCTTGTCTTTTGGTAAGATGTATTTGTGCGCAGAAAACCGTCGATTATTTTCTTATTCATTCTGGTTATTGGACTTGGCTTAGGCTACACATTTCTCCATTC
Organism: Candidatus Woesebacteria bacterium; assembly: GCA_963749595.1. GTDB lineage: Bacteria > Patescibacteriota > Microgenomatia > UBA1400 > UBA1396 > CAVVNJ01. The sequence continues at coordinate 94,075 of CAVVNJ010000010.1, forward strand.
ATTTCCGAGAGTTTCGGTAAGGGGAACACAGCCGATTGCTCTACCATGGAGTGTTCGGGCTGCTGTAGATGTAAAGGATCAGAGCGGAGTAGTACTTTCACAGAAACCCGGATACTACGTTGGTCTGGGTAAGTTTCTGCGGTTATTCCGTGATAAGAGTGATTATTTGTGGCTATCGACGCTGGTGCCGTTTGGTATTCATAACTACCTGCTTGGTACTGGCGATAGTGTTCCATTTGCCGATGTTGAGGTTAGTAGGGGTTTAGGTGAAATAACTTATCTCATAAACGATATTAATTACTCATCCATCTCAACTAATGACCTTCAGAGCAGGTTGTCGGTGGGCGATACTATTTTGATAGAGATTGCTTTGCCAGAGGAGTCAAATATTGGTACTTATCAGGGTTTTCAGAGTCAATGTACGGATGAAAGATGTCGCGGCTACTTCGACCTCACTCTTGATGTGGAGAGTAACCGACGAATGATTGAATCCAAAAAAATAATCAAGGAGATTATCTCTCCGGATACGAGACTGATTCTCTCTAAAGAAGAAGATGAGATTTAAGACCTTCCTTATTAGCGCATTGGTTTTTGTATTTTTTTTAGTTGGCGGTTCTCTTAGGCCGTCGCTCGTTTGGGCGCAAAGTTGTAGTGGAACATACTCTGGCACAACATCACAGGGTGCGTGTAGTTACAATGCGTCTGCTCAGCTTTATACCTGTAGTAGTACAGACTATAGTTACAGCACGTCATGTATCCAGATGACTTCTGGTTCTGGCGGCTGTGTGCATGAAGTTCTATCAGACAGTAATTGTTATCTAGCCGATGGTGGTCGAACTTGTATTGTTCAGGGTGGGGGTAGCGGTGGTTTCTTCACTTCCGGCTGCACCTACACCGCTGGCGGAGGTGGAGGAACTCCAACCCCCACTCCTTCCGGCGGCACCGGTGTCCCTGGGCCTTGCGGCGGCTGTAGCAGTTGCGGTGCCCCATCCGATCAGTGTCGCGTTGATGCCATCGGAAACTGTGTTTGGGACCCGGGAAGTTGTAGTGTGATTGTGGTCTGTAGCCCCACCTGCGCCCCCAAACTATGCGGCCAGAGCGATGGTTGCGGCGGTACTTGTGCCGCTACGGACGACGGCGCTCCGGCCACGCCGGTCATTTCCGCCCCTGCCGATGGCTCGGTCGTTACTCCCAATGCCAACGGCCGGATCTCGGTTATCTGGGCTGCGGTCGCCAAAGCCGAGGGTTACCGGATTGAACTTTACGCCTCCGCCAATCCGGACGTGGACTGGACGACCACTTCTGGTTCTCTATCGGGAGGAGATCAGTCCTCGTATGGCAAGAGTCGGGCCTTTGATAGCTCTACTACCACCGACTGGCGAAGCCGCAAAACGGGACGGCGGTTTCCGGCGCAGCTTGGATCGGTCAGGATCTGGGTCGAGACCGGGAAATTGTCGCCGGTTAAGTCAGCAAAGCACGAATGCCAACAGGCTCGCGGGTGACCTCTGCTCGTCCAGTACAGCGACAATGGCTCTTCCTGGACTACCCGAAACGCTTAACTTTGGTGGCGGATGGTCTTCTTAATTCTTATCCTCTAACCGGCAGTGCCGCCGCACCGTACTGGAGGTTGCTGGCCAATTCCAATACGGCAGTAGCACTCCGTTGGGCAGGTATTATGATTTCGAACTGCGGACTGCCGGCGAAGCTATTTCACCGACTGCCCTTACTCAGGCTGGAACGAGCTATTCGCTTCGGTGCCGGTGGCGCGGGATTATACGGTTCATGTCCGTTCGACAATACCACTTGCCCACCTACTGATAGCTCTCAGTGGAGTAGTTGGGTCAGTTTCTGGCGCCGCCAGTACGGTGACCGGAACGGTGTATTATGACGCCACCAATACTGCTAACTTAGTTGGCGGGGTTTGTACCGGAACCGGCTCGGCCTTGCCGACTGGCGGTGCCAGTGGTGATTTAGCCACAATCGGTGGAGCCCGTAGCGGCGGCGCCTTGGGGCCAATGCCGCCACTCGCGCTTTTGACGACAACAATGCGACCTACTGGATGAGCAGCCAGACTGGCGCCGCCGTCTTAAACGCTGCTTGGATCGGTCAGGACTTCGGAGCAGGTAACGAGACGGAGGTTACCAGCTTCTCTATCCGCCAGTACGGTAATTCGGCGGTCCGCGTGACCAGCGTCCATGTTGAGCACTCGGACAACGGAACCAACTGGACTCAGCTGCAGAATATGGCGGTAGCCAATAACGCCAATACCAACACTTATACCCTCAACAACTCGGCCAATCACCGCTACTGGCGCTTGCGGGCTGGCACTGCTACTTCGCAAGGTTGGGGCTGGGTGGTTAATGAAGTCGAGTTTTTCTCTGGCACTGGTGGCGCTGGCGGGGGCGTGGGCACTTTGTCGATTATTGGGCGGGATTACGCTCAGTATTCCGATCAGGTGACCGTAGCCGCCGACGGCAGTTACTCGGTTAATCTGCCCTATAGTGCCAGTGGCACCAATCAGGTTTCCCTGGTACTAGATACGGCGACCGATTACGTCTGTTCCTGTCCGGCGGGTTGTACCTATTCCAGTGTGAACGCTCCATTATCCGGTCTAGACTTTTACATTACCGATGCGCGTGAGGCTTGGTTCCAGGCGATCGGTGGTGGCATAGCTGCTTTAGCTAGCCAGGGTACGGTCTTGACTAATCCCATTCCGGCCGGCTGTTCTGGCAGTTGTAAGCCCTATTTGCTAACCAGGTCGGGTGCGGTGGCGGGTTCTTCTGGAGTGATGGTCACGGGCGGCGGCAGTATCGATTTATCGCGGGAGACGGGTGAGCAGACTCTCCAATTAGACGAGGATAACGCTCGTGTGATTGGACGAGTCAGCCCGAAGATCGCTCAGGAGAATTATGCCTACTTCCAGCGGCTCTATAAGTTTCCCGCTAATCCGACCAGTGATTTTACGACCACGGGGACAGATGCGGCCAAGCCGACCGGGACGCCGGTTAATGCCGGGGTGGAGGCCTTTTATCACAACGACGACTTGACGATACTGGATCCCTGGCAAATCGATGCCGGTGAGTCAATCGTAATTTTTGTCGCGGGCGATTTAAACATTAACAATACGATTCTGGTGGCTCAGACCGGATTTTTGGCCTTTATTGTCCAAGGTGACATCATTATCGATTCTTCAGTAGGGCACGTGGATCCGACGGCTGGTACGGCGGGTAATAGTGTGGTGGAGGGGGTTTACGTGGCTAATGGCAAGTTGCTGCTACCTACCCGTGGTACGGCTGCCGGGGGCGACTATAAGTTTGTCGGTGAGGGAACGTTTGTTGGTTGGGGCGGAGTCGAGCTAGACCGCGATTATGCCGATACCGGTACGCGCGGCACCCTCAACACTAGTAATCCCGCTGAAGTTTTCCGCTACCGTCCCGATTTTGTGGTCCGGGCGCCCAGCCGTCTCAAGGTTCCCCGCTATACCTGGCGCGAAGTGGCTCCCTAGTTTTTCTGAAAAAGTGCCAACCCTTGGAGATATATATCTCCCCGCCAACTTGCGCCCTAGGTGGGTTGGTAATGGCACCGAAAAGATCAGTTGGGAGGAACATTCGGGGACCGTTTACGTCCAGAATGGTTATTTGGGGACTTTTTCTGAGCCATCTCAGTGCCGATTTAAAACTAGGGACTCTTTGGGGACTGTTTGAGTCCAAGGAATTATGTCGAGTAAGGTTGTATCCCTGATTGTCGAGTTGGTCCACATAAGGCACGAGGAAAGTCCCCGATTTAAAGTCGGCACTCTAAAGGCACCGATAAAGTCCTTATTCGACCAACCAGGACCAAACCAGGACCAATGGAGGAACATTAAGGGAACATCTCAGGATCATTTACGAACTATTTCGGGCGCAAATCGCTGGGAGGATATAGATGTCCGAACTCGTGAAGATAATTGTGAAAAACCAGACAAGCCAGAGCTATCTTCGTTTTATGGACGTCACATCCACCACCAACGTAAATTTATTCTGGCAATCAGGTTGAGCGTTGGGCGAACACAACGGCTGGCCGTAAAAAAAACGCGGCTTGGCTTCCGCGCGAATCTTCTGCTCGCAAAACTCCGCTAAATCGACTGGCGCCGAGGCAATCGCCGTGGTTTGAAAGTGACCTTTTTTTTCATATTCCAAGCGATACTCATTACGGCATAATAATTTGTATTCCGCTTCCGGATCGGCCAAATCGATCATCGATTCGGTATTAACCATCAGAGGCTGGGTTAGTAAAAACAGCAGAACTAGAATCCCGCCCCAAATAAATAACCGTGGTACTTTCATGTCCTTAGTTTACAATTGACCGAACTAATTCACCAACATAGTGGGCGACTGTTCCTCAAGGCTGGTGCCATTTTCGTTGGTGGCGCTAAGTTTAACTTTTACCCTGACAGAGCCTTTATCCAAGCCATAAATATCAACACTAAAAGTCTGGCCATCGCAGGTTCCGGCAGATCCGGAACTGGGGCAGTCAATTACCCAGGTGGCGCGTTTTTCCGGACCAAAACCGATTTCTCTGGCCGCGTCGGTTCGGCCACCCATTTGAGAGACAATAATTTCCTCTGCAGAGAGACTGATTCGCAGTTTATCGTAGGCTTTGACTGTTGGTTTAATATTGATCCGAGTCTTGCCTCCGATCGTAATTTTTCGAGAGCTTAGGGTGGCTCCAACCGATACAATTTGCGGCGCTGGTCGCAGGTCCGGACGAACGGTGCAGCAGAAGCCAGCAGCACCGGAAAGTAGACAACGATTATCTCCAGCAGCTAGGTCTCGGCCAACATCGCCGCAATTATTAATACCGGTAAAACAGTCGCCGCCGGCAGAGCAAGTGTCTTCAGTTGGGGTAGTGGGTTGAGGTGTAGTCTGACCGCCTGTTCCACCCGAGACACACCGAAGGTCTGGACCGGAGAGAGAAGAACAGCGTCGTCGGTCAGCTGCACCGCCATAAACCTTGACCAGATAGAGACACTCGCTGTCGGGACATTCTGCGCCGACATAGGGAAAAGATATGTCCACATCATGATATTTTTGCTGCAAAAGATTATAAGCATTTTCTCTGGAAACATCTACAAAACCGGTTGACTGGCATTGATACCAGTGATAGTTAGCCCCGCAACCTGCGGCATTCAGAGGAAAATCACCAATCTGGCCATAAAGAGTTCCACTACAGCCACCGCAGCTGGCTTCACTTTGCAAATTTTGTCGTTGTTGTAAGCCAGATAATGCTACGGCTCCGCCAACAGCGACCAGGGCCAAAACTAGTATGTTTCCGAGCACGCGGCGGGGAATTTGTTGACCCAGAAAGAAAACCGAGTTTTTGGCCATAGTTCTATCCTAATCCCGCGCGGCGCGGCGAGCAACGGACAAAATATTCGCCGCGCCGCGCAAATAATGGCTTGGCAGCGAGAGCACCTTACTCATGGCAGCGGCCAGCCAGGATTGACCGTCGGATTCGATTAGCAACTGCAACTGGGCGGCAATATTCTTTGTGTCGGCCATGCGCGCCAAACCAAGGTGGAGGAAAGTTTGTTGAATGTTTTTTTCCCATTCGCCCCATGGCTCCAACAGCAACAATGGACAACCGGCAGCGATAGCGTCATAGGCCATGTCGCCGGACGGCTTGGTTACGACCAAATCGGCCCACGGAAAACCGTACTGAATCAATAATTGGTTGGCGGTTACAACATCGTCGGCGTAGAGCAACCGGAGTTTGGCTTGTTCATCATTCATCGCGCCGATTTTAACTCGATTAGTCTTGGCGATCCGTTTGACCATCTCGGCATGGTCGGCGTTAGTGCTGGCGTAATAGATAATTTGACCGGGACAGGACGAGCTTTTACAAAGCGGCAATAGCTGACGCAAAATAGCGGCTAGTTCTTCCTTGTTGGTTCCGAGGCCGCCGGTCGTCAAGAGAATTCGCAGTGGTCGGTGGTGCCAACCGGTCAGGGTTTTGTTGGTGCGCGCAGCCACGATGCGCGGATCGACCGGCGGCCCCGTCACCACCACCCGGTCCGGATCGACTTTTTTATTCATTGACTCAGCTAATTCCAGAAAATCAAACCGGGTCTTTTCGTCAAAAACACAGTAGTGCATGGTTTTTAGTTCGGCGTGCTGCAGATATTCCGGCCGGACAAAGGGGTCAGTGACGATCTGGACGATAGTTTTGCCGGTGTTGGCCAAAATATTGCCCGCCTGGTCATGAACGCTAATGATGGGCCGTTTGGTATCTTCGCAAAGATATAAGAGTGGTCCGGTGATAGCGGCGGTAATCGGCAATTTTCGCCGGCCATACTTGTCGATGATGTTTTTCTTCAACCAGGCGAATAGATCATTGCGAGCCATTAAACGGCCCAGGCTTTCGGATACGGCAATCCGCCGCCAATCCTCCTTGGCCACATAATTGGTCGGATCGACCAGCCAAGCTTTTTCCCGATTAACTAAATCTTTTCCCCAAGCGGCCACGGCAATGGCCAGCGCCATCGAGTAGTGCGCCCGGGAGAAAACGACGTCAGGTTGATTTAGCTCGTCAACGACGGTGTGTTGCAGCTCAACGATATCGCGGAAGCTGGCGGAGACGGTGACGATCGGAAATTGCGTTCGGGAAAGGATAAATTGGTCTTCTTCCAAAATGCGCGCTAGGGCATCGTCGAGAAGGCTTTTGGCAGGCATGGGTTCATTGTACAGATATTGTCACAAGAAACTATGGTATTGATATCATTTTCAATGATAAGGATTGGCTCAGAGGATATATTTCCCTAACATGGAAAAATATCAAGAGCTTGGGCTTCCGGAATACAATATTCCTGAAAATACTGGTGTGATTCAACCACTTGAGGAAGGGATTAGAAGTGGGGAAATATTATTTGAAGGTGATCATTTCTTGGGCGTTTGTGCCGCTCCTCTCCGCCCCCACACCTATGGAAAACACGATGTCTTGTGGTTTATCTCGAGGGAAACGGGTGCCTTGGCCTCCAATTGGAACAATCTTCTACGGGATGAAGCGTTAATTATCCAAATTGAGAAAGCATTTAGTTTACGGCAAGAAAAAGACGTCTCCCTGAGGCTATATTGTCACGATACCGTGCGGTCGATTCGTTATCCCCTAGACAGTTCCGTTCTACTTGATAGGAACATTCAAAGTATTCCGCAAGCCCACATGCATATCGCTGAGGGAATCTCTAGCCCGCCGCCAGATCGAGTTTCCATCATTGGGGCCGATTCTCCCAATTTTATCTATAAGTTGGCAGTAATTTTTAACCATTCTCAGGAGCTATTTTCAAAATGGTTAGTTGAACACAATGTTGACTTCGGCAAACCATTCTCGTATATCCAGAAAGTTGGACTGACCAATGCGGTTAGAGTACAGCGGACAGTTTTTGAGTTTGAGTCCCTATTGTTTGCATTAAAAGGTGCTGATGGACTAAAACAACAACTGGAGCCAATCTGGTACGCATTTGTTGCTTCCTTAGAGGACAACAAATTTTCTTACCCTGAATTGTCGGTTTTTATGAAAACCAGCTACTCGCCAAACTTGGCCTTCCTAATTCCAACAGTTAACGATAATCGATTGTACAATCTTGACACACAAAAGACCTATGTTTTTGCCGGAACGATCTCTTCCCCAGTTGAGTTATTAATGAAAGGCGGCGGATGGCTGAACAGAATCTGAAGGTATCAAATAATATTTTCGCAGTAATTTTGGCCGGAGGAGGAGGAACAAGATTATGGCCAGCCTCAAAAGAGAAACTCCCCAAACAGTTTCTGAAACTCAACGGCCCCATCACCATGACCCAGGCAACTATGAAGAGGCTGTTGCCATTTGTTCCAATAGAAAACATTATCCTTGTGACCAATGAAAAGTACGCGGATGAAATAAAGAGGGAGTTGCCCGAGTTGCTAGAGGACAACATAATTTATGAGCCAGAAAAAAAAGACACAGCTCTGGCAATGTTGGTTGGAGCGCTGGTGGCGCGCTCAAGAAATCCGGATGCCGTTATTGTAAATGGCGCCTGCGACCATATTGTGGAGAATATCGATCTATTTATCAATACCATGAAGGATGCAATCTCTATTGCCAGCAATAGTGAAAATCTTGTTGCCGTCGGAATTGTTCCGACAAGACCCGACACTGCGTTTGGATACATACAAAGCGGCAAACCAATAACAGTTAAGGGTATATCACGCAAGATTTACGAGGTTTCCTCATTTCGTGAGAAACCTGATTATGATGTTGCCAAGGAATATGTTGAAAGCAAACAATATTATTGGAATGCAAACATGTACGTCTGGCATGTTGAGACATTAATACAAGCTTTCCACAAATACTGTCCAGATGTGCTAAAAAGGGTTCAACCGATTATTAATGCTGATTTTATCTCCATCAAACAGCATCTTCCGAAGATCTATCAGGATTTTCCTTCCATCTCAATAGATTATGCCATCAGCGAAAAAACGGACAATCTCTTGCTTATCCCGGGAAATTTCGGTTGGAATGACATTGGCGACTGGAAAGTAGTATATGATCTGCAGCCACATGATGCTAATGGCAATGCTACGATGCCCAATTGTAGTTCAGATGAAGCCATGTTTATTAACAGCCGGGGAAATCTAGTTTGGAACAGTAAAAAGAAGATCGCATTACATGGATTAAACAATCTGGTGGTTGTTGATACTGGCGATGTAATAATGATTTGTAAGAAAGATGAAACCCAAAAAATAAAAAAAGTTGTTGAGTTGTTAAAAACACAGGGAAGATTGGAATATCTCTGATCAAGATCAGTACGAGGACAATACGTTTCCAGAAACATTCTCTTTTTCTTTGCCTACGGCATAGGCGCTATGTTCCAAAAATAGCCAGGTATGAAAGTCAGACAAGGTCGAAATCCTTCTTATCTTTTCTTCAAGCTTTTTAACGCTTTCAGCCTCTCTACCTTTTCTTTCCCGCAGCACTTCTTCGCTGATACCAATGTTCTCTGAAGTAAGGAAGTCAAGTTCATACCCATCATTCGGAGTCAAGCCAAATACCCATTCGAAAGCCGCTTTGGTCCTAGCCATATGAAATTCCGAGGTGATGACTAATAACCGTTTTAAATTTCTTGGATCGGTGTGAATAACTCTGGCGAAGTAGGCGTTTCCGATGGTATCGTAGGAAGAAGTTTCCAATAATATTTTTTCAGGGCTGATACCCCGGCTGGCTAAATAATATGCCGCTGCTTGTGATTCAAAAATGGGAAAACCCTGTGGGTTCAGCGGTGGTGCTTTGTGGGTAGTGCCCGCGCTCAAGGTAATGAAAAATGGATTCTCGCGGTTACTTTTTAGTGCAAGTTCTAACCTTGCTTTGGTCCATTCCGGCAAACCACCTTTGTCTGTCAGACCACCACCGGGTATAAGAATTGCCTGATATTCTTTCCTCACACCATCATCTTATCATAACTATAATTAATCCCCGCCAACAACGTCTTGATTTGTTTTTGATGCCTTTCAAAAGCCGTGAGTTTTGGATTTCTTGCCTCCTTTTTCAAAATAAGAAATTAAATGTGGGTCTATTAATTTGCCTCTTTTTTTCATCAAAAGCAACCTTCTTAATTTGCCCCTCAGAATTTCGGATTGGTAAAAAGGACGGATATATCCTAAACGGCTTAATTGGCCAAGCACCGTCTCCGCCTCTTTAAACTGACCTAATATGTCCAAAGATCCAGAAATTCCCTCAGTGATGGTTGCCACTCTATCGTTGGAAAAGCCGATTTTCTCTACCAACAGTTGAGCTTTGTTAATCGTTATAAATAATTTGTCCTTGTCATTCCGGTGTGCATATGAAAATAGCAGCATTCGAAATAGCTCTGATTTTGTGACATCGTCTGCAGAATCTATGATATTTTCAGCATAATCAATTACTTTTTGCCATTGACTAGTGGCGTAATAGTTCGTGACCACATTTAAATGGGTAAGATTAATTATTTCATTATCTTTTGTTGCTTCTCCAATGCTTAAGGTTTTTTCATTGTATGATCTTGTGGCCTCAATAATATCTTCTCCCGTGCTGATGTCCGATAATATCTTTGCCTTTTCAACACAAATATTTCCATAGACTCCGATAGCCCCGGAACATCTCGATGACAAGTCAGTTTCAAAAAGATTTTCGTAATACTCTGCCACTATAAAAGCGTTATGGATGTCACCACCCTCTCTAAGTGATCTGATAATCTTTGGTGCCATGGGAATCATATCGCCGTTTATTACCACCAAACACTCGTTGGCTTGTTCCTCGCAGAAGCCTTTTTTGGTTAATAAGTCCCGCATGAGACTTTCCCTAAGAAGAATGGCGTCAATTCTGGAGATTGCCAATATCTTGCAAAATGAATTAAGCTGTTTTTGACTGAAAATCCTCTTCCCATTTATCACTTTTGACAAAATGCTAGGATCCATATCCCCAAAACCAAGATCCTCCATCATTTCCAGAGATAATTTATTGAGGGAGCTTCCGTTAATAAACACAATTCTATTGCCAACTCTTTTATAATATCTTTGCAATAAATTATGTAGCTTTTTCATTATCTTTAATTAAATAAATATCTGAATCTTACATCAAAATCAGGTAGGAGTACACTAATGGTTGCGATAGTTTGATCGATAGTGATCTGATTAAATAGAAAAATATGTTTGGATTAGCCTTATTGATTGATCTGATTGCAGTTACCAACGCGATTTGCTCGCCTTAGTCCAATAGAAACAATCAATAAACGCTTCCCAGAAATTTATGTGCCGGCTGAAGGATTCGAACCTACGTAGGCTATTGCCAACAGATTTACAGTCTGTCCCCGTTGACCGCTTGGGTAAGCCGGCGATAGGGCAAATTATAGCATGATTTTTCTCGAGAAAATTGGTTCCCTAGTCGCCTTAACGATTATTTGGCTTAGGTTTGATTCTTTGAACCAGACTATGGGCAAATAGCATCATGATGTCGATCCGGCCCAGTTCCAAAAAAAGCGCTTCCAAGGAGCGGGCATTTTTCTGATCGCGGTAATTTCCGGCAACACTTTCCAAAGCATCAAGGTCGACAACAACTTCCTCTTTACCGACCGAAACTTTCATTTGCGAGCCATGCTGCTCCCGCAGTTCGGCGATCATTTTATTGACCGTCTCCCAGGCAGATTCAACTCCCGTTGTTTCCGGCTTATGTTCGAAATCCGGGACCGGGAGAACTTCTTTCAATCGGGTGTTATGGGAAACCACCAGCCGGCCAAAACCTTCGGCAATCGTGGATTGATCTTTTCTTTTTCTCATGATTGAAGTGTATCATACCGATCGAATTGCCAAATGTCGGTAAAAGGTATGTAATTAATCCATGGACGAAATAACCGACTTGACCCCAGACTCAACCGATCCGGAAATTGGCCCGGTCGATCAGCAGGGGGCGGTTTCACCGATCATCTGGGTAGTCGGAACATTGATTGTCGTTGCGCTGGTGGTGGCCGCCGCTGTGGGTGGTTACTGGTATGCCACCCGCGGAACTAAGACTGTTCCCGAACCAACCTTTAGTCCAGCGCCGGAGCCAACGGCGCCCGGAGTGGCTTGCACCCTGGAAGCCAAGCTTTGTCCGGACGGATCTTCCGTGGGCCGGACCGGTCCCAACTGTGAATTTTCTCCCTGTCCCAATGCCGCCACTCCAACCCCATCGCCCGATCCTTTTGCCTCCTGGAAAACTTATTCCAACGATCAGTATGGGTTCTCGATCATGTATCCCGCCGAGTACAAGGTGCTGACCGATAAAGACTCACTGTCCGGTTGGCCCAATGCAGTGGCGCTGATCTATAACGGCGGCCAGGCATACGACATTGCCATTCAGGCGTGGGATTCCGAGGAAGATTACCAATTGGCTTATCCCCAAGCCGGCACGGAATTGGTGGTCTACCAGATCAAGGGCAAGTTCGTGACGGTAGTTGACTCCACCCGCGAGCCGAACAACCAGGCGGTGATGACCACCTTCGAAAAGCTGACTCAGTAGCCTATATTATTTACTATTTTGCCAAAATCGAGTAAAATTTCCAGGCCAGACCAGTGAACATCGCGTTCTCCAGGTCGGGCATGAACAACTAGCTGTTATCGTCCGCTTTAGTGCCATAAGGAGGATTTCTCATGGCAACCGTAACCGTAGTAGAAGGTGATATTACCAAAGTCGAGTCTGACGCGATCGCGACCCTCGCCAACCCGTTTGGCATGTGGTTCGGCGAAGTGAAGTTGGTGATCTACGACAACCCGTCGCAGGCTGCCCGCTTCCGCGCGCTGCTTGGCAGCTAGAACTAAACCGGGGGAGCGGAGCAATCCGCTCCCCCAAAATCTTTAACGGTCCTTTATTTTCTTCCAGGTGGACATCAATTTTTGGTCGAAACTCCATAATTCCAGAGATTCTGATTTTGCTCTGGCCAACAAGAAACAATCGGCGAATGACTCAGAAAAAATATCAAAATATTCGAGTGCTAATGCCAGGGTTTTTCGATCAAAAATATTTATGTACCCAGCAGACAAAAGCGCGCGCAATTTTTTGATAGCTTGTGCTTTAGGAAATCCATAATACTTGTTTAGAATATATTCTGTTTCAAAAATACTAACTGAATCGACTACCACGTTGATAGTGCCCGATTGAGCCTTTTGAAAGATTGCCTGGGCCTCTTTGGTCTGGGCGGGCACGTCGGCCAAAAGGAAACGAAGCAAGATATTTGTGTCGGCCAAAATGGTTTTCATTTCTCATTCAACATGTCTTCGATCACGCCCTGGGCAAATAAATCATGAATTTGCTCGTTAGACAAAGGCTTTTTATTGGTGTGAAGGCTGCCTTTTAAATCGAGCCAGTTTTCCACCGGCGTAATCACTATCTTTCCCTTCTCTAGGGACAGCGCAACCTTGCCCTTTAACGGAATGCCCAGCTTGCGGCGCATTGCGGCGGGGATACTTAACTGTCCTTGAGAGGTTATCGATACCATCGCGACCATCCATTAATCTTAAAGTATTTCATTACTTTTATCAATTGATCTTATCTTCCCTCATCAATTCTTCCCCAGTGCTAACGAGGTAGCCCATCATTTTGGATTCGGCGAAAGCTTGATCGAGTTCTTCGACCGTTAGCTGGCGTCCGGCTCGATCGGCTGCTTCTTGAGCCGCGCAAATTGGGCAATTTTCCGGATCAGGCATGCCGCCGGTGACTAATATCGGTTGAAGATTTTTCTTGAGATAAGTCATAGCCCAAATCTAGCAGCCAATCCTTACAGAATACTAACCAAATGTAGAAATGCGGCTGATTTATAGGAAATAATTTCTCGCAAAAAACAGGCCGATTTTTCCTGTTACGATAAGCTTGTGACCTGGTTGCGTCGATTCTGGCCTTACTTGCTGTTTGCGATCATTGGATTGCTGGTCTATTTTCCGACCTTTCAAAACGGTTTCGTTTGGGATGATGAGGAGCAAATCGTGCTCAACGAATCGGTCCATACGCTCCAAAATTGGCCGCGGCTGTTCCGCGGTTCGACTTTCAATGCCGGTGGCGCCACATCTCTCGGGCGGACTGTACTACAAACCACTGATGATGCTGACTTACGCCGTTCTCTATGGACTGGCCATCGGCGAAGCCAGTTGGTTTCATGGTTTTCAATTATTACTCCACATCGCCAACGCCGGTTTATTCTTTGCCTTGCTGGTTTGGATTTTCCAAAGAACGTCGCCCATCCATCGTCTTGGTCGATCGCAATTACTTGTTTTGTGGTTCTTGGCCGCCGTGTTTTTGGTCCACCCACTCAACGTTGAGGCCGTGGCTTATATTGCCAGCCTGCAAGACGTGCTGGCCATTTTCTGGGGATTGCTGGCGGTGAATATTTTGTTCCGCCGATCAACAACCGTTGGGAGTTATCTTATCGCCGCGATTTTCTTATTAGCCGCGCTATTTTCCAAAGAAACCGGGGCACTTTTTGTCGTGATGGCCATTCTCGGCACGGTGTTATTTTCCCGAAAAAAAAGGTCGATCCACGCGGTCGGAGCGATCGGAATAGTAGTGGCAATTCTATATTCTTGGTTGCGCTTCGGCGTGGCGCAGTTGTATTTTCAAGCGCACGGACTAAGCCCGATTACCCGTATCGGTCTGGGTCAGAGATTGATCAGCCTGCCAAAAATTCTTGGGTTTTACGGCCGGACTTTTATTTGGCCCGATCATTTAGTGATTGCACAGCATTGGTTGGTGGCAGATTTTTCGCCGGTCGATTTTTGGCAGCCATTACTCATTATTTTATTTTCACTCGCGATTTTCGTTGGGTGGCTGCGCCGCACCGGACGGTATCGCGAACCGCAACTGATCTTCTTTTTGTTATGGTTTTTTCTTGGCCTGGGTTTGCACGCCCAGATTTTTCCGCTCGACATGACCGTAGCCGACCGTTGGTTCGCGTTTCCGATGCTGGGACTTTTGGGACTGGGGGCAGTTATTGCTTGGCCGGCAATCGATCGGAATTAAGCGGCCGGTAATCAAATGGTTCTGGCTGATTATCGGTTTGATTGTTTTGTTGGCGCTGGGGTCGCGCAGCTGGTTCCGGGTTCAAGTCTGGCGGGATAGTCTGACCCTTTACAGCCAGGACATTCAACAAAATCCGGACGCTTTTGACTTAACGAACAATTATGGAGTGGCGCTCTACCGAGCTGGTCGTGAGGAAGACGCGCTGGGCGCTTTTCGCCGCTCAACGGAAATTGCGCCTGACTGGTGGACCAACTGGAACAATTTAGGCGCCATTCAAGAGCAGCCGGGGCAAATCGATCTGTCCCGGCAGTCGTACCAAAAGGCGATCGATAAAGGCCAGTATTATTTGGCTTATGAAAATCAGGCGAACTTGTTGTTTAACCATTATCCGGAAGAGGCAATTGCGTTTATCGAGGAGACTTTGCCGGTTCTGCCCTACAATTTAAAACTCTGGCATTTGTATATTTTGGCCTTGGAAAAACAGGGCCGGATTCAAGATTCGTTGCGAGTGGCTCAAGAGCTGGCGAAGCGAACGGGGCAGACTCCGTTTACCGAGTTGTACCAGAGACTGAAAACTTTATGAGGTTTTCCTGATACAATACGTAGCATTGTTAGGGCTATGATGTAACGGTAGCATGAGGGTCTCCAAAACCCTTCGTCTAGGTTCAAATCCTAGTAGCCCTGCTGACTATTGAATACCCATTGACACCTGTTGCTTATATGCAACAATATCCTAAGTGAAAAAGATTGTCGAAATCGACGAAAGGGCTAGTAAGGAACTCAGAACCTTCTCTCCAGAAATCCAAGCTAGATTCGTCGCTCTGTTCGGCATTTTAGGTCAAGAAGGTTTTCTCAAGGAACCGTTTGCCAAGCGGCTCGATGACAAACTCTTTGAGGTTCGAGTCAAACATGAAGGACAGTGGCGAGCGGTTTATGCCTACGTCGATAAAAATAAAGTAATTATTTTGTCGGCCTTTCACAAAAAGACGCAGAAAGCGCCGAAACAAGAATTAAAGAAAGCCGAAAAACGTTTACAGGAGTATTTATGAAGAAACAACCAAAAACCATCTCGATTAAAGAATTTTCTCAGGGATTTAGCCAGGAACAAAAAAGAATCGTCGAAGAAGAAACCCGATTTTATTTTTTACTGACTTCTTTCAAAGAAGCCAGGGAAAAGAAGGGTTTGTCTCAGGAAGAACTGGCTCGAAAGGCCAAAGTGAACCGTACTACCCTCAGCAAAATCGAGTCCGGTCTCCGCAATGCGACGATCGACACTCTAGATAAGTTGGCGACAGCCATGGATATGAAGCTGGATGTTAGATTGAGGGCTTAATTTTCCGAAGTAGTTCCAACACGCTTCATTAGTCCCCACAACAGCCAAACTAATTTTTCTTTGCTATCATAGCCGCAATGATTCTAACTAAATCGCAACCATTTTCGCTTGAGGAAATCGAACAGTTAAAAGAACAGTTCGAGGTTTACATTAAAACGGTTATTGATGTGGAAAAGAAAGTTTGTTCGGCCGGCATGGATCGACATTTTGAGGGTGAAGAAATCCTATTGGGTCAAGGTTCAAAACAGAGTGATGTTTGGGGTGGTGGAATCGATATCGAGACTAAGGAGATAGACTTTAACTCACTGATCAATGTTCGACCCAGGGATAACAATTCCAAAAACGAAATCCAGAACGAAACTATTAGAGGGCAATACAAAAAGCTGACCGAATATTTTTTCCAGAAATTATTATGACTGACACATCACTATTGGCGGGATCACTTTCCAACGACCTTTTTCGGGTAGTTAATCTGCAGCAGCGGGGCTCGATGTTGGCCGCACAACGTTTTTTACAAGAGGCTAAGCGCTGGTCCGGACCGCTGGCGAAAAAAGCGGATAAGAAATACATCCGCACTATTGCCGAGCACATCAATCTAGCTGATCCGGAAGAAACAATGTCGATGGCTGAAATAGAAAAATATCTGATGTTTGGGGTTTTGTTACAGAATTACACGCTACATAATGCGTAGATTCCAATACGTTCCACCAGTCCCGCTAAGCGACTATTTTCCATAAGATCTCCGCTCGGGTATGATGGACACATGGCAAAAACAAGAATTCTTGATACCTCGTTAACAAGCCTGATTTTTCTATCCCTATTTTTTATTTCAGGAGTCGGTTTTGGATTGATTGCCAGAGGATCTTTTTGGCAGCAAAAAAACAGCGCGGCGGAGTCCGCCCAATCTGCGCCGGAAGAAGTAGTTCTAAATTCCGACTTAATTTACCAAAATGACGAATATGGTTTTTCATTACAATACCCGGAGGGGTCAATAATCGATACTGCGCCTAATCGGGATCGTATCCTGAAGATCGAGCCTCCGGCAGAATACACTCTTGCCGAAACTCAACTAACTATTCGGACCTTGGCAGAGCCCTTTGGCGAGTCTATCAATCGACTCATCAAGCAAGATAAACAAGAGGCGAGCAATAATCTATATACCGGTGTGTTAGTTGCCGAGATTGATGGCCTACCAGCGAAGAGATTTTATACCATTGTTTGTCCAGAAAGAGGCAGTTGTGAAAAAACGAATAAATATTATGTCAATGCTCAGGGAATCACTTATATAATTACCACGACAACTTTTGTGGACGGAGGCAATACTTCAATTAACGAGGATGCAACAGAAAGAATAGTTAATTCTTTAGACCTTTAGGGTCGCACGACCATGATGTTCGGATTGCCCCGTCCCTTTTGGGCCGTGTCGATGCCGTAGCCGTCTACCCAGAGGTCATCAATCCAGAAACCGACGTAATCAACCGTCGCCTCAACTTCTTGGGCCCCATTTTTCGCCAAAAGACAAATAACCGCCACTTCGGCAAAACCGGATTCGCTTTGCAAGACCTCGCGGGCCTTTTTGATCGTGTGGCCTTTATCCAGAATATCTTCCACCAGTAGGGCTTTTTTATCGGTGAATTGTCCCGGTTTAATAAGAGTCATGATCTTTGGCTCGCGCGAGGAAGAAGTTTTGTCACCATAGGTTGAGATTTTGATTGAGGTTTGGGGAAGATCAAAATCGAGTGCGAATAAGGCTTGGGCGAGATCGACTCCGAAACGGGCGGCGCCTTCCATGACCAATACCAGAACCAGATTCTCGGCCGAGCCGTAGTCGGTGACGATTTGCTTGGCCAACTCTTGAACTCTTTTTTTAATTTGTTCAGCCGAAAAGAGTATTTCTTTTTTCATGACGCCTTATTTATTTATCTGTACCGGCAGTATAGATCAAAAATGATCGGAAAGATCACTGGTATACTGGGAGGATATGGAAACCAAAACCACTTTTATTTGGGTAAAAAAACACGCGCTGACCATTTTCTTGTTGGCTGTGGTTGTTGTTCTGGTCTCCAACCGGGTGAATGTCCAGACCAGGCTACAGGACCTTGAAATGAGTTCCGGCGGAGTCGGGGTTGGTCTCCAAGGCGCGCCGGAGTTGGGGTTGGCCAAGGATATGGCGGTAACCTCTTCTTTCTTGCCGCCTGAACCGATTTCGGTGCCACCGTTTTCTCAGGCCGACCGTTTAGTGATCACTAATTCATCGCTTTCATTACTGGTGAAGGATGTAGCTCAGTCCATGGAACAGATACGTCAGGGGGCCGAAGGACTGGGTGGTTTTCTAGTCGATTCCAGTCTAAATGCCCCAGAGGGAACGGACACGGGCAGTATCGCAGTACGTGTGCCGGTTGAGAAATTGAGCGAGGCTCTAGCTGCCTTCCGTGGATTGGCGGTGCGAGTCACCAGCGAGCAGGTGACCGGCCAAGACGTGACCGATCAATTCGTTGATTTAACGGCGCGATTGGCGGTATTGGAAAAAACGAAAGCGAAGTTTGAGTTGATTCTTGACGAGGCCCGGACCGTTCAGGAGTCGCTGGAAGTCCAACGCGAATTGGTTAATTTGCAGTATCAGATTGATGCGGTTAAAGGCCAGCAAAAATACCTTGATGAATCAGCCAAAACGGTACGAATCACTGCCTTTTTGTCGACCGATGAGCTCGCTTTGCCTTTTGCGCCGGAGGATGCCTGGCGGCCGGAAGCAGTTTTCCGCCAAGCCGTTCGTTCGCTGGTTGGAATGCTGCGCGGATTCGGATCGGTAGCAATCTGGGCCGTAGTTTTTGTCCCGCTTTGGTTGCCGGCGATCATCATTTTGCGTTGGTTACGCCGACGATTCGCTTAGTCGACGCTGTCTTCGACGCAAATAAATTAGGGTGACACCCAAGAGAGTGGCCGCGATGGCCAGCGAAAAAGGCCAGGCCGTTACGGTTTCCTCAACAATAACCGGGCCGGTTTGAGCATTGCGAATGGTCGCTCGGATTCGGTATGGTCCGAAAGCAAAGAGCGGGTCATAGGTAAAGGGAGTGGCCATGGCAGAGCGGGGGTCGTCCCGCCGTTGCCGGGCCGCAAAAATTTCTCGGCTGCTGTTGGCCAAAATCCGGTCCGGTAGACCTGGTTGCTCGTGGACGATGTGGTCGCGCCAATCAAGGACCACAATTGAAAGATCCGGAGCGGCGACGGTCTGGCTGGTGTTTTCTACTTGGGGACGAACAATTAAAGTTTGCAGCGAATCGATTAGTTTGGGCAAACGAAGAAAATTTATTTTCCAAGATAGGGGTTCAAGATTGTCGCTGGTGACGCGGACTAAAAGGTTGGCCGCGACGGCGCCGCGCGCCTGGGCGCCGGAATCGTTGAGAGGATCTTCCGCGGTTGGTTTTGAGGAGAGCAGAAGCATAAAGTACCAATCCCGGCGCGCGGCGTCACTGGGAATATCCAATCCCAAGACCAGTTGTTGACTGGTATGACTGGGCAGGACGAAGGGTTGGTTGAGTTGGCGATCGGCATTTTGCATTTTGGCATAAGGAAAAGTATTGGTTTCCAACAACATTGGATAGCCGGTCTGGCCATCAGCGCCAAAATCCTGCAGCGTGGGGACAATCTCGACGCCGGTGGCGCCGCTGTTTTCCAAAAGAAAAGCCTGAGTGACTAGTTTCCCAGGTTGGACCGCAATTTCTACCACCGTTGGGCTGAGGGACAATTCCCAAGGTGCGGTTTGTTGGGCGCGCGCGGCGCGCGGTACGGCCAACAGGGAAATTCCCATGAGCGCGGTGATTAAGATTCCGGCTAAACTTCGCCGCGCCGCGCGCGCCAGCCAAATCCAACCTGCCACCACCATGGCCAAGGAGGCCCATTGAGCGATGGTCAGACCCCAGGGTCCAGCGGCTGAATCAAGTCGTAGCAACTCGAGTGAGAAACGCACGGTGCCATATCCCACCAGATACATTCCGGTATACAGTCCGCTACCCATTTGAAAAAAAGGAGCCTTGGTTTTTCTTTGATAACGCCATAATAAATACAGTCCCAAGCCGATTAACAAGGTGGCAATCGACTCATAAAGAAACAAAGGGTGATAGCGTTCGACTGATGAATATTGTGGCAGCCGGTGCGCCGGGTCGATCTTGATTGCCCAGGGCAAGGAGGTGGGCCGACCATACAGTTCTTGATTAAAATAGTTGCCCCACCGACCGATAGCCTGGCCGAAAGGAACGGCGACAAAAATGGCATCCAGCAGTTCGGACCAGCGCCAGGGCATTCGGGTTAATCGTTTTCCCAACCAGAGTCCGATCAGACCGCCGATGATGGCGCCGTAAATTCCCAAACCCCCCTGCCAAATATATAGCGCCTCAAGAGGGTGTGATTGATAGAGGTGCCAGTCGGTAAAAACGTGATAAATCCGGGCGCCAATTAGTCCACCGATAAAGATGTTCCACGCCAGGAGGGTCAGACCTTCAGAGGTTTTACCTCTGGAAGGTCTGACCTTCTCGGCCAAGATGTGTTCGGCTAGCGAAAAGGAGGCCAAAAAAGCTATCCCAATAATTAATCCATAAGGCGAGAAATTCATGGCGTGCCCCGAACCACTAACAGTCCGGCGGTCAATAGCAGACCATAGAGCAGATAGGCTCCGACCAGAAAGTTAACGGTCGGAGATCCGGCCGGAAATTGGTGAAAATAGGTGGTCTGGATGCGGGCGGCCTGGCCCCGAAAATAATCCATCATTTCCCACCAGTAAACACTGGAAAGCCCCCAGAAGAAGCCTAGCCCCAGGGCCGCCCGCGTCGACGAGATTAAAAACAGGGCCAACACCGGTAGGAGCAAGATGACTATGCCTTGCCGCAGAGGTGAGCTATCGACGATTGGTGCGGAGGAAGCTTCGCCTAAGGGTAAACGGTGGTGGGCAGCCTGCTTAAGTTGGCTGTCGATTAAAAAAATAAAGTGGGCGAGAAAAACACCGGCCACAAAAAGGGCGGCCGAGAGAGCTGATCTAATTGGCTCTTCAACGGAAAACGACCGAGCCTCGCCGACTAGTAAACCAGTTATTAGCGTGACTAACAGATGTTGGTGTTGGGATCGCACTCCCGCAAGTGCGTCATGGACGGTGGTTGGCATCGCGCTCGGCCTCCGCCGAAGATGAAATTAGGGGAAGATTAATGATCTCTATTCCCGCCTGAGCTAAACCGCGCTTGCGAGCCTGCCAACCGAAGCCAAGCAGGGCGCAGCCGCCGCCGACCAAAGCCAGCAAGACCTCAAAAACTCCTGAAACCGGTTGAGGTTGGGTGGTGGTGACCGTGGAAGTCGTGTCGGTGGTATCGGTGATCCCCCCGGCTGCCGCGGCAACGGTAATAGTACCCGTTAAGTTGGCGTCGTAAGCGGAATAGTAGGCGTAGGTTCCGGCGGTTGCAAGTGTAACGGTTTTGTTTGCACCCGGTCCGATGTCGCCGGTATTAAAACCAGCCGTTTCGGCAGTGCGGGCACTTTGGGTAGCGGTGTCGGAGTTAAGGAAAATAACTTGATCGCCGGCAGAAACTTGCAAGGTTGACGGAATGTAGGCAGTCGAGGTGATAGTGACTGAATAGGTGGCGGCCAAAGCTTTACCGATTGAGAAAGTCAGAATCAGTAAAAAAACCAGCAGTAACTTCCCGGTTTTTATCATGAGTTAATTCTAGAGATTATTTTCGGTGGAGACAACCCAAATAAAGGGCGTAACTCCTGATTGGATTTTTCACGACCATCTTCACGAGTTTGGGATCTATATCTCCCCAGCGATTTGCCTCCCAAACTGTCCCCTCCAGAGACCTCTAATTACTCCTAAAGGTGACCCCAAACAGGTCCTAATTCAAACCTTATGGGCAATAGAGGTCCAGTACTAGGTTAGTTTGAGTCCACCTGGGCAAACAAGGGCCATTTAGAGACCGTCGATCGGTCAAAAACCAAAGATACTGTCAGGATGAACTAGATTGCATAGTAGTCGATAAGCGGTTAGTACAACAGTTAATTGAACCCGCTAATGGGAACCATTCGCCCATTCTTGACCCTGATTTGCCCGTCGTGGCCAAGAAGGCACCGGGAACTGACCCTTTTTAACCCAAAGGTCCGTTATTGCACCCCAAGCAACCCTAAAATAAGACCTGTTCGGGGTGACTTTGGGGGACAGTTTGGGAGGCAAAATGCTGGGAGGGTATATATCCCCAGCCATAAACTCGACCATCCGGCTCCATACAAGTTTCAGGACTGATTTCTATGTACTATTGTTAGAGGGTTGAAGCATAGTAAGATGCTTAGCATGAGCAAACCGGAACATCGTCGGGACTAATCCTTGACGATACCGGACTTAGGAGAACTTAGTATGCGCCCTCTCGAAAACGATCGGTCCCCGGCGTCGGGAGCGGAGTTCCTCCCTTATTATTTCGTCGTTGACAGCGATATTAGGTCGGTTATCGATCAGCTTGAAAATCAACATCCAGAATTCACCCATAACAGCCATAGAGTGGGCCGGGTTGAAACATTCTGGTTCAGCAACGCCGAGGACGAGAGGAATTTTGAAGAGGCATTGCTAAAAAATGGCGTCGATTTTGAAAAAGAGTTTCGCCCATCCTATTTCTTGCTCAACTCGGAAAGTGCCCGGATGGTAAGCAACGCCCTTTGGTCGGAGGATGATGATTTTGGCATTAATTCTACTCAGCAAGGAAACCAAGAAGTTCTCTGGGTCAAAACTCCTGATGCTGAGCGGCGGCTACGGGCGAAACTTCGCGAGCTGCGGGTAAATGCGGATATTCGCGACTTTAACCCGCTTCAATAAGTCGTTGAGTTTATTCCGACAATGTATTTTTTCTGGGGACCTCGGCCTCAAGCTGTTTCAATTTCCAGAGAAACAGGGCAGTTTTATTTCTCGCCTTGGCGTCCTTGACAAAATTTTGTGCTCGCTCGAGTAAGCCCCGCGGCTTATTTTTTACCAGACGCATGCACATGCCGACCGTCTTGGGGTCCGGAACACCTTTTAAATCGATGGCCAGGCGGTAAGCATAATCCTGAAACTCCTGCGAAACGTATTTTCCGGAATCGCCGACTTTATAACGGGCCAATAAATCCGATAATGAATTGACGTCCGCCATGGCTACAGTTTAGCACCGGCCGAGACTTCGATTTCCCGCCGCAAACTTAAGCTGGCTAAAGCGCCGGCCAAGAAACTCAGGAAGACTAATGTCCAGTTCCAGCCGACCAGGAGCAAAATAATTCCCAGGGAAAAACCAAAAACCAAAGTTGAAGACAGTATGATTTCCCGATTGGCATAAAAAGCAAAGACGTTGTGCTGCCTCGATCGGAGTAACAGGGTGGCTGAAAACAAGGTGCCGTAAACGCTGGAGAGTAAACGATCAATCGTCTCGGTTACGACTAGCGCCAAGGGAATCTGGGCGAAAAAGACACGTGGCAACCAGAGAAGCCCCCAAAAAGCCCCGGCCGTAGCCTGAAGCCGGGACACCTTCCGGCCATCGAAAGCTAATCCGGAAAGGTAAACCAAAAGTAGGGAAAAGAGGGTCGCGCCGGAAAGAATGTAGCTGACTGTGGAGATCCGACCAAAGGTGACGAACAAGAACACCGGCCAGAGAACGTTCAACCCAATCTCTTCCCAGGCATAACCAGCAATGCCCAGCACCAGGGTGCGGTCAGTCCGATGGCGAAGCATTTCCCAAAAGTCGGACCAATGCCAACTTAGATTGGTGCGGAAATTGGGGATAAATAACAAAAGCACCGCTGACGCCGCTGCTAAACCCGCGCCGGTCAAGAAGACGCTCAAGTAGCCAAAATTCACCACCAGCCAAGCGGCCACCAAGGGAGCCGTGACCAAGGCTAGCTTGCTGACAAATTCCAACACGCCAACTTCTTCGCCGGCGTGTTTAGGTTTGGCCACCGAGGTGAAATAGGAAAAGTGACCGGTCCAGTACAGAAATACGCCGATTCCCTGCAAAATAGCCGCTACCGGAAAAAGCCAGGGAAACGAACGGATAAAAGGAAAGAGACAGAGAAAGGCGATGCGGAAAAATTGGCCGACCATCATCGCGTGACTCATTCCCAGGATTCGGAACAACGCCGATAGCGGTTGTGCCAGGACTAGAACCGTTACACGCTCGAGTAAATAAAACAACAAAACGGCCAACAGGCCCGCTCGCAACGGCTCGGTGAAAAATCGAGTAATGAAAGAATAGCTCCCGACCGAATTCAAATAGTGCAACCGGGGTGGCAATGACTAGCAAGGCATCAGCCGCGCGCAGGGCAAAACTATGGGTGTAAAAACCCTTCAGTTCTTTGGGTAGAAAATGCGGGCGCAGGTGAAATTGAAGCGGGAAGCGGAGGGGCATAGCCTTTACTCTAGCACGACGTAGGGCAACTCCTCGGATAGAGTAATGATGGTCTTTTTGATCGCGGCGGTTTCTTCGTTGCTAAGGGATTGGAGAACGTACGCCTGACCGGGAATGGTACGTTGGCCGCCTCGACTATCGACGCCGATACGCGCCACCCAAAACTGATTGGTGTTCAGGTGTAGCGCAGACTATTGAGACCGTTGTGTATCTTCGGTCCGGAGTCGAACTGCAGCTTGTATTGTCCGGAGGTCAAATCGAGATCGTCGTGGAACACGATCAGGTTCGGGGTAGGGTTCGCAATCCGTGACTGGGATCGCGGTGTAAGTACCAGCGCGCCGCGGCGGCGACGGAGCGGCCGGATTCGTTCATGAACGTTTGTGGTTTGAGCAAGATCAGCTCGTCGCCGCCGCGGCGCAACCGCAAAACCTCGGCCTCAATTTTTTTCTCCATTTTCCATTCCAATTTAACGTTGGATCGGACCAAAGTCGGACCAGTTCGTCGAGCGCCAGCCAGCCGACGTTGTGGCGGGAGCGGTGATAGGCATCACCCGGATTGCCGAGGCCAACCAGGAGATAGCGACTCAGATTTCCTCCTCGTCGGATTGCTGATAGGAATCAATGGCGCTGCGGTAAACCTTTTCGTATAACGGAATTAATCGGTCGGGGTGAAAACGTTGGGCCTGGTCAAAGGCTTTTTGCCGCAAAGGGGCAAGATCTTTCTGACTAATGGCGATCATCTTTTTGGCCACCGCCGCGACGGCCTTTTCCCGATTAGCGGTGTCCGGAACCAATAAACCGGCGGAGCCGACCAGCTCGGTGTTGGCCCGCGAGGCTAAGGCAATGACTGGCAGTTGGTGGGCCATTGCCTCCGGGGTGGTATAGCCAAAAGTTTCAAACCGGCTCAGCGTCACGAAAACGTCGCCCTGGTGATATAACCGCTTGGTAATTAATTCATGATGTGGGATTTTGCCGAACCAGCGAATTGCATCACTAATCTTTAGTTCCAAGCTCAGCGCGAACAGAGCTTGCCGTTCCGGACCGTCACCGATAATTACCAATTCCGCGTCTGGCAGTTTCTTTTTAGCCAGGGCAAAAGCGTGGATTAGTAAATCAACCCGCTTTTCCGGACTGAGCCGGCCGACAAACAAAAATGATTTTGCCCGCGGGTTATGGCTGGGGTGCTGGGCAAAGCTTTCCGGGGACAAAGGGTTGGAGCAAACGATAATCGGCTCCGGGGTTCCATGTTCGCGGAGATCGCTGGCCACAAACTGAGAGGGAGCAATCGTGGCGTCGCACCACCGGCTGAGAACGCGGTTCAGCCGCCAGCCACCTTGGCTGATAATCCGGGCCAAGCGGGCGTTGCGAATTCCGATGATTTTCATGGCTTCTTCGTCCATGAAGTAGGTGTGAAAGGTCTGAATTAGCGGTATTTTCAATCGTTTGCTAACGAGAAATCCTTCCAATCCAACACTGAGTGGGGTATGAACATGAACGACTTCCGGTGAAAATTCCTTGATGTCATTGAG
Organism: Candidatus Woesebacteria bacterium; assembly: GCA_963749595.1. Taxonomy (GTDB): domain Bacteria; phylum Patescibacteriota; class Microgenomatia; order UBA1400; family UBA1396; genus CAVVNJ01. Next base: position 119,873 of record CAVVNJ010000010.1, read on the forward strand.
GAATAAGGGCAGACTGGTACCCAGCCTGAAATCGGGGTAAATCACCACGTCGACTGATCTCACATATTTAACCGTCACGTTAGGATGCAAAAAACTGAGATCGACCGGCTCTTTGGGACTGGGCGCCTGCACGAAAACCTGGTGCCCGGCCTCGGCGAGCGCGTTAGCTAGAATTATCACCGCCGTGGCCACGCCGCTGACAATCGGATAAAAAGCGTCGGTATACATGGCGATGCGCATAGTTCTCTATACTATAATACCTCTATGACTTGGCAGAGCGAGGTAATTCGTCAGGATTTTCCGATTTTATCCCGACAGGTTCATGGGCAGCCATTGATTTATCTCGATAACGCGGCCACGACGCATAAACCGGAGGCGGTGATTGGAGCGATCAGCGATTACTATCGTCACCACAACTCGAATGTCCACCGCGGGAGTTCATACGTTGGCCGATGAGAGCACGCAGATTTATAGCGAGGCCCGGCGAGACGATCGCCGGTTTTTTTGGGGCGACAGCCGGAAGAATTGATCCTGACTCGCAACGCGACCGAGGCGCTCAACCTGGCCGCGCTGGGCTGGGGTCGGCAATGGGTTGAGGCCGGGCGACGCGATCGCGGTCACGATCATGGAGCACCACAGCAACTTTGTCCCCTGGCAGGAGTTGGCGCGGGAGAAGGGCGCTCAGTTCGTGGTTTTGCCGTTGACGGACGACGGTCGTTTAGACCAGACGGCCGCGCTGCAGATTATGGATGAGTTAGGCGACAAATTAAAGGTCCTGGCGCTGACCCACGTTTCTAATACTTTGGGCACGGTCAACCCGGTCGAGAAGATCACCGCTCATCTTAGTCGAAAATCCTGGCGTTCCCGCGTGCTGGTCGTCGCCGATATTGCCCAAAGCGCGGCTCGCATTCCCCTTTCCTCGATTGCTCTGGGCGTCGACGCTCTGGCTTTCTCCGGTCATAAGATCTATGGTCCGATGGGCATTGGCGGTTTAATTGTTCAACGCAAGTCGATTGGCAGAGTTCCAACCGGTTTTGTTTGGCGGCGGCATGATCGGCCGCGTCGGCGAATCCGAGACCACCTTACGCCGAGGATCTTCAGGATCGTTTTACCGCCGGAACTCCTGATGTAGCCAGCGCGGCCGGTCTGGCCGCCGCCTTCGACCTACTGAACAAAATTGGTCGGAGGCCGTTTTGGTCCACGAGCAGGAAATCACTCAGTACGCCTACGAGCAGCTTAGTCGGTTGCCGGAAATCGAGTTGGTCGGTCCCCAGCCGGACGCCGGACGACTCGGCTCAGTCGCTTTCCTGTATAAAGGAGTGCATGCCCATGACGTGGCTCAGATTCTCGACCGCTCCGGGGTGGCGGTTCGCTCGGGTCATCACTGCACGATGCCACTGCATACTGTATTGTGGCTGGCCAGCGACCACCCGCGCCAGTTTTGCGATTTATACCACAGCCGAGGAAATCGATGCGCTGGTGGCGGCGCTGATCAAGTAAAAAAGGTATTCCGACATTAATATGGACGATCTTTACCGGGACCACATTCTAGATCATGCCGAAAATCCCGCCGCGAGGGTAAGTTTGCCCCATCCCACCCACACCGGCAGTTATGGCAATCGCTCCTGCGGCGACGAGATCGACCATTGATCTAGAGATTATTGACGGCCGAATCATCGCGGTTCGTTGGCGCGGCGAGGGTTGCGTGATTAGTCAAGCGGCGGCCAGTTTGCTAGCCGAGGAAATCGAAAATCTGCCGATTGAAGAAGTATTATCCTGGGAAGATGACGCGGTGCTGGACGAGCTCGGTTTGCCGGAGGTTTCTTACGCCCGCCGGCCTTGCGCTCTGACGTTTATCAATACCCTCCGCCACATCCTGAGGGTCAGACCCTCCAGGCGTGAGGGTACCCCAGGGTCAGACCCTCAGGAGGAAGGGTGATCATTGGCATTGGCAGTACCAATCCAGTGAAGCAAGCAGCCGTGGAGCAAGCGGTGCGGGCGGCGCATCAGCATTTAGGTCTTGCGGACTTACTCGATTTCCAAGCTCATGAAGTTCCCAGTGGAGTTCCGGCCCAACCATTTTCGGACGAAGAGACCAAGCGGGGAGCTCTTAATCGCCTGAGCGGAGTATTGTCTCTAAATTCGGCAATCGATCTGGCCTTTGGTCTAGAAGGCGGGGTGGTCGAATTGGCGGACGGATTGTACTCGACAGTTTGGATTGCGGTTGGCAACCAAGCTGGAAAAATTGTCGTCGCGAACGGTATTAGATTTCCCTTGCCAGAAAACTTGGCGGTGGGAATTCGCTCCGGCCAGGAAATGGGCGCGGTCATGGACCAGCTTTGCCAAACCACCGGAGTCAAACATGGGGCCGGTATGATCGGCGTGCTCACCGGCGGGGTAGTAACCCGCACCCAAGCTTATTCCGATCTGGCGCGGATTGCGTACGGCCTGTTTTTGCCGAATTTCACCGCCACTTGACGCGATTCCCAATTCCAGCGCATACTGAATTTACCCAGATCTTGGGTTCGTTTGGATATAGCTGGAAGGAAATTTATGGCCATGGCCCGTCGAACAAGAAACTTTCTCCTGATCGGAGTTGTCCTTGCCTTGATTATTGCCGGTGCCGCGACCTTTTTTGTTCTGAATCGCTATTTCCTGACCGGTCAGACTACCGAGCTGCGGGGCAGGGCCAGCATTGGCGCCATCGGTACCGCAACCATGACCCTGGATACCAAATCAAATACTCGCTACGTCAACGATGAGTTTCCGGTCGATATTACTCTTGATACTGGTAACGGCGCTGTTTCGGCGGTCGCGGTTGGGTTGAACTATACCTCCAGTGGCACTGATCCAGAACTGCAAATAGTCGATGCCGATCCAACCCGAGACGGGATCCAAATTATTTCTCACGTTGCAACGAATATGCCTGGTTGTTCCGATCAGATTAACCAAGTGAACCGGGAAACTGCTGACCCGCGCCACATCTTCATTGATTTCGGCGCCACTTGCGGCAGCGCTACCGGTTACAACAGTGGGGGTAAAAAAATCATTGCCACCATTGTTTTTCGGGCCAATCGCGCGATCTCAAAGACAATTGAACACGATCCAACCAAGGCGATCGTAACATTGAAGGAGACCGGGGATGATACCCTCAACTCCGTGCCGGCCCTTACCATTAACGTGCTGGCCGATACTCAGGCACCGGTGGTCTCTTTTACTCCCGATTCATTGGTTGCGCGTACGGACGGAAAGCTAGCCACTAGTAGCGCCATGGTCCGTTTCGCCTGGAACGGCACTGAGCAACCAGCTCGTGCCGACGACACGGTTTTGCTTGATCAATACGTGGAATATCAGTATCGCTTCAATGAGGCGGCCTGGCCGACTACCTGGGTTAGGGAAAAGACCGTTACCCGCAGCTTTGCCCATAATGTCACGACCGGCCACACCATTCAGGTTCGCGGACGCGACAAAAATGGCAATATCAGTGCGCCGATTTCAAAAAATTTCCTAGTGGACCTGTCGCCCAGTGTTAGTAGCATTGCTCCAACTCATGGGGCCGCCGGTGCCCAGATTACCATAGCCGGATTCAACTTTGGCACAGTCAAAGGTTCGGTGTTTTTCGGCACGGCTGAAGTAACGGGAACTAATATCATTAGTTGGACGAATGAGCGGATAGTTGTTAGGATTCCCGCCACTGCGGGATCGACAGTGAGCGTTAAACCCCCGGCGCCCCAGCCGGTTTCCAACACGGTGCCTTTCACGTTGGATACCAACCTGCGCTTAGTAATGAACTTGCAGGGCTTGGGTCAAGATCGAGGTCCAAAACAGGTGAGCGTAGTGGTTTCCCGCGGCACCTATGAGGCACGCTTCAACAACCTGGATGCGATCTGGGACGCGGCCGAAAACGCCTATGTGGTGGTGACACCGCCGCTGGCCGATACTGGTCTTGCTACCGCTGCCAACTTCGTAGTGTCGGTTAAAGAAATGTCGCGCCTACGCAAGAAGTTTACCGCCGTTTCGTTAACGCGCGGCTCACAAACCTCGGTGGTAAAGAAAGCTGCGGCTGATTTACAAAAGGTAGGTGACGTCAACAACGACAACAAGATCAGCGTGCTGGATTTCAGCGACATGGTGCGCCCTGGTAACTTTACCGGCCTCGCGACGGCGGTAACCGCGGCTAACGCCAAGTATGATCTTAATGGCGATGGGTCATTGACTGCCGCCGACATCGCTCTGTTGTTGGCCAATTACACGCAACTGGAAACCCCAGGCGATGCCGAGAAATAAAGAAGGAGTTATGTTGCTGCCCGTTTTAACCCTCCGCTCGGTTGTTGTTAGACTGATTAAACTGGGGGTTCTGGCTGGCCTGGTTCTGATACTGATTGGCAATTTGGTTCCTCAACCGCAGGCTTATGTCCAAGGCGGAGTCGGCAAAATATTGCTCCAACCGGCGACTGGAACCATGACCACCGGAACGGATTTTGCGGTTGATGTCATGATTAATACCGGCGGTCGGGCAATTTCAGCCCTGGCTTTTCGCCTACCGGTGAATGCCGCTGACTTGCAGGCCACATCAGTTACCGGCAATGAGGCTATCGGAGGAGGTTGGTCTTACCCTTATAGTGCGACCACCGTTAATGGACAGAACATTGTCGAGTTGATGGCGGTTAACAGTTCGACGACCGGCTATACTTCCGGTACCAACGTCAAAATTGCCACGATTGTTTTTCGGGCGACCTCAGCTTTTACCAATAAAGCTTTGACCTTTGATTTGACGCAAACGCAAATGTTGACTAAAGAAGCCACGCCGGTTGATATTTTGGGAACGGCGACTGGCGGAACCTATAGTGCCTCCGGAACGGCGGTTGCGCCCACCCCGACACCAACGCCAACCCCCACACCGACACCTGATCCGGATGCTACTCCCACCCCGACGCCGCTACCGACTCCCACTCCTGATACTACCGCTACGCCCACTCCAACACCGGACATTGGTATTGGTGGTGGCGATGACACTATTGGTGGTTCAACAGACACCACTGGTCAGCCAGCAATCACTCAACCGGTTCCGGAAACGGCCAGTCCAGGTGCGATGTTTGCCTTGGGCCTCGGCGGTTTTGGCTTGCTGGTCTTGGGAGGCTTTGCCTTCCGGCGCCGCAGCTAAGGTTAAACCTTCCAGGCGTGAGAATGGGCAAGATCTGATCTTAAGCGGAAAGCGGTTTCATCGTTGGAAACAGAATAACGTCGCGAATTTTGGTTTGATTGGTCAGCAGCATTACCAAGCGATCAATTCCCAATCCCAAGCCACCGGTTGGCGGCATACCATACTCCAGCGCTTCAATAAAATCTTCGTCCAACGGATGTTTTTCCTCATCTTCGGTGCGTTCTTCCGCCCAGTACTGCCGCTGCAGGACCGGATCGTTGAGCTCGGTGTAAGCATTGCCCACCTCCCAGCCAAAAATGTAGGGTTCAAAGCGTTCGATTAAGCTCGGATCTTTCCGATGCGGCTTGCAGAGGGAAGTCGTTTCGCGGGGCATATCGGTCACAAAAGTCGGTTGAATCAATTTTGGCTCAACGGCCTCAAAAAGGGCAGCAATGCCCAGACCGCGTTTCCATTCCCCTGCGTACTCCAAGCCCTGTTTTTTGATCTCTTCGCGCAGCTGATCATCGCTTAATTGATCGACGTCAATATTGAGGTATTCCTTGATTCCGTCTTTCATTGGCAGCCGACGCCAGGCACCAGCCAACTCAATCGTCGTGCCTTGATACTCGAACCGCGTAGTGCCATGCACTGCCAGTGCCGCATTCTGGTAAATTTTTTCGGTCAGGGTCATCATGTCGGTGTAGTCAGCGTAAGCGGCGTAACATTCCATCATCGAAAACTCCGGGTTATGAGTCCGGTCAACGCCCTCGTTGCGGAAGTTGTGGTCAATCTCGTAAACCTTATCGAATCCACCGACAATCAGGCGCTTAAGGTAGAGTTCATCGGAAATTTTCAGATATTGGGGAATGTCCCAGGCGTTAATGTGGGTCACGAATGGCCGGGCGTTGGCACCACCATACAAAGGTTGCAGGGTCGGAGTTTCCACCTCCAGAAAACCCGCTTCGTCCAAAGTTTTTCGCACCGACTGCATAATCGCGGTGCGCGCTCGGATGACATTTTTTACCGCCTCATTCAGATTTAAGTCCACATAGCGACGCCGGTACCGTTCTTCCTCGTCAGAAAGTCCGTACCAAGTATCGGGCAGGGGGCGAATGGCTTTAGCCAATAGTTCGATCCGACGCGCCAAAACACTGGGCTCGTTGGCTTGGGTCAAGAAGCGTTCGCCGGAAACGCGGAGAAAGTCGCTGGTTTGGAGCGACTCGACCTCGGCAAAATTATCGGTAGCGTCGGCCTTGCAGACAACCTGAATTTTTCCTGATTCGTCAATTAAATCGATAAAGCGAATTTTGCCGTGACCGCGTAGGGCTCGGATGCGGCCGGCAATCTGGACCGATCGGCCGTCGAGTTCTTCTAAAGCCTGAGTGTTGGTGTGAGTTTTGTGGGCTTCCTGGGGATAGGGATTGGTGCCGCGTTCGATTAATTCCTGGCGAACGTGGAGGCGGGATTGGCGGATGTCGTCGAGACGGGAAGAGGCCATATGGGGGAATTGTACCACTAGCGACAACGCAAACACCCACCGTTGTGAGAGTTATCTGGTAGTTGATCCAGAAAGCTTATCAGCCCGCAAAACCTTGATGGCTTTTTGGATTACTTCCTTTTGTTTCTCGGTGACAGGAACCAAGGTAAATCCCTTACCAAGGGGAACGATGATCAAAGCGAAGCCCTCATTTTCACCCATATTTTTTTCCGACCACCATTTCGGCGCGCCAAATATCGGATAGTTGGTATAGGGGTTATCTCCGTCAAAGGCACTACCCCAGCCTGAGCCGGGCTTATTTCCCCCGACAATAACCGCTGGTTTTACCCTCTTTTGAATACCTTGGTAGGTAGACTGCAATCCAAGCAGAGGTTTTTCGTTGGAACCCCGTCCTTGAAGTCCATGCAGCATAGTCATCGGTACGATTGATTTAGGACCCAAGTTTAGATAAATAGTGCCTAGTTCGGCTAGAAGTGGCACTCCAGCAGTTTGGGAAATATAGGTAGCGGGGGGAATCGGCAGACTGTCGACACCCTGTCCCACGGCGCGTTTCCACCCAGCCCCACGCAAGCTATCGGAAAGCAAGAGGGCTAGATTACGATCACCCATGCTACCCATCATGGCCAAGAGACTATCGAGAATCTTTCGTCGATCATGTAAGTTGCCGGCGGTTTTTTCCATTACGTCCATCCAGGCAGCAAAAGAATGGTCGTCTTGACTGATTTTTTTCAGATTGCTTTTAAAAGCTCTGATTTGAGCAGCGCTTGATCCGTAGCGGAGATGGGCAAAAACTTCAATGGTAAGCGGCATGCGGATTGCCTCGCCAGATAGGGTACTAAAATCCAAGTTGAGCTTGTTGTACGGAACTTCATAAGCATTGGCAAAGTAAGCACTTTGTGAGTCGCCGATTTCCGGATAACTACTTATTGCTTTGGCCGTGCGCTTTTCCTTATCTTGTTGCTCTACCGGCGAGTCCTTTTCCGTCTTTGAGCGCACTGAACCGCCGCCAATCTGCACTTGAATGGGCCCCTCTCGATGATAGGCTTCCTGAATCCGCTCATCGGTTGTGCCTTCGCTTTCAGTCTCGTCAAGTTTTTCGATCGCCTCTAAAACCAAATCAGCCACCTGCTGATTCATAAAGCCGTAATGAAAATTCTTTTCTGAATCAAGGATGATGCCTTGTTCCAAGGGATCGGTGGGGGGAAGTCCCAGTCTGGTGCCAAGCGAATCGGCCGGTTTTTTGCGATTAGAGCCTTTAGGAGTGCCGATAGCCACCAGTTCTTTGCCGGTATTCTCTACTCCCGAATCATGATAATGGGAGGTAACCACTCCATCACAATCGATATCAATTGCTTGTCTGGCTCCATGCACCGGATCATTCTTGCTCCTGCCAGGGGGTTGGTGGAAGGCCTTAAGCGAATAGACCACCTTTCCATTGCGGTGGAAACGAATGGTTGCACCGTTGGCAATTAGTGGAACCTCCATTCCGCCGAGCATGTTTTTCCAGATATTTAGACCAGCTTCGTCCGCCGACCAACCAGGATGACCGAAATACTCGGAAACCATACCAACAACTTTTCCCTGTTCGTAAAGTGGGCGCAGAAACCTCTGGAATAAGGTGATCTGCTTGTCCAAATTAATGGACCGGGTCAAATTACCCGTATACTTTTTGACCCAGCCTTCAATTTCATCGCCGGTAAGAATAACTACCGCCCGATCATCATCTAAGATTCGGCGTTGTAGTTGATCGATGGCTCGAATATCTGAGGAGGCGGAGCCAATATGCAGATCGCCCACTGGGTAGATGACGGCTAAGTTATTCTTTAAGTGAAAAGGCCTACCTTTTGCGGGATCATTTCTTTCGGCTGACTCTTGAATGACAAACCATTCCAGCAGGGCCAGTTCTTCGGCAGAAAGTTCGCGCAACTGCCCAACCATCTTATCGACGAGTCCGCCAATAAAGGAGCGACGTTCGTTTTGTTCATTATTATTTCGTCCCATATTCGTTTTCCTTATACATCTAGTGTCTTGAAGAGAGTATCAACGCTAAATGTAGAAAGACAATATTGTGTTTTGGGCACCCGATAACTATACTAAAGTCTTCGGTTTTTCCAGCTTAAGTAATAAAAGTATTTTTTTAGAATAAGACCTGAGTTTGCTATACTTCCCCTTATGGACCCGCTCCCGCAACCTATTATCCCGCCCACCAATATCCAAACCTACCGCGCTCGCTTGGCTGAATCCCTCATTTATAATGAGAAATTCACTCAGCTTCACTTTGAATTAGTCGAGCCCAACCGGATCAAGTTCCAAGCCGGCCAATATTTACAATTAACCGTTCCGGGAACCCCGCAGAAGAAAAGCTATTCCATTTGTTCCGATTCTCAGGTCGATCATGCCGTTTCCATCTTGATCGACGTTACGCCGCGTGGGGCGGGGACTAATTATTTGTTAGGACTCAAGCCGGGGGATGAGGTTTCGTTTATGGCGCCGTTTGGCCGCTTCGTGATTGAACCGCGCGAGACGCCGCTGGGCGCCGCCGAAAAAGCGATTGTTTTTGTAGCCACTGGGTCCGGCGTGGCACCGGTCCGGTCAATATTAGAAGATCTACTCATTTATAAAGCGGATGACCGGCCGATGATTCTACACTGGGGTTTGCGCCACGCCGAGGATCAGTGTTGGTTTGAGGATTTCGAATTATTGTCCGAACAACATCCCAATTTCCGGTTTCACCCGGTCCTGTCCCAGGCTCCGGACAACTGGCCGTTATGCCGGGGTCGGGTTACCGATTGTCTGACGGTGCATGACTTATTGCCGGAGGCGGGTTATTATTTGTGCGGCAGCAAGGAAATGATTGCCGACGCCGCGGCCGTTCTGGCTAAGCGCGGGATTGCTCCTGAGCACATCCATCACGAAAAATTCTATTAAGGAGAATTATGGCTGACGAACCCAATGTCCAATCTCAACCGGCTCAACCGGCGGTTGCATCAGGAGCGCCGGTCGATCACCGCGAAGGTGACTGGCAGTGGGTCGAGACCGGGATGTCCGGTAAATACCGGGTCAAAGTGAACCGAGTAAAGTGCATTTCCGCCGGCAGCTGTATCGCGATCGCGCCGAAAGTGTTTCAGTTTGACGATAAAAATATCGCGGTGGTGCAGACTCAAGACGAGTTGGATGAGATTAAGTTGCTGGCCGCCCAATCCTGTCCGGTGCTGGCAATTGTAGTCGAGGACGTGGAAACCGGCAAACAAGTTTGGCCGCAGGAGTAAAAATGCAAAATATCAAGTTGTTTTTGATCACGATTGTGGCGACGCTGGTTTTGATCGCGGGCGCCGGCTGGTTTTTTGCCCGCGGTACGGCTCCGAGCGGGGACGTGGTGGTGGAGGCTCCGGAGACCGAACTTGCTCCCGCCGGCGCCCACACTCGCGGCGCCACCGAGAGCGCGCAGTTCACGATCGTGGAGTTTTCCGACTTTCAGTGTCCGGCTTGCAAGCAAACTGTGCCCTATGTTGATGCCCTGGTGAATCAGTACCCGGACCAAGTTCGACTGGTCTACCGTCATTTTCCGCTATCAGGCCACCCGAATTCCGACGACGCCGCCCGGGCGGCCGAAGCGGCAGCCGTTCAAGACAAGTTTTGGCCGATGCACGACGTGTTATTCGCCAAGCAAGACCAGTGGTCGGGCTTAAAGGATCCGCGCTCGTACTTTATCGACTTGGCCAAAGAAATGGGATTAGATGAAGCTCAGTTTGTAGCTGATCTTGACGGTCAAGCGGTTAGAGATGTCGTCGAGCGGGATCGGCGCTGGGCCGAAACCAACCATCTTCCCGGCACGCCCAGCTTCTTCCTCAACGGAAAAAAGCTTGACTTTGCCGACGTCCGCGACCAGATACAAACGGCATTAGGAAAGTAACTGATTAACCGACTGCCTCTTGCGTCCTGGGGCGACCTCAAGTATGGTGGAACTTAATCCCTGAGGGAGAAAAGTAAAGAAAGGAAAATTTATGGCTTTTTCCTACAAGAATAAGAAAGGCCAAACTTACTACTTACACCAGAAGATGGTGACCTTGAAGAACGGCATCACTCGCCCGATCTTCTTCTTCGCTCGCGACGTTCGTCCGGGTGCGATGGACGCTCTGCCGGCCGGATACGAAGTGGTTGAAACCACCCGCACCGGTATGCCGGTTCTGCGCCGCATTAAGTAACTTAGCCTGAAAAACAAAAAAGGGCCTCGGGCAACCGGGGCCTTTTTGGTGGTTCTTTAGCGTCGGCGCTTGAGGTCGGCGGCGGTTTGACGATCAAGATCGCGGCGCTTCAATTCTTCGCGGCGGTCGTGGAGCTTTTTGCCCCGGGCGATCGCCACTTTCAGCTTGAGATATTTGCCCTCTTTGCCAATCGACACCGGGATCAAGGTCAGGCCCTTGGTTTCCTGAGCTTGCTGTAATTTCAAAATTTCGCTTTTCTTCAGGAGGAGCCCCCGCGATCGCTTGGGTTCGTAATTCTCATTGCGGGCGTACGGATAGGGCGGAATTTGGGCGTTGAGCAAAATCGGCTTGCCTTGCACGATACGCACGTGGCTGCCAGCCAACGAACCATGCCGACCGCGCAGCATCTTGGCCTCGCCGCCAGACAGCACTAAACCGGCCACCAATGTGTCCAGCAATTCGAACTCGTAACGAGCCTGACGGTTGTCGATTAACGCGACCATGGGCCTATTATACGTGCCGCGGGGCCGTTATACTGATAGGGCTATGTTTGCGGGCCTGCTGCGCCAAACCAAGAAGCGGATTAAGGTCCCATCGTTGAATCTATACCCGGAGGATCCGTTCTACGAGACCTTTGTTGGCAAGATTTTGCGGTGGGCGGTGTCCGTTGGCCGACATATCGTGATTTTTACCGAGCTGGTCGTTATCGGCAGCTTTTTCTCCCGTTTTGTCCTGGACCGACAGCTGACCGACCTCAATTCATCAATCGTCCAAAAACAAGCGATTGCCGAGTCTTATGGTTCTCTGGAACAGGATTTTCGGGCCGCGCAGCAGCGGACCAAAGATATTGCTCTCGTATTGTCGACTCAGGGCCGGTGGCAAGTTTTAGATACCTTGGCCAAGGCAACTCCGCCTGGAGTTGCTTATGAGCAGCTAGCGCTGGCGACCGACCGATTAACCATTCAAGGAAAAGCCGGCTCCAATCAGTCGCCTAGCGCTGTTCTTGCGTGGCTTGCAGGCGCAACCGGACTTTGGCCCAATCACCATTGGCGAGATTGAGAGCGGCGATCAGCGTGATCCGGGAGTTTCCTTTTCCGTCACTCTCGTCTATCAAAAGGGATTATCCGGTCAGATTGAGTTTGTTCAACCTGGAAGGAGCCGCTGATGGCTGAGCAGCGGAATTTTGTCACCTCGTCCGCGCTGCGGGAAAACCTGCAGCAGTTTTATACCCGTCCGGTAACGCGTGTATCCTTGGAGTTATTGTTGTCCCTGACCACGGTAATTTTCTTTGCACTGTTTGCCTTACGACCGACGATTAATACCATGTCCCGTTTGGTGCGGGAAATTGAAGAGAAGCGGGAGATCGACGATGCGCTTTCGAAAAAGATTGCCTCTCTCTCCACGGCACAAAACGAATACCTAACCTATAGCGATCGGCTACAGATTCTCGATACCGCGATTCATCAGGAATTATCGTTAGAGAATGCACTAATCTATCTGGAATATACCGCCGCCGAGGCCGGTGTAAATTTGGCTGGATTGCAGATTAGGAATTTCCCCCTGGCTCTATCGGACGAAACGAGTGAGCCATCGGCCGCGATCGACCAAATGGCTAATCGGGAAATCGGAATTTATACCGCCCAGGTTTCCTTTGAAGGGGATTTGACGAGCATCAAAAGTCTGTTTCAAGGTCTTGAAAGTATCCGCCCCCTTTTGGCTGTACAAGGTTTTGCCTTGTCGGTGAGGGAGGAGCGAGAGGCACAGCCGGTAGTAACGGCTAATGCGACCTTGCTTCTTTATGGCTATCAGCCCAAGGCCAAGCCTGCCGCCAAACCGGGTCCTAAAGCTACCATCACTGAAGAAGAATTATGAAACGTTACAATTATCAAGCTTTGTTACGACAGCGGTCGGTTGTGGCTGCCCTAACCATCGGTTTGCTGGCCGCAATGTTGGGCACCGGAATCGAGTTGTATGTCAGCACAAAAGAAACTACGGTCACCCCAGTAATAAAGACGTTAACCGAACCACTTGACCCATTGTTGGACCTTAACACAATTGAGCAGTTGGAACAAAAGCGACTGGTGACGGTCGATGAAGCGCGGGAAGGGGTTTTGCAGAATATTAATGCGAACCCTCCTCCTGGGGAAACGGCGACCCGGTCGGCGGCCAATCAGTAGCGAACCCTTGCCGGGCGACTGATTACTCGGTACCATGTCTATAGTATGGTCACTGTCCCCGCTCCGCAGGCCAAAGGCCTGTTGGCCAAGCGTATTCCCACCTTGATCGGCCTGGGCCTGTTGATGGTCGGCGTGGTGGTGGGTATTGTCTTGGTTGGACGAGGAACAGGCGGTTTCTTGCCGCGGGCAGCTGAGGGCGCGACGCCAAAACAAGTGCGGATCACCAATATTACCGATACTGGATTTGCGGTTTCCTTTATTACCGACACCGTTTCGCCTGGATATATCCGCCACGGGACGGATGCTGATCGAGCCACCAACCAGGTAGCCGACGATCGGGATCAACTGACTGGCGGCGGTGGTGAATATACCACTCACCACGTCACCGTGCGCGGCCTACTGCCAGGTACACAGTACTATTTTCAAATAGGCACTGGTTCCCGGGATCTTTTCGATAACAATGGTGAACCTTTCGCGGTGCGCACCGCCCGCGCTTTAACCACGGCACCGGAAGCGCGAACGGCCTACGGCAACATTCGCAATGAAGTCGGTAATCCAGCCGATGGCGCTCTGGTTTACCTTTCGGTGCCGGGAGCATCACCACTGTCAGCTTTGGTGAAGGCTAACGGAAGCTGGGCCGTGCCAATCTCTGGTTGGCGAACCGCTGATTTGTCCGCTGCTTTTTCCTTGACCGACGATTTAAGTGTCCGGATTCAGGTTTTAGGCGCCGGGCGAGGGCAGACGTTGGAAGCCTCCGCCTTGGTAAAAGACCTTTCGCCTTTGGTTGATCTCCAATTTGGTCAAACCCCGCCCTCGCCCGGCGCTGACACCGAGCTTTCGGCCTCACCAACGCCCACCCCGGCATCAGCCTTAGGCGATACCTTTTCCGAATCGGAGGGAACCCAAGTCAATGAAGCCACCCCGGTGGGGGTGAGCTCAGTACAAGAGGGAGAGACAATTAGCACCGAACGGCCGGAGTTTAGCGGTCAGGCGCCACCGAACAGTTATCTGCAGATCGAGGTTCACTCGCCCCAGACTTACGCCGGCGTTGCCCAAACCGACTCGACCGGCAGTTGGAGCTGGACACCCCCCGGCAATCTCGAACCCGGTCAACACACGATTGTTGTGACTTACACCGACCCGGCTGGTATCCAGCAAAAAGTGGAGCGCAATTTCATCGTTCAGGCCAGCACCGGTTTTCCAGCCTTTACCGCTACCCCTTCCGGAGCCACGCCAATTCCGACGCCGCTGCCTACTCCATTACCAACGCCGGAGCCCACGCCGTTGCCGACACCCGAACCTACTCCCATCGCCGTCATCGGGCCGACGCCCGAACCGCAACCGCAACCGGTATCCGGAGCGATCAATCCTTTTCTGACTCTGGCTGGTCTAGCCCTGCTCTTCTTTAGCAGTGGAGTCTGGGGTGCCAGATTGTTATATGGAAGACGGAGATAATGTGGCCACAGCTGATCTAGATGAACTCCTGAAAGATTTGCAGCGCGAAAGGCCGTCGGGTAATTCTTCCGGAGTTTTGGAACTGGATACTCATTTGGCGGATCGGCCAACGGCGGCTCCCATGCTTTATACCCCGGTCGAGTCCGGTTCTAGTCGGCCAACCGAACCTTTAAGTAGCACCGCCAGGGTCTTAGCTAGCGGTTTAACCGAGCGTCAGAGGCGATTGCCGAAGATTGATTTCCGGATGGTCGGCGGCGTTCTGGCCGTGTTGGTTTTGATTATAGGAATTGGTTCCGCAACCATTTTAACCGGGGAGTCACAAGAACTTCGTCAGCGGGCTTTCGTGGCGGCGCCGACTATCACTCCTATCCCGGAGTTTGCCGTGGCGGAGACGCCAACACCATTGCCAATTGTTGAGGAGACTGTTTCCACCCAATCTGCGACCATTACCTTGATCGTCAGCGTAGTAGGTCTGGTTTTGGTAATCGGCCTGGTAGCATTCCTTTTTTGGTCTTTTGTCGTATAATTTCGCCAGCTGGCGCGCATAGCTCAATTGGTTAGAGCACGAAGCTTATACCTTCGCGGTTCGGGGTTCGAGTCCCTGTGCGCGCACTCTTGCGCCGAGTAAATTTATTTGCCATACTAGCGTCATGGCCGAGCCCACGAATTTAATTTCGGATGCCTTATTGGGTAAGTCTGGATCCAGTCCGGCTGCTTTGCCGACCACACCCACCGCGACTCCGGTTACTTTGCCGCCGGTAGTTCCGGTCGAGGCGATAAAGCCCGAACCATTAACCCTAGCCAAAGAGGCAACCCTGGTGCCCACCGTGGCTCCGGAAACTCAAGTCGCAATGTCGGTCACCCCGGCCCCGGTTTCACCATCTATACCAAGTGCAACTCCGGTGGTCGGTTCAGCCGTGGTGCCAGGCGTTTCTTCAGTGAAGCCGCCAGCAGTGGTCGCTGACGGTAGTCGACGCACTTTTCTGATAATCCTTGCCGCGGTGGTTGTTGGGGCGATCTTGCTGGCTGGCGGGGCCTTTTGGCTGTGGCAACGACTAAGCACTCCGGTAGTGGAACCCGAACCTTCATCATCAGCTCAGGCAACGGTCAAAATTGCTACCCCGGAAGAAGTGGCGGGGCTGGTTGTGGTTCCTACTGCCAAGGCGGAATTTGGGGCTATGGCCCAGGCTTACCCAAATGCTAAGGCCTACGCGTTGGAGAATTCGATCATCAAAGGCAATTTGTATTATGACGAAGATGTCGCCACCGGTGAGCTGGTGTACTTCCTCAAAATACAGGGTGGCGAAAAGACTGATCGCTCCCTAGTAATGTGGTTAGTCGATCAAGAGGGTAGTTATTCACTGGTCGACTCGATTTCTTATGAGGAAGAAGGGGCAGCCAAATATGGCTTTGCCGTTTACCGGGTGCCAAAAGCCGATTTGCCGTATGTCGGGGTGACTTTATCCTATGAGACGGCAACCTGGGATGTGGCGCCGAACGAACCAACTGAGAAAGTAATCGATGCTCAACTTTAGACGACTTAACCGATTGCAACTTTCCGGCCGGGCTTTATTGAGGCTTTTTCTGGCTTTCGTGGTGGTTTTCGGGTTCACTTTCGATTTGCTGCTAACTACGAAGCCAACCACATCTAGGGCCACTACCTGTTCCGGAGGGTATTGTGAATCAGCCGGAGCCTGTTGGCCGCCTGGTTTTGAGGGTCATAATAGCGATACTGGTTGTCGGTATACTTGCGCCAACGGAAGCTGGTCCAATCCTATTTGTGATTTGACCGCTCAGGAAGTTGCTACCGCCCAAGCTCGGAAAGAAGAATACGAGCGGGCGGCGGCCGGAACGAAGACCACGACTGGTAGCGGAGGTTCAACTGGCGGCGGCGTATCAACGTTGTGCGGTTCTTCTTTCCCGACGGCCACGGTTTGTCGCGGCAAGCCCATGTTTTCTACCCAGCAGGGGTATGTTTGTGTGCCAACCAGTGGCGACGCTTGTGCCGCTCGGGAACCAGGTTCGGTTGGCGCTGACGCTGATGGCGATGGTAGGTATGAAGCGGCGCTTAGCACCGCGTCAGCGGCTGAACTGCAGAGTGGTGCTTGTGACGTGGTGCTAAGCTGTGCTTGTCCGTCAGGGGTTAAAAAAACTTGTTTGTCAGCTGGCGTGCTGGGATCCGCTAGCGCGGAAAGTTATTGTGCTCGTCGAGTTTGCCCAGCCGTGGGAACAGGTGGAAAGGTCTGCGAGCCGGGTTCAGTAAACTGTATTCCTGGGACTACGAGCGGTTACTTATGTAAGCCGGATGGTACTGGTTTCATGACCGAAAGTGTCCATGCTCATGCTTGTGGGGCAACGAGTGGAACCTCTTATTGCGATGGGGGTGCTGCTGGAGCTACCTGTCCCGTAGGTATGACCCGAACGGAAACAGCTGGTGGAGCGGTTAATTGTTGTGGCACGAAAAGAGATTGTGAACGTACTGGCGCCGATTGTTCTTCGACTTCAATTAAGATCGAAACCACCATTACCACTTGTGGTTCGACGCAAATCCGCCGTTTTATTGGTTGCGGTACTCAGCCTGGTAAGCCGGAGGGCCAAGCCAACTGCTACAACATTTGTCAGAGCGGGGTAGTGCGAAATAACGTCTGTATTTACGAGCCCGGTCTTTCCTGTGGCGCCAAGGCTGGTGTGGCTCCCCAGCCCACTCCTGTTCCACAAACCCAGACCGTGGTTCAAACACCGGCACCAACACCCACCCCCACCCCTAGGCCCAAAGCCACTTGCGGACAGAACTGTAATCAAAATACCCCCTGCCAGAACTCGCTGGCCTGTGTCAGTGGGGTCTGCCGATCCACCGCCTGTTCAGTCAGTGAACAAAATGCCCAGTGCGTCTGTCAGCCGCCACCCCCAGTAGCGCCGGTTTGCGTGGCCATCTATGCTTCCAAGACTGATATTAAGCTGGGTGACGAGGTAACTTTCACCTGTGGCCGCGTACCCAATACCGAGCGCTATGAATTTCGTTATGGCTTTACAACTCTAAAGTCGGCTTTCAACGAAGCAACTTTAACGGAGTTGCCGCCAGCTACGGCGACCTCCAATATTTCCCAAACCATCAAAGTCGATAAGATAGGGCGATTCCTGATTCAGTGCCGACCCTGTGGGGCCAATAATCTTTGCCAGGCTTGGGAACCCCTGGGTGGACAGATTGGTGGACCCACACTCGCGCCAGAAGAATCAGTTGTTTCGGCCACGCCTACACCCACGCCTGCGCCAACTCCAACTTTAGAGCCGGGAGCTACTCCTACGCCCACTCCAGAACCGACTCCGACTCCGACTCCAGAACCCACGTCCACGCCTACTCCCACGCCCACGCCCACGCCTCGGCCAACTCTACCAACAGATTTTAACGGGAACATGCCATGAACCGAGCTCAATTACGTCAGCACATTCGTACCTATCGGCCAATAGTGGTTGGGGTTGGTATTTTTGTCCTCGCCCTGCTGTCTTTTGCCGTTATTTACTTTATTCGCATCGCACAACAGGCTCTTGCACCGACAGCTCCAGTTTCCATTCCCAAGGCAGCGGTCGAGGTCTGTTCCACTCAATTTGAGATTCCGATGGAATGTATCTCGCTGGAGCCAAGTGGGGAGGTGGCGAAAGACGCTGAAGTTACTTTCGCCTGTGACGGACTGGCCGGGGCGGATAAGTTTATCTTTAGCTTCCGTAGCTCTGCCGATGAAGATTTTACGGTAATTGCTTCCGGATCGGCCAAGGTTTCTCCACTTTTTATTATCGGCGATTATGTCGACGTTCGCTGTCAGCCCTGTGCCGGTGAGTTTTGTGCTTCAGAAGCGAATGTCACTTCCCGCTGCAGTTATAATTTCGTTGCCCCACCAACACCAACTCCCACACCAACGCCCACGCCAACCCCGACTCCAACGCCTACACCAACACCAACTCCGACCCCCACACCCACTCCCACGCCGGTGCCGCAGTGTGACAGTGACTGTTCGACCGACAGCGATTGTCCCGGAAGTCTGGTCTGCTCGGAAGGATCCTGCCGGAACGCGGTGTGTACCGAGGCAACCAACTGTATTTGTGCCACTCCGACCCCCACGCCCACTCCGACGGCCACGCCGACTCTTCCCCCGGAGGTTGAGATCACTCCCACCCCAATACCGGAAGAATTGCCGCAAGCTGGCGCCGCCACCCAGACCGTTGCCTTGGCCGTGCTTGGCTTTGGCGCCCTGTCGCTAGGCGTCAGCCGCATCAGGCTGGTCAAACGGCACTAATTTTCGCTTGCACTAGCGCCTGAATCTTGGCATACTGGTCTCATGAGTTCGGCCCCTGCCTTTAAGACCGTCGTTTTTTTTGATCAGGATGAAGTTTTGGTTTTTGTCACGGCTAAAAAAGGCTGGCGCCAGCTGGCGGGTACTCATTCCCTAAGTCAACTTCCGGATAAAGAAATAATCGATGCGGTTAAAGACGGGAACGTCTTAGCCGTGGTTTCAGATGAAGCTTGTGGACACCTGCAACTCATCGTTCCCAATAAGAAAGAAGCCTACGCGGATGAAAATATCGGCCGACTTCTTGGCGAACAGCATATCGATATCAACGTTTATGAGTTTGCCTCGCAGCGTTTTCCCCTGGGTAGAGATGAGATTCAGGTCAGTGTGTCTGGTATTGAAAAAGAAGTTTACCAAAAAGTCGAACGCTGGGTTTCCGCACTGGGCAGCAAAAAGTTTTGGTTACTGCCTTTCGGTTGGTTCGTTTCGGCGCTCAAGTCGGTTGAGCCAGCCCTGATTGCGGTAATTTTGAATCCCAAACGAGTGTTGGTTTCCCATCACTATCTGGGTGTCGATGATGCGCGGGTGATCCCGTTGGCTGATCTACGCGATTACGTTTTGGCCCGTAAAGAAGAGCGGAAAGAAACCCACCTGCTTTATCTGCAGGGTGCTCCGGACCTACGTCGGGAGACGACCAAACAGATGGGAGAGGCCATGGCCGTCCATACCCTCTTGCCGGATGAAGGTGAGAATGCTCTTTTGGCCGTAGTAGAGGCGGTGATGGCCAAGGGCGGGGAAACGTTGAGTGAACTGTTGCATTTTGTGGGCGAAGCGGAGTCGGCAGAAAAGGCAACTAAAACTGCGAAAGCTGAAGTAGTAAAAACAGAAGTGGTCCAAGAAGAGTTAGCACCTGAAGTTGCGGCCGCGACCAGTGTTTCTGTTGCCGAGGAGCTGCCCAAGCCAGAGTTGCCGACATCAGTAGAGAATGTTGAGCCGGTGGCGCCATCCGAATCAGCCGCTCGGACCGTGGTTGAGGTTGAAGAGGAGCCGCCCGTAGTTGTGGCCCCCGCGGTCGAGGTGCCGGTGGTCACAGAGCTTCCCGCTGCCAGTGAAGCTCCAACCGACTTAGTCAGCCAACTTCATGAGGGTCCAGTGGTTAAAGATAATACCGACCGCTATTTGGAAATGCCGGAAAAAAGATCGCGCTGGAAGGGACCAATCTTGGTTTTCTTGGCCGTGACGATTATTACCGGTGTTGTTGGTGGGGCGGTCTTCTGGTCGCGTCAGGTTCGGCCGCCAGGGCCGCCTTTACTACCAGCCGCCGGTCAGTCGACTCCGACACCGGAGCCGACTCCCACCGCTACGCCCACCGCCAGCCCGGCGGCCGAGTTGAGCGCAGCGGAAAAGAAACAAACTAGTATCGTTGTCCTGAATGCGACTGGCGTGGCTGGCCTGGCCGGCAAGGTGAAGACGAAGCTGGCCGAATCAGGCTGGACCAATGTCCGCACCGGTAATGCTGAGGGTAGCTATGATGGTGCCACTTTTATTTACACGGCTAAGGAAGAATTAATACCCATTTTGTCAAAGGATCTGGGTGTCGAGTTGAAGCGCGCAGCCCAAGTGAAGGAATCATCGGCCGCTGATGCCACGGTCGTGATTATCTTGGCCGAACGCCTTTCGCTCTGAGGAGCGGCCATGGAAAGACCGATATTCATGATCGGCTGGGAATTTCCACCGCACCATAGCGGTGGCTTGGGCGTTGCTTGTCAGGGTATGGCGCGGGGTTTATTGGCCTTAGATTTACCCGTCGCTTTTGTCTTGCCCAAGTCGATTCCTGACGGCCAGGTATACGCCCAATCAAAACACCAGCTGGCCCCTGGTTTATCGATGGACCTAATTCAAGTCAACTCCAACCTGGAGCCCTATTGGCAGCAGACCGCCGATTCGCCGCGCGCGGATATGATCAGCGAGGCATACCGGTACGGCCAAGTGGTTGGCGAGTTGGCACCACGGTTTGATCCGGCGGTTCTCCACGCCCACGACGACCAAAATTGGATGAATGACCTCGCTGACAGTTCTGACCTTGCCGCTAATCAACGCCAGCAGTTGCGTCGCCATGCAGCGGCCGACTTCGGCCGCGCGGTAGTCTACCGTGGTCAAGGTGGGATCTAACGCGAGGCAAAGGTCCGTGTTGTCATATCCGACCACGGCAACGTCGTCGGGAATCACCGAGTCCGCGCCCTCGCAGAATCTTCATCGCCCCAGCGGCCATGTAGTCATTGGCAGCAAAAGACCCCGTCCGGCGTGAATTCCGTCAGAATGCTTTCCATGGCGGTCGTCCCGCTTGGGATCGTAAAGTCGCCGTAGCGCTTGGTTACCTTTCTGACCCCCGCCGCAATGAGCCCTTCAAAAAACCCCCGTTCGCGCTCGATCGCATCCACGTGCGTTTCGGGCCCATTGATCATTGCCACTCGCTGGCATCCCCGTTTGGCAAACTGCTGGGCGACCAACTGTCCGCCGTGGTAATTATCCAGATCCACATAGTTTACGTCAGCTCCAAAGCAGGCCGGCCGCATCATCACGTAAGGAAACGAGCGTTGCCGAAGCGGATAGAGAAATGGGTAGTCGCGAAGGTATTGCGGGACGATGATGATGCCATCGAGGGTCCGGTCTCCCACAACGCGCTCAAAGTAGTCCATCAAGTCGGGATCTTCATGCGATTTGACATCAAGCCGCAAGCTGTAGTTGGCTTGGTAGCCCACTGCCAAAACGCCCTGCTGCAAATAGTAAAATAGCGACGTCTTGTGAACGATGTTCGTTATATTAACCGACGTCATCATCAGCAAAGCGATGGTGTTTGACTTGCCTGTGTTCAGCGTGCGCCCGATGCGATTGGGCACATAGTTCAGCCGCCTGGCGCACTCCAAAACCCGCGCGCGCGTGGATTCCTTAACCTCTCCCCGGTTCAAGGCCATTGAAGCCGTAGCTACCGATACTTTCGCAAGCTCCGCTACTTCCTTAAGGGTGGCCCTCATTCCGATAGCATGACCCGCGAAGGAGCGGTGTCACCGGCTCGGACGGATTCGCGAAATTCCGGCTGACGATGAATCCAGCCGCGCAGGTTGTTGTAGCTAACTTCAAGCTGACACTGGGTTTTGAGGATTGTGCGGACCGTGGTGAGGGGAATGCCTTCCTTGACGGCATTGATGACAAAATCCCGGTAGGGTGTCAGTTTGCTCGCCCGTCGCCGCTTTTGTTCGGCGAGGGCGCGGGCTTCTTTTAGCAACTTGCTCGGCGTCAACTTTCATAGTCAACTACATGTCATTCTGACAATTGGATATACAATATCAATAAATCATTGATACCATAATTCTTATTGCATTGCTTGACAGTATGTCAAATAGTCTCGCTATCGACCCTAAAGGCAGCCGCGCTGGAATACGTCGCCCAATGAACGATCGATTTTCGGGAAGTATTGCTCGGGATCCGCGAGAAGTGGACTTGGCGATTCTGTGAGGCTCGCGCGGGCTCCTTGACGGTAAGTCATACCCGTGGTACTACCAGGCAATGAGAGGAAGCTCGGGCGCGTTTCGGTTGAGGAACTGGATCAAGCGATTGAGGGATTGAACGAGATTCATCGGCGCGTAGCTTTTTAAACGGTTAGAGTGCTCTGCGAAGGGTGGCGCGCTTCGGACCTGCTGCGATAAGCCTCCTACGACTGCTAACGTGCGCAAATTCCATTTTTAGGCGTGCCCGAGGCACGACCTGAACTATTCCGGGGGAGATTCGCCGCGAGCTTCGAACCACTTTCGCAAGAAGAACAAATCTCCGGCATCCTTCTCGCGGCGGGTGTTCTTCTTCATGCGCCAAAGGAGGCGAGGCGAAGCGAACGGAATTTCAACATCGCCGATTTTTCGGACGATGATATCCTTGGATGCTTCCTCATAACCGATCCCGGAAGCGGATTTCATCAGGTCGACGACAATCTCATCCGCCACGCGAACAATGGTGTATTTGGAGACGTCCCCGGGGTCGAGTTCGTCCGCCGCACGGTCGGGGAGGCTCCGAAGCGCCATATAGATCTTCGCTTCGTTCTCAGGCGCGGTGTCCATGAGGATATCAAGGTCCCCGGTGAATCTCGGATATCCGGCATGGATGATTGCGTAACCGCCGATCACCAGGTAGCGTGCGCCGAGTTTGTTTAGTATCCGGCAGAGCGCGACGAGGTCCTCTTCAACCGGCGGTCTCGGGACTAATGCCGATTCTTCCCCGCTGCCGCTTCGGCGATCTTCGTCATCAGCCAATCGTTTGCCTCCTCATGTGAGTGAAACCGATAAACTCCTTTGGGAACGCCGAGCGCTTGCCGAAACGAGGCGCCTGCCTGCTGGACTCCCATACCAAAGCGGAATCCGTCAGCGACTCGTCTCCGCCCGACCGTCTTGCCGGGTGTTTCCTCGAGGTTGATGATCGGATCCATGAATGGAGTCTAACACGGTGGCCAGACGCACTCAACAGTTGCGAGACGACTCACGGCAGGGTCATGCGATTTGTTCCAGGGTCACCAATCTCGCAGAGCCCGCCGACAGGTGGGATAATCCTGTCGCTCCGACCAAACGCGACAGGATGAAAATAGTCCGGGCGGTGCTCAAGACAGAGTCGCGGAATGCCGACCCCTCAACGATCAACCCTCAACCATTTTTCCGACTGCCTGCGCGCCAGCGCCACGCCAGGGAAGCCCAATCTCGCAGAGTCTGCCCGGGAGGCGAATAAATCCTGTCGCGTGAAAGACGGAAGATTGTCCATTGTTTTAAGGCTTTTTTGGGTGCGGGGACACCTAGATTATGATAAATGGAAACACTTTCCTGTTATGAGCAACGAATCATCCGATCAAGAGATTCATTCCGCTGAGAGCATCGAATCGCTCGATCGGCGCTTGTTTTTGCGGAGCCTTGGAAAGTGGTCGGGCGCAGTGATCTTAGCGGTGACCGGAGGCGTCTGGCTTACCTCTTGCGTTGGCAGCTGGATCAACCGCGGGGGAGTCGGTGGAGGTGGCGGATGGATCAATCGCAGAGGAGTCGTTGGAGGTGGCAGCTGGATCAATCGCAGGGGAGTTGTTGGGGGTGGCGGATGGATCAACCGGCGTGTGGGCGGCGGAAGCGGCTGGATCAATCGCTGGTAGGTCGATTTACGTGTCCCAGGGAAATCCGGGCTGATCTTTTGTGAGATGCAGATCGGAACTCGAGGAAGTCGATTTTTGTGCCCCAGTCTGAGTAAGAGCCCTCTTCGATCGGAATTCCATCAGATCTGTACGCGCGACCGGTTCGTTCACCATTCAGGAGCTTGATGCCGAACAGGCCAAAACTCTCCCCATTTGATCGCCGAGGCACGCGGGCTGCAGGCAAAGGCGACGAGATCCCGCGACTTTCCGCGGCTCCATCAGGCGGTTGAGGAGAGACAAGGGACTGTATTCCACCGCAGAGCGACGGTTCGCCTCCTGTTCGGAGAGCTCGGGCAGATTTCCTTGAGGCACCATTGACCCGGCTATCGCGGCCTATCTGGACGAACCTTCCACCCCACGCCCTGCCGCTGTGATCTGCGGGTTCCGCCGAAGCCCGCCACACTTGTTACTCTCACCCTCCGCAACACCGGCCCTAATCTGTCTCACAAGCAAAAACCGGTGCGTCGTTTCAGAGAACTCGAATCCACCATGAATCAGAACCTACACATGATGATTACAACATGAGCACAACAACTCCCTTGACCGGCGGATGCGCTTGCGGCGCGGTTCGCTACGAATCCACAGCCACACCTATTCTGATGCTTCACTGTCACTGTCGCGATTGCCAGCGAGCCAGTGGCGGGGCGTTTTCGTCTTTCGTCATCGTGCCTGCGGAAGCTTTCAAGCTCTTGCAAGGCTCGCCCCGCTTTCATGCGTCGCCCAGCGAAAAAGGCGGCATGACCCGCCGGGGCTTTTGCCCTGAGTGCGGCGCGCCGATTGTGGTCAAGCCCGATACCGTTCCTCAATTTGTTGCGATCAGAACCGCGAGCTTGGATGATCCCAGTTGGTTCAAAGCGCAAATGGACGTGTGGACATGTGACGCGCACCCGTGGGACGAAATGAATCCCGCGCTGCCGAAGTTTGAAAAGTATCCTCAATAAGAGCGAAGGGGAACTTTATGCCGAACCCCAAACCGTCAAAGTGTGGTTCCAGGGCCGGTAAGGCGTGTCGATCGTCCGAAGCAGTCGACCTCGCGTGAGTGGCCAGGACGCCAAATGACACCTTGCTCGGCTCAGAAGCCCGGCAATCCGTCGCGGATGTGCTGAGAGAAGTCGGGCGCAGCGTCGGCAGCGTTCGCGGCGGCGTTGACGAGCGCACGGCTTTTCAAGTCGGCGAACGGCAGACCGCCTGTGGCCAGCGCGCCACGCTCGAACAACAATTCGTCGCCTTTGCCATTGAGCAAGATACGCCAGTCCCAAGGGATGCGCTGCGCGGCGTCACGCTGTGTGCGGATGGTCGTCGTGCAGTTGGTCGTCACAGCATTGTACCAGCGCGGGCGGACGTGGAGTTCATTCATCGCGGTGATGTACTCCATGAACCGCTCGCGCGCTTTCTCCGGCGACGCGGTTGTTCGGTAGAGATAGACGTCTTCGCTGCGGCGAAAGTTTGTCCGTACGCGAATGACATCGCGCTCGTCGGCGACGATGTAAATCAGCTCGTACTGCCGGTAGAAGCCGCCGATCGCTGAATAGTTCTCGCCGATTTCCCTCCGCGTCTCGATGGAAAAGCAGAGCGGCGGCGCGTCGGCAAACTGGAAGCTCGCGATGGGATGCGCCATCCACGGCGAGCCCCAGTAGTTGATGGCAAGGTCCAGCCCGGTGATCTGCGAAAGTCGCACCGTGCGCGTCTCCCAATGCGGGGTGTAGTCGGTATCGGTGCGGTAATCGAAGTTGCGGACATTGTGCAGCGTCACCTCGTCACCGTTGATCTCCGCCCACGGCTCTTGCGCCACGTCGGGTTGCCACGCGCGGGTACTGCTGGGTTTCAAGGTGAGCCACCATCCGAGCACCAGGGCACAGCCCAACAAGGTGACACCGAGTTTTCGCCACGCACCAGGCACGAAGACGATCGCAGCCAGCAGCGAGAGCGCGAATACCCAGGCCGCCTCAGCGTTCAGCACCGGAAAATCGTAGGAGAGCGCGCCGAAGGCCCAGAGGGCAAAACCGAGAGCGAGGAGCCAGGCAATGGTCCAACCCGCCACGCGCACCGCGCGAAAGACCAAAGGTATGCGGCGAGTCGGTGAATTCATCGCGTGCGGTGAGGATGTCGATCGGGATGTTTACGACTCCGCCAGGCCGGTGAGTAGCCAGAATGCGACGCACGTCTCCATGGCCCTGCGGGGGGCTGATGCGCGCTGTGATCCGGAGGCAGGACGAACTTCTTTTTGCGCACCGTCCCGGTGCGAACTCCGAGACGGCGCGACGCCGTGAGCAACCCGCGGGAAGATTGGTGAGTTCACCGAGTGAGCAACGGCACTTCGGCCAGACCGACCTATCAGCGGTCGATCCAACCGCCACCACCCCAGCAATCCAGTGTCGCGGGTCGCCGCTTTTTCAATCGATGATTCGCTGCTCATAGGAAAAACGTCTTTTCTCTGATTAATTCTCTCCCGATTTTCAACTGTCCATCACAGAGAACACCGGGAACACAGAGGACTGGGCAAGATCTTTTGCAAGGCAATTCCTGTGGGGGAGCGCAGGAATTGCCTCGTAAATTTGGTTCAGGTGATCGATTCCGATTCGGAGACTCACCAGGTTCGATTGTGCCCTGTCAACTCTCAACCATCCTCGCCGCAGAAGAGGCCGGAACACAGAAGGACAGCCCCAGTCATCAACCACTTTGTTCGATCGTAGCCCTTCTGCGAATCACCCTCATCCGCGCCCGCCCTCGGAATTATTTTTCGGATTGACGGCGTGGCGTGCTGTGAACGATGTGGTCCTCGTGGAGTTTGCTGATCCCACAACGAGGGCGCGCGACAGCCTGGTCGTCATCGAACGGGTTAACAAGTTCTATGGGGACCTTCACGTGCTCAAGGACATCAATACGACGGTCGCCCGCGGCGAGGTCGTCGTGGTGATCGGGCCCTCCGGTTCCGGGAAGTCGACGCTCTGCCGAGCCATCAATCGACTCGAAACTATCGACTCCGGAGTCATATCGATTGATGGCGAACCGCTGCCTCAAGAGGGCAAAGAACTCGCCAAGCTTCGGGCCGACGTCGGGATGGTTTTTCAGTCATTCAATCTCTTCGCGCACAAGACCGCCCTCGAGAATGTGACTCTCGGGCCGATCAGAGTTCGAAATATGAAACGCGAGGACGCTCGCGAAAAGGCCAGGTCTCTCCTGAAGCGGGTAGGGGTGGCGGAGCAGGCGAACAAATACCCGCATCAGCTTTCCGGCGGCCAGCAGCAGCGAGTGGCTATTGCCCGCTCGCTGGCGATGGATCCCAAATTGATTCTGTTGGACGAACCAACCAGTGCGCTCGACCCGGAAATGATCAGCGAGGTTTTGGACGTCATGGTCGACCTGGCGAAGGGAGGCATGACGATGGTCGTCGTCACTCACGAGATGGGTTTTGCGCGGAATGCCGGCAGCCGGGTGCTCTTCATGGCGGACGGGCAGATCGTTGAGGAGGCTCCGCCGGCGGAGTTCTTTACGCGTCCCAAAAATGAAAGGGCCGCCGATTTCTTGTCGAAAATCCTGGCGCATTAATCGGTTGAAAAACGTGCGATTGTTCAAGAAAGAGAAAAGATGCGGAACAAACTACTCCTAGTCCTCAGCCTGGCCGTAGCCAGCGCACTTTGCCTAAGTTCCTGTGGCGACTCCGGGAAACCGTCGGCCGGCCACGATTCCGGGGCAAACGGTCCCTACCAGCTCACCGTGGCGAAAGATCCTAAATTCGAAGCGGGCACGACGATGGAGCGACTTTCCAAGGCCAAAAAGATCACGATTGGCACCAAGTTTGACCAGCCGTTGTTCGGCCAGAAAGGACCCGATAACAAGCCGCGAGGATTCGACGTGGCCATTGGTTCGCTCGTCGCGGCCCGGCTTGGAATTCCCTACGAAAACATCGAGTGGGTAGAAACCGTTTCCGTAAATCGCGAGCCCTTCCTTCAGCAAGGCCGGGTGGATATCGTGGCGGCGACCTATACGATCAACGATGAACGCAAGAAAGTCGTCGACTTTGCGGGCCCCTACTACGAGGCGGGTCAGTCGCTCATGGTTCTCAAATCCAACAACGATGTAAAAGGCCCAGAGGACGTCCGGGACAAACCGGTCTGTTCGGTGGAAGGGTCGACACCTGCCGCCAACATTGTCAAACAATATGGGGCCAAGCTGGTCGCGACGGACGCCTACTCGAAATGTCTCGAGCCGCTGCGTAACGGGCAAGTCGTGGCGGTGACCACCGACAACGTGATCCTGGCCGGCTTCGTCGATCAGAACCCCGAATTCAAAATCGCCGGCGAGCCTTTCACCAAGGAGCCATACGGAGTCGGCCTGAAGAAGGATGACGACAAATTCCGCGCGTTTCTCAACGATGTCCTCGCAGAGGCTGAGAAGGACGGAACGTGGAAAAGGCTTTGGGAAGAGACGGCGGGCAAGGTTCTGCCGACGCCTCAGCCGCCGGCGGTCGATCGGTATTGACGAGCCGACTGACCGGATCGAGGAGCCATTCGTTTGAGTGTTGTCTTTGATAACTTCGGTCTGTTCTGGCTTGGTTTCGTCTCCACTCTGCACCTGCTGATTGTCTCGGGCTTTGGTGCACTGTTCTTAGGCACCGTGGTCGCGTCATTGCGCGTGTCGCCGTTCGGTTCCTTTCGCGCTTTAGCCGCAATCTATACCGAGGTCCTGCGCAATACCCCTCTCACTCTGGTATTCTTTTTTTGCGCATTCGTTCTCCCGAAAATCGGAGTGATCCTGGACTTTCAGTTCGCGGCGATTGTGGCGCTGACCGTTTACACGGCTCCGTTCATTGCCGAAGCTTTGCGCTCGGGAATCAACGGCGTGCCCGCCGGTCAGGCGGAAGCCGCGCGCAGTATCGGCTTGAGGTTCGACCAGGTGCTCATCCTCATTATTTTGCCGCAAGCCTTTCGCATGGTGATTCCGCCGCTGGTGAATGTGTTCATCGCGTTGACGAAAAATACCTCGGTGGCGGGTGGTTTTTTCGTCTTCGAACTCTTCAGTGTCGGGAAACGTCTCGCTAATGCGCATGGTTCAGCGGTGATTCCGATTTTGCTCGGTGTGGCCTGCTTTTACCTGCTCATTACGGTTCCCCTCGGCCAGTTGTCTCATCGCCTCGAGGCCAAGGTGGCGCTGGCTCGATGAACTCCTCGGTCCTTTACGACGCGCCCGGCCCCAGGATGCGGCGGATATCGCGCATCGTTTCCATTGTTGGTCTCTTGGCGATGGCCGGCGGGATCGCATGGTTGTTAGCCATCCTCGCTGCACCCCGCGAAACACAGCCCGGGATCGTGCAACCCGGGTTGTTCGACTCGTCCCGCTGGAACATCTTCTATGAGCCCTTCCGTGGCTACAGTCCCGTTCAAGTGTGGAATGGCATTCTCAGCGGGCTCCTGGCCACTTTCGGCGCCGCGGTCGTCGCGGGCATTCTGGCGATGTGCTTGGGCCTGGTCATTTGCTTGTTGCGACTTGCCAAAAGAAAGTGGCTGCGCGTGCCCACCACAATCCTCCTGGAATTCGTGCGCGGCATGCCGGTCCTGCTGATGATGCTCTTTATCCTGCTGGTGTTCGGGATGTCCACCTTCTGGGTGGTGGTGGCGGCGCTGGCGATTTACAATGGCGCCATCATCGGCGAGGCCATTCGCGCGGGCATCCAGTCCCTGCCACGGGGACAACGCGAGGCGGGTCTATCTCTTGGACTGAGCAGCCTGCAGGTGAGGTTGATTGTCGAGTTGCCGCAGGCGCTACGCCAAATGACGCCGATCATCGTAGCTCAACTCGTGGTTTTGCTTAAGGATACTTCGCTGGCTTACATCATCGGCTATGAGGATCTCCTAAAGAAGGTCACAAACCTGTCGAACTTCTACGGTGATCGGTACTTCTTTTCGGTGTTCTTTGTCGCCCTGATCGCCTATCTGATCGTGAATCTGAGTCTGTCGTGGTTCGCCTGGTATCTGTCCAGGCACGTGCGCTAGGGCCGACAGACCTGTGCCAGGGGGCCGCGGTGGGACGCTTTCGCGTTTGACGCGCTGCCCGGCGGGGTCGCGGCGCGGCGCTAAAACCGGGTTGATCGCACGAGCGCAAGCGCGGGACACCGCAGCTGTCATCCTCGACGTGGTTGTGAAATGGGCGTACATTAGATTGCTAATAAGCCGAACTCCTCATGAAAACCATTGCCCTCGTAGGCTTGGTCGCCGGCGCGCTCACGAGCACCGGATTCTCTCAAGCTCCCGTGGAAACGCCGCCGGAAATGGCCGAAGTCGTCGCGAATGACCGCGCTTACGAAGCCGCCTATGCGAAGTCCGATGTCGAAGCGCTCGTGGCTTTTTTCACCGACGACGCGGACTACACGACGAAAGAGGGGCGCACTTTCAGCGGCCGCGCGGAGATCGAGGCCGCGATCCGCGCCGGGTTGACGGCCAATCGCGGATCGAAGCTTGCGATCAATGCGGAGACTGTCCGTGTGCTCGGGCCCGAGAGTCTGATGGAGAAAGGTTCGACGATGGTAACCTCGAAGGACGGTGAAACCAACGGCGAACTTTATACCGCCATTCTCATCAAGAAGGATGGCAAGTGGAAGATCAGTCAGCTGATTGAATCACCCCTGCCGGACGTTTCGCCGCACGACCGGCTTTCGGAGCTCGCCTGGCTCGTGGGCGATTGGGAGGAAACCGACAAGTCGGATGATCTCTTCATACGCAGCACGTATTCGTGGGGGCGCGGCGGAAGTTTCCTTACCCGCAGCGTGACGGTGAAGCGTGGCGACACGGTGACGCTCGAGGGTTGGCAGATCATCGGGTGGGATCCGATCGAGGAACGCCTCCGTTCATGGACCTTCGACAGCGAAGGCGGATTTGCCGAAGGGTACTTCACCCGCGAGGGAAGTCGCTGGCTGCTCCGCGAGACGGGCGTCACCCCCGAGGGCAGCCGGACCGGAGCGGACCATACCATTACCAAGATCAGCGGGGACCGCTTTACATGGGAATCGAACAACCGGACGCTCGACGGCGACCCTCAGCCAGGCATCGGCCCCATCCGGATTGATCGAGTAGAGGGAAATTGATGCCGTGCTCCGAAGACTTCCATCCGTCCTTGCCCTGACGACGGTGCTTGCCCTGTTCTTTGAGAGCGCGGCGGTTTATGCGGGGCGTGGCGGTGGGGGCGGACGAGGGGGTGGCGGGGGAAGCTTTTCGCGGCCTTCCGGGGGCGGCTCCCGTCCCTCAGGCGGGCATGTCTCACGACCCTCGGGAGGGGGAAACGTCTCGCGCCCGTCTGGCGGGAACGTCTCGCGCCCGTCGGGTGGGAACGTCTCGCGGCCCGCGCAACTTCCTTCCAGCAGCGTCTCACGACCGAGTAATGGACGTGTGCCATCCACTCCTTCGAAGCGGCCCACCGGCGGCCAGCGTCCAACGGGCGGAGGGAGCGCCGCGCAGCTTCCGTCCAGTAATCGGCCGAGCACAGCGAAGCGACCTTCCAAGCCTTCCAACCAACCGGCAACACGCCCGGGAGGCGGGGAGCGTCCGTCACAAATGCCAACGCGTCCCGGGGGTGCGGAGCGGCCTGAGACACGTCCAGGAGGTGGTGTTGCGGAGCGACCGACGCAAAAGCCGACGCGTCCCGGGGTTGGCGAGCGGCCTGAGACGCGTCCGGGAGGCGGCCTGGCGGAACGCCCGGAGGCGGGCCCAGGGGGGCGGCCCGCGCAGCTTCCCGCCAAACCCGGGACGGGAGTAGCCGAGCGTCCCGGAGGGAAACCCAGCCAACACCCGAGCGCGGGCGAGGTGGGGAATTTTCTGGGTATCGCCGGGGGCGCGGCGGCCGGGGGCGCGATTGGCGGCGCCCTGGCCAATCGCCCGACGCAGCTTTCAGCGGAACGTCCCGGACTCGGCGAGCGTCCGGCGCGACCGGAGGAGCGGTCCAACTGGGGGGAGTGGTCACAGAATCGCGGCGGTCAGTGGCAACAGCGCGTGGACAATCGAAACGACGCCTGGAACCAGCGCGCCGACAACCGTCAAGAGGCGCGTAGCAACTTCCAACAGACCCGCGACGAGCGCTGGAACAACCTGGAAAGCGCCCGGGAAGACCGTCAGGCATGGCGCGATCAGAATCGCGAGGATTGGCAGCAGCACCGTCAGGATCTGTGGAACTACCGTGGGGAGCGCGCGGAGGAGGTCTGGGACAACGCCCGCGATTTTTACGACGGCGTGTTTGATGATCGCTGGTGGGGTGTCTGCGGCTGGGGCGGGGCGTGGGTCGGCAATTATCCCATCAATCCCTGGTGGTGGTGGGCGCCGGCCGCGTTTGGGGCCGCCGCGGTCTTTGTCGACGTGGTCACCCCGGATCCGATCTACGTGGATTACGGTATGAATGTCATTTACGAGGGCGACACGGTCTATGTGAACAATCAACCGTTTCCCACCGAGCAATACGTCCAACCGGCGATCGACCTCGCCACGAGTGTCGAGCAACCGCCGCCGCCGCTGCCGGCCGCGACGCCTGCGCCCACGACCCAACCGGCCGCCGCTCCGACTCAGGAATGGATGCCGTTTGGCGTCTTTGCGCTTGCGCAGGAAGAGAAAGGCGACCCGGCCATGTTCTTCCAGATTTCCGTCAATCGCGCGGGCATCATTAGCGGCGCCTACACGAGCGTCATCACCGGTGACCAGCGGCCCATCGCCGGGCAGGTGGACAAAACCACTCAGCGCGTCGCGTGGCGGATCGGCGACAATACGGAGACGATCTTCGAGACCAGCCTCGCGAATCTCACGCAGGACGTCTCACCTGTCGCCATCCACTTTGGAAAGGCGCAAACGCAGGTTTGGCTGCTTGTCCGCATGCCCGAACCGGCCCTTGGCGATCACTCGCAGCAGCTTCCCGAAGCGCCCAAAACGCCGCCGCCACTCAGCAAGCCAAAGGCATAGCGCCCCACCCTCTTCCTGCTTTGTGAGAGCGTGTTGCCTTTACCGCCGCGGCCTCTTCACGATGTCGACTCACGGATGGACTTTCGTCGAGAGGGCTTCTCCAAGACGATCTTGCGAAAGGGGGTTCGGCCCGGCCACGCGCGGAGCACGGCAGGGAAGATCAGCCGATATTGAACTGCGTTTGAAGACGGAAGGGGACATGGTCGAGGGCGTGGGGCCCACGATCATCACCGGAGCTCGCACGCATGAACCGAATGGCGCGACGAACAATCTCATCGAGGTCCTGGACGAGCAAGTAGTCAATCTGCTGCGTCCGTAAGAGAGGCTCGGTGACTCTGTTCATCTCGTGAGTAATGTAGACGGGACGATACGGATTCCTTAACTCGGCTAATGCCTGGGCCAGGCCGCGGTTGCCCCCCGCGACATTGTAGACTCCGAGAATATTCGGGTTCGCTGGCAGCAGTTTTCGAGCGGCCTCATAAGTGGCTTCATCGGAGTCGTCGCCTTTGATGACCTCCAAGACCTCCACGCTTTCGAATTGCTGGCGCATGATCGAGCGGAATCCGATTTCGCGATCTTCGTGACAGCGGTAGGAAAAGCTGCCAACCACGACGGCGACCTGGGCGCCCGGACGACCTTCCAGATGGCGTCCCATCAAATAGCCCGCGACGTTGCCAGCGGCTCGGTTGTCAATGCCGAGATAGGCCGAACGGGCGGACAATTCGAGGTCCGAAACCAGAGCCAGAACGCGCTTCCCGGCCTGCCGGAGGCGTTTCAGCTCGTCGATAATCGGCGGAATGTCCTTGCCGACGATGGCAACTGCATCCAGTCCACTCGTCTGACTTTTGAGCGCTTCGACCACCGCCTCATCGGAGGCGGCGCCCAGCCCCTCGATTTCCGACGCGCGATCCCTGTTTCGCTCGATCGCCGTTAAGAAAGACTCCGTAAAGGCCTGGCCCGCCTGAATGACAAACCCAAGGCGTTGGGGGGTCTGAGATCTCGATGACCCACCAAAAGTCTCCTGGGTCTTGAGTTCATATTCTGCCTCGAGCTGGGCGAGCGCCTGGTTCACTTTGTCCCGCGTGCGAGGGTGGACTCCAGCTCGACCATGAAGGACGCGGTCCACGGTTGCGTTGCTGCAGCCACTCAGGTTCGCAATTTCATCAATGGAGGGTCTCGCCCTGGTTCTCATTCCTTGGAGGATATCCTAAAGCCAAGACTACTTCAACTCATAAAGCCTCATTACCCATCATCCGCAACGTCGGACGGGAGCGGGCTGTTTGCGCCAGCAGAGCCTGGGGCGTTCGGCTCCAAGCTCCTTCGGCATAAATCGATCGAGAGTTCCTCTCGACCGTCGGTTGATACGCTTCACCTACTCGGGGTAGGCGCCGGAGACGCGCTGATCGTAGTCGATCAGGGCTCCGGTGATGACGCCCGACTCCGGACTCAACAGGTAGGCAGCCAACCCGGCTACTTGATGGGGCTTGACCAATTGGCCCATCGGCTGCGCAGCCTCCGCTTTGGCCAGCCAATCGCCACCTACACCGTGGAACTTCTGTTGTGTCGCGTTCTCGCCCGGGGTGTCCATCCAACCGGTGAGGATTCCGTTGCAGCGGATGCGATGGGTGGCGAAGGCATTGGCGACATTCTTGGTCAGAGTCGCCAGCGCCCCCTTCGAGGCGGAATAGGGCGCCAGGTAGGACTGCCCACAGTGCACCACCATCGAGAGGATATTGACGATGCTGCCTGGCTGGCCGGTTTCGACCAGGTGGCGAACCACCCCTTGCATCAACAAGAAGGGCCCGCTCACGTTGGTATGGAACATCCGGTCGAGAAGCTCGGGAGTGGTGTCCAGCAGGGTGCCGCGGTCCGGTAAGGCCGCGGCGTTAACCAGAGCATTGACAGAGCCAAAACGCTCAAGGGCGGCGGCGACCAGCTGGAAGCAGTCGTCGGCCATCGACACGTCGGCCTTGATGAAGACACAGTCCGTGCCGAGAGCTTGGATGCGGTCAGCCGCCTTCTCTCCCTTGTCGACGCTGCGTCCGCTCAGAACGATGCCACGCGCACCCTCTCGGGCCAGGCGCTCGGCGATGGCGAAGCCCAAACCTTGGGCTCCTCCGGTGATGATTGCCGTGGTGGTTCGGTTTCTTAAGAAGAAGTCGTTGTTGTTCATGGCCAGGTAATTTCACAGTTTGGTTTTAGTTCGATGGTCTTGCCCAGTCGAAGAGATGCTCCGGCAGCTTCCGCGAGATAGACGGCCCGCAGACCGTCGATGGCCGTCACCGAGGCCGGTTGTCCCTGAGCCAATCCCTGGATGAACGCCTCAATTTCCAGCCGATAGCTGTCGCCGTAGCGTTCCATGAAGAAGGCTCGAAAGCGATCCGGTGCGCCAAAGCTCGTGCTGGAGAATCGCCTGAAGCCGGTCGCCTGCGGATTGTCGGACATCACCATGCCCGTCGAGCCGAACGCCTCGATCCTCTGGTCGAAGCCGTAAGCCGTGCGCCGTGAGTTGAGAATGACGGCCTGCTTGCCGCTCGGTGTGACGAGGGTCACGCAAGCCGTGTCGATATCGCCGAGCTTGCCGATCTCGGGATCGACCAGACAACTGCCACGACTGTGAATGCTGGTGGGTTCTTCACCGAGCATCCACCGGGCCATGTCGAAGTCATGAATCATCATGTCGCGGAAGAGACCGCCAGACCTGGGTATATATTCGAGCGGGGGCGGATACGGATCGCGGCTGGTGATGGTCAGTTGCTCCAGATTGCCGATTTCGCCACTCGCGATGGCCTTCTTGACCGAGGCGTGTCCCGGGTCAAAGCGCCGATTGAAGGCCAGAAAGACCTTTTTCGCCCGATCACCCAGCGCGTCGACGCACAGTTGCGCCTCGGCCAGCGTCGGCGCCAGCGGCTTCTCGCACATCACGGCCTTGTCAGCCTCGATCGCCTCAATCACGTACTTCACGTGGGTGTCCGAAGAGGTCGCCACCAGCACGGCGGCGACCTCAGGATGACTTATGGCTTCTTCGGCGCTCCGAGCGACCGATGCGCCGGTCTTCGCAGCGAGGGAGGCCGCGGCCGCCTCAGCCACATCGAAAACAGTTACCAACCTGGCACCTGCAGCCGAAATCGCCTCCGCGTGGACCTTGGCCATTCGACCCGCTCCCAGTAGCGCAAGACCGATCATAGCCCACCTCCGATCCGGTAAAGATATGATGTATTATGAAGGATATTGTGCGATGGCTTCATAGAATGTGCTTGATATGATAATTGTGATACATCATCATGATGTTGTCAAATGATATTCTTTGATGGTCATGCATCAGTGTTTGACATCAAAATAACAACGCCCATCATCCTCGTATCACCCTCGATTCCTATGAAAGAAACCTCCCTCTTCGTGCTACGGTGACCGCCCCGAAAAAAGTTCTCCGCAGACTTGCAGGCTGGCGCAAACTCCTGCCGCAATTGCGGTTGTTGGCGTAGTGGAAACCGTCCCTGCCGCTGACCAACCAACCATTCCAATCATCGTCCAAGATACGACCATGTTTTTCTGGTAGATTGTGGTCGCCGGCGCCCGCAGGGTGGGCAGGGAAACTCAATGTGAACGTACCGGAGCTCGGGGCTCAATCCGAATCCGATATCAACGGCCAGATCTCGATCCTTGAGAATGCGGTATCAGGAAACCCAGCGGCTATCGTGATCGCACCAACCCAATTCAAAGCGCCAGGTCAGCCGATCAACGAGGCGGCCACGAAGGTTAAGACTCAATATTCGTTCAGTTGAGGGGCGAGTGGTCTGGAAACACAAGAATTGGGACGGGAGAGTGAATCGCCTCAGCGAGTCGCTCTCCCGATCCTTTCGCGACCGCGCATTGGCAGCGGTCCCGCGTGCTTAGCATGCTCGTGAACAACAGAGTGAGCGTTTCGCGGCGGCTTCGACAGCGCGTCGACCTCCCACCAGGATATCCGCGCAACGGACTACCGGTTTCCGCCGGCCAGGACCGACATGATGGATCGACCTGTATTCGAAGGACGTGAGCGGCCTTCCGACTCTGAGGCCGCCGATTTCACCGGGACAATGATTATTGGACATGGCGCCTGCTTGACGACCTGCATCAAGACGTTGCCACTAAGGACATGCTGCGCGGCAAGGTGCCCGTGGCAACCCAGGATGATCAGTTCCGTATGATATCTGGCGGAGTGTTCAAGGATTCCCTCCACCACGAGGCCAACGTGAGCCACTGGTTTCACTTCGAGCCTCTCGGTTCGCAAAGGAAGCGCCAGAGAATCCAGACGTGCCTTCAAACCTTTAGGGGCCCGCAACGGCCACGCAACCGCCGAAATAGCATCCTCTCCTGCTTGCACAGGCAATTGCATCGTCACGGGCTCAACAATATGTAAGAGGATAATTCGGGCCGAGAGTGCGCGTGCAAGTCCCGCGGCGCTTTCGATGACGGGGTGCGCGGCATCGCTAAAATCGACCGCGGCGAGAATGGTATTCATGACAAACCGCCGACGGTCGCGAGAGCTTCCCGGTTCGATTCCATGCCTGACTCGCTGCCCAAGGCAAAGAACCGATCTACCGCCCTGATCGCTTCTCGCTCGTCGGGGCCCGACGCTTCAATCTCGAGCGTGGCGCCAAGACCTGCGCCAAGAATGAGAAGACTAATGATACTATTGGCTTCTGCGGCCTTGTCGTCCAAGCGACAGAGAATGTTGGAACGGAACTGACTTGCAAGTCTCGCTAGATTCCCTGCTCGACAAAGGAGCATGCCCTCTTTCCATGGCACGATAACGGTCGTAAGTTTCATCTGCGGACCATAATCCATCGATGTGGCCATGTCTGCTGGGCGAGCGACGATATTCATGTCGGGTGAGATCCTACACCGAACAACGAAAAGAGTGTGACATTGTTTAGCTCATCTTTGCGTTCCGGCTCGGTCGAGAGCCGCGGAACTGAGTTCTGCGAGCTAGACTAAAAACAATTAGCGTCCCGTCATTCCTTCGAACATCGTAAAGAAGGCAATGGAGGCCCGCTTAGTTTCGCCTAGCTCACATCGAAGTCGAATTTCGGTGTCTCAGGAAATGTCAATCCAGGGGATGAGCTTCTTTACTGATGTCCAACGACGCGATGTGGGACGTACGGCTCTTCCAGGTAAGCGACTTCTTCCTGGGTCAACTTAACGGACAGGGCGCCGACGGCGGTTTCCAGATGCGTGATCTTTGTTGCTCCGATGATCGGTGCTGTCACCGGTTTCTTCTGTAACAGCCAGGCCAGGGCGATGTGAACGCGCGGAACCCCTTGTTTTTCGGCGATTTCCGCGACCCGCTCCACGACCTGTCGATCGGTTTCGGCGCTGGCGTCGTACTTGCTTTTCGCGATTTGATCGGTTTCGGAACGAAGCGTGCTTTCGGACGACCAGTCGCGCGTTAATCTTCCGGACGCGAGGGGACTGTATGGAATCACGCCGATCTTCTCATCGCGGCAGAGCGGCAACATCTCCCGCTCTTCTTCGCGGTAGATGAGGTTCAGATGATTTTGCATCGACACGAAGCGAGTCCATCCATGCTGCTTCGGCGACGTACAGCGCCTTTTGGAACTGCCACGCGAACATGGCGGAGGCACCGAGATAGCGGGCCTTGCCGGCTCTGACCACGTCATGCAGCGCTTCCATCGTTTCCTCGATTGGGGTTTGATAATCCCAGCGATGAATTTGGTAGAGGTCCACGTAATCCGTCTCCAGCCGCTTCAGGCTTTGGTCGATCTCGCTCAGGATCGCCTTGCGCGATAGCCCGGCGCCATTCGGTCCGTCGCGCATTTTGCCGTGCACTTTGGTGGCGATGACGACTTCGTCACGATTCGCGAAATCTTTCAGAGCGCGTCCGAGAATCTCCTCGCTCTTCCCAATGGAGTAGACGTTGGCCGTATCGAAGAAATTGATCCCCAGCTCGAGAGCTTTCTGGATGATCGGCCGGCTGTTCTCCTCGTTAAGCACCCATTTGTGAATCCAACGTTCCGCATCCCCGAACCCCATGCAGCCGAGGCAGATTCGGGACACATCCATTCCGGTGTTTCCTAGCTTCGTGTATTCCATATGATTTCCTCTCTTTCCATGACTGGAGTTCCCGGTCCGGGCATCGCGATCGTCGATCCTTGTCGTGAAGCTCTTTCTCATCGAGGGCCATCGCAAGGCTCCCGCTAAGCCCTTCCAGAACAAGCTTGCCAAGATAGTGCTCATCAAGCGCCCGATGCGCTTCGTCGGCTTGGTCAAGCGGAAAACTCCGCGCGACATGGACCTCGAACGGCCCAGTCGTCGGCGGCCCCGAAGATTCGATAAGGTGGTGATTGAGTTTCTCGATCGCCTGCGGGTCGGGCATTCCATCGTAGGACTTGGCATCAATTCCAAATGGCGGCTTCGGCATCGGTTCGACGCCGTTGGGATACGCAACGCGCCCTCCCGCGCGTATCGCGGTGAGGGCCTTGTCGGCCACGGGTCCGCCGGCGGTGATCAGCGCCGCATCAAGTCCGTTGGGCGCGAACTGGCGGGCGGCGGCTACGATGTCGTCCTTGTGTCCGTCGACGACCGCGTCGGCACCCAGCCTCTTGACCAGCGCCACGCCGTCGCTGCCCGAAGCGACCGCGAACACACGGGCGCCCATGCGTTTGGCGAGCTGCACGGCGAGGTGGCCGATGCCGCCGCTGGCACCCGAAGATCATCGACCGACTCACCGGGCTTGAGAGCCAGCGTGTCATCCAAGCCGCGAAGCGCGGTCATCGCGTCCACGGGCATCGCGCCCGCCTGCTGGGTCGTCAGCTTGCCGGGAATGCGCGAGACGTCGTCGGCTTTGACCGCGGCGTACTCGGCGTAGAAACCGCCCTTGGGATTCACCAAGCTGAAAGCGTAGACGCGGTCGCCTGGCTTGAGCCCTTTGACACGATCGCCCACGGCCGCGACGGTGCCCGCGCCATCGGAGCCAAGCACATAGGGGAACTTCGGCTCGATGCCGAACACCTTGGCGAACCCGCCCTCTCGCTCGAACGGGTCCCATTGGCCCACGCCGGCCCACTCGACATGGATCAGCACCTCATCGGGGCCGACCTCGGGCACTGGGAGCATTTGCAGTTTCCTCGTCTCAAGACCGCCGAAACGATCGAGCGCGATCGCCTTCATTGTGTTCTGCGTTGCCTGTCTCATGGTGGACAATACTCCGTTCTACTTTTTAAGCTCAACCGTTACTGTTACAGAGCCGGGCACATCAAAAGCTTCCATGCTGGAATCGACTTTACCAATGACGATAAGGCCGGGGATCGGGAATCTCCTGGCCGTCGTGGCGGTAGAAAGATGACCACGTCAGGGCCGGGAGCCCAGGAGGCGACGTGCCCAAGGTCGGACGTGTGTGCGTTTCCTTTCGTTCGCGATCGGTCGTGGCAGGTGCCCAAACTTCTCCCGGCGGAAGAGATCGTTCATCGTCAGTGTCAGCGGCAACAGGGAAACGAAATCCTGGGTGGTCTTGCTATCGATGAAAGTAGCCGTTAGCCCTGTCTTCGACTTTCAGTCTTATCTTCATACTGTCTGTGCGCTTGGTCGTGGCGTTCTTGGCGCCGCGAGCGGCGTGACTAAGGGCCATCGCCAACGCGAGCGCCGAAAGAATACGTCTCAACGTGTCTCTCCCTGCTATAACGCTATTGCTCCCCCGCGGCGTGACCTTGACTGTCGCGGAGCGGGCGCGTTTGCTGATCATCGGGGCGAGATACGGACTGCCGCGGTAATTCGCCTCGTAGGCGTCGTCGACAAGGTCCTTAATCGGCCCGTCGACCGGCTCGAAGCTGACCTCCTTCGTGGTGCCGGCGACAGTTATCCGCCCCGCCTTCTGCCGCACCGCAGCCTGGTACCAACCAGAGTCCTGTCCGTAGCAGGCGCGCACGTAGAGCTCTTCACCGACCGCGACAGACCAATCCACGTCGGGGAGTACCGTAGGTCACACCGTCCTCGCGAAACTGT
Organism: Candidatus Woesebacteria bacterium; assembly: GCA_963749595.1. Classification (GTDB taxonomy): domain Bacteria; phylum Patescibacteriota; class Microgenomatia; order UBA1400; family UBA1396; genus CAVVNJ01. The sequence continues at coordinate 160,795 of CAVVNJ010000010.1, forward strand.
GAAATGTGCAGGTCATCAGTCCCAGCGATCTTGCGCAGTTCATCTTTCGACCATGTGGTCATTTGTGAGTCCTTCTTGCTTTACGGGCGTGGCGGTGTCCTTAAGAGACTGTTGAAAAACCCACGCATGTCACGCGCGAGCTCTTTGGGGCAGATATCGGTGGAGGGACGAAGGAGCATCCCCATGAGGGGCTGTGACTGAGGAGCGACGCCGAGAGATGCCCCAAAGAGTTCGCGCCCTCCGGGTTGCGCCAATTTTCGGCCCTCGCGGTGTCGCCAAGCTTGTCCGTAGCGCTACGGCTTGCGGGGAGATGGGGACCCCGCAACCCCATCAAGCCTGCGCTTGGCTCCTTGCGATCTTCCGAAAATTGACGGCAACGTGGCATACGTGAGTTTTTCAACAGTCTCCTAGGCTGAGTTACTGGCGGTACTGGTCGTCGCTGACCTTTTCCATCCAATCGACGACCTTGCCGTCGAAGGCTTCCTGAATGGCGATATGGGTCATCGCGGTGGTCGGCGTGGCGCCGTGCCAATGCTTCTCTCGGGGTGGGATCCAGACCACATCCCCGGGATGAATCTCCTCAAGCGGACCGCCCTCGTGCTGCACCCAACCGCAACCGGTCGTGACAATGAGAGTCTGACCGAGCGGATGCGTATGCCAGGCCGTGCGAGCACCAGGCTCGAAGGTGACGCTGGCGCCGGCGACGCGGGCCGGAGCGTTGGCTTGAAACAAGGGATCGATGCGGACCGTGCCGGTAAACCAATCGGCCGGTCCTTTGCTGGACGGTTGTGAACCAACTCTTTTAATTTCCATACTGAGTTTTTGCTGTTGAGGTGAGGAGGCACCTGCTTGCGCCCGAATAGTCGCCGGGAAGGCGAACCCGGTGGCGTTGGTGATTTTAAGAAAGGTGCGCCGGGAGAGCGGCATGGTGCGAATTGCGGAGTTCGGATTGCTTATCGATGAAACAACGATCTGCAATGAGTCTACTGCTACTCGAGAGTGGCCGCTCTCGCGATCGTGCGGCACCTGTCGTATTCTTGCGGAAAAGCGCTGTGTTCCATTTCCGCTTTGACGGCTGGCGGAGTTGCACGGGAGTGGCGCCTGATTTCGGCTCCTGCTTGCGATGTCGGGTGACGGCGCATTGAGTCGTGAAGTGATCGTGCTGCCGCTGATAAACCAACGGTCCGCCGATGGTAAAGAACCGAAACACGGTAGCCCGTCGCAGGATGCCTCAGCCTTCCGGGTGCAGGCTTTCGCAGCACACGCCGGCTGAATGTCGTCGCTCCATGTGCATCTCCATGCCATCCCGAGAAGAGCGAGCGAGGATTGGGATGGCAATGGCCGCCGCGGCAGAGCACCGCGAGCGTGCTGACCAGGAATGCCCCGCTCAGGCCCGGCACGGTTGCGACCAGACCAAGTGCTGGCGAGGCCCGGCGACAGATCAAGAAAGGCGGTATAGGCTCCCATGGCGAGGCCGCGGCTCTGCGGCGGAGCGTGGCGGACGGTCGACGCTCTCGCAAGGAACATGCGATTACTGACTGCGGGATCCTACCAGAGTGCCCAGCCTCAAAAGAGGGTGTCTCGATCGTTCCGATAAGCGGCGAGGCCTTCCGTGCCGCTTGTCGTTGAGCGCAGAGAAAGCAGAAATCCTCGCCCCGACGGCGTGAGCACCGCAAGAAGCCGGGGCGAGCGACTCGGCCAATTGGGCAAAGGTTAGTCGCGGCCGCTCCGCACCCTCCAGATCCGGCTAGACCACGTTAATTGCGACCTCGATGTTGCCGCGAGTGGCGTTGGAATAGGGGCATAACTGCTCCGCCGTGTCCACCAAGGACTGGGCAACGTCGCGCTCCACCCCCGGCAGGCTGACGTTGAGACGGGCCGCGAGGGCGTACGCCCCGTGAGCTGTGCCCAGATCCACTTCGGCGTCAATCGCCACGTCAGCGAGAGCGACCTTCTTCTTGGCGGCGGCGATCTTAATCGCACTGAGGAAACAGGTCGACCAACCCGCGGCAAAGAGCTGTTCGGGATTGGTGCCAGTGCCCGCGGTGCCGGGAGGCGATACCTTAATGTCAAGCCGCCCATCGTCGGTGCGCGAGGCCCCGCCCTCCCGGCCACCTGTGGTGTGAGCTTTGGCGGTGTACAACACTTTTTCGAGTTTCGTCATGGTAGGATCCTCTATTTGTTCGGTTGAGTTTGTGTTTTCTTTTCTAAAGAACTATCCATTGCCGTAGTTCACGGAAGCAAATCCATATCGAAACGTGGAGGTGCATCGAAGGATGATTCGTTGATGTGCAGGGCCTCTACTTCCGCCCCTGCCTGGCCATGAAGTCCTGTACGAGACGGATGATCTCCTCCGCTTTCAAATCCAGCGCGAAGTGCCCGGCATCCAGGATGTGGACCTCAGCTCGAGGATCATCCTTCTTATATGCTTCCGCCCCGGCTACCGTGAAGGAAGGATCGTAGCGCCCCCATAGAACCAGGAGCGGCGGCTGGGTATCGCGAAGCCATTGCTGCCATTTTGGGTACGACTTGAGGTTATTCTGGTAGTCGTAAAAGAGATCCGCCTGAATATCCGCCTGTCCCGGCTGGTTGAGAAAGTAGTACTCGTCCACCCACAAATCAGGGTTATATAGAGCGGGATCTGGCGAGGTCCCGACGTGCCTTTTGCGGGTTGCTTCAAGGGACAAGAGGTTAGCTCGCAATTCGGCCTCGTGAGACGGACGGTCTTGCCAGAAGGCTCGCCGAACCGCCCAAAGAGGCGACAAGCCCTCTTCGTGCGAGACAGCATTTTGGATAATCATCGCCTGGACCCTTTCGGGATGCGCCAGGGCCATGCGAAAACCGACCGGTCCCCCGTAGTCCTGCATGAAGAGCGTGTAGCGATCGAGATGCAGTTGCTCTGTTAAGTCCTGCATGACCTTCGCCAGGTGATCGAAGGTGTAAGCGAAGGTTTTGGGATCCGGCCAGGACGAATGCCCAAAGCCGGGATAGTCCGGCGCGATCAAGTGATATTGAGTGGCCAACTCCGACTCGAGCAGCGGCTGATACATCCGGGAAGAAGATGGCAGCCCGTGCAGAAGCAGAATCGTCGGTCCCTCTTTCGGTCCGGCCTCTCGATAGAAGATATCGAGATCACCGACGCGGACCGTGTGATAGGAAACTTCGCCGAGCACGTTGGTTACGTTCATGAGGAGGATAGCTCCGATGAGGATCTTCGAGGCTCGTTTCATGGATCGAACGCCTTGCTAGAATCGGACGGGATCTTCCTCAGGGCAAGAGGACTTCTTCCGGCGCAGCTGGGTTCGGTTTGTGTGCCCGGCTTGAGGCGATTCTCGCGCAGTCCCGCGCCGGCTGCTGGCCGCATGCGGCTCGTTACCTTGCGGATCCGCCCGTCACCGAGCGGCGGCCTAGCGGAGAGGGTTGGGTAACTGCTTCTCGGCAAACTTGATTCCCCGCGCGTTCAAGGCGTCGGCAGCCATCGGAGAGACCACGCCCGTGATCGCGACTAAATAGCCGCTCGGACGAGTGGTGAACTTTGCGGCCTTCAACGCCGTGATGAAACGCTCGACCATCGGGGTCCAGGCCACGTAGTCCCATTGAATGGGAACGACGACGGTCCCGTCATTGGTCTGGCAGACCGTGAGGTCGTTAAGATGAGTGATCCGAGCTATGGGAGCAGTGTTGTTCAGGTTGGCCATGATTTGCACGCTCTCCTGAAAGGCGAGAGCATCGTGTTCATCCTGACTGTTGGCGGCCCGAAGGATGAACTCTCCCTGGCCGGGAATGTTTCCGAGCTGTGCAAGAGCGGCGACGGTCAGCGTCTGCGTCGTCGGTGAAATCGCGCTGTTATTCACGAAAGCATTCGCGGCTTCCGGGGCGATGCCCATGTTATTGGTCAGCAGGCCGAGATTCATTTGCTGCAATTGACCCGGGCTCTTGTCGCGGAGGGAATCCTGCAAGGTCGCCGTCCAATTGAGTCCGTGGAGCGTGGCGCCGGCCGCGCCACCGATGGCGCCCATCCCAAGACCGACGGCAAACTTTCCGAGGAAGGCCGGCCAGGCCACTTTGTTCAGCTCATTCTGAAAGACCTGATTGTTGCAGTAGGGATCCACCCCAAGTCGAAGGGCGAGATCGCGTTTCGTTTTGGCAAAGCCGCTCAGGTTTTCTACGAGTTGACCCTGCCCAATGCCGGAGGTGTTCCCGTCCGCCACGTTCTTCACGGCCTGTCCCGCCTGATTAAGGAAGCCCAAAATACCTCGCGGCACGCTGGCGAGTGTGGGGAGAGGATTGGTCACCAAATCTTGCGCGACGTTGAGCGGAGTCGCGGCGGCCTGCGCGGCCGCCTGAGTGAACTCGGTCGTCTGCGAGATGGCCTGCAGCGCGGCGATGCCCTGGATCTCGGCGACCCGGCGCATGAGCATGGCGTTGCCATCCGCGGTGAAGACTCCGAAATCGGAATCGATCGTATATTGGTTCGAACCGGCATTAGTCGGCACAGGGTCGCGCACAGTAAAGTTTGGACCGGAGAGGTATTGCGGCTGCAGGATCGCGCTGGCGCTGAGCGTGGGGAGCGGCTCGAAAACCTCCGGCGTCGCTGATGCCGAGGGCGTCTGGGCGAATAGTTGGGCTGACCCCGCGAGAACACTGCAGGCAAGGAGAAAGATGGTGCTTGGCTTCATGCGTGGAAGGAAAGTCTTTCAGACAAGATTGCAGGATGCAACGTCCACGGGAGCCAAGGTGAAGTGTCCCAAAGAGAGACGTTGGATCGCGCGATAGAAAGACGGACCGTTTTTGGGGACTACTCCGGCTGGTTCCGGTGTTCTGGCCGACTCGCCGAGGGGCAGCCAGAAGAGACGAAGAAATCAGAGCGCAAGCGCTTCTTCCAGTGCCTGGCGCATGACGGTGGCATCTGCGTCGATGCCCGTCCAGGTACTTGATGCCGATGACTCCCTGCGCGATGAGCATGGCGAGTCCGTCCATCACACGGCAACCGCGCGCTTCGGCGTCACGAATCCAGCGCGTCCGCGGCGGGTTGGGGATGCCATCGGCGATGACCATGTGCGGCTTTAGCGAATCGACATCGACGTCGAGCCGGGCGTCGACGTCGGGGTAGAGGCCGACGGAGGTGTTATTGATGACGATGTCGGCTTCTTTCGGCAGCCAGTATTGGCTCGGCCAGGCAAGTGCCTCAGCTTTTGTGGACGTCTTATCGTTCAAGAGCCGGGCCAGTTCCTCCGCGCGCGTTCGGTTACGGTTGACCACCAAGATCCGTGTGGCGCCCGCCAGAGCCATTTCCACCGCGACCGCCCGGGCCGCTCCGCCAGCCCCGAAGAGGACAACGGTCTTCCCAGCGGGATCGATGATGTTTCGCAACGCCACGACAAAGCCGCGCCCATCGGTGTTTTCGCCGACGTATCGGTCATCGCGGCGCACGACGGTGTTCACGGCGCCGATGATTTGCGCCGACTCGCCGAGGCCGTCGAGATGCGGGATCACCGCAATCTTGTTGGGGATCGACAAATTAAAGCCGACCCATCCCATTGCCTTCGCGCCGCGCACGGCGTCGCCGAGAAGTTCCGGCGGGACTTCGCAGTTGATGTAACGCCAGTTCAGCCCGTGATGCCGGTAAGCAGCTTCGACCATGGCGACGGTGGGATTTTCCGCGACTGGCTTCGCAAAGCAACCAGTCAGCTGGGCAAGAAAGTTGGGTGGTTCGTGCGTCATGAAATTTTCTCGGGTTCCCGTGATCTCGAATTTGCCTGTGGAATCGGAGGCTGGCGCGACTCGACTGAAAGTGATCCTACTTCAGTGAGTCCACGGCGACCCTTTCGATGGCCAGTCCCTCGTGGTAGCGCTTCATGAAAGCCGCAAAGCCGGCCACGTCCGACGAATCCGGAGCCAAGGTCGTGCTCTGTCCTTCGGCGAAGACTTTGTTGGCGAGGTAGGTTTCCAAGGGCTCGTTTTTGTCCCGACGAAGCAGATAGGCGGCGAGCAAGGCGATTCCCCAGGCGCCGCCCTCCCCGGCGGTTTCCATGACGGAAACCGGCACGTTCAGCGCCGCCGCCATGATTTTCTGGCCCACTTCCTCTGTCTTGAAGAAGCCACCGTGTCCGAGAACTGTGTCGATCTTCACCTGCTCCTCTTCAAAGAGGATGTCCATGCCGATCTTCAATGTCGCGACGGCCGAGAACAGGTGCACACGCATGAAGTTCGAAAGCGAGAAGCGGCTTTCTGATGTGCGCACGAACAGCGGACGCCCTTCTTCCAGATGCGTGATGGGCTCACCCGCCAGATAGTTGTAGGCAAGAAGCCCGCCGGCATCGGCATCGCCTGTCAGTCCCTTCTTGTATAAGAGCTCAAACAGCTTCGCTTGACTGATCTCCACCCCAAGTGCATCCACGAATTCCCGGAAGAGACCGATCCAGGCATTGAGGTCGGAGGTGCAGGTGTTGCTGTGCGCCATCGCCACCGGTTTGCCGCTGGGTGTGGTCACCATATCGATCTCCGGATGTAATTTCGAGAGCTCCTTTTCCAAGACGATCATCGCGAAGACGGACGTTCCCGCGGACACGTTGCCCGTTCGCTCGGCGACGCTGTTGGTGGCCACCATGCCTGTGCCTGCGTCGCCCTCGGGGGGACAAAGCGGGATGCCCGGCTTAAGTTGTCCGGTAGGATCGAGGAGCTTGGCGCCTTCCTCGGTGAGCACGCCGGCGGCCTCTCCTGCCACGAGGACTTTTGGAAAAACGTCGAGGAGCTTCCAGGAGATGTTCTCCGCCTTGAGCCGCTCTTCGAACAACTGGACCCGGCCCGCATCGTAGTCATTGGTCTGGCTGTTGATTGGGAACATTCCGGAGGCGTCACCAATGCCCAACACCTTTTGCCCCGTCAGTTTCCAATGAACGTAACCTGACAGCGTGGTCTGATAACTGAGGTCCTTGACGTGCGGTTCCTTATTCAGGATCGCCTGATAGAGGTGGGCAATGCTCCAACGATGGGGAACGTTGAATTGGAACAATTCGGTGAGTGCTTCTGCGGCCTGCGCGGTGGTTGTGGTTCGCCATGTGCGAAACGGGACCAGGAGATTTCCGTTCTTATCGAAGGCCATATATCCGTGCATCATGGCGCTAAAGCCGAGGGAGCCGATGCTCCGCAAGGGGGTGTGCGTACTTGTCGGAAACCTCTTTGCTGAGGTTCCGATAGCTCTCCTGCAAGCCACTCCAGACATCTTCGAGACGGTACGTCCAGACGCCATTTTCGTACCGGTTTTCCCAATCATGACTCCCCGACGCGATCGGCGTATGGTCCTCGCCGATCAACACCGCTTTGATCCGAGTCGAGCCGAGCTCAATGCCGAGGACGGCCTTTCCGCTATCGATTGTTTTGGTGATATCGTTTCGATTCATGTTCATCTCTCCGAAGACTTAAAGGCATCTCTGCAAAGAGGTATTGCGGGCGTTTCAAGTTGGTTTGTCAAGCTTCCCGCCGCAAAGAAGCCTTGGCGTTGCGGGGATTTGAGCGTGGAACCTCCGCTGATTTCCGAAGTTCCGATTCGTGCGCGCGATCACCGAGCGAACGGATGCACGCGCCGTCAGGCAGGCGGCTGGCTCGAGGCCTTTCCCGGGTCGAATTCTGTAAAAACCTGGCCCAGCTTCTGAAATTCCCGCCGGGTCGCGTGAAGCAGGTGAGGCATCTTCACGATGCCGTCGTCCGAGGCGAGGAAAGCAGCGGCGAGAGCAACGTTCTTGATATTCCCACCGCTGAGTTTGAATTGGCGCGAGAGGAGATCGAGATCCACATCCTCAGCCAAAGATATCCCCTCTGGCCAGATGCCGTCCCAGATGCGTCGCCGGTCAACCTCATCGGGGAACGGGAAGTGGATCGAGAATGCCAGGCGTCGAACGAAAGCCTCATCGAGGTTTTGGCGAAGATTGGTGGCCAGAATGGCGACGCCTTCGTAATCCTCCATTTTCTGGAGCAGGTAGGAGATTTCGATGTTGGCGTAGCGATCGTGGGAATCGCGCACCTCAGAGCGCTTGCCAAAGAGCGCATCGGCCTCGTCGAAGAAGAGGATGATATTGCTGTTCTCGGCGCCCGTGAAGATGGCATCAAGATTCTTTTCGGTTTCGCCGATGTATTTGCTGACAACTTGCGAAAGATCGATCTTGTAGAGGTCAAGACCCAGCTCGTTGGCCAGAATCGCCGCCGCCATCGTCTTGCCCGTGCCGCTGGGGCCCGCGAAAAGGGCATTGACGCCTTTGCCGGTGGAGAGCTTGGCACCAAAGCCCCACTCGCCCAGGACGCGGTAGCTTTGCGCGACGCGTGGCACATTTCGCCAAGTTGGGCGAGCGCGTCGGCGGGAAGGACAATGTCCTTCCAAGTATGGATTGGCCTGATTCTGCGCGCGAGCTTGTCGAGTTTGGGGTCGGACTGCGCGCGGCACGCAGCCTGAAGCTCTTCGACGGTGAGGGGGCCAACCTCGGGCGAGCGCGAACGTGCGAGATTGCCAGCCGCGGACATGGCATCTTGAATCTGGCCAGGCGTGAACCGGAACTTGCTGGCGAGCGCGCCGGCGCCCGCGTTCGCGGCGTGCACGTGACCGTCCATTAAGATGGCTTTTCCACAGGCGCTTCCTGATGCCTTCATCCGGTACCGGGATTTCGAAGTCCGAAGAAGGCGACGTCATTCAAAAGCCCGAGAGGTTTCCAGGTCCGACGGCCGAGAAGGAACAGAGTTAAAGCAAAGGTCTTGGCCACCTCGAGCAGCGACCTCAGCAGAGGCTGTTTGTCGTCGCCGAGGAGTGCGTCAAAATTCTGAATGCTCAGTGCGGCTGGTTGAAGCACCGCTTCGCGGCCCAACAACCAGAGCGCCTCCTCGAACGGCATCGGACCGGCGGTTAGCTTGTCGGCTTCCGTGACCAAAAGAGGCAATTTGAGCTCCCGGCAAACGGCTTCCGCCAGCAAGTGCTTCCCGGACCCGTACGGTCCGCCGAAGTGGAAGACGATCGGTCCGCGCTGCGACTTCTCCCGTCCGCGATGCCACTCGATAAAGCTGCGGATACGGCTTTGAATGTGTTCGTCTACGGGCACTTCTCCGAGGTCAACCAACTCGGAGGCGAGTCGTGCAAACGGCTCAAGCCGGGCATCCATTTCGTTGAGGCCGAGAAGGAAATTCACGGTCCGGTCATCCAGTTTGAGGAATCGCGAAATCAAGGGCGAGGGGCCGTCCGGCGAGGCATCCGTCATCTGCAACAGGCGATACTTGAGGAGCGGGGACCTGGGGTCAAAGGCCAGCCGGGCCGCCAGTTTCTCGGGCATGGTCGGACAGAGGAGGTTCAGCACGAGGTCAACACTCGCTTTCTTGCGAGTCACGTCGTCCTGTAAGTAGGCGTAAAGCTTTTCGTATTTGCGGTTCAATTCCGGGGCCAGACAAATGAGAAGGCATTGTTCTTCAAACGGGGTCAGGTGGAAGAGCCGGGCAAGGTAGGGCAACGGCAGATAGATCCCGGCTTCCAAGCTCGCCGTTCGCCGCGCCTCAATGTGGGCGGAGACCTCGATAAGCGCCGCTTGAAGGTGGAGAGTCGACGGATTTTCAGCGTCTTGACCGGCGTCGGCGGACGAGTCGAGCGGGTCGCCTAACAATCGGCGGATCTCCTCTTCCGTCAGCACCAGACCCTTGAATTGTTGCAGAGGAGTCGATGATGTCCCGGGCTCTTGCTCAGGCATCCGACAGCCAATCAGCAAATCCAAGCGCCGGAGCTCATCGGAGAGATGCTCCCAGGCCGTTGCGTAAGGCTCCGGGCTGGCGACTGTTGCTGGCTCTGCGTCTTTGGAATCAGCTGTCCCCGTCGGCTCCGCTCACTTTCTCCCCTGTCCTTTCACCCGCCTTATGAGAAGTCGCTTTTCGAGCGTCACGCGCACGCAAACGCCGAGACGCTTTCATTGCCGCTAACTTGCTGGAAGGGACCAAAAGGAGTCAAGCTTCGAACGTGTTTCCTGATAGAGCGGCGCTACGGTTCACGGTCGGGAGCAACTGAACTGTCCGCTCAAAGCGCAATCCAAGGCTGGCCTGGTTGAGGGCGTGTATCCCAATGGCATCTCGTCAGGACATTTGCTAGAATTGGATGGCGCTGGATTTCGCAACTCCTCCATTCTTACCTTGACGCTGCCGGCAACTCTCGACGATAAACTTTAGGTTCGCGCGCTTCCGCAAAGGAAGGAGGGCCGCATGCTCGAGTGAAAGATGGACGCAAGCACTAAAGCATCACTCACCGTCCGTGAACCCGGGAAAGGGCAGAGAGCGGATTTTTCTTCTCAAGCAAACAAGGTTTGCCATTGCCCACAGGGACGTTCCGCTATTGATCAGATTTCCTTTCTGCAAAGGGCGGTGGGGAATCGTGAAGTGGAGCGAGTGTTGAGATCAGGGGTGATATCCCCGCCGGTGCGAACTCGCCCATTGGTGGCTCCTGCGCGTTTGCACTCCAACCAGGGCGGGATATTACAGCGAAAGTGCGCCTGCGGTGGCGCGGCGGATATGTCGGGAGAGTGCGAGGAGTGCGGCAAAAAGAAGCGACCGGCTCTGCAAACCAAGTTAAAGATTAATGAGCCGGGGGATATCTACGAACAGGAAGCGGACCGCGTGTCCGACCAGGTCCTGGCAGCGCAAGCACTTCCTTTGGTTAGTGGCGCACCACGACGTCTCCAGCGCTTCCCGGGGCAATCGAACGGGCAGCCGGATGCGGCACCCACCAGCTTAACCGAGGTGCTGGCCAGTCGCGGCAGGCCGCTCGATCAGGTGCTTCGGCAGGACATGGAGCAGCGCTTCGGGCACGATTTCTCAAGCGTTCGCGTCCACACCGGCGCGCAAGCGCACGACTCGGCCCGCTCGCTCCAAGCGCTCGCCTACACCGTCGGTAACAACATCGTTTTCGGCACCGGACAATACGCACCGGCCACGAGGGCGGGCCGGTCGCTGATCGCGCACGAGTTGACGCACGTTGTCCAACAGGGCGGAGGCGGTGGGAGGCGGGACGTGCACCGCATGGTGCAGCGCCAGCCCGACCCCGCCCCCGAGAAGGAAAACGAGCAGGAGAAAGACTTTGGCATCGTCGGCCCTCCCCAGCCGGCGGCGGCGGAGCTCCCTGGCTTTGGCGACACGTCGGCGGATGCCGCGTGCCCGCCGTTGCCGACGAACCTCGGCCGGCTGGCGCCGGTCCCTCCGTGCCCCACGGCGGAGACCGACATCACCGGCGAGCGCTTCACGTTCTGCCGCGCGTCCGACGTTTTCTCGCCGAGGTTCGAGCGGCCGCGGCTCATCACATGGGCGCGCTCGCAGCCGGCCAAGTCCACGTTCGTCGTCCACGGCTATGCCAGCGAGAGCGACGGCACGCCAACACAGAACGTTAACGTCTCATGTCACCGCGCCAAGCGCGTCGCGCGGGAGCTCTACAACGCCGGTGTTCGGTCGGAGCGCATCGAGATCGCCGCGCGCGGTGGAACCACCCGCTTCGGCGCCGGCGCTGGGAAGCTGGCGCTCAACCGCGTGGCCGTGGTTCGGGCGGAGGCGCCTCAGGCGGTCGCCACGACGGTGCCGTCCCCGACGGATCGACGCGCTCTCGTCGACGTTGCGATCGGTAAACTTACGCGCGGCGAGTATCGGCTCGCCGCCGACGCCTACGTCGCGCGGTGGACGTGTGGCCGAATGCCGAGCCTCGCCGAGGTGGTAAGACGCAGTGTCGTGCGCATCGAGGGGGAGAAGCTGGCGGCCGATTTTCGGACGGACGATCCGAAGACCCATCTGCGCGCGCCTGGCGCGCAACTCGGGGGACCGATCCCCGTCGGGCGAAACGAGATTGTGCTCGCCCGCGAGGCGTTCGACGACACAACCGATCCTTTGTCGTGCGTGATGGCGCGTATCGTCGATATGGTGTTCCACCACGCGGCGGCCGACATCATCCCGCGGGCGGAGCAGCACGCGGCGGCGCTGTTCCTCGTCGAGCTGGCGGGGCTCCCTCCGTGCCGCAGCCCGGACGCGCAGGTCGTCCAGGGCTCAGTCGGGCGACCGGCGTTTGACTGGTGGAGGCGTCCTTCGACCGACCCGCGAAAGGCGACTCAGCCTGATTGCGGCGCATTTGCGGAAGGGCCACTGCCCGGAGCGATCGCACCGCAGCCGACGCCGGCTACGGCAGCTGCCGCGCCGACGTTTTCCGTGCGTCGCTTTTTCTTCGACGGGAGCGGTGGCGTGGCGACGGTTTTTGTGCACCCGGCCGCGGACGTCGACCCGGCGAAGAATATCGCTGCGTCTGGACGCCTTCCGGGATCCGGAACCTCCATCCGGGCCGGCGCCTCGGTGGTGGCGTCCGGCAGTCCGGCGGAAGTGGCGCGATGGCAGGTCGGCTTCGTGCAGACCATCGTTTCCGACCGCGTGGTGGTGAACTACGTCGGCGGGCAGCGCGTGCGCTTCGAGCTCCCAGTCCCCATCCGCGACGGTGCGCGCCGCGACCGCGCCGCGCCACCGTGGTTCGATCCGGGCCTGGTCGATACCCTCACCGCACCGGGTAGCCTTGCGATAGCCGGGCTGTTTGCCGAACCGTGGATGTTCTTCCCGTACCACTTCATGGATCCCGCCCAACGCGGCCGCATGAAGGAGGTGCAGGACCCCAAGGACCCGAAGAAGTCGACGAAGGTGCCGCTGGACGAGATCGACCACGGCAACGTCGCCAACCGGGCGCACCGAGCGACCGTCTTCAACACCTGGCTGGTCGCGCGGCGTGACGATGCGCCGCTCGACCGGTTCTCGACGCAGTTCCTCGCCGGTCGCATGATCGCGTGGACACAGCGCGCGGACTTCATTGGGGCGGCTGGCACCGGCTCGTTCGACGCGTCGGTCGATCCAACACCGCTCACCGACACGACCGACATGCAACTCGCCGGTCCGACGGCGGCCGAGCTCGAGCCGCCTACGGTAGGCGGCACTCCGTCACCGCGCGAGGTGATGCGCTCCCGCCGCGTCGTGGAGGTGGCAGAGGCGTCGCCGAAGGCGAAGGGCGTGGGGCTGTCGTTCGCCGACTACGGCGCTCGCATTCAGAAGATCGCGGCCGAGATCGAACCCCTCCGTCGCGCGCTCGACATCACCGACGCGCTCTTCGTCCGCATCCGGATCGATCCGACCACCGGACGCGTGGCGATCCACCGTCCGCCGGAGGCTCCCGCGGCGGACGCAAGGTTCACGACAGGGGACACGGACGTGACCTACCGGGCGGCGATGGCGCGGTTCGCCGAGGAGGTCGTGTTCCGCGCGCGGAAAGATCTCGTGCTCGCCGACACGGCGAAGATTGCCAACGCCGGCTTCATGCCTGTGATGATCAGCGCAATCTCCGAGCAGAAGCGGCCGAAGAATGTCATGTCGCCGCAGCGCGAGCTGGGCAGGGCCGGTCTGCTTGCTGAGACGCAGCTGGATACCGAGAGCGAGACGCGCCGGGCAGCGAATCCCGGCGTGTTCGATCCGGAGTTTCGGGTTCCGGTGACCGTGGCGTTCGGCTCGGAGCGGTACCTCTTCGACTTCACGCGCTCGTTCGACGCCGTCCAGACCGCGTGTGGCAACAAGCTGGGCGGCCCCAAGTCGCTTGCGTGCACTGTGCCGAAGCTCGCAAACAAAGAGCAGCTCAGCGTCGATGTGACGTCTGCGTCCGAGTTGTTGGGCGTCGACGTCCTTGCTTCGCCGATCGCGGTCAAGGTCACCTTGTCGCCCGTGACGGTTCAGATGTTCATCCCCTCCGATGGTCTTGCGCTCGAGAGGATTAGCGGCCGCGGCCTCACGAAGGACTCGCTCAACCACGAGCTGCACCACCTCATCGACGAGCACCGGCTCATCCAGTCCCTCAAGACGCGGCTGGCGCGCGCGATCCGCGTGCGCGTAATAGAGCTTCGGCGGCTCGCCGCGAGCGACCCGTCGATGCGCGCCGGCGCACTCACAAAGGGGGCGATCGAGGCGGTCGTCTGGGATGAGGACCGGGCGTCACTACGCTGACTACATCAGGGAGGGCGACCGGCTCAGCGATATCGTCCACATCTCCGAGGACCAGCCGGTGCTGACCGAGGCAGAGGTCCAGCGTTTTTGGCCCGAGTTCCAGATGCCCAAGCGTTTCCCGCACCAGGGAAGCTTCGAGCCGTAGGTGGCCGCGGCCCTTCTCCGTAACGCTCGGCTGGTGAGCTCAGGGGCGGTTAGGTGGGCGCGCAGCCTGAAGGGCGCCAAGTGCACTTCACTTCGAGTGGAAACTATACATGGCACTCACCCGTATCGAGGTGCCGCAAGGTGCGCTGGTCGCACGTGCGGTCAAAGAGGTGGGGATATGGAGGAAAGGGATAAGGCAGTGAAGGACCTTAAGCGGCTTATTGACTGAATCGGGGTGCTGGGGCATCGTGAGGTCAGGCCGGCTACTCTTGACTAGCAGACTGTTGAAAAAGTGGCCATTTTGCGTGGCCGTGAGATAGAAGCGGAGATGTTTTCTAAGCGGCAGGCTGAAGAGGAGCAGGGAGAGTTTTGGATCGAGCGCGCGCGAGTGTCGAAGCCGAAGAGCCAGGGTTTTTACAGCAAGCTCAACGAGCATTTGGCCGCGATGGATTTTGCGCGGCAGGTCTGGGCGTTGTGTGCGCCGGCCTATTGCGAAGAGAGCCGGGGCGGACGACCCTGGGATTGATCCGGTGGTGTATTTGAAGATGCTCATGGTCGGCTTTTTCGAGAACCTGCCGCAGCGAACGAGCGATTGCGGCGCGCTGTGAGGACAGTCTCTCGGTGCGGGCGTTTCTGGGCTACGGACTGGAAGAGAGCACGCCCGATCACAGCAGCCTGAGCGTGATTCGGCAGCGGCTTGGGGCCGAGATTTACCAAGGAGTTTTCGAGGTGGTGCTCTCCGCGCTCAAGGCCTACGGGCTTTTTCGAGGTCGGCACTTGGGGATCGATTCGAGCGTGATCGAAGCCAATGCGAGTCTGCGCACTCTGGTGCATCGCAATACCGAAGCAGGCCTATTGGGAGTATGTGAAGGAATTGGCGGCCCAAGAGGGCGTCGACCCGGAGGATCAGGGGGCGGTGCGCCGCTTCGATAAGCAGCGGCCCGGACGCCGGACGAGCAATCAGGAATGGAAAAACCCGCATGACCCGCAAGCCAAGGTGGGACGCACCAAGGACGGGGCCTGCGATATGATTTACAAGCCCGAGCATGTCACCGATTTGGAAAGCGGAGCGATTGTCCAAGCGGGAAGTTTTGGAGGGTGATCAGGCGGACACCGAGGCCTTGAGCGCGCGGGTCGCCACGGCGGTGGAAGTGGTCAATCGCATCGTGGCCCACGAAGAGGATGGCGTGGTGCGTTCGCTCACCGCGGACAAAGGCTACTTGGCCATCGAGGAAATTGCCCAGATCCAAGAGTTCGACATTCGCACGGTCATTGGGGGACGCCCACGCTGCTCGGCGTCGCCAGCAAGGATTGATCGCCCCGTTGCGCAAAGCTCTTCATCGCGCCGCCTCTGCCGTGAAGAGCCAGTCGGGCAAGGCGCTATTGCGCAAGCGCGGCATGCACCTGGAACGTAGTTTCGAGCATGTCCTTGACGAAGGTGGACTGCGTAGGGCCACGCTGCGAGGAACAGCCAATCTCACCAAGCGGCATAAGATCGCGGCCACCTGCTTTAATTTGAGCTTGTTGATGCGCACTCTCTTGGGAGTCGGGACTCCCAAACAATGGATGGCCGGGGCCTGTGACTCCTTTCAGGCTTTTATCGCTTACCTTGAGCGGGGAGTCTTGTGGTTCCGTAGCCTTCCCCTCGGGTCCAGAGCTCTCATCCTTGTTTTTCTTAATTTCTTCGGAACCCCTAGTCACTGCATGAAAACCTGGGGTTCTTCAACAGTCTGC
>CAVVNJ010000011.1:0-18657 GCA_963749595.1 Candidatus Woesebacteria bacterium
TCCCCGCTGGGGTGGCGGCGCGCCGCCAAACCGGCCGACCGCTAGTGGTTCAAATTCACAGTACGGAACGTGACCGCAGCGGTGGCGGCGCGCCCAATCCGGAAATTGCTCAAATTGAGCGCACTGGATTGCAACAAGCCGATCAGGTAATCGCCGTCAGTGAATACACCAAGCGTCAGTTAGTTGAAGATTATGGCATCGATCCGGCCAAGATTGTGGTGGTGCACAACGGGGTTGATCCCAATCCTGAGTTTCACACGCAGGTTTTTCCGCAATTTTTGCAGGATCGGCCGGTAATCGCTTTCGTCGGCCGTTTGACGGTCCAAAAGGGTCCCGAGTTTTTCCTTTCGGTAGCCAAACAGGTGGTGGCGGCTGAACCGCGCGCCGTCTTTATTTTAGCCGGACAGGGGGATTTGTACCGCCATCTGATTATTACTTCCGCCTATCAAGGTTTGTCTGGGTCATTACTATTCGCCGGATTTTTGCGTGGCAAAGAAAAAGACTACTTGTATCAGCGGGCCGACGTTTTCGTGATGCCGTCGGTTTCGGAACCGTTTGGCATTGCGGCTTTGGAGGCGGCCCTGGCCAAAACGCCGGTCATTATTTCTAAGGACGCTGGCGCTAACGAAGTTTTGCCTCACGCCTATGCGATCGACTTCTGGGACGTTAACCAAATGACCGAAACGATTCTAAAATTAATTCGCGATCCGGAATTGCGAGCGCAGCGGGGAGAGCAGGTTAAGCGCGAAGCGGCCCAGATGACTTGGGATCGGGCGGCGCAAGCGCTGCGGGGGATTTACGGGAGGTTGACCAAATAATGCCCAAGCTTTGTTGGTACTTCCAGGTTCATCAGCCTTGGCGCTTGCGCCGCTACTCCTTGTTTGAAATCGGTCAAGAACACGACTATTTTTCTACCCCGGATGACCTGGATTTTGCCAACCAACGAGTTTTGTCCAAGGTGGCCGCTAAATCCTATTGGCCAATGTTTCGTTTATTGGACCATCTGCTTCGAACATATCCCGATTTTCGTTTCGCCCTTTCTTTTTCCGGCGTGGTTTTGGAGCAGATTCAGGCCTTTGAACCTAGTCTGCTGTTACTAATTCAACACTTGGTGGCCAGTGGTCGGGTTGAACTGTTGGCCGAAACTTATTATCACTCACTGGCCTCGCTCTATTCTCCGGTCGAGTTTCGGCGGCAGGTTGAACAGCACGCCGCCCTGATCTGGAAATTATTCGGCGTTCGGCCGCTGGTTTTTCGCAATACCGAATTGGTAGTTTCCAACGAAATAGCCCGTCAGGTTGCGGCCCTCGGATATCTCGGGTTATTGGCGGAGGGGGCGGACCGAATTCTTTGGGGTCGCCAGCCGACTCATCTTTTTGCCGCTCCAACGGCACCCCGTTTGCCGCTTTTGCTAAAACACTACCGCCTGTCCGATGACATTGCTTTCCGTTTTGGTCAGAGTAGTTGGGAGTCCTGGCCGCTCACCGCCGAAAAATATCTCCACTGGCTGACCGCGCCGTTTTATCCGGACGAACTGGTCAATTTATTCATGGATTTCGAAACCTTCGGCGAACATCAGTGGGAGGCGACCGGAATTTTTCCCTTCTTTGAACAAGTGATCGCGGGCCTGAGTCGTTCCGATCGGGCCGAATTTTTGACGCCAACCCAGGTAGTGGAACGTTTTCCAATCGTCGATACTTATGATGCGCCCGATCCGGTTTCTTGGGCGGACACGGACCGCGATTTGACGGCTTGGATTGGCAACCCACTCCAGCACGACGTTTTACGAGTGCTGTATGATCTGGAGTCGGCCGTTTTAGCTCAGGGTGACCTGGTGCTAACCGAAGATTGGCGCCGCCTTCAGACCAGCGATCATTTTTACTACATGTGCACCAAATGGGCCAGCGACGGTGATGTACACGCCTACTTTAGTCCCTATGGCTCTCCCTACGACGCTTATGTCAATTACAACAATGTTTTAGCAGACTTCCGGGGTCGGATATGAGAGGATAAATTATGGCCCGTTCGCTTCTGCTCAGCAACGGTTATCTCTCGGTCGCCCTAGACGACAACGGGTTTGTTCGGGATATCTATTATCCGCATGTTGGGTTGGAGAATCACGTTTCCGGTAATAAACACCGGATTGGGATTCGGGTCGATGGTTATTTTTCCTGGCTCGATGATCCGGAGTGGCGAGTGTCCGTGCGCTATCAGTCCGGAACCATGATCGGCGAGTTTACTTTCAGCCACGAGCGATTGGGTTTAGAAATTATCACCGAGGATTTGGTCTATAACGAACTGCCAATTTTTTTACGTCATTTCGTGATCCAAAACAAAGGTCAAGCTCACAAAGAAATCCACCTGTTTTTTGGCCAAGAATTCGCGATCGGAGAAACCCGCTTCCGCAATACCGGATTTTATGACCCGATCATGAACTGTCTGTTGCACTATAAAGGAAGGCGCGTTTTCCTGGTCAACGGCATGACTGAAATGGCCAACATTGACCAATACACTTTGGGGGTCTTTGGTTACGAAGGTAAAGAAGGTTCTTTTCGAGACGCCGAAGATGGGGAACTCAGCAAGAATGCGGTCGAGCACGGGCCAGTCGACTCGGTGTTTCGACTATGCCCGGCGTGCGAGGGCAAGGATCGGGCGGATGTCTACTACTGGCTTTGCGCGGCCGAAACGGTGGACGATGCCTACAAATTAAACGCCGTGGTGTTGCACAAAACTCCGGAAGCGATGGTCCACTCCACCAAATCATTTTGGAGCGCTTGGGTAAAAACGCGAAAGATGAATTTTTTTGGTCTGTCCGAACAGGTGCGGCAACTCTATCTTGATTCTCTGTTTGTGCTTCGGTCCCACGTTGATCATGACGGTGGCATTATTGCCTCGGTCGACTCCGATATGTTGCTGTACGGCAAGGATTCTTATGGTTATGTCTGGCCCCGTGACGCGGCGTACATCAGCATGGTGCTCGACAAAGCCGGTTATAGTCACGTTACCCGCCCTTTTTTCACTTTTTGCAAGAACGTTCTGCACCCGGACGGATACTTACATCATAAGTTTCAGGCTGATATGTCTTTAGGTTCGACTTGGCATTCTTCAATTAAGCAAAAAGACTGGTTGGAAGACAAGATTTTACAGTTGCCGATCCAAGAAGACGAAACGGCCACGGTGATTTATGCCCTGTGGAACCATTACCTTTATTCCAAGGACATCGAGTATATTGAGTTGCTGTACAAACCTTTGATTGAGAAGGCGGCTGATTTTATGGTTGCGTTCCGGAGCAAGAAAACTGGTTTGCCGATTCACTCTTATGATTTGTGGGAAGAGGTGACCGGAATAACCACTTATACTTGCGCCGCGGTTTACGGCGGACTGACGGCCGCCGCCGAAATCTGTACTCTTTTGGGCAAAACTACCCATGCGCGTGATTACCGCGCGGTGGCGGATGATATTGTCCGAGCCATGAAAAAACATCTTTACGACGAGGAGTTAAAAAGTTTTGTGCGGGTTGGCTATCAGGAAGACGATCACGTTCGTCTGGAAAAAGTCGTTGACATCAGCTCCTTAATGGCATTGTGGTACTACAACGTTCTCACTCCCGACGATCCGCAGTTTGCGTCTACCCAACTGGCGGTGGAACAGAGATTACGAAATCGCGAAGGAATCGGTGGGTTTATCCGTTACGAGGGTGATTCGTACTATCGCGAGCCGGGATCGCCCCAAGCCAATCCTTGGATTATTACGACCTTGTGGGATTTACAACGGCGAATCAAGTTTGCTCGGGACGGAGAGTCGCTCAAGAAAGAAATTCAGGATATTGAATGGGTGGTGGATCGGCTGGGCGGCCGGCCGGTTCTGGCTGAGCAGTTTCACCCCTATTCTGGCGAACCGCTTTCGGCGATGCCTTTAGCCTGGAGTCACGCGGTATTTGTGGAGACGGTCTTAATGTATCTGGAAAAAGTCGAAGAATTTGGTTTGTGTACGGAATGTCTACCGCGTTAAGGTTTCGTTTTTTTTCACGTTCCGCTTCACGAGTTTGGGGATCTATATCCTCCCGGCAATTTGCGCCCGAAATGATCCGTAAATGTTTCGGAGATGTTCCCTTAATGTTCCTCCATTGGTCCTGGTTTGGCCCTGGTTGGTCGAATAAGGATCTTTTAGGTACCTTTAGTGTGCCGACTTTAAATCGGGGACTTTATGCGGACCTTTTACGGACCATCAATTTCAGAGATTTCGATCTGGACTCAAACAGTCCCCAAAAAGTCCCTAGTTTTAAGTTGGCACCGAAATGGCTCAGAAAGAGTCCCTAAATTACCATTCTGGACGTAAACGGTCCCTGAATGTTCCTCCCAACGGATCTTCCCTGTGCCATTACCCACCCATTTTGGGCGCAAGTTGGCGGGGAGATATGTATTCTCGGCAATGGAAAGAGATGCTAGCATAGGGCCATGTATATCCTTGGCATTGATTCCGGCGCAACCAAATCTCACGTTGTTCTCTGGGACGAAGCTCAGGCTGCTGCTTTCCAGATCGAGCCGTCACTGCTCAACACCAAACATCCCGGTCTCAATCTGGACGTAATTCCGGAAGCCGAGGCCACCGTCCGTTTTAAAGCCATGATCGAGGAGGCGGCGCGGGTCGTAGAAAAAGATGTTGCCGGTTTTTTGCGTGAAACTAAGGTTGTTCTCGGCATGGCTGGTTTGGATACGGAACTCGATCGCCAAAACGCGCAACGCTGGCTCGATGCCGCCATGAAGTCTTGGTCTTCGGATAATAAGTACTTTTTAATCTCCGACGTTGAGCTTGGTTTGTGGAGTGCCACCCCGGATGGCATCGGGTTGCTTTTAATTGCTGGAACTGGTTCTAATTGTTTTGGTCGTAACGGCGCCGGAAAAACCGCCAAGGCCGGTGGGTTATCGCACTTTTTTTCCGACGAGGGTAGCGGCTTCATGATCGGTTGGCAAGCGCTGCACCGCATTGCTCAAATGTACGATGGTCGAGCGCCACAGGGACCATTATTGGCGGAGGTGTTGCAAGAGTATGGCCTGGCCGATTTTCCGACCCTTAAAAGGAAAATCGTGCAGTCGGTGGATTACAAACATGAGGTGGCCAAAGCCGCGCCGGCGGTGCAAAAATTGGCGGTCAGTGGTGAACCCGAGTCCCTGGCAATGATTGAAACCGAAATCGCCCAGTTGGTTTTGATGGTTCAGACGGTTTATAAGCAGGTGCGGGAGGAAGCCATATTGCCGGTTTTTTTGGTGGGGGGATTGTTCCAACACGAGCTTTATCGCGAGAAGTTAATTAAATCGCTGGGAGAAGTCGGGATCACGCCTGAGATCAGACACATCGAGTTCCCGGTACTCGGCGCCCTGCGGGTTCGCTAATTGCTTTTGGTCTAAGCAATCAGTTTTAAATTATTCGGACAATTAATTTGATGGTTCTGGTCAGTAATATTCCGGCCAGCGCATAAGTGATGGCCGCGCTGATGATCCGATTAGCTTTTTCGTAATTTTTTACTCCAAGTAAGTGCGGAACGTACTGCCAGTAGGACATGCCCCGCATATAACCCCGTTTATGGGCAAAAACCGTCAAGAAACAGTTGCCCAGTTTTTTCATTTGCCAAATTTCCACCACCATTAAAATGACCGCTAGCCAAACCGGCACGAACAAAACCACGCCAAACAACAGGACCACGCCCAGAAAGTGAACGGTGAGGTGCAAGATGGCTTCAAGATCAAATCGTTCGGTTTCCATACTCCGATTATACCCAGAATATGTTGCTTTTTCGATTGTTTTCTGGTAAAACTAGCCAATTTACTTTATTAACTCCAGAAAGGGGTGCGATGGTAAAAAGTGAAAATCCTCATTTATCGGCACTGCAGGAGGTTGTCCTTCTCCGCCGGGTCGAGCCTAACTTGGACACGGTTGGGATCACCCAGAAGCTTAAAAGAATTGCCGATCGCCTGACGGCCGAGCAAGAAGGCTCGCTACTACTGGATCGCAAATTAAGTGACGCGGCCGTAAGATTGTTGGCTAAAGTGATTCTGGCCGAACTCGACGATTGTTGGGTTCGCACCTCCACAGAGGACGGCCGGACCAAAATCACCGTGATGAAGCTTGGTCAGCGGCGGACGCGCTGAGAAACGTGGCCAATCGGTGGCGGTTCAAGCGTTGACAGGTCAGAAAAATATAGATCCAGCATGGCAATGGCGACCGGTAGTTCGGATTCAGTGCCGATCTGTAACACCTGAACCTGACGAAGGATCTGCTTGCTGACCCAGTCATAGTTTTTGATTAGTAATTGATTACGCAGATTTAACTGGCCAAAATCCTTACGGGCCAGGCGACTAAGTGTCTGTCTCGGCTTTAAGGTTTCAGCCAGAAAATCGTGTGAGATCTGTTCGGTCGAGTATTTGGTTAAAGGAATTGTTATCTCCGGATCAGCTGGCCAGGCAAGAATGCGCAGGCGGTTAATTAGTTCCCCCAAGCGCAACCGAAATTCCTGCAGCGATTTTTCCGCTAACAAGTCCGGCGCGGTGAACGTTTCAATTTCTGTTTCCCGATTGCGCAAAGTTGATTTTCTCATGGCCGCATTCTAACACTCAAAGATAGAGAGCCATAGCTTTAGTGTATATTTATCCCAGTAGCAAAGAAGCAGGAGGCATCATGCGCGGACTTAGTCATCGAAAAGAAGAAGAAAAACCAGAGGTCAATTTTGTGGAAGTTTTTCAACAAATGAGAAGTTTGCTTTTTGAGACGGGTCTGGACAAAACGATGCAATCGACGATGTTGGCAATATTGAACCGGGAATTCGTCAGAAAGATCGAGGAGTTGGATGATTCCGAGAACTGGGAGAAGCTGCTGGAGTGGCTGGCGGCTTCAACCATGGCTAATAACCAGCGTTAGCATAAACGCACGACAATGGGTTCAGGGACCAGTTCAGGTTGTTTATCTCGTTGTCAGGTTGGTAGCAATCACGAATTACTTGTTGATAAGGGAAAACTTCGTCTTCAAAAGTCTGAATATCCAAATCGGCGCCAGCCTGCGAATAATAGATTGCCGCTGGCGGGTTTTCGAATAACTCTTGGCGATACTCGTCGATTTGATCAGCCGTAATGATGTTGGGAAGAAAGAAACGGGAACATGGTTTTCGGTGAGTGTATAAATATAAATTGGCGATACTCCAACCATAAACTCCCTGAATGCATTCGTCGCGATTAGTTCGATCGGCAATTTTTTGGTAAAGAATTAAAGAATCAGAATTTTCCAAACTTTGCCAACGGTGGAAGTAATCGTTGAGCCGGAATTCAGTAGCCAGTTTAATCGGCGCAATCAGGAATGACCGATTGGGGGCCAGCAGTAATAAGATCATTAGTGGCAACAAGAAGCGATTTCCCGGTAGCTTGAAGATCACTTTTAGGGAATTCGAAAATATCTGAGCGACGATTCCCAAGCCAATAATTAATGGAAAAATTATGGCAATATCATATTTATCGCTATAGCGATTCTGTAACAAGTAGCCCAGCCAGGAACCGATCCAGAAAAAGATCGCGGTAGCATAAGAGTAAAGATTCGGCGGCAGTTTTAGTTTAAGCCAGGAATTATTTTCAGCATCTTTATCAAGCTTTATTTGTTGGTTGACGATCATCGACCAAAGAGCCACGACGAGGGTTACTACTCCGATCAAAAGCAGCGAATAATCAACCTGCAGCCAGCGATCGACGGGCCACTGTAGGGCGTGATAGGTATGGCCAAGAATAAAGCGGAAATTGGTAATTTGGAAAGTTACCGATTTATTAATCAATACTTCTTGGTAAGCGGCGAGAGAATCGGTGACGGCGAGATAGGCGATGGTAACTAAAAATACTGTGGACAGTCCACCGATGGTCGACAATATTACCTTAGCCACCGTGCGAAAACCGAGTCGGAACGATCGAAAGTAGAGTGGTAACAATGCTAGTAGGGTAAAAGCAAATACCTCTTTCATCTGGCCAGCCAGACCAAAATAAGCGCTGGCAAATAACACCTGTCGATTTGGTTTGGATTGCCCCAGCAAGACGTTAAGTCCCAGCAGAGAGAAAAATAAACCATTAATTTCTGACGGAAAGAACATCGACTGCACGGCTGGGGAGAAATATAGCCACAGACCGACGCTATACAGCGTGACAGAGAGAGCTTTCGGAAAGATCCGGCCCAAAAGTCGCCAGTAGAGCCAAACAACGCCTGTTTGGAGCAATAAGTATAAAACGTGGAACCAGGCGAGAGATTGATTGATTGCGGCCCAAACGGTGGTCATGAGCAAGAGGGTGGGCGGCTCAATGGCCCAATAATCACGATAAGGCATTCCTAAGCCACGTAGCGGCGCTATGGCGGGGAGAAGCCAGGCATTAAAGTCATGGGAGAAAAGCGGGCTGGCAAGTTGAGTGTGACTATTAAGCAGAAATAACAATGACGTAAAAAGTAGCAGCCACCAATTTAACCAACGCCTTTTAACGAACCCTAACATGTACGCCGGATTCTACAACAAAATTTTCTGGTAAAGGTTTAGCGGTGAGTTTTGAGAACCTTTAACCGACCGTCCGCGGTGATCCTTAGCAACTCAAAGTCGACTAACTCGTGGACGGTTAAGACAATCTCCGCTTCCGGCGAGTGGCCGTTGGGGCCGTTTCGGTCAAATGGTTGTTCGCTAATCGCCAAACCGGCAAAGAAGGTTGTTCCCAGTAATCCGTAAGCAGAGTTGATTACCGTCTTCAACTCAACAACCGAGCCAACTTTGCCGACACTTTTTAGGACGGCTTCTTCAAGTTTGGTCCAGCGTTCTTTTTCGGCGTAGCGGTACATATTATTACCCCTAATAGGTGAATTTGAAAGTCGATAGAATTTGATCTAGAACCAAGGGGTCCAAACTTTGAGGCGGGATCTCACTGCTTGATAGTTCAAATTTAATAAATAAGTTGCTACCGTTCATAACGGAAATATATTTAGCAGGATTCGCTTCATTTGGAAATTCATTCGTTGACGCATCAACTCGGATAGCGAACTTCGGTGCTCCCTTCAATGTAATGACATCATCATACGGACCCTCAATTACAAATGAGTCTGACTCTTCAGTGGAAACGCTGTCGCCTCCATAGGTTCGCAACTGCCAACTGCTAGGATATTTAAAAGAATAATTATGCTTTGTATTCTGGAAAACATTCCAATTTGATTCGGGATTCTGATCGGTTATGGGAGCGGGTGAAGATGATGGGGTTACGGCGATTGAATCCGTGTTTTCAGTATCAGCTGGAAAGATATTATCTATTGGCCGTGAACCAATATTACCGAGATAATATCCACCAATGCCAAAAAGAATTGCGCTCAGAAAAAAGGTTGCGAGCACCGGCATCATTAAATTCGTTTTTGTTTGGAGTGAATCAAGAGATTGACTAGCGAGCATTGGATTGGTTGAAGGAGCATCGGAAAGGTTGGTGATTGGTTGATTCTCCATAACAATTAAATAGTATCAGTTTTAGAAACTCTTTACCACGCAGCTTGTCGAAACCTACAAACGTAGTGAGAGGGCGACGGATTGTCCTAGTCCGCGAACGCAGTGAGCTGGTCACCGTACTTTGCTCGAACCTGCCCAGCCTGGATGACCATATCAAATCATATCTTCTAAGCCAGTCTGACATGACATTTCCTACTGCTGTCAAAATCATCCTTCGGTCTTCCATTACTCCAGAATTAATTCTACAACTGACTGATTTTAAAAACCATCTCAAGAGTGTTGATTTCTGTTTGTTTCAGGAGGTTTTTGGTAAACCAAGAAAACTTTAGAGAATAGCTTTGAAATAGTATACAAGGAAAACAATAATATGAATCGGCGCAGTAATTAAACCAGGTACATACTTTTTAACGTTTCCAGCCCACACAATATGTTGAACTCCATTGGCAAACATGAGAGCTAGGAAGAATGCTTGAAGGAGGGTCCTGCTTGGAAAATCTTGTGGAAGCCATACAGTAATCCAAAAACTCTCAAAAATTATTTCAAACGACAGAAATATCCAAAATGGCATTTTGAATACATACCACTTTTTGTGGAAGCCAGTCGAGAGCTCCTCGATAGAATGTGCTATTTGAACAAGCAGACTGATCGCAAAGAACTGTTCAAGTAGACTCATAACGTAAGTATATCAAGAAGTGATAAAATGAGCATACCGAATGATCTCTGTGGTGAAGGTATCTTACTTTTAGAGAACTGATGGCACGCAAGTGATCCATCTTAGCCACAGAGATCGCCCTTCGGGGTATTATGAAGAAAAACGGAATAGTAATTGGAACATTAATTTTAGTTGGCATTCTTGTTGCTGGATATTTCTTTCTCAATAAACCGCTTCCCCCGACGTCTGAAGACTTAGCTTCTCGAAAAACCGTAGAGGATTATTTCATGGAACATATGAGAGTAAGTGCTGAAGAAGCTAAAACCATGGCTTCTGATGGAGTTATGCTCAGATTAAGTCCAAACAGTACGCTCCAAGGAGTTGTTGGCAATCTTTATTACTACGGATTTATCGATGACGAAGCAAAGTTTGAAAAATTATTGGAAACGTTCAACAGACTCAACTCCAGGCAAAGAAGATTCGATTCAAAGCTGGAAACAATACGATAGACGTAAACTCCAATTACTATCTAAACTATTCTATGAGCGACGAAGAGATTGCAGATACGTTGTTAAATAAGGCTAAATTTGAACCCAATTTTACTCAGTACAACTATCTCTTTATGCCAAGTGGCAAATAAGATTGTATTTATGAATATTGATGATTTTTTTAAACAATTCGTTGAAGGATACTTGCTTGGGGATTTGGAAAGTATGTCAGAGGTTGTTGTAAAGCCAGGGAAGACCTTTGGAGGAGTCGGGTATCCAATGGTTGCAACAACCCTCGCTGGGATGGAACTACTCGGGCAACTTCTAATGCCAAACACTGACCCTTTCGATCAAAGCAAAGGAAATGAGTATTTTCTTAATTATTGGAACAACTACTTCTCTCAAAAATATCCAGAATATACCGGGCTTGGAAGATTATTTAGACAATTGATGCGCAATGGAATATCTCATACCTTTGTGGCAAAACCTGGCATTTTTGTTGAAAAAGGTACAAACAGACAGATGTCAGTAGATACAACAAGACAGGAAATATACATAGACTGCAACGTTTTTTATATGGAGTTTGAGGATTCTTATAGTCTATTGGTAAAACCAATTATTGATGTGTCCGCAACTTCGCCCGCTACTACAAAGGCAACTATGCAGACACGTCTTGATAACTTAAGCACTAGTTATACCGGTGACTCCACACGGCTATTCTCTGGACTGCCAACACTACATTCTTCAACCAACAACACAGGTCGCAGAGCACAAGTACCCGTTAGTCCTTTATTTTCTCATTTAGGGGTAATGGCAAGCGGAGCATCATTGTCACTTGGACCTACAAATCATGGACCTTCTGGTCCCATGGGTACGACTACTCCAACCACTACATCAACCTCCACCTCTACCTCAATGAGTGCCGCAACCGCTACCATACCACCGGCCTCCATCACCATGCCATTCCCGACAGTCTCTGGAACACTTCCACCCAAAACTAAGCCCTAATAATCCTATAACTCTCCTTTAAGTCTTACTCAACTCTTGATACAATGGGGGCATGAAAAAAGCACAATTTGACCAGCTATTTTCAGATATTGAATCACAAGCTTCCGAAGTAAAATATGATTTTCAAATAGCTGAAAAGTTTAGTAACTTATTGGATACGCATAAAGCTGATCTTACTCCTGAACAGTTACAACAAGCACAATGGGACTTCCTATTATTCCGGCTTACAACTAAAAATAAGTTTTCAAATGACGGTGTACGAACAGAGAGATTTGTTCCTATGGCGATTTTTGCCGATGGCAGTGTTTTCCCCGATCCTAAAACGCTCACCGATGATGCCTTGAACTACTACGAATCCAGGTCTACTGTTTCTACTAATCCAATTCTCAAGGCTCGTTACTTAGACATATTGTGGGAAAAATCGAAATCAAAAAAGAAGCACCTTTACGCTTTAGAGGCTGTTGAGCAATACCTTCTCAATGCAGATGAATACGAAAATGAAGATGCCATCATTGAAAGATTGGATGGCTTACAACGTGCGACTGAGTTAGTACTTGTTCTCGAAAAAGGGAAAGACAAAAGACCAGTAACGGATAAGGTAGTCGCTAAACTGCATGAACAGATAGATAAAACTGAAAAAAGTGGGAACTTTCGATGGCTGATTGAAATGTTTGAGCTGGTAATAGCATTAGCAGAGTCATTTTCTCCAGATCAAATTAAGAGATTTGTATCTGTTTGTGAAAAAGCTGTCGAGCATTATTATTCCTCCCAGAACTTTCATTTACAGAGAAGCTTCCTTACAGTAAAGGCGGGACTTGTCAAAATCGTCAGCAATACCCCGGAAAAAGTGAAAGAAGTTAATGAAGAAGTTGGTCAATCTTACATTGATGAAGCGGAAGCAAAATCTGATAGTGGTTTGGTTAAGGCTCACTTTCTTCAAGAAGCTATTGATCACTATAAAAAACTTGGTGATATGGACAAGGTAAACATGCTCATTGGAGAAGTTAAGAAGGCAACCAAACAAGCTATCGATAACAAAGAGTTCAAACAAATCTCCTCAACTGTAGAGCTCAAACAGGAAGATTGGCAAAGAATGAAAAATAGTTTGGGGACGGGTGAGGAAGTACCCGAAAACATGGGAACAGCTCCAACTTTTTTTCCAAATTGGGATCATGCAATTAAGATGACAGAGGATCATAGCAAAAAGTTTGTGTTCATGCACCTTGTTGCTCCAGTGACATACAGTGATCAATACCCCATCAGTGCACCACGAACACCTGAACAAGAGCAAGAAGATAGGATAATGGGGAATTATAAAATAGAGGTCGAGTTGGCACACCATTGGCTTACTGGTTGCGTTAGGGAACTTATCAAAGAAAAAAAATTGTCAGCCAACGATTTCAAGAAGTTTCTTTCCAAGCTGGAAATCCTTAATAATGATACTTATGAAACCGTTTGGACGGGAGTTGAATCATACTTCAAAGAGGATCACTTTCAAGCAATATACGTTCTGACAACACAGTTAGAGGACTTGTTGAGACGATTGTTGAATCTGTTTGGTGGACAAACAACAACACAACATATTCAAGCAAATGCCTTCACGGAGAAAAATCTCAATAGGATTTTGATCGAGTTAAAACCGCACATATCAGAACAGCTCTACCGGTACATTTCCTGGGTTATGGATGACTACAGAGGATACAATCTGCGATACAAAGTCGGACACGGCTTTTTTAAGAAAAAACATGCTCACGCTGTTTATTCAACAGCTTTACTCCATATTTTCTGTTTATTGATTGCCAACACAAAAATATCAGTTAAAAAACCAAAATAAGATGAACTGGAAAATAGTGGTAAAAGACATCGATCCGCATCACCCTAAGATGAAAAAACTCTTCGATGAGGCTATTACTGCTGCACCGAAGGGATTTATTGTAACAAACGCGGAGGGAGAAAATGCTCCTGAAGATACGGTTGCCATGTTGCCCAGGCGTGCACTCCGGGGACGTTGCCGCTTATGTGGTCAAGAAACTGAACTGACGAAGGAACATATCCCTCCTAAATCCAGCGGTAATAAGGAACGCCACACAACCCTCACCTTTGAAGACTGGTTAAGAGACAGGCTAGAGGACAATCCCGAGGCAAAGCATACAGTTGAGCAAGGTGGTATCTTTGGTTACACCCTATGCAAAAATTGTAATTCAATGACAGGTACACTTTATGGTAACGAATATAAGAGGTGGGTAGAATTGGCTAAAAAACTTATCAATGGATATGGACACGGAATAGTACCTAAACTGGATAGCCTACCTGGACCATTTGGTGAAAACATTACTTTTGGTAATAAAAAAGATGGAGCTGTAAAACCAGGTGCACTGGTACGTCAAGTCATGTCATGCATGTGTAGTTTGAGCGGATCGTGGGATTTGGCAGGGAGATATCCTGCTATAAGGCGAATCATTTTAGAACAATCAATAGAGTCTCTTCCTGAGGGAATGGAGTTGGGAATGTTTATATTCTTTGGTCCAAGAGTTCGTATTCATGGACCACAGCTACATATCGATGCAAAAACTGAAACATGGAGGTGGGTACAGGAGATTGCATATCCTCCTTTTGCATTTCAACTTGTCATTGCAAGTAATAAAAAGGATCCTGGCCTTGGATTACTTATTGATAATTTCACAGAACTGTCACCTGACAAACAGCAATACTTTAGCGGAATTATCGAATTAGGTTTTGGATGGAGTCCTTATCCTGGTGACTACCGCTCTAAGACAGCTATCGAAGCAGCTCGCAAAACTTAAAATTAGTGTAGGTGCTCCTTTGATTAGGTTCGATTCCGGTCACCGGTATTCCTCATCTCCAGGCTAACCCTTAAAAACGAAAAAACCTGGTTAGAACCAGGCTAAAA
Organism: Candidatus Woesebacteria bacterium; assembly: GCA_963749595.1. Taxonomy (GTDB): domain Bacteria; phylum Patescibacteriota; class Microgenomatia; order UBA1400; family UBA1396; genus CAVVNJ01. The sequence goes on from CAVVNJ010000011.1 coordinate 14,559, forward strand.
GTTGATTTCAAGGCTAAATTTGAAGAAGTTGCAAAACTAGTCCGATATGGAGCGGGAAACGGGACTCGAACCCGCGACCTTCTGCTTGGGAAGCAGACGCTCTACCAACTGAGCTATTCCCGCGATGGGTCGATTATACATCGAACCCCAGCCCAGATTATGGTATCCTCATTTCCATGAGACCACCCGTTTCTTCTCGCCGCGCCCAAGTTCAGGAGCGCAAGGCCAAGCGCCAATTATTTTGGTCGATTTTGGCCGCCTTGGTTCTTGGGATTATCTTTGTGGTCTTTTTGATGCCGCTCTTGTTTTCTCTGGTAGTTTCGGTGGCCAGGCGCGGACAGCCGGTGGTGGAACAAGGTGACGTGATTCCGCCGCAGCGCCCGGTGTTGCAACCACCGGCTGAGTTCTACAACCAGAAAGAATTCATTCTGACCGGATTTACCGAAGCGGGAGCTGAGGCCAGATTGTATTTGGACAACAACCAAAACAGTGTCGTGGCAGCCAATGACAGCGGAGAGTTTTCCTTTACTTTGCAGTTAGAAGAAGGCGAGCACGAATTGTGGGTCTCCGCCGTGGATAAAGCTGGCAATATCAGTAATGAATCGGAGCATTATCTCTTGACGATCGACGTGACCGTGCCGACGGTGGAGCTAACTCAACCGGAAGACAAGGCGGTCTTTACTCTGCCGCGCGAGCGAACGCAGACGGTCAAGGGCAAGGTTTCCGAAAGAGCGACGGCGCGGGTAAATGGAGCGATGACGCAAACCGATGCTGAGGGTAATTTTTCGGTCATGATCCAGTTGGCCACCGGTCAAAATGAGATCGTCATTACGGCGACCGACTTAGCCGGCAATGCCTCTGAAGAAAAGAAAATTACCGTCGAATATCGTCCCTAAGGCGGTATACTACCGTTATGACCGATCGCGTTTTAGATCCTCAGTCGGAACCTAATTTTTTCTCCGAAAAAACTGAATTGCCGCGCGATTTTTGGGAACGTTATTTTGCCTTGCAGAAAATGGCCACCATGGCGAAGTGGCAAAACGGCAGTTTCATTATTACTTTTACCGATGAGCAGACCGGCAAAATTGACCAGTTAAAAAACATTCGTTTCAGCACTGAGTCTGAGGCGGAGCTCAATTAGGGTTTGACCTTGGTTGGATTTTAGCCTGGAAGGTCTGACCTTAGAGCTTGGCGCGCTTGGCTACTTCTTCCTCTACCAGATGACGCGGCCGGCCATATTTCAGGCGGGAAAGCTCGCGCAAGGTTTCGGCCAGCTTGGGGTTTTTTTGCGCGTTCTGCAAAGTCATATCTTTGTAGAGAGACATCGAAAAAGGCGGGATTGGTTCGTTGTTGACGATCGTTTTGATATAAACGTTGTATTTCTCGATGTTGGTCAAGTCATTCTCATTAAAAGTAGGGGTGAATTCGTTTTGCAAGAAGTTCGCGTCCGGAACGCCCACCCGGAAAGCAATCATGGAGCCAACGTTGCCAAAAACGGCGTTCTTAACGTCTTCCTGAATCTGGGAAATAAACTGGTTGGCCACGACCAAGTTTAAGCGATATTTTCGGGCCTCGGACAGAATCACGGCAAAATCTTCAGTGGCGTAGTTTTGAAACTCGTCGACATAAAGGAAGAAGTCTTTGCGCAGCTTAGGATCCATCTCCTGGCGGGACATGGCCGCGGCCAGAATCTTGGGCACCAGCACTAATCCCAGGAACTTGGCGTCCTCCTCACCCAATCGACCTTTCGATAGGTTAACCAAGAGAATTTTGCGCTCATCCATCACCTGGCGGAAGTCGAATGCCGAGTGCGACTGGCCGATGATATTGCGCATGGTCCGGTTGGTGATAAACCGGCCGAATTTGGAAACGATGTAGTCCAACACCTCTGATTTGTGGAAGTCGGAAGTTTGGGCGATTTGGTCGGTCCAGTAACGACGCACCACTGGATCCTGAACCAGCGGCAGAATTTCGTCAACGTAAGCTTGGTCGGTGAGAGCGCGAACCAACTCCACGAAGCTGGCTCCCGGGACGCACATCACCGTCAACATGGCGTTGCGAATGGCGTGCTCAAAGCGCGGACCAATAATACCAGTGCGGTTTGGGTCATAAAGCTTGTACATCAACGAGATGACCGACTGGGCGATAAAATGGCGCTGATCTTCGGTGTCTGCTTCCATGATGTTTAGGCCCATCGGATACTCCACGTCGGAGGGATTAAAGTAAATTACGTCTTCCGCCCGTTCGGCCGGCATCAGTTCCAATAAATCTTCGACGAATTCACCATGCGGATCGATCGCGCAAACGCCATGCCCGGCTTCAATATCCTGCAGGATCATCTCCTTCAGAAACTCGGATTTACCGGTACCGGTTTTACCAATGATGTAGGTATGGCGCCGGCGGTCGTCCATCGACATGTAGATCTTCCGTTCCTGACCCATGTAAATTGATTTGCCCAGGTATAGGCCCTCGTTTGGAATCAGGCTTGACGCCGGCGCGCTCTTGGCATTCAGCCATTGGATGTGGTGCGTTTCCACGGTCTTATTGGGAAAGTGGAAGACGGTGGCCAGTTCCTCAACGTTCAGGATCATGGTATTGCGATTAAAAAACGGGAAATAGCGGTAGAGAAAATCGACCATGAAGGCGTGTTTAAACCAGATTTTACCCTGGCAGAAGCTGTTGTACTGGGCCGTGAATTGCGCAAAGGCGCCCAGCAGATTGGTGAGGTGCGACTTGGCCCGGTATTCGTCCGGAGCCGAAACAATGGCTCGGATACAGACCCGGTAACCAAGTTTTTCGGATTTACTGCTGACGGCCTCCAGCGATTTCTGATCGACCGTTCGAACCTTTTTTCCCTCCGCCGAGGTTTCCGATTCCCGTTCCTTGGTGACGTATTTTTGCGCCGCATCGCGCCATTTGTCACTGATCGGTTCAACCAAGAACTGAAGAATGGCTGCCTTCGCCATCGGTCATTTTCGAAAAAGCCGAGGTGATTAGGTTGAGCGGATCGGTAGGCAGATCTTTGAAAGTTTTGATCGGATGGTTGTTGCCTTTTTTCAAGGTCAGCGTGGCGTAGGCCACTTTCCCGCCCTCACTGAAAATATTCGGTTCGTCGATTTCTTTAATACGCGAGCATGCTTCAGCTCTACACGCTGAAGATCCGCAAGGGCTTTCCCTTCGGCCTCGAGCTGACCGGCAACTTCGGATACATGCCGCAGACGAGCATTTTCACGCTCGGCGCCGACGTGCGCATGTCGGTCTTCGAGGGGTTCCGCACGGGCATTTCCGCCGATTTTCCGGAGCTCTCGGTGGGTGGGTCGGTGCGAACGATCACGGGGACGGAGCAGGTGGCGAGCGTCACCGTTGCGGGGTCGACGGGCAGATCTCCAAGCCGATCCCGATCGCGGGCACCGTGATCCTCACGCCGTACGTCGGGTATCAATTCCTGCGTATCTTCGGCGACTCCGGCCTCATCGATCTCACGCCGAACACCGACGCCGTGAACCTCTGCGGCTTCTCGGGGACGAACAACAAGGCGAACCCCGATCCCAGCAAGCCCAACCGCTTCGATGGGCAGCCGGTGTGCAAGAACGGGACGAGCGCGGACTTCAACAACACCGCGGTGTTCAGCGCGGCTCGGCTGTCCAACCGTCACCGGATCATGGCGGGGCTCCAGCTCCGCGTGCAGATGGTGAAGTTCGGCGGTCAGTTCATGTACGACTTGGTCGACGTGGCTGCGGCCAACAAGAGCGAAGAGGCTCAAGGCCGATCCGCGCTACGAGCTGATGCCGGTGGTCATCCTCACCGCGGTGGGCGACCTGGAGGGGCGGGTGGCCGGGAGCGCGGTGGGGCCGAATTCTGGCCAGCGGTGGCGTTCGTCGAGTGGCGCACCCGCCTGGCCGCGCTGCTGCGGGTCCGCCTGCTGCTGAGCCAGCTTGAGCGGGCCGAGGCGGTGATCACCACCCTGGCCCTCACCATCGAGGCGCGCGATCCGTACACGCTGGGCCACTGCGACCGGCTGTCGCGCGACGCGGTGGCGGTGGGCGAGGCCTCGGGCTCGATCGGGAGATGGTGCGCTCGCTGCGCCTGGGCGGCTACC
>CAVVNJ010000012.1:0-9066 GCA_963749595.1 Candidatus Woesebacteria bacterium
GGCCCAGGAACGCGGCATGTTATCGGCCTGAGTGCCGACCGGCGCAGTGCTGTAGGCGGTTATCACCCGGGCGCGGACATAATAGTAGGGAGTGCCCTCGCGATTCCACCGGCAGTGTCGCCCAGTTGGTGGGCGGGGTAAAACTGACGTAACCTCGGGCGCCGGTAACTTTCCGCCACTCTGGGGATTGGACGCCGGAAATTCCCGCCCAGGCTCATCCGTTCCAGTATTCCCACAACACCATGCCGCCAACCCCAGCCGTCGGTGTCTGCCAGTTTACGGTGTCAAACTTTTGCAATTTTCCAAAATAAGCGATATCGTCAACGGCGCTGACCATCCTCAGATCACTGGCCCCGATGCTGCCGGCATCAGTAGTGCCACCGAAACAACCACGGAAACATAGCTCCAATATTTATCAAAAATGCCGTGATAGGAGATTAGCGGCGTGGCCACGGCATCGAACTCGCTGGCAGTATAAGGGGGAATACCTTTTTTGTACGCTAGCCGATGGTAGCCCTGGGTACCAGCAGTGAACCCGGTGAAGCCAAGGGAATCACCAAAAATTACCCAGACGTTATAGCCGTCAGTCACTAAACTAATCAGGCCAGAAACGGTACTGGCGGTGGTATTGACGGTGGTGGTTGAGGACCAGGCGCTGTTCCAGTAACTAAAGTAGGTAGCGCTGTTGTTGTTGGAAGCGTAATATACCCCGCCGGAAGAATCACCCACGGCGGAATAAGTAGCCGCACCAATCTGATCGGTGCCCACCGTCGCTTCGCCAGACCACGCCGTCAAATCATCGGCATCATTCCGCCAACGCCAACGGGTTTGCGTAGTAGTAGCGTAAGCCACGCTGTAGATTACCCCAACCTTGGTACCAAAACGAACCAAAACCGGAAAATGTTTCGTTGTCGCTCCATTAGGCGTATCTAACGAGGTTTGAGACAAGGTCCAGGTAGGGCTGGTGGAAAGATTGTTGGAGTAATAAACCGCTACCTGATAGTTACTGCCATCAAAATAACGGGTCGCCAACCATAACCGACTAGTTCCTTCCACCTCAACCACCGAATAAGAATAGCCAATTAAACCTGAACTGGCGTCCAAGGCGATCTGGGCGTTGCCCAAACTCCAGTTGGCACCAGCTTGTTCAGTCCACCGCTTACGGTAGTAAGTGCTGTTGGCCAAGTTTGAACCCTCAGTCACCACGGAGTAGACCACATAGATGTTGTTGCTACTGTCCACCGTCGCTGAGGCATACATGACGTTCGTCAGATCGTTATTCAGTTGGGCTCCGCAAGTCCAAGTAGCCCCTTCGTCGGTCGAGTAGATCCACATCAGTCCGTTATTGTTGTTACCCGTCTGATTGCCACAGGCTAAACGGTTGTGAGCCTGAATAAAAGCGTGTAACGTACCATCGGACGTCCGGACCAACTTACGCATGGTTGGCGCCCAGCTGGCGTTAGCCAGTGTGGAGTAACCGACCACCGGCGGGTCAATTTCGGCATTACTGGTGCTGGAAGACACCGCCGACACCTCCAGGGACCCAAATCTAACCTTAGACTGAGCGGTGGAATTTTCCGTCCATAGTCCGTAAATATTGCCGGAGATCGGCATCGGTAAGAAACTACCAAAGTTAGTTTGAGAGAGCGCCGCGAATTGAGTACCGACCGGCGGGGTGGAGTAGACGGTAACTACCCGGGCGCGAACATAATAATAGGGTGTGGCCTCGCCATTGACATTAGTGGTCTGCCAATCGCCGGGAGCAAGAAAGCTTAAATAACCGTTATTCAAAAACGTACCGTTGGACACGCCAATAAATTTAGTCAGTTCTTTCCAGGCCGAGCCGTTCCAGTATTCCCAGACCACTTGGCCGCCAACGCCGTTAGTCGACAGCGACCAGGAGATGGAGTCATATTTCTGCAGTTTGCCAAAATAAGCCGCGTCGCCAACGCCAGTAAATAAAGTGGCATCCGCGGTTGTAGTATTGCTAGCCGCCGTAGTTTTGTCGGTATAGGCGCTGGAAACATAACTCCAATATTTGTCAAAAAAATTATATTGTCCTACTGCGTTAACGGCCGAATCGCAAACTGCCCCGCCAAAAACACAACGCTTATAAACAATATTGCGATTACCAGGCAGGGTAGTGCTGAAGCCCGTGATAGAGTTATAAAAAACCCAGACCTGCGCGCCGTCAGTGGAGAGCGCGATAAAGTTGTTAGCCACCGTGGTATTAGCCGCGGTCACGGTGATGCTCGGTTGCCAGGTCACTCCATCCCAATAATTGAGGTAAACCGCGGCGCTATCCGGGTTGTAGGCCACGTAAACGTTAGTTCCGTCAGAAACCGCTGTAAAGTTATTGGAACCATTCGTCGTTACTTCAGCAATGGAATCGTTGGACCAACTGGTTAAAGCGTCCCCATCCTGGCGGAAGCGCCAGCGCAAACCGATCTGGCCGGAAACATTGTTGTAGTTCACAGTGTTCTGGCTGCTGTAGACAATGCCAACCCGGTCGCCAAACCGCACCATCGCCGGCACGTGGGTGGCCGTATTGCTGGCTAAATCAAAAGCGCTGGAAGATACGGTCCAAGTCGGAGCCGCAGAACTGGTTGCTGGAGTAGTCACTTTGACGACGTAGTTGCTGCCATCAAAATAACGGGTGGTTAACCAGAGGCGATGGTATTTTCCGCCTCAATGACGGAAAAACTGTATCCCTCCGTTCCCGAACTGGTCAGCACCGTCTGAGCCGCCTCCAGAGTCCAAGTTGAACCCACTCCTTTGGTTAGCTTCCGGTAGTAAATATTGTAAGCACCGCTGGCTCTGCACCGCACTGCCACCGAGTAGGTGACGTAAATATTGTCAGCGGAATCAACGGCGGCTGAGGGGAAAAATTGGAAGTTGCTGGTCGTGTTATCCAGAAAGATTTGCCCGCCGCAAGTCCAGGTTTGACCGGAATCGGTGGAATAGATCCAGTTGATACCCAAACCATTATTGGTGGTTTGACTGCCACAGGCCGATACGTTGCCACTGTTGATGAAAGCATGGAGCGTCCCGTCGGAAGTGCGGACCAAATGCCGGGCGGAGGATGGTTAGAGGCTGATTTGCTGGAAGCATAGGCCAAAGTATAGGGAGCAATATCGGCAGCGGCGGTGGCATTAGGTGTCCCGGTGGAAACGGTAACCGAGGCGCTGCGGACTTTCACCGGAGAGGCAGCGTTTTCGGCCCAATAGCCATAGATAGTGTTAGCCACCGGTGCGGAGAGGAAGTAGCTGAAGTTGAGGTTGGGAACCGCCGCTGCCTGCGTTCCAACGGGAGTGGTGGTCAGTGCAGTAGTCACCTCAGCGCGCAGATAGTAATAGGGCGTTCCTTCGCCGTTAACGGTCGTCGGTTGCCAGTCCGAGGGCGCGGTAAAGGCTCCCCAACCGGCGGCGGCCGTAAAACCAGTACCGGTCGCAGTAGTAAAAGTAATCGAGGAATTCCAGTCGGTTCCGTTCCAGTATTTCCAGGTTACCGCGCCACCAACCCCGGCCGTGGAAAGCGCCAGGAAATAGAATCATAGGGCTGCAACTTGCCAAAATAGGCCATATCCCCCAAGGCAGAAGGAAATGAGGAATCTCCATTCGCAACGCTACCGATATCAGTAGTATCGTCGGTGTAGGTACCGCCGCTGGCGGTATATTTCCAATATTTGTCAAAAACATCATGGTAAGGTACCGCCTTAGTCGCGGTAAGCTCAAAATCATTGGTGGTATAGGGCAACCAACCCCGTTTAGAAACCAGTTTACTGCTGCCGGATAGCCCGCTCGCTAAACCAGCCGTATCCTGGTAGAACACCCAGACGCTAGTGCCGTCGGTGGACAAAGAAGCGCCGGAGGAACTTAAACCGGTCGCAGAGACAATAGCGTTGGGCGACCACACCAAGCCGTTCCAATAATTGAAAACCACCGACGCACCGGACATAACTACTAAATAGATACGTCCCGTTCGCGTCAGAAATCGCGTTAAAGCGAGCCGAAGTGCCAATCGTAGTGGTCACAATATTTTCCGGTGACCAACTGGTCAGACCGTCGGCATCATCACGTACCCGCCAGCGGAGATAAGCCTGGGGGAACTGCGATTGGTAAATGACGCCAATTTTTGTACCAAATCGAACTATCGACGGATAGTGCTGGCCGCTGTTATTTCCCGGTGTCTCCAGGCTGGTTTGAGAAATGGTCCAGGTCGGGTTATCGGAAAGATCGTTGGAGTAATAAACCGAAACTTGGTAGTTGGCACCATCAAAATAGCGTGCGGCCACCCAGGTTCGAGTGCCATCATTCTCGATTACCGCAAAGCCATATCCTACGCTTGACGATCCCGCGACTACTGTTCGAGCATCACCCGTTGTCCAAACCGCCCCCTCACCCTTAGTAAGTTTGCGATAAAAAGTTCCGTAGGCCGTGCCCGCCCCGCCGCTGGCGGCCGAGTAGATCAAATAAACGTTGTCCGACGCATCGACCGTGGCGGAAGCGTACATCTGGTTGGTGGTATCACTCGACAACTGCGCACCACAGGTCCAGTTGGCACCGGCATCGGTCGAATAAAACCAAATCAAGCCGGACTTAGCCACGCTGTCACACAGAGTAGTTTGGGTGCCCGTTTGAACAAAAGAGTGCAGTGTCCCATCCGAAGTCCTGACCAGCCGCTTCTGGGTCATGTTAGACGTCGCTAAAGTCGTCGAGGAATTGCTATAAAGAAAGATGAGGTCGCCGCTAGGACCACCGCCGCCGTTAAAGCTACCCCGACCAAGCCAACAATTACGGCTAAAAACAATTTCTCACGATACTGCAAAGTGGGCAGTAATTTACGGGGGAAAGGTTTCAAGCGGAGAGAAATCCTGGGCCAGCGCATCACGGCTCCTCGCCTTGGATTAAGGCCGCGATACTATTCATGATCTGCCAATAATCCGCCTGTTGCCGAAAAAATGTGGTATAGTCGCCCGCCGCATAGGTATCAATCATGGTTTTAGTCCGGCTAACATACAAGGCAGCCAGGATTTTCAGTCCCGCTGAGTCCGCTTTGGGATCGACTTTCGTAAAAAAATCACTGAAAATCGTTGGAAAGGCACTGATCGGTTTCAACTGTTTGGCCTTCTCACCATTATCCTTTTGGCTGGCCGCCTGAGCATAGGCCACAAAAAGGCGGCGGTTTGCGCCCGCCACATCGTTTGGAATTCATAGCGGATTTTTTCGTCATAGCGCTCGCCCAACCAGAGCGAAAGGGCAGTGGTGTTATTTTCCAGAGCCTGCAGCGAGGCCTGGGATTGCGCCTCATTCTGACTGAACAAGCTTACGGTTAGGAGAGCGGCATGTCTCTTGAACAGGTCATGTAACGCATCGTCGGAGTGGGTATAGTCCAGATATTTTTGTTGATTTACTTTTAATTGGGCGTAAAAAAAGACATTAGCGGCCACACTAAGCACGCTTAAAAAAGCGAAAAGGAAGGCACCTAAAGTCCACCAGTGAATTTAGTTAAGTTTCTTAAGTTAAAACCTCTCACAAACCATTCTAGCAGTGTTGGAAGACAAGATTCCAGCATCAACTTGGATGATTAGGCTTGGGTAACGAGAATGAAAATCAAGCCTAATTTTGATTTGACTTATAGGACATGCATGCTATACTGCAGGCTCTCGGTTTGAAATTCTGCCCCTAGGCGAATAATGAGATTCTCTCCGCTGACACAAAGGAAGTATGTATCAAGTGCATCGGGGGAGTCCCCGTTCATCCGGATTTGGCGCCTCGCGTCAACGCCGCTCGTTTCAACCCCGTAGAACGCTGGGGTCAATCGTTTCGCGTTCCCACTATATCCAGGCTGCGCAGCCTCCGGAACAAGAAGTTCCCTATGAAGCTACGCACGCTTTCACCGATTTTGGCCTCGACGAACGCTTGATCGCCAACGTTGAACGCCATGGCTATACCACGCCGACGCCAATCCAGGACCAGGCCATGCCTCCGCTGATGGAAGGCAAGGACGTGGTTGGGATTGCCAACACCGGCACGGGTAAAACCGCCGCCTTCCTGCTGCCCTTGCTGAACAAGGTTTTGCACGACGAAAAACAGGGCGTGTTGATTCTGGCTCCCACCCGGGAACTGGCTCTTCAGATCTCGGATGAATTCCGCGCTTTCGCCGCTCGTTTGCCGATCAGCTCCTGCCTGTGTATCGGCGGCACCAATATCAATGCCCAGATTTCGCGTTTGCGCGATAATCCGCACTTCGTCATTGGTACCCCCGGCCGAATTAAGGACTTGATCCAACGCCGCGTTCTTGACCTGTCGCTCTTCACCAACATCGTCTTGGATGAAGTCGACCGGATGTTGGACATCGGTTTCCGCCAGGACATCAAGTACTTGATCGCCATGTTGCCCCCGCAGCGGCACGCCGCCTTCTTCAGCGCCACTTTGGACGCCGAAACCGACGGTATTGCCCGCAGCTTCCTGACCGATCCCGTCATGATCCAGATCAGCCGGAAAGAAACCAGCCAACATATCGAACAAGATGTCGTCAAGTTGCACGCCGGACAAAATAAAATGGACGTCCTCCATGAATTATTGCTCCAAGAGGAGTTTAAAAAAGTCATGGTCTTTGGCCGCACCAAACACGGTATCAATAAACTGGAAGAAAACCTGGTGAAACGCGGCGTCCGCGTGACCTCGATTCACGGTAACAAGAATCAGAGCGCCCGCCAACGGTCCTTGCAGATGTTCAAGTCCGGACAAGTGCAGGCTCTGCTTGCCACCGACATTGCCGCCCGCGGCATTGACGTGGAAGACGTGACGCACGTGATCAACTACGATGAACCTCAGACTTACCAGGACTACGTCCACCGCATCGGCCGCACCGGCCGAGCCGGGAAAATGGGCAAGGCCCTGACCTTCGTGCTCTAAATAGTTGCCAATCTCGACCTTGACGCCGGCGGTAAAAGTTGCTTAAGTTGAGCAATGAATACTTATGGCGAAAGCAAACGGCCGCTCTGGCACTGGGTACTGATCTACGCCCTGATCGGCGGGCTGATCTACGGCGTGGTTTATTATTTCTTTTACGCCAATAAGAATCGCTATCAAGCGCCCTGGTCGAAGAACCGGTGTTGCCTGAACCTCCGAAAGGCGAGATCTTCCCTGAAGCTGAGAGCGCCACGCCGGCAGTTGGAAAATATCGTGACTTTGACGGCCACAGGTTTTGCCCCGTCGCCCCTGACGATTCAAGCCGGGGAGACGGTTGCCTGGGTTAACGGCAGCGGACGATTGGCCACGGTGGATTCCGCTCCTCACCCGGCTCATACTGACTACCCGCTGCTAAACTTGGGCGAATTCGCGGACGGCGAAACGTTGACGTTGACTTTTCCTGATCCGGGGACGTACTATTACCACAACCACCTGGACGCGACGCAGTTCGGGTCGATCATTGTGCAGTAGGCTGGAAGATTTTTCTCTCCTGGTTATAATCGATTAACGTGCGCAACACCGTTTGGCGATATTATCTATTCACTTTTCTCCGAGCCAGCTCGTTCTTTTCCGCGGTCTTGGTTCCATTTTTCACCATTTGGGGACAGATCTCCTTAACCCAAGTCCAACTACTGCAATCGTGGTTCATGCTCTGGATCTTTTTATTAGAAGTGCCGACCGGCGCGGTGGCCGATTTTCTGGGCCGCAAGTATTCTCTGATTCTGGGCGCAATCGTCGGTACCATGGCCACCCTGATTTACGGAAGCGCCCCGCGATTCGAGATATTTTTAATTGGCGAGTTCCTGTTTGCCGCGGCCATGGCTTTAACCTCCGGAGCGGACAGCGCCTTGCTTTATGACGCCCTGAAAGACGCCGGTGAAGAGGGCAAAAGCAAGCAAATCTTTGGCCGGGCGCATTTCTTCCATCTGCTCGGAATACTGGTTTCCGCGTCCTTCGGCGGCTTTATTGCGGACCGGTTTGGCCTCAACGCGCCGATGTTGTTGACGGGCATTCCTTTTTTGCTGGCCGCCCTGGTCGCGATGGGGATCAAAGAACCGGCCAGCGCCGATAAAACTTCGGAGTCAAAACGCTACTGGGATATTGCCAAACAAGGCTTCACTTTTTTTCGCCATCACAAAGTGTTGCGTCTGCTAGCTCTGGATGCCATCGTCGTGGCGTCGGCCGCCTATTTCGTCATCTGGCTCTACCAGCCATTATTTATCGAGCTTAAGGTGCCGGTCTTTTATTTTGGCTGGTTCCATGCCTTGTTAGTAGCGGTAGAAATGTTGATCGCCGCCAACTTCGTTCGACTGGAAAAATTGGTTGGATCCGGAAAAAGATACCTTAGACTAACGGCGGTGATTACCGGCTTGTCATTGCTGCTCACCGCGCTTTTACCCAACATCTTCACCGTGACGTTGCTAATCATTTTGGCCGGGGGCTTCGGGCTGACCAGAATCGAACTGATGTTCGCCTATATGAACCGCTTCATTCCTTCCGGGCAGCGCGCCACCATCTTGTCGTCAATCTCAATGTTCCGCCGCCTGGCGCTGGTGTTGTTAAATCCCTTGATCGGATTCACGGCCGACCACTCGCTAAGGCTGGCCTTGGTTTTGGTCGGAATAATCCCGTTCGCCATTTTCTTTTTCTCGCCGATTGAGCAGGAAGTATTTGAGTAGCTTGCCGAGGAAGCAAGCGCCATTGCAATCCGCCGGCATTTTCTATATAGTTTGTGGGTCGTGCCATTTTTCTCCGCAGGTTTCTATTTTTCATTGGCTGCTTTCCTGACCTTCTTTTTGGGCGGTTTATATTTCTTCAGCTTGTGGATTAAGAGCAAAAAAAAGAATCAACGCCAGCTTTGGTCGGCAATAGCGCTGAGCTCGCTCTTGTTGTTCAAAATACCGAATATTTTATTGAACGCCGGTTTCTTTATTCTCCAGGATGACTGGTTTCTTTATTTTTATCTCACCCTGTTGTTATACCTGGGAGGCTATTTTTTCCTCTCTTGGCTTTTTCTTTCGCTGGTAAAGAAGCCGCAGCGAGATCGATATAAAATGATGTTGATCGCTGGTTTTGGTACACTTTTTTT